>CALUSM010000026.1 GCA_944323445.1 uncultured Bacteroidales bacterium
TCCTTGCAGTATTGAACTATCTCTGCGATTTCTTCTCGTGTAAGCATCTTTTTTTTGCGCGAAGATACCTCGCCTGGTATAAATTCGCTATACGCACTTCACCGGTCGCTTACCACGATGGAGCATCCCTTGAAAAATCTTGGAGGTATCTTCTCTCCTGAACTGCTTGCCCGCCTGCTTTGCCTGAAATATGACTTCAGCATGCCTGAGAACAGACAGATAAGACTGCTTGCAAGAGAGGGCATCCACATAAGCAACACCACGTTGAACAGCTATATCCATAACGGAATCACCAAACTAAAGAAATTTATCGGAGATGTATTCAAGGAATTTGTACAGAGAGCTAAATACCTTATGGTTGATGAGACTACCGAGCTTGTCGGAGTGGAAACAAAGGAAGGCAAGGCTTACAGGAGAAAGTACTTATGGGCTTTCTTTGCAAAACATGTCAGGTTGGTTTATTATCATTACAATAACGGTAGCAGGGCCTCTGATGTAGCAAAGACCTTCCTTGAGCATTTTATGGGATCTATATCTACAAACGGATATACGGTTTACAGGATGTATGATGGAGAAGAATCAAAGGTGCTTCATATAGGATGCTGGAGGCACTAGGAGGTTGTGGGTTGATGCCTTGCCTTCAGACAGAACTACGATGGATATAATAGACCCTATCGATGATATGTTCAGAAATGAAGATCTGTTCCGCACAATGAAACTCAGCGGCGAGCAGATTAAGGAAAAAAGACTTGAGCTTACAGGACCTATTCTTGAACGTATCCATCATAAGGTGGTCATGATGATGCAGGATATTAAACTTATGGCTAACGAACTGATGAGAAGGGCCGTAAACTATACAATAAACCAGTGGAAATCCCTGAGAAATATCCTCAAGGACGGTTCGGCAGAAATATCGAACAATCTTTGTGAGCAAAGGATGAAACCTGTAAAGCTGCTGCTCAAGAACTGCATGAATATAGGAAGTGAGGCAGCCGCAGAAAACTCGGCATTCATCTTCTCTCTGATAGAAAGCTGTAAGTTGAACGACAGAGACCCTCAGGATTACCTGAAGCACTTGTTTGAATGTATTCTTCATGGTAAGGACTGCGACAAGAAGACTCTTCTGCTATGTTTTTATAAACCGGAACCCTGCTGTCCGGAGAAACTTTACCACAATGTAAGCTGCCTAGGACCATCACTCTCCGGAACATTAGCAGTGAGGTCGGTTTGATTAAATATATCTTTGATGTCGCCTCTTTTGAAGAGAACTTGACCAATAGAATTTGAAATAGAATGAAGACTTGGGTTCAACATATAATGTTTCTTCGCAATGATAAGCAGAAGATAGTCACAGATAGCTATCCATATCTGTGTGTACACGGAGTTTTGGGTGGTTCCATAGAATGTCTTTATGTGCAGATGCTGCTTTATCCATTTGAAGAACAACTCAATTTGCCATCTTTCCCTGTACAACTCGGCAATGGTCAATGCCTCAAGCTTGAAGTTATTAGTGAGGAAACGGTAAACTGTATTTGTGCTGAAGTCTTCATATACAACAAGTCTAAGAGAATCAGGATACTTCTGAGAAGTAAGTGGCCCAGTCAATTTGATGGTTTCATCAGAGGAAAGTCCGGCAGATTGATCTACCTCTCTACTATCAATAACCTCATAAAGCATATTTCCTTTTGCTCTTGTTACAAAAAAGGCATTGTTAAGATGAAAATGCTGGTACAAGGAGTCAAACTTGACATATCCTTTGTCCATAAGATAGTAGGAGTTTGCTTCTACAGGTATCTTATCCATAATTTTGGAATCGTGAACCGCTCCTTCTGTCAGATGAACAAATGTCGGGATGGAACCTCTAAAATCCATCAAGGTATGCATCTTGATTGCTCCTCTCTCATGATGAAACTTAGCCCATGGACAAAGCTTCAGACACAGCTCAATAGTGCTGCTGTAAAAGGCATAGACCATTTCATCCAGGTCAAGTCTAAGTTTCTGTCCCTTATATGCTTCCTTTGCTTGTCGTATCAGAACTTGTGCAAAGTCCTGATAGATACGCCAATCCTTCTTTTCATTCGCTTCGGCCAAGGTGGATTTTGGCATTACCTTGATACCAGAACGGTAAAGATCAGGAGAACAAAGGTTAAGTGTAGTCTCTATGTCTCTCAGCCCGGACCTGTCCGTGAACTGAGCAAAGCTCATTACCATGAACTGGTCACGGCAAGTGAATTTGATGGAGTGCCTGTCACCCTTATAGCGGTTGACGCACTTCTTAAATTCGTATGTGTTTATAAGAGACATAACCTGTGCAAATATTGTTTTTCCTTTGTTCATAGTTTGCAGAATTGGCTGTTTATACCTTCTTGCAAAACTATAATTTCTAATCGAAAAATTTTATTATCCTCGTAACTAATTGATTATTAATTAATAATAGTTGCTTTAGAGAATTTTCTCTGGACAGCAGTGAAACCGGAATATTAAAACAAAAATATTTTCTTGCGGACATTTTTATTTTATCGGCTGAAAAACAGCCGATAAAATCGTCGTAGCGGAAAATAGTATGGTTACTCTAATAGTTGCAGTCGCTATTGTTTTATTGCACCTATTATTATACCGTTTTCACAATCTTGCGTCATAAAATTTGTTATTTCCCCGCAAGAGAACTATCTTTGGAATATGAAGTAGAAAAGGAGACTTTGAAAGAGAATATTCCGATTGATATTAACAAACTCATGGATTCCCAGTTCGGAAAACCCGGGACACCGGAACGTGAAAAATTCCGTGAAGAAGCCCGTACTTATGTGTACGAACATACCAAAACTGCGGAATGTAGGAACTCCCAAAAGAAACAGAAATAACCGGCTTTTCCCGTCCGTTCCGGCAAGCCGGAGAACACTACCTCCGTAACGTCAAATTCTTCTCTGATGCAGATAAAAAGAGGTGGTTATTTGAAAAGTCTGCACTTAGCAGTCTGATGTATCTGATTGAATATTAATATCCTACAAGGTTCACTAGCAAATTATGTAGGAACTGAACCTATTTTTGTAAGCAATGTCGGACTATACAGGTTCAAACATCTGATAATAAACATATTACATACCATCCAATTACTCCTAAGCAGATTGGGGCTCTGGGTTCGGGCCCCAAGCGGATCCGAACCTTTTCCTATGACATTAACAAATATCTGAAAATCACACATCTACTTTATTTTCTTTTCTTATAATCCTTTATTCAAGGTCATTAATAATCAATATATTACATTCCATTCAGAACCATAATCTATGTCTTATCCGTGTCCTATACACCCGTTCGTGATATGGACACAATTAATATTTATTTCTTATGAGACATAGTTTTTCCATTTACTTTTATCTGAAGCGTAGAAAGCTTCAAAAAGACAGCAAGTCAACAATCATGCTCCGCATTATAGTCAATAACAAGGCAACAGATGTAAGCCTGAAGATATCCATCCTGCAGGAGCATTGGGACAAGCAGAACAGGCGTGTTTCCGACATGAATCCAGAAGCACACGACATCAATGCATACCTGGACAAAGTAAGTTCCACATTGCAGCATCATTACCGACAGGCCCAACTGGAAGGGAAACATCTTACAGCAAGCATGCTGAAACAACGCTTCATGGCCACAGGATCCAACCCGTCTTCCCTTTTGGAGATATTTGACAAACAGGTGAAAGATGCTGACAGGCTGGCACATGCCGGACAAATCAGCATGTCCCATTCCAACAGATATAAACTGGTCTACAGGCGGCTTGAGGAGTTCTGCAAGAAAATGGGCAGACAAGATATACCACTGGAACAGTTCAACCGGCAGATGATACACGAACTAGAACTTTTCTTCAGGACTGACTGCAGGCTGTCAATCAATACAACAGCCAAGATGATGAGTATGGTAAGAAAAGGAATCCTATGGGCATACCGGTGCGGAATTATCCTGACCAATCCGTTCTCAACCTACCAAATAAAGAAGGAAGAAAGCCAGAAACAATACCTGAACAAACAGGAAATAATAAGGATAATGAACAAGCGGCTGGATATTCCCAGACTGGCTTCCATCCGTGACATATTCATCTTCAGCTGCTTCACAGGCATCGCCTACTCAGACATCTGTCGGTTGAGAAAGGATCAAATCATTTCAGATTCCGGCAAGAGCATGTATATCCATCTGTACAGGACCAAGACCAACCACCCCGCATTCATCCCTCTCCTTCCCCAAGCCAAGAAAATAGCAAGTTTTTATATAGGAAAAGGCGAATCGGAATACCTGTTCCCAACCATCTCGAACCAGAAAAGCAATGCCTACCTTAAAGAGCTTGCCGACATCTGCCATATCAGAAAAAGGGTGACATTTCATGTGGCCCGGCACACGTTCGCCGTGACTGTCTGTCTGGAAAACGGGCTTCCGATAGAAACGCTTTCCAAAATGCTCGGACATACCAATCTGAGGGTCACACAAGCCTATGCCAGAATCACGTACAGGAAAGTCACGGAGGACATGAAGGTATTAAAGAACAAACTGAAGGACTGGAAGCCGGAATCCGGTCCGATGAAATCTGAAGACATTTGATGATATCTGGTGACAACAGGCTCCGACGGTTTGCAGCGGCATGAGAATGCGGATATCTTTTTCTCAAACCAAAAAGGACAGCTTATGGGAACAATCATAACCAGATCAGACAAGGAAGTGCTTCATTTCTTCGATGAAATGAAAAGGGTATCGGACCTTATAGACAATTTGCAGGCTGACAACCGGCACTTATTGGACGGGGAAAACTACCTGACAGATACGGAACTGGCCGGAAAGCTCAAGCTGAGCAAGCGTACGCTGCTGGACTACAGAAGTAGCGGCATATTGCCTTATTACCAGATAGGAGGAAAAATCCTATACCGGGAAAGCGATATTGTACGACTGCTGGAAAAGAACCGGAAAGAAGCGTTCTGACATCCAATTCCGTTTATGGGAAAGGCTATACCACCACATCCATTGGAGTATAGCCTTTCACTTTTTATCATATTTTGTATATATCCGCTTCATGCCTTTTGGGAATTCCTCTCCAGAGCCTGCATATAATGGCGCAACATATAGTCGGAAGAATAGCCGAGCATTTCCCCGACGTGTTCTTTGGGAATCCGGTTGGCCAGGGTAACTGTCGCAGCGAACGTGTTGCGGGCCATCTGGGTGGTCAGACGCTTGGAAATCCGACAACGCGCCGCTACTTCTTTCAGGTATTCATTCATTTTCTGGACTGACGGGACAGGGAAACACGGACCTTCTGGATTCATCGGATTCCAGCCTCTGTACTTCTCCAATAGAACCATTGCCGGTTTAAGAAGAGGAACACGGCTTGTACAGCTGTCACCAACCTCCGTTCCTTCAGCACGTGTCCTGCAAATCCACAGTGTTCCTTCGTCATCCCTGAACAGGTGCGACGGACAAAGGGTGCTTACCCCCTGATAGGAAAGTCCGGTGAGCGCACATAAGACGAACACATCCTTCACCCGTTTCAGACGTCCGGACGGCATATCCGTTTCCATCACTGTTTTCAGTTCATCCCAGTCCAGGAAAGAAGGGGAAGTCTTCTCCTTTACGCACAACTGTCCCAGTTCTTCCAAAAACTTGCCATGTTCCATCCAGCCCTTCTGCTGAGCCACCTTGAGAACTTTACGGAAACACTCCAGATATTTAGCCGCCGTATTCCAGGCCAGCCCGCAGGTTTCCTTCAGATATCTTTCAAATGCCGTGATGAACTTCCTGTCCAGTTCGGAGAATGCGACGTCCTCCTTATTGTAAACATCCCGTATGACTGTCTCCACCAATCCGTGACACCTGTTGTAACGTGCCAGGGTGGCAGGATGCAAATCCCCGGGAGAAGCCGCCCATCCGTCTATGCATTCCTTCATGGCCTTCAGAACCTGATGCCGTCCTTCCCTGGCATAGAGAATATCCAGGATTTTCTTCGGAGTCAGTCTTTCCCCATCATACACAGAATTCCTATGGATGACATATATCCTGTCCCTCAGTGTCTCAATATACATGTTCAGCTCTGCCGAACTCCGCCCCCTTCCCTTGCTACGCATCTTCGCATTGTCCCATAACTCCACCGGTATAGAGCGCTGGATACGGATTTCATCCCGCTGTCCGTTGATTGTCACCCGAAGAACAACCGGTGCTTCACCGTTCTTCAACAACTTGTTCTTCAAGATGAAGAACATTACATTCAGTGTATTTCCTTTCATACGTTCTGTTTTGGTGCAAACTTAGTAAATACACTGAAATACAGTACTATGCGAAATTGCGCAATATAACGAAGTATAATACATGTCTTTCCTGAACACGGCTGTACCTCCCAGATTCAACAATCGGATATTTCTGAAAGACCGATTCCTGCAACAGGCAACATGAGACATCTGATGACTTTTGATGCCATCTGATGACATGATATTGGCCGGTCGGCCCATACCGTCTATCTTTGCCTCAAACCAAACAACTATACTTTATGGAAATCGTAAACATTGAAGCCGGTACTTTCAGAGAAATGACAACATCCATCCGACTGCTGAAAGAAAAACTGGAAAACCTCAAAAGCAGGCAAACCTCAAAAAGTCTGGATGACTGGATGGACAATCAGGAAGTATGCATGGCACTGAACATATCGCAGAGAACATTGCAGGCCCTGAGAAGCAACGGTACCTTGCCCTTCTCCCAGATTGACCGGAAAACCTATTATCGAAGACAGGATGTCATCAGACTGATTGAAAAAGGGAAGAAGAGATAATCCCGGTAAAAACGTGGCCAATCCATACAAGCAGACAATTTTTCCTTATGTAAAAGGCTATACCTCACTGTGCGTTGTGAAGTATAGCCTTTTCTGATTATCCGAAGACCCGGGCGACATCCTGCATGTCCTTCATGATACTGTTGTCCAACACACGGGCATAATGCTGTGTCATGCGGGTTGAAGAATGGCCGAGCATCTTCGACACATTCTGCAGGGCGACATCGTTAGCAAGGGTAACAGTCGTCGCGAACGTGTGCCGGGCCACATGAACGGTGAGCCGCTTGTTCACCCGACATAGGGTGGCTATCTCTTTCAGGAACTCATTCATCTTCTGATTCGACGGAATCGGGAAACAGGGACCTTCAGGATTTTCCGGATTCCAGTCCTTGTATTTCTCCAGAATGACAAGTGCGGGTTCCAGAAGCGGAACATTGCAGGTACAGCTTTCCTTATGAGTAGTAATCTTTACGCGGGCCTTGTGTATCCACAGTTTCCCCTCATTGTCCTTGTAAAGATGTGCCGGGCACAAGGTCTTCACATCAATGTATGACAGGCCGGTCAGACAACAGAACAGGAAAAAATCCTTCACGGTGTTCAGACGTGTCGTGGAAAAGTCCTTCTCCATAATCCGTTTCAGTTCTTCCAGGGTCAGGAACGTAGGACACGTTTCTTCCTTCCGAAACAGACGCTTTCGTTTTCCGGCCAACGGGTCCAGTTCCAGCCATCCGTTTTCCCGGGCCAGTCCGAGAAATTTGCGGAAACAGCTCATATACTTGGTCAGGGTATTCTGGGAAAGCTTGCGTACCGTTCTCAGATGCATCTCAAACCGGTCAATGAATTCCCCATTCAGTTCATGAAATGTAATGTCCTCTTTCCTGTAGAAATTCTTGATGACTGTCTGCAACGATTCATAACAGTTGTTATAACGTGAAATGGTGGAGGGCTGGTACTCCGTACCAATCAGGGAAGTCCAGTCATCAATACATTTCCGCATGGTCTGCAAAACCAGATGTCGTTCCTCTTTAGAGAATAACTTTATCAGAAGATTCTTTGGGGTAATCAGGGCTTCCCGACAGAGAAGTTCCTTGTGAATCTGATACAGCCTTACTTTTAATGCCTCAATATAGCTGTTCAGCTCCGTTGAACTCCGGTCTTTTCCTTTGCTGCGTTCCTTCACATTGTCCCATAACTTCAATGGAACAGAACGTTGAATCCGGACTTCATCCAATTGTCCGTTAATTGTCACCCGCAGAAAAATCGGTGCCTCACCGTTTTTCTTTAGTCTGCTCTTACGGATAAAGAACAGAACTTTCATTGACTCCTGTTTCATACCACTTTATTTACGTTGTAAAATTAGAAAATGAGGAACAGGAAAATCCTACGCAAAAACATGATAATCAATGAAGTATTATACATTTCAGGTGCTTTTTTATTGTCCCTAAAAAAGGACCCTGAATTTGCACCTGACAAACTTCGTAGAACCGCTATATTTTGCTTCGCCCGGAAACGAAAAAAGCCCTGATTCTGTTGTGAATCAGAGCTTTTCCTAATTTTGCTTTGTAAACTGGCGGTGCGGACGGGGCTCGAACCCGCGACCTCCGGCGTGACAGGCCGGCGTTCTAACCAAGCTGAACTACCGCACCTTTTTTGGGGGTGCCCTCCGTTTCCGAAAGGGATTGCAAAGATATAGTGTTTTTGGATATTTGCAAATTTTTTCTCTAAAAATTTTAAAATTATCTTATCTGAAAAATGAAAAATGAACATTACCGTACTTCTTTTCCTTCTCAAATCTCGGGTGATTGTCAAAGGAATAGCTTCCCGGATGCTCCAAGATCAGGACGCCTCCCTCACGCAACAGGCCTCCAGGCACACAAGGCGCATTAAAGACCCTGTCGGGAATGGTATCCAGCCCTTCTATCTCATAGGGAGGATCAGCGAATACGATGTCAAAGTCCAGACGGCAGATATTCAGGAAATCGAAGACGTTGTGCCGGACGACATGCATTCCGGATATTCTGAACGAAGCCGCACTGCGCTTGATAAAGGAAGCGTGGAGGGGATTCATCTCGACTGCATAAATCTCCTGCGCCCCCCTCGAGGCAAATTCATACGATATGCTTCCGGTCCCTGAGAACAAATCCAGCACACGGACAGCTGAAAGGTCGTATGCATTGTCCAGAACATTGAACAGTCCCTCCTTTGCGAAATCCGTTGTCGGGCGGGCTCGAAAACCGGCCGGCGGCATGACAGTCCTCCCTTTGAGAAAGCCTCCGATAATTCTCATGATATCCGCTTCACAGACGCAAAATACTTGGCCAGCTCGGAGGCAACCTTCTCATCCGCCTTACCGAACACATGCAGCACCGTATGTTCCGGATTGAACATGACCTCCTTGACGACGGAAAAGATAAAATACTCCGCCGTAGCCAGGTCCGCGGCAGGAAAACTGTTGACGAAAAGCAGCCGGTCCCTTTCCGCAGCCACAGCATGCAGCATGCCGTCCGTGAACGAGACAAGCAGCCGGTTGTTGTCCGCAATGGAGGACAGGCGGTCCACCAGGATGTACGCCATGGGATAGAACCTTACGTTGCGGCACAAGGCGTTAATGCTTCCGTAAAGCTGTCCCTGCACCGCAAAGACAATGGCGGCCTTGCGCGACGGCATCTCAAGAGCCATCACCACGTCATCCTCTGCCAGATCCCTGACAGCGGACAGATATTTGCGCGGACTGTCCTTTACAAACAGCGACAACGGGACCAGGGTGTATTTCCATGTGGCGAAGTACACGGAGACAGCGGAATACTGCCTCTTCAGCACAGGAGCAAGCTCATTAACAGACAAATCGACCGGACACGAGTGACTCTCCTGAGAGAGGACTGCCCCGTTCCGGTCGTATATTGTAAAAGAATAACCACTCAAGTCGAGTTGAATGGTTATTCTGTTCTGCGCTGCGGACATGGGCACTATTCCCAGTTTCCGGCGTTATTGTTAGGATTCTCAATATCGCCGACTTTCAGACCGGTATACTGCCTCATATCTTCTTTTTCGGCCTTAAGGTTGACTACAAGCTGCCTGTCCAGACCGGTGAGAAGATCATCGTAGGGAATGGTAGCCTCGAACAGAGGTATCTCGATTCCGGAGACCTTTCTGATTACAGACTCCATGCTGATGCGCTTGCCGCCGGAGAAGGGGATGAAGCTGATGGAGTCGATGATGTTGCCCTTGCCCTTGAGGAGGGTATCCCTTACGAAAATTCTGATACTGTCACGGCTTACACGGCCCTCGGCAACAGCCACGGAGTCATCCATGGAGCCGATCTGACGTACGATGGTAATCTGACCGTTCTTGTAGAAGTCGATGAGAGAGTCGGTAGACGAAAGGAATCTGCGGTTCTCTGTCTTGTAAGCCTCCTGCAGAGTCCTGATGCTCACGAGCCTGTCGATGGCAACAGCCTCTCTCCTCTCCACTTCGTTCTGGAAGCGGACAGGTTCCATGACACTTTCATAATTAAGATACACCAGAACGATGATCGCAATAGGAAAGACTACATAAGTCAAAACCTTGAAGAATGTTTTCATTGTAAGTATTGTTAATTATTATTAGTTCGTTAAAATATGCCGACAAAAGTAAAAATAATAATTAGGACTTGCAATATATTTTTAATTTTGCAGCTACAAAATTTACACAGATGACATCCATACCTCTCGCCCCTGAACTGGAAAAACTGCTGAATGAAGGAAGAAATACTGCGATTATCAGTCACTTCAATCCTGACGGCGACGCCATAGGCTCCACTGTCGGCATGCTGCGGTACCTGAGAGACAAAGGTCAGGACCCCGTCCCCGTCATCCCGTCCCCGATCCCCTCTTTCCTGGACTTCCTGGACCCTGAAAGAGAGATTGTCCGCTACACGGAAGACGAGAAGAAAGCCAAGGATGCAATCAGAGGGGCGGAACTTATCATCTGCTTGGACTTCAATTCTCTGAAACGTACTGAATGGATGGCTGAGCTGATCGGCTCGTCAACGGCGGCCAAGGTCCTCATCGACCACCATCCCAATCCGGACAGGGAAAAGTTCGACCTTATAATATCACGGCCGGACGCCTCGTCCACCTGCGAGCTGCTGTACCTTACCCTCATGAGCTTCCCATCCATAGACGCCGACCCTTCCCGTCTGAGCCACGGCACCCTTACGGCCCTCGCCACGGGCATCATCACCGACACCAACAATTTCAACAACTCCATCACCCCCGACACCTTCATCATTGCCTCCGACATGCTGCGTCTCGGCGTGGATTTCGACACCATAAACAGCCTGGTGTTCAAAAGGTACTCTGAATCCCGCATGCGCCTCATGGGCCGCCTTCTGACTGACTCAATGGCCGTCGACAGCCGCCTCGGAGCATCCACGATGGTGATAACCCTCAAAGATAAAGAAGAGTTCAACTTCGCGGACGGAGATTCCGAAGGCTTTGTCAACCTGCCCCTGATGATCCGCGACGTAGAGGTATCCGCCCTTTTCAGCGAGACACAAGACTACATCAGGGTCTCCCTCCGCTCCAAGGGGCATGTATCGGTCAACGCCCTGTCCAGCGCCTACTTCAACGGAGGCGGTCATGCCAGGGCAGCTGGAGGACGGCTGTACATGCCGGTCAGCCAGGTCAGGGAATACTTTCTGAAATCATTGGAACAATTCTTGCAGAGCAACTGGGAAAAACCGTCAGAAGCCGCACCTGAAGAAAAATGAAAAGAATCCTGACATACTTCGCAGCACTTGCCGCAGCCGTCATGACCGTCTCCTGCGCAAAGGACAATAAGGAACTGACCGTCGCAGACCAGGAAGCCGCGATAGACAACTACATTACCCGGAACTTTTCCGACTGCAGGATAGTCCGCAGGAACGGCTCCAACCGGATTGTCCTGGACTCCACGGTCCTGTCCCTTCCTGATTCGCTCGAATACGGTGACTCGCTGCATTTTTACTACGCAGGATACATCTTCACTTCCTCCCCTTCCCAGCTCTTCAGTACCAACAATGAAACGGTCGCGTCCCAGGGCGGATACAACATCACGGACCCGGATTTCTCAGTCCGTAAGATCCTGTTCTCGCCCGGCTGCATGACGAGCGGGCTGGAAAACGGCCTCTACGGAGTAAGGGAAGGAGAGCACTGTATCGTGATTTTTTCCGCAAAATACGGATTTTACGACGATTACGTCTACAACATACCCAAGCTTTCAGCCCTTGCCTACGAGATATGGGTCGAAAGAGTGATCAAGCAATAAGAGATAAAGACGATGAAGACATTACTCAAGACACTAATAATGGCTGCTGCGGCAGCCGCCCTGATTTCCTGCGCCGAAGAGAAGGACGAATCCCCGGAATCCGTACAGGACCGGATTCTCAGAGCCTATGTGGAGAAGTATTATCCCGATGCAGTCCGCAGCGCCTCCGGACTCTACATCCTGGACTCAGAGGAAGGCTCCGGCCGTGCAGCCGAAGACACCTCCTACGTGCTGGTCGAATATACCATCACCTACCTCAACGGAAATTACTACTCCTACACCTACGACAGTGTAGCCAAGCAGATAGGCTCCTACAGTCCGGGCGGATACTACAAGCCCAGGATATGGTCTCTAAGGGCGTCCACCCCGGGCGTTGTGGAGCTCATGACCGGCATGCGCGAGGGAGGCAGTGTTAAGGCAATAATCCCGGCAATCCTGCTGGACGAGGAGAGCGGCACCCAGATTACTGAAGGGGACGGCTCTTCCAAGATATACAGCGTAAAGCTCATTGAGGTCATCGACAACATCGACGAGTACCAGATAGAGCAGCTTGAGAGCTTCGCAGCGGCCAACTACCCGGAAATCACAGACTCCACTGCCTACGGATTCTATTTCCACAAGACCGAGGTCAACACTGAGGACACGCTCAAGAACGGCAACTACATTAATTTCTGGTATATCGGCAAGTACCTGGACGGTACGGTGTTCGACACCAACATCGAGGACACCGCGAAAAGACACCGCATCTACACCAGCGGCTCCAGCTATAGCGTATCAACCTTCACCTACTACGCCGACAGTTCCGAGGCCATGACTGAGAACAGCTACATAAGAGGCTTCAGCAAGGCTCTCTACAGCCTGGTCTACAATGAGAAAGCCGTGACATTCTTCTATTCCGACCTGGGTTACGGGGATGCCGGCAGCGGTTCCATACCCGGATTCGTTCCCCTGTTCTTCGAAATCTGGGTAGACAAAAATGCGGCCGAGCCCGAAGAAGAGGAAGACTGAAATAAAGACAGAACTTCTCCATGACAAAGAAAAGGGTATTCATCACAGGAGCGACCGGGAACATGGGCGGAGCAGCATTTCAGGAGCTGCTGCGGCGATCAGACAGATTCGACATAGTCCTGCTGGCCAGACCCGGCAAGAAGAATTTCAAGAAACTCAGGAAATATCAGGACAATCCGGCAGTAAAGATCATTTGGGGTGACCTGACCGACTATAATGCAGTGCATCAGGGCGTCACCGGAGCCGACTATGTGCTGCACATCGGCGGAATGGTATCTCCGGCAGCCGACATGTATCCGGAGCGGACCATGAAAGTCAATGTTCTGGGCGCCCGCAACATAGTACGGGCAGTACAGGCCCAGCCGAACCGGGACGAGATCGGAACAGTCTACATCGGCTCGGTGGCCCAGGTCGGAAACCACCTGCCTCCTAAGCACTGGGGACGGTGCGGCGACCCCATCTACACCAGCATCTACGACTGGTACTCCGTGTCCAAATGCCTTGCAGAACTGGTCTTCGCCGAATCAGGACTGAAACGCTGGGTATCCATCCGCCAGACCGGCATGCTCTACCCCGACCTGCTCAAGAAGGCCAACGACCCTATAGCCTGCCACGTGCCTCTGCGCGGAGTACTGGAATGGAGCACCCTCGAGGACTCCGGCCGGGTCTGCGCCAATGTCTGCGAGGACAGCGTCCCGGAGGATTTCTGGAGAGGCTTCTACAACCTCAGCAGCGGAGCCCCCTTCCGTCTGACCAACTACGAGTTCGAATCGATGCTCCTGCGGGGCATGGGCTGTCCTCCCGTAGAGAAGGTCTTCGGGGCCAACTGGTTTGCCACAAAGAACTTCCACGGCGAATGGTATCTCGACGCCGACCGGCTGGAAGAATACCTGCATTTCAGGGAAGGTATCACGGCGGAAGAATATTTCCGGCGGATGAAACGGCAGCTGCCCTGGTATTTCTCCCTCGCCCCCATAGCTCCGGCCTTCGCTATCAAGGCGTTCATGCGGCATGTGGCCGTCAGCAACCCCTTGGGCACCCTCTACTGGCTCAAGCACGGGGACACCGGGCGCATCAAGGCCCACTTCGGCTCTATCGAAGAGTGGAAGACCATCCCTTCATGGAAGGAAATGGACCTGAGCCGTCCTTCCGACCGCCCCGAGGACGCTGTCGTCCTGGACCACGGCTACGACGAGACCAAGCCGCTTTCGGAACTGAATATCGAGGATATGCGGGCTGCCGCCGGATTCCGCGGCGGAGAATGCCTCTCGGAGACCATGACCCCGGGCGACCTCTTCACCCCCCTGCGGTGGCGCTGCCAGTTCGGCCATGAGTTCGAGATGACTCCCAACACCGTCCTCCGCGGAGGCCACTGGTGCCCCGACTGCCTGCCCAAATACGACCCTGCCAACCCCAACCCATGGAATTTCAAGGCCATCGCAGCCGGTAATCCGTTCTTCGCCCAAGTCTACGACCATTCCCCAAACCCCAAAGGGGAGGTTTAAGTCGCCTCGCTCCAAATTACGGGACTGTAACGCCGGCAGTAGCATACCATGACAACATGATGCCTTAACACATAGTTCATCACGTTCATCGCGCCGCTAACTAAATATTTTCGGGGAGTAGGTCGTGACACCAAGTCTCTTATTATAAGCGCATTCCGATTTCATATCTCTCCCCACAAGCCATTTGAAAAGCCTTTCGGGAGAGCCTCAAAAACGCAGCATCCTAAAGGCCAATCACTTAACAGCACAGCCCTCTCCCCTACATTATCTCGTTCAGAGAATCCTCAGACTTCAGTCTAAGCCACTTACTCCATCTCCTGAACATAACCTATCAAGTTTTCGCCGAGCACACTTTCATACGCCATACGCAGCTTTACTTCCTTTCGGCACCAATATCCTCTCCAAGCTATCTGTCTGTAGCCAATAGTCTCCAGCAATCATCGGCGGTTCAGGACTTAGAAAGACAATCTCTTCCATGGACTGGCATTCTACGAAAGCATATTCTCCTATAGAAATCACATTTGCAGGAATAGTTATAAAAACTTACAGTTATAAAATGCTTCTGCCTCTATAGCGGTCACTCCGGAAGGAACGTCTAATTCTGTTATGCCACTGTCGTTTTATTATTTTCAAACCAAGGCATTGAACAAACATACCTTCACTTATCGAAGTTATGCCGGCAGGAAAATTACACTTTCAAGAGACTAACAACTGAAAAATAGGTCTGTTCCGATTGATTTAACTCCAGAGGGAATCTCTATTTCAGTTATAGACTTACACTCTCCAAAAACAATGTTCCCCAAACTTTCAAGACTTTCCAGCAACTGTACATCACTCAATATAGTACAGCTAAAGAATAATCTCATTGTCCCCATCAAGGTTTACGGCAGGGTCTTCCAGCAAGACATACTTCAACCAACTCATCTGCGAACTGAATCGGTGTATTGGCGATAGACGACTGAATCTCCCGAATCGACTGCACGACCTTGTCGCGGTAGATGAGGGAGATGGTGGCTTCGCGGTCGGGGCCCTCGGGGTATTCGGTGACGGAAATTGGGCTTCACCGCCTATCTCGTGGGTCTCCGGCATCCCCACCAAGACTCCCTCCTCGAATACGAGGGCTCGCATGACTGTACGGCCTGTGGCATCGTAGGCGTAGACGAGTACTTTTCCTGACACCACATGTGACGGAACGCTGACCGCAACATACCCGTGATTATAGTCCGCGGGCTCTATCACGGCACTGTAACCGCTGTTGTCGAAGCACTCCACAGTGATGTCACCGTCTCCACTGACGTTATGTAGTCTCCGGTCCGAGACACATCCACTATCGCCTGAAGGGATGAGACATTGGTGTTGATCTGAGCACACAGTTCCTCGAGAGCCTGTACCCTTGCCTCGAGGGACTCGAGACGGTCATTGATACCATCAATATCCACGCTGCATCCATATAGGAACAGCGCAAGAACGCTTGTCAGGATTCCTGCAAGTCTTTTCATAAAAGTATCTTTTCGCGGACGATGGCGACGATACGGTCGGCTGTCTCCTCCTCACCGAAGAGGGAGGTGCTCAGGCACAGGTCGTAGGAGGCGGAGTCTCCCCACTTCTTGAAGGTGAAGTAGTTGTAGTACTCGGCACGCTTGCGGTCGCACTCCTTGATCCGGGCCTCGGCCTCTTCAGGGGTGATGGACAGCAGTTTCGACAGGCGTTCTATGCGGTCCTCCATCGTGGCCGTAATGAACACTGACAGCACCCGCGGACGGTCCCGCAGGATGTAGTCGGCGCAGCGGCCCACGAAGACACCGGGCCCCTTGTCGGCCAGCATCCCGACGGTCCGGCTCTGAATCTTGAAGAGATTGTTGTTGCCCAGATAGCTCTCGGTATCGAGGTAGCCGCCCGAGAAGAACGGGATATGCACCCCGGCCAAACCGCCGAGGATGGGGATGGTGGGCTTCTCGTCCACCTTCTCGAAATATTCGGGGTCCAGTCCGCTGTCCTTTGCGGCCTGATTGATTATCTCCTTGTCGTAGAAAGCGATCCCCATCTTCCGGGAGATGGCGAGCGCCACGTTGCGGCCGCCGCTGCCGAGCTGACGTCCGATGCAGACGGCGAAATTATGACTGTAACTGTTCATGAGCACGGTTTTTCTTAATGAAGTTCAACAATAATGCGACGCCTACGACACTGGCCAGGAAGTCAGACACCATAAAGCTGACCCATACTCCGGCTATGTCGAAGAACAAGGGAAGTATCCACAGACAGGGTATCAGGAAGATAAGCTGGCGGGACAGGGACAGGAAGATGGCCTGACGGGGCTTGCCGATACTCTGGAAGAAGTTACCGATGACCATCGACAGGGATACCAGCGGGAACATGCCGACCACCAGGCGCATACCCTTTATCGACTTTTCCTTCAGTTCCGGGTCGTCGGTAAAGATGGAGACCACCAGTCCGGGGCAGAGCTCGCCGATCAGGAAGCCGGCGGTCAGCACCACCGTACCGTACAGCAGGGTCTTCTTCAGCACCTCGTAGACGCGGGACATCTGCCGCGCACCGTAGTTGTAGCCGGCAATGGGCTGCATGCCCTGGGTCAGTCCGGAGACTATCATGATAAAGACGAAGGAGATACGGTTGACGATGCCGTAGGCCCCGATGGCCAGGTCTCCTCCGTAGGTCTTGAGCCTCATGTTGATGATGATGACCACGAAACAGGCCACGAAGTTCATCAGGAAGGGGGCCAGGCCGATGACTATCGAGTCCTTGACGATCCTGCGGTCCAGCCTGAAGATACCTCTCTCGAAGTGTATCAGCTCCCGCTTGTCGCAGAACCAGTAGGTCACCAGTATCAGCGCCACTATCTGGGCCAGGATGGTGGCCACGGCCGCACCCCGGATGCCCATGTCGAAGGTAAAGATGAACAGGGGGTCGAGGGCAGCGTTGAGCAGCACCGTCATGATGGTCGCCGACATGGCCTTCTTGGGATGTCCGGCGGAGCGGAGCAGGGAGTTGAGGCCGAAGTAGATGTGGGTAATCACGTTACCGGCCAGGATTATCTGCATGTACTCGCGGGCGTATGATATGGTATTCTCGCTCGCCCCGAAGAAGTAGAGTATCGGGTCGAGGAAGGCCAGGGCCACTATCGTAAAGAGCAGACCTATTAAGAAATTAAGCACCACCACGTTGCCCAGTACCTTCTTCGCGACATCGTAGTTCTTCTGGCCGAGGAGCATCGAGGCCATGGTCGAGGCTCCGACTCCGACGAGGGTGCCGAAGGCAGCCGCGAGGTTCATGAAGGGGAAGGTAAGAGCCAGTCCGGAGATGGCGTATGGCCCTACGCCGTGGCCGATGAAGATAGCGTCGACCATATTGTAGAGCGAGGAGGCGGTCATGGCGATGATCGCCGGGATAGCGTACTGTTTCAGAAGTTTGGGGATTCTCTCAGTCCCCAGCTCGGTAGGAACTCTTGCATTCATGCCGCAAAATTACACAAATCCCGCTAGCATTTTCCAGAAGAAAGTCATAAATTTGCACCTCGATTTTAGAACCGTAAAACCTCAAACCGATGATTACATTTATCGCCTGTCTCGCAGCCCTCGTAATAGGCTACTTCACCTACGGAAAATTCGTGGAAAGATTCTTCGGGGTCTCCTCAGACCGCCCCACCCCTGCCAGGCGCCTGGCCGACGGCGTAGACTACCAGGAGATGAAGCCCTGGAGGATATTCATCATCCAGTTCCTCAACATAGCCGGCCTCGGTCCCATCTTCGGAGCCATCCTCGGCGCTGCCTACGGCCCGGTGGCCTACATCTGGATAGTCCTCGGCTGTATTTTCATGGGAGCGGCCCACGATTTCTTCTCAGGCATGCTCTCGGTACGCAACGACGGCATGAGCCTGCCGGACATGGTGGGCAAATACCTCGGAAGCGGGGTCAAGAAGTTCCTGGTCTTCTTCTCGGCTTTCATCCTCATCGCCGTGGGAGTCTCCTTCGTCACCGGTCCGGCCGACCTGCTGCACACCCTCACGGGCTGGGACAAGCGCATCTGGCTCTACATCGTATTCGCCTACTACATCATAGCGACCCTGCTCCCGGTGGACAAGATCATCGGCAAGCTCTACCCGATATTCGGCGCCGTCCTGCTCTTCATGGCCGTGGCCATAGCCGGGGCAATGCTGGTCAAGGGCTTCTCTGGAGAGATACACCTCACGGAGCTGACCGCCGGCAGTTTCCGCAACTTCCACACCAACCCCGAGAGCAACATCCTCATCCCCATGCTCTTCGTAGTCATCTCCTGCGGAGCCATCTCCGGCTTCCACTCCACCCAGAGCCCCATCATGGCCCGCTGCCTGAGCGATGAGAAGTACGGCCGTCCCATATTCTACGGAGCCATGATAGCCGAAGGCATAGTGGCCATGATCTGGGCCACAGCCGCCATAGCCTACTTCGGCGGTCCGGAGGGCCTCAACGCCGCGGCCGATGCCGGCAAGACACCCGCCATCATGGTCGACGAGATCTGCCAGTCGTGGTTGGGCCAGGTCGGAGCGGTGATAGCGATACTCGGAGTGGTGGTCTGCCCCATCACCTCCGGCGACACTGCCTTCCGCAGCCTCCGCCTCACGATAGGCGACGCCCTTAAATTCAACCAGAAGCCCATACGCAACCGCCTCATAGTCGCCATCCCCATCTTCGTAGTGGCGTTCATCCTCTGCAAGGTGGACTTCTCCACCATCTGGAAATACGTGGGTATCGGCAACCAGGTACTGGCTACCGTAGTGACATGGACCGCAGCGGCCTACCTCGTCCGCAACGGCCGCAGCCACCTGATGATGTCCCTACCCGCCACCTTCCTGACCTTCATCTGCGTATGCTATTTCATGATTGCTCCTTACAATGTAGGAGGCCTCTCCCTGCCCTCCACCGTAAGCTACATCACAGGAGTCGCCGCAGCCCTGGGCCTGTTCACATTCTTCGTGATAAAAACAAAAAAGCCGAGAGGACAGAGCCCCTCAGCTTCCTATAAAGATTGATTCGGAAAATCAGTATTTCCTGACCTCCTCGCGTCCTTCGAGCACCGCAAGGGCATTGCCTGCGAGGGCACCCATCTCATCCTCTCCCGGATATACCTTCACGGGAGCGATGAAGGACACCATGTCGGCTATCTGCTGCATCAGCTCCTTGCCGTAGGCGATACCGCCGGTGAGCAGGATGGCGTCCACCTTGCCGGAGAGCGCCGCCGCCATGCCGCCGATGGCCTTGGCCACGTTGTAGGCAAATGCGTCGGAGATGAGCCTGGCCTTGGCGTCACCGGCAGCCACACGGTCCTCCACCTCCTTGAAGGAGTTGGTGCCGAGATGGGCCACGATACCGCCCTTGCCGGAAATCATCTTCTTGATCTCAGCGTGGGTGTACTTGCCGCTGAAGCATGCGTCAGCCACCTGCATGGCGGACAGACCGCCGGTACGCTCGGGGCTGAACGGGCCTTCTCCGAAGAGAGCGTTGTTGACGTCCACTACCCTTCCGCCACTGTGGGCTGCTACGGACACACCGCCGCCGAGATGGGCGACGATGAGGTTGAGGTCCGCATAGTTACGTCCGGTCTCGCGGGCATAGAGCTTGGCGATGGCCTTATGGTTCAGCGCATGGAAAATAGAAATCTTCGGGAAGAGAGGATGACCGCTTACACGGGCGATGTCCGTAAGCTCATCCACCACCACCGGATCGGCGATGAATGCCCTGCATCCCTCCACGGTATCCGCAATCCTCTTGGCCAGGATACCTCCGAGGTTGCTGGCATGTTCACCGTAGCAGGCAGAGGCCAGGTCCGCAATCATAGCGTCATTGACCTCATATACGCCTGACGAGATAGGACGCAGCAGACCGCCGCGGCCTACTATTACAGCGAGGTCGCTGAGTTTCACACCGTTCTCTTCCAGTGCAGCAAGAATGGTCTTCTCGCGGAACTCGAGCTGATCAATGACCCTCTCGTACTGCGAGATCTCCTCGGACGAGTGTCTGAGTGTCTTAGTAAATACTTCTTTTTCCCCCTCGAAAAGAGCTATCTTAGTAGAAGTCGAACCGGGGTTTATTGCCAGTATATATGCCATGATTCTCCGGTTCTATTTTGCTGTGAGTGCTGCGAGTGCTATAGAGTTCAACTTGGTCTCAATGCTGTCGGCACGGCTGGAGAGCACGCAAGGAGCCATGGCTCCGGCTACGATAGCTGCCTGCTTGACACCCTTGCAGAGCTGGGAGTTGACCTTGTAGAAGGTGTTGGCGGACTCGATATTGGGGAAGAGAAGGCAGTCGGCGTCGCCGGCCACGGGGCTGACGAGCTTCTTGATCTGCACGGCCTCCTGGGAGATAGCCACGTCAAGGGCCAGAGGGCCGTCTCCTACGCAGCCGGGAATCTGACCGCGGTCGATCATCTTGGAGATGATGGCGGCATCCACGCAGGCCTGCATGGCGGGCAGCATCTGCTCAGTAGCGGCGAGCAGGGCCACCTTGGGCTTCTCAATCTGGAGGGCCTTGGCGGTGTTGACCAGGTATTTCACGATGGCCACTTTCTGGTTGAGGTCAGGCAGGGGAATAACGGCCATGTCACCGAGAATGATGAGCTTGCGGTAGTTGGGGTTGTCCAGCACGCACACATGGCTGAGGACGGCCTTGGGAGGAAGCAGCCCCTTCTCCTTGTTCAGTATACCCCTCATGTACTTGTCGGTGGAGCAAAGACCCTTCATCAGGATGTCGCCCTGTCCCTCGCGTACCATGAGGACGGCCTGTGCGATGGACGCCAGCTCGTTCTCGTTGTTGATGATGGTGAATACAGAAGGGTCGATCTTCTCGGCCTCGCAGACCTTCTTGATCATATTGATGTCACCCACGAGGGTAGCCTCGACGATGCCGAGCTCTACCGCCTTGTAGGCTGCTGTGATAGTGTGGTCGTCCACGGCCCATGCCGCAATCAGACGTTTCTTGGTCTTGGAACGGAGAATTTCATAAATCTCCTCAAAACTTGTAATCATGTCTTTGAATTTAAATTAGATTATACTGTTAGTGTTTTATTACTTATTTGCGTACCAGGCTCATGGTGTCACGGGCGATTACCAGTTCCTCATTGGTAGTGAGGGTCAGCACCTTGACCTTGGAAGAGGGCATGGTGAGCAGCTTGTCCTCTCCGCGCACTCCGTCATTGGCCGCGGCATCGAACTCCACTCCGAGATAACCCAGGGTCGAGCATATCTGCTGACGGGCCTCAGCATCGTTCTCGCCGATACCGCCGGTGAATACGATTGCATCCAGACCGCCCATAACGGCGCTGTAGGCTCCTATATACTTGCGCACACTGTGATAGAACATATTGAGGGACAGACCGGCCCGGTAGTTGCCTCCGTCACGCGCAGCCACTATGTCGCGGCAGTCCGAAGACACACCGGATACTCCAAGAAAACCGCTCTTCTTGTTGAGGAAAGCGGTGATGCCGTTGACATCCAGATGCTCCTTCTCCTGCAGATAGGTCACCACACCGGCATCGATATTGCCGCAACGGGTGCCCATCACCACGCCCTCGACGGGGGTGAAGCCCATGGAAGTGTCCACGGACTTGCCGTTGAGCACTGCTGTCACGGAACCGCCGTTTCCGAGGTGGCAGGTGACTATCTTGGAGTTGTTGATGTCCATGCCGAGGAACTCGCAGGCTTTCTGGGCCACGAACTTGTGGCTGGTACCGTGGAATCCGTAGCGGCGGATGCGGTAGTTCTCATAGCATTCGTAGGGTATGGCATACATGTACGCATAGTCAGGCATGGTCTGATGGAAGGATGTGTCGAAGACTGCGACCTGGGGCACTGCGGGCAGGAGAGTCTTGACGGCACGGATACCGAGGAGGTTGGCCGGGTTGTGGAGGGGAGCCAGCTCGCAGAGGCTCTCAATGCCCTCCATCACCTTGTCATCGATCAGGCAGGACTCGGGGAAGAGCTCACCGCCGTGAGCCACGCGGTGACCTACGGCCTGTATCTCGTTCAGGGACTTGAGCACACCGCACTTTGGGTCTGTAAGCAGCTCGAGCACAGATTTGATGCCCTCGGTATGGTCGGGCACGGGCTTGTCGATTACAACCTTGTCCCTACCGGACGGACGGTGGGTCACCTCACCCATTTCCAGACCGATTCTTTCTACAAGGCCCTTAGCAAGAAGGGAATAATTGTTGGCGTCCTGCATGTCGAGGACCTGATACTTCAGCGAAGAGCTTCCGCAGTTGATTACCAGTACAATCATAGTTTTGCTATTTTGTTAAAAATTATTCAATCTATCTTGCAAAGTTAAACATAAAATAGGAATTTCCATAAAGAATTATTACCTTGCATCCGCAAATCAAACCAAGTGAGGAAAGCATGAGGAGGGAGATGTATCTTTTCACAGCCGCACTGCTGTTCATATCCGGCAATCTGACAGCCGGATACATCCTCAGCCGCACTTCAGGTGACATCCGCGCCGCCGCCTCTTTCATTTCCCTTTCCTGCATCGCCGCCATTCCCCTTATTCTCCTGATAAAGAAACAACTGCCCTGGCTCATCCTCGCGGCATTCCCGCTGACGGGAGCCGTCGGAGCAGCCTCCGGAGAGTTCTTCCGCCCCGGGGCAGAGACATCCTCCCTGAAGGAAAGCCGCGGCATCAGCCTCCGTGGCATCATTACCGACGGAGGGCTCTCCTCCTCGGGACGTCCGTTCCTAGAGGTAGAGCTGGAAAAGGAACACACCATTATATACAATATCCCACCTGAAACGCAATGGATGGCCGGAGACACGGTCCTGGCCTCGGGAGTCGCCTGCTCCAGAGTGGAGAATTTCACCCCGGATTTCGACTACCGCAGGTGGATGGAGAGACAGGGGATATTCTACACCTGCTTCTGCAGGCACGGCTCGAGGCTGGAGATACGGCCCTGCTCCTCCCCAGGACTGCGGTTCATGCCCTCCCGCCTGAGGGAAAGATTCTCGGCCGCGGTAGACTCCCTGCTGCCCCAGGAGAATATGATACATACCAGAGCCCTGGTCAAGGCTCTGGCCTACGGATATCAGGACGAGATACCGGAGGAGATTGAAGAGAGCTTCCGGCAGAGCGGGGCCATCCACCTGCTGGCCATCTCCGGGATGCATCTCGGCCTGTTCTACGGGCTGCTCACAGGTATCCTCTCATTCGCAGGAAATTCCCCGGCCGTACGTAGAATCCGGTCCGCAGTCATCATCCTGGTACTGTGGGCGTTTACCATTTTCACCGGCTGCGGGGTATCCATTCTGAGGGCGGCCGTGATGTTCAGCATATACGAGGCAGGAGCCTTCTTCGGGCGGAGGCGCAACGGGCTCAGCTCATTGGCACTCAGCGCCATCATCATCACAATAGCCGACCCGGACGCACCCTCCGGCCTCAGCTTCCAGCTCTCATACGCCGCGATGACTGCCATTTTCCTGATATATCCCCATATCCGTGCCGTCGTCCCCGCCCGCAGCCGGATAACCGGCAGCATCGTGGATGTCTGCGCCATGACAGTAGCCTGCCAGATTACCACCGCGCCGGTCATCTGGCTTCATTTCAGGACATTCGCATTCTTTTCCCTGCTGGCCAACCTGCTGTGCGCACCGCTGGTGAGTGTGGCGATGGCCCTGATACCGGCCGCTTTCGCCGCACCGTGGCTCGGAGAGAGGTCTGCCGCAGCCGCGGCCTGGCTGCTGAGAACGGTCCTGAAAATTTTCATTGATATAAATACGGTTATCAGCAACTTATAGGCTCATGACGAAAATGGGTATAATTTTCTTGTAAAAAGTTCCGAAAACGGAAGTATATTTGCGGCCGAATTAACACAACATCTACTTTTATGGGAGGAATTTTTGGAGTCATCTCCACCAAGCAATGCAGAAATGACCTCTTCTACGGAGTAGACTACCATTCTCACCTGGGAACACGCAGGGGCGGCATGGCTGTCTACAACGGTGACGGTATCTTCGCAAGAGATATCCACTCTCTCGAGAATTCCTATTTCAGAGTCAAGTTTGAGGACGACCTGTACAAGTACACCGGCAACCTCGGCATCGGGGTGATCAGTGATACTGACGCACAGCCCATAGTCGTCAATTCCCATCTGGGACGCTTCGCAATCGTCACAGTCGGCAAGATATGCAACATAGCCGAGCTGGAGAAAGAGATGCTTTCCCAGAACAAGAACTTCACGGAGCTGAGCTCCGGCAAGACCAACCCGACCGAGCTCATCGCCCAGATCATCACCTGCTCTCCCTCGTTCGAGGAAGGCATCAAGTCCGTCCAGCAGAAGGTCAAGGGCTCGTGCACCTTTGTAATCCTCACTGAGAACTGCCTCATCGCGTGCAGAGACCTCTACGGCAGGACTCCCCTGATCATCGGAAAGAAGGACACCGAGGAAGACGGACAGAGAGTCATCGCCCATGCAGTAGCCTCCGAATCGTGCAGTTTTCCCAATCTGGGCTACAAGGACGAGTACATCCTCGGTCCCGGTGAGGCAGTCCGGATGACAGCCGGCTCCCTCGAGCAGATAGTAAAGCCCGGAAAGAAGATGCAGATCTGCTCCTTCCTGTGGATTTACTACGGCTATCCCGCTTCCTCATACGAGGGCATCAACGTGGACGAGGTGCGCTACAACCTGGGCTACAAGATGGCCAGGCAGGACGACTCCGACATGGACACCGTATGCTCCATTCCCGACTCCGGCACATGCATGGCCATCGGTTACTCCGACGGCAAGGGTGTGCCCTTCCGCAACGGCTACGTCAAGTACACCCCTACCTGGCCCCGCAGCTTCACCCCGACCAGCCAGGAGAGACGCAACCTGGTAGCCAAGATGAAGCTCATCCCCAACGGAGCCATCCTGCACAACCACCGCCCGGTATTCTGCGATGACTCCATAGTCCGCGGCACCCAGTTGCGCAACAACGTACGCAACCTCTACGCCTACGGCGCCAAGGAGGTGCACGTGCGCATCAGCTGCCCTCCTCTGGTCTACCCCTGCGAGTTCATCAACTTCTCAGAGTCCAGGACCCCTCTCGAGCTCATCTGCCGCAGGTTCATCCAGCAGAAAGAGGGCGCACATGACCGCAACCTGGGCAAGTATGTACGCAATGACACAGCCGAATACGCCGGGATGGTGGAGTACATACGCAAGGAAGTCAATGTTGCCTCGCTCAAATTCAACTCACTGGACAATCTCATCGCAGCCATCGGACTGCCCAAGGAAATGATATGCACGCACTGCTTCGACGGAAGCAGTTTCGGACACGAATAGTGCGCTTAGAGGTACTGCAGAAAACAGTTTTGTTTATTTTTCTTTTGAGGTACGGATTAATTTTATACCTTTGCGGAAATATAACCAAACTGCACGCATGAACATCTTTGTATCAAACCTGAATTACAGGGTAAGAAAGGAGGATCTCGCAGCATTGTTCACTCCCTATGGCGAAGTGACTTCTGCCAGGATTATTGTCAACAAGGAGACCAGAAGGTCTAGAGGTTACGGATTTGTCGAAATGTCTGAAGAAGAAGGCATGAAAGCGATAGAAGCCCTCAACGGAACCGAATATATGGGGCGTACTATAACCGTAGCGGTAGGCAACGAGAAGCCTCAGCCCAAGGAGGAGCCGGCCGAGTAGTCACGCTCTTTTCTAAATTAACGCCGCAGAAATTGCGGCGTTTTTTTATATTTGTACCTCAAACCGTTTCGAAATATGGACAAACTGGCAAAATACATCATCATCGCAGGCATCACGGCCGCGGTAATCTTTCTCGGATGGTACTTCCGCACCATCCTTCTGTACCTGGCTGTAGCCGTGGTCATCTCTCTGATAGGCAAGCCAGTAGTCAAGTTCCTTACCGGACTGCGCATAAAGAACTTCCATTTTCCGCGATGGCTGGCCTCCGCACTGACACTGGCGCTTATCATCTGCGTGTGCCTGTCCCTCTTCCTGCTCCTGGCCCCCATGATCGGAGAGTTCGTACACCTGATAAACAACATGAGCCTCAGCAGCCTCGGGTCCCAGGTCTATGAGCCTCTTGAGAAAATCAACGAGTTCATCGTCAAGTCCATCCCTACTATAGACCCCGGATTCCGCATAGAGGTGTATCTCTTCGACTACATCCGCGACTTCATCAACCTCAACACATTCTCCAACATCATAGTGTCTCTGGCCTCATTCATCACCGACTTCGGCATCGCCGTCTTCTCGATAGTGTTCATAGCTTTCTTCCTGCTGATGGAGAACGGACTGATAACCGATGTCCTCACTACCCTCGTACCTGACCGCCTGGAGGAGAACGTGCGCCGGGCCACCAAGTCCATCAACTCCCTGCTGTCACGCTACTTTGTCGGCATCTCCCTCGAATCGCTCTTCGTGGCTGCACTCAACAGCATGGGCCTCATATTCATCGCCAAGATGGACCCCCAGCTGGCCATAGTGGTGGGCTTCGCCTCAGGCATACTCAACATCATACCGTATCTCGGCCCGTTCATCGGTGACCTGCTGGCTGTAGTGATGGCCCTGCTCTACCATCTCAACAACGCTGTGGAGATGCCGCTGCTGATATTCCTGATCATAGTACTGGCCATATTCATAGTCACACAGTTCATCGACAACTATGTCTTCCAGCCGCTCATCTACTCCAACAGCGTGAAGGCCCATCCCCTGGAAATATTCCTGATAATCCTCATAGCCGGACAGATAGGAGGAGTATTCGGAATACTCATCGCCGTACCGCTGTACACCGTTCTCAGGGTCATCGCCAGCGAATTCCTCTCGGGCTCCAAGTTCGTACAGAGAATCACGCGCAACATCAAGGCAAAATAAAACTGCGCCGGAACTCCTGTCCGACGCAGTCTGCATCAACCGCAAGGGGAACGGTTACTCGACTCCGTTCTCTGTGAGATAGTTGTTGTACTTCTCGTAGCCCTCGGCATACTTGGCGTCACGGGTACGGAACCTGAAGTAAATCTGCTTCAGGGCGCTGGCCACAGCCACCTTGAGCTCCTGGTCGGAGGACATTCCGAAGGCCTTCTCGAAAGGCTCGATGGACTTCTCCAGATAGCTCTCGAATTCTTTCTGAAGGGCCTCATATCCCTCAACATCATTGAGGTCGAGCTCATTCATCTTGTTCTGTACCTCGATGGCGGCGTCGAAATAGGTGTTGCCTACCGAATAGATACCATATACATAGCCGGGGTCAATCTCGGATGAGCGGTAGTAGCACTTGATGGCATTCTCGATATCACCCAGATTCTTGTAGACGTTGCCCTCGGCATATACGAGAGAGGCGTTGGTGGGCTCATTGGCCTGGGCGGCCTTGATCAGGTCGAGAATCTTCTGGGGATCATCGTTGGTCTCCATGTAGAGGTTGATCAGGGACACCAGCACGGACTGGCTGCTGGGATACTTGGCGAAAGCATCGTTGAGATACTTCTTGGCCAGTTCCACATCACCCTCTGCCTTGGCTATCTCGGAAAGGGAGGCAGCTACGTCACCCTGCTGGTCATAACCGATCTCAAGGCACTTGCCGTAGTACTTCTTGGCCTTTTCATTGTTTCCTACAGCGTTGTAAGCCACACCGGTGTAGTATACGATCATGCTGTCCACCGCATTGACCACAGGATTCTCGCTGCAGGGGAGGGACTCCTCAAAGTAGAATGCGGCCTTGTCGACGTTGCCCAGAGTGTAGTAGCTCATGGCGTCATTTACGAACTTGTCGCGGAGTGAAGACAGTTTCTCGCTGATGAGCTTGGTCTTGGAGCCTTTGGCGTCCAGCCCGGCAGCCTTCAGGTATGCGTCGCGGGCCTGGACCAGCAGGTCCTTGTCCATGATAGGCTTGGTGATGATCACCACCTCCAGCACACCGTTCACGTTGTAGTAGAGGTCACGGTACTCGTAGTGCTCGAGGGTGTAGGGAGCGCCCTGAATCTGCACCTGCTCCGTGGAGAGGGGCTTCACGCCGCCCAGGAACTGTGCATCTGTCTGGGTTGCACCGATCCACAGATCGCCGAAAAGTGCATTGTAGGCGTCCATGTATGCGTCGCCATATTTAATCCAGGTATTGGGATTGGCAGCCTTCTTCTCGTTCTGAGTGGCAACCTCAGCCTTAGCGATATTGGAAAGCAGCTGATCTTTGTTCTGTGCTCCGGCAGTAACTGCTACAGCCAGCATTGCAACGGTCAATAAAATCTGTTTCATGACTTTGTGTAATAAAGTGTTGTAGTTTATTTTTGTTGGTTATGTTGTTTCGTTACAGCTCCTCGCCAGTCTCCTGCGCCTTTTCCTCGCTCTTGTTCACCACGCAGACCGCCGCGATAGTGTCTCCCTCGCGGAGGTTGATGAGCCTGACTCCCTGAGTAGCCCTGCCGGCGACCCTGATGTCCGATACGGGTACGCGGATGGTGATGCCGGACTTGTTTATGATCATAAGGTCATTGTCGTCCGTCACCATCTTGATGGCTATCAGCTCACCGGTCTTTTCAGTGATGTTGATGGTCTTAACACCCTTGGCTCCGCGGCTGGTGATACGGTAATCCTCCAGGAGGGAGCGCTTGCCGTAACCGTTCTCGCTGACCACCATGATGTTGCCGGCAGACTCCGTATCGGTCTTCGCACATACCATTCCGATAACCTCATCGTCATCATCAATGCTTATGCCCCTGACACCGGATGCCGTACGGCCGATGGAACGTGCGTCAGACTCATGGAAACGCACGCACTTGCCCTTGCGGGCCGCAAGGAGAATGTCATTGTCTCCGTCCGTCATGACCGCCTCGAACAGACTGTCTCCGTCCTTGACGGTAATGGCGTTGACTCCTCTCTGACGGGGACGGGAATAGGCCTCGAGAAGAGTTTTCTTGATTGTTCCCCTTCTGGTCGCCAGCAGGATATAGTGGCTGCTGACATACCCGCTGTCACCCAGGTCGCCCACATTTATGTAGGCGCACACGCGGTCATCGGGCTCTATGCTGATTACATTCTGGATAGCCCGTCCCTTGGAAGTCTTGCTGCCCTCGGGAATCTCGTATACCTTGAGCCAGTAGCACTTGCCCTTGTCCGTGAAGAACAGCATGGTGCTGTGGGTGTTGGCCACGTATATGTGCTCGATGAAATCCTCATCCTTGGTGGTGCTGCCCTTTGAGCCGACACCGCCGCGGTTCTGGAGACGGTACTCGGAGAGCGGAGTGCGCTTGATGTAGCCGGAATGCGATATGGTGATGACCACATCCTCGTCGGCATAGAAATCCTCCGGATTGAACTCGTCGGCCGAAGGCACTATCTCGGTCCTGCGGGGGTCTCCGTATTTCTCCTTCAGCTCCATGGTCTCCTGCTTGATGAGGGCGTACTGAAGGGACTCGTCGGCCAGGAATGCGGTCAGCTCCTTGATAAGGGCCACCACGGCATCGTAGTCGGCACGCAGCTTCTCCCGGTCCATGCCGGTCAGCTGCCCGAGCCTCATCTCCACGATGGCGCCGGCCTGTATCTCCGTAAAGCCGAACTGGGCACACAGTCCGTCGCGGGCATCCTGACGGCTCCTGGACGCCCTTATCAGGGCTATCACCTCATCTATGATGTCAATGGCCTTGAGCAGACCGGCCAGGATATGCTCCTTCTTGCGGGCCTCGTTGAGATTGAACTGGGCCCTGCGCACCACCACATTGTGGCGGTGACGGACGAAATATTTGATCAGCTGCCTGAGGTTGAGAAGCCTGGGACGGCCGTCCACGAGCACCACGTTGTTGACAGAGAAGCTGGACTGCAGCGGGGTGAGCTTGAAGAGAGTGTTGAGGACCACGCTGGCCACGGCTCCCATCTTAAGCTTGATGACCACCCTCATACCCTTGTGGTCACTCTCGTCGTTGATATAGGCGATACCGTCTATCTTCTTCTCCTCCACGAGCTTCGCTATGTACTCGATCATCTCCTTCTTGTTGACCATGTACGGTATCTCGGTCACCACGATGACCTCCCTGCCGGAAGGCTGCACCTCAATCTCGGTCCTGGAGCGCACCACTATCCTGCCTCGTCCCGTCTCGAAAGCGTCCCGGATGCCGGAGACACCCTGGATGATGCCGCCGGTGGGAAAGTCCGGACCTTTTATATAATGCATCAGCTCGTCGACAGAGATGTCGTTGTTGTCGATGTAGGCGCAGATAGCATCGGCCACCTCGCCGAGATTGTGCGGAGCCATGTTGGTCGCCATTCCGACCGCGATGCCGGAAGAGCCGTTGAGCAGCAGCAGGGGGGCCTTGGACGGGAGCACCACCGGTTCCTTGAGGGTCTCGTCGAAGTTGGGCACGAAGTCCACTGTATCCTTGTCCAGGTCCTCGAGGCACTCCTCCGCCAGTCTGCGGAACCTGGCCTCAGTATAACGCTGTGCTGCAGGAGGGTCTCCGTCCACTGACCCGAAGTTGCCCTGACCGTCCACGAGCATATACCTCATGCTCCACTCCTGGGCCATCCGGACCATCGCATCGTAGATACTGGAGTCTCCGTGGGGATGATACTTACCCATCACCTCTCCCACTATACGGGCCGATTTCTTATGCTGGCCTCCCGAGGTCAGTCCCAGACCGTTCATCCCGTACAGAACCCTGCGGTGCACCGGCTTCAGACCGTCTCTGACATCAGGCAGGGCGCGCGCCACGATAACGGACATCGAGTAATCGATATACGCCGTTTTCATCTCCGTCTCGATATCGACCTGCACTATCCTGCCGTGATTTATTTCTTCATTTTCCATCATATCACTTATTTCCAAAACAAAATGCTAAAATACTCAAAATTTTGTAACCGCAAGCGGTAAATTTATCCAAATTATGATTATTTTAGGGCCTCAATTTGCAAGGACTTATGCGAGAACCCGATATAATAGACAGAATCTTCGACTATGCCAGGGAGGAGGCGGTCAGGACCGGATGGATGTCGGTAACGGTCGAGCACTTCATGCTCGGAGTCATCCGCCACGGAGACAACGAGGCCTGCCGTTTCCTGACCTCCAACGGCATACGCCTCGACCAGCTCAAGTACATGATCCTGGACGAGATAGACCGCGGATACGCCGTCCCGTACAACAGCGCCACAGGCATTCAGACCGGCCCGGAGCTGCTTCACGTCATCAACGAGGCCGACCGTATACTGCACTCTCCAAAGGCCAGGCTCATACCCGACACCCTGGTCTACCTCAGCATCATTCTGAAAGAAGACAATTCCATAACCGCGGACATCACGGTCAGCCTGGGCCTGGACTTCAACTACCGCTACGCCGAAGTGCCGCCCGCGGATGCGGACTACGGTCCCGAACCATATTACGAAGAGTCCGGAGCAGACTTCGACGAGCCCCGCCGAAACGAGAGCGAAAGCCCGGAGGAGACCCTCGCCAGATTCGGCACCGACCTCACCAAAGCCGCCGCGGAAGGCCTGCTGGACCCTGTTGCCGGAAGGGACAGGGAGATAGGACGGGCCATAGAGGTCCTGTGCCGCCGCAAGAAGAACAATCCTATGATAGTCGGGGAGCCCGGTGTGGGGAAAACCGCGGTGGCCGAAGGCATCGCCATACGGATCGCCGACCGCGAAGTGCCGGTGAGCCTCATGAAAAAGAGAATCGTCTCGATCGACATGGGCTCCCTCGTGGCAGGTACAAAATACCGGGGGGATTTCGAGGAGAGGCTCCGGAAAATCATGGAGGCGGCACACAATGACCCCGACATAATACTCTTCATCGACGAGATCCACAACATCGTCGGTGCAGGCTCCGCCGGCGGGACGATGGACGCAGCCTCGCTCATGAAGCCGGCCCTCTCCAGAGGAGAATTCCAGTGCATAGGCACCACCACCTCCGACGAATACCGCAAGATCATAGAAAAAGACGGAGCGCTGGCCCGCAGGTTCCAGAAGATAGCTGTAGATCCCCCCTCCGTCGAAGCCGCCGTGCAGATACTCGAGACACTGAGGCCCTACTACGAGTCTTTCCACGGAGTGACCTACACTCCCGAGTCCGTCAGGGCCTGCGTCACGCTCTCCTCCAGATACATCTCCGACCGGAATCTGCCCGACAAGGCCATCGACGTCATGGACGAGGCCGGAGCCGCCGCCAGCACATCAGGGACCATGCCAGACGGCAGCCTGCGCGAGATGACCCGCAGGCTCAAAGACCTGCGCAACCGCAAGAGGGCACTTCTGAAAGACAGCAATTTCGAGGAAGGAGCCAGAATCATGAGGCAGGAGCACCAGCAGCAGCACGACATCGACGAGGCCGTCGGACAGATTGCGGAGCTCTCCGGCAGGGAAACCGTCAGGATTACCGGAGCGGACATCCTCAGGACAGTCTCCACCATGACCGGCATCCCGGCCGGCAGGATGTCAGCCTCCTCAAGCGCGCGGCTGGCAGGTCTGAAGAACACGCTGCATCAGAGAATCATAGGCCAGGACGAGGCGGTGGACCGGGTAGTGAGGGCCCTCACCCGCAACGGAGCAGGGCTCAAGGACCCCTCGAAACCGGTCGGCACTTTCCTTTTCCTGGGTCCCACGGGCGTCGGGAAGACCTATCTGGCAAAAGTCCTGGCAGAGCAGCTCTTCGACTCCGGGGAGGCCATCATACGCCTGGACATGAGCGAGTACATGGAAAAAATAGCCGTCAGCAGGCTCATAGGGGCTCCTCCCGGCTATGTCGGCTATGACGACGGAGGACAGCTCAGCGAGAGAGTACGTCAGAAACCGTATTCCGTCGTGCTGCTGGACGAGATAGAGAAAGCCCACCCGGACATCTTCAACATCCTGCTGCAGATCATGGACGAGGGCCGTCTCACGGACAGCAACGGACGGACGGTGGACTTCCGCAACACAGTCATCATCCTCACCTCCAACATCGGCAGCAGGGACATCAAGGATTTCGGACGTGGTGTCGGATACAGGGCCACCGGAGAGATCTCCGTCCAGCATCAGAACTCACTGATAGACAAAGCTCTCAACCGGGCTTTCACACCCGAGTTCCTCAACCGGCTGGACGAGACCGTCTATTTCCGCAGCCTCACCCGCGCCGACATGGGGGCGATCCTCGAAATCGAGCTCACGGGCCTGTACCGGCGCGTCACGGAAGCCGGCTACAGCCTCAGTCTGAGCCAGGCCGCCAAGGACTTCCTCTGCTCCCGCGGTTACGATCCCGCATACGGAGCCAGACCTCTCAAGCGCACCATACGCCGCTGCCTCGAGGACCTGATAGCCGAAAGCATAGTATCCGGACTCAAGCCCGGAACAAAGATCCGCGTAGACGTCAACGGCGACACCTCCGCTCTCGTCATCTGCAGAAACAGGGCCATCAACATACTGAAAGAGAGCCTCACAGGAGCCGCCGGCCAGAGCTAGTCGAAGCGGCGGACAAAACGCAGGCTGCCCAGATTGAGCACCTGCACAGTGCACGAGGGGAGGTCCGTATCCCTGGCCATGGCGCGGAACCTGCGGTCTGTCATAAATTTACCCTCATGGACCCTCCAGCTGCCGTCAGGAGGGCACAGGAACGCCACAGGCTGCCTCCGCCCCGCCTCCACAAAGCCGAGCCCGGCATAGGAGCCGCCGTCAAACCACTCCTCGTCGGAGTACGTCATCACCTCGAAAGGCTCTGACCCGGAACGTTCCCTCACTCCGTCCGCAAAAGCCTCCAGGAGCCGTCCCATACCGCCGGTCACCCGCACACCCCTCAGCGAGGCATACCGGACCCATTCGTAGGACAGTATTCCGCCGTCCATCCGCCTCCCGCCTGAGAACACCGCCACTGCTGCCAGCTGCGGAGTCCGGTCCATAGCCGCCTCTCCGGCCCCTGTAGCCCTCTCGCGGAACAGGCCCAGACGTATCTCAGAGCGGGCCGGACCATAGACATGGTTGCGTTCCAGAAAAGCGGCCGCCGTCTGTGCCGTGATGATCCGCACCCCGCAGTTACGGGCAAAGACCCTCATCCCCTGCCCCAGCCTCACCTCCAGCATTGAACGCGTCAAAGGTCCCGCACCTCTCCAGCGGTCCTCATACACATAGACCGTCCCTGCCGCAGCCACGGCACCTGCCGCCTGACGCAGCTCCGCGACACTTCCCCCGCGGACAAAATAGTCCAGAGGCACGGCCACAACCGCAAGCCTGCCCTCCCCACAGTCAAACACCGGCAGTTCCCCGGCCATGGTCACGTGCACCGGCATAGGGACAGAGGCGCAGCGCCCAGTCCCCGTAAGAAAGTCATACAGCTCCTGCTCAAAATTTTTCATAGAGCAAAAGTATCCAAAAACCGGGGAAATATTTTGCTTTTTCAATCTTTTTCACTACTTTTGCCGCCCGTTCCGAGATTTTGGACCGGACATGATCTGCTAGCTCAGTTGGTAGAGCACAACACTTTTAATGTTGGGGTCTTGGGTTCGAGCCCCAAGCAGATCACTTCGAGAACTTTGCGAGAGCCGCCAGCTGCTCCTGCGTCAGACCGGCCTTACGGCGTTCCTCCTTCAGCCGCTCCGCCAGGATAAATGCCTCCGCCTCCCGGTCAAAAGCATCTCGCTCATCCGTCCCGGGAACGCCAAAATCCTCTGAGATCATCTCTTCTATATCAGTACATCCAAGTGCCTTCAATTCACTATCTGTCATTTTCACGTATTTTATCTTTCTTACTGCAGTACTCATTCATTATTCTCACAGCTCTTTCAATCTCTTTTCCAGGTGTCTTCTGTGTCTTTTTCTGAAAAGCACTGTATTCTACGCCTGTACCCCTTCTTTTTCGCAAAGGTACTCAATCCAAATGTATCTCTCCACTGAAACAAAATTCGTGGCAAATGGGCAAGCCCATGATTTAGTGAGGTGTACCAAAAAATTGGACACAAAAGAAAGTCCCGGATCGAGAATCCGGTGCTTCAAAAACATCCGTCCGGCCCGGACCCTGTGATATGCTCGGCAGGATGGTTCTCCTGCCGAGCCGGGGAAGGCCGCACTGTAGATATTCTATCAATTGGTGTCGCGGATGCAACGTACATAGCCTACTTCTGCATGGGTGTTTTGAAGTATAAAATTCTTTGATTCATAATGCCATAAAAAGCCTTCCCGCAAATCTGTATAAAAATCCGGAAAATCATTCATAGAAAACGATGTCTGACATATATAATAAGGAGGTATCAAATCATTATACGTGATAGACTTCTCCCCTTCATCTATCCATTCTCTAAATGGCCAGACCCCATCCCAATACCCTGTATGGTACTTAACTGTTATAGAATACTTCGGCCATTTATCATTTCCCAAACGTGTTGACATTATCAACAACTCCCGCTGATTTGGAATCCTGAACCCTTCCGGACATGGATTGATATTCTGATAACTCGCCCAATAACTATCATTCACCCAGTCATAAGGAGGATTTGGCAATGATGATGACTGACCTTCTGTTGTTGGTCCTCCATTATTAGCTTTCAGGATATTATTATATGGGGATTTAAAACCATAAGCAGCTGTATCAACCACAAAGCTCCTATAAGGACGGTTGTTGGCACTCTTCTCGTTTCCTCCTGGCAGGGGACGACCGTTATCATAAGCCGTTCGCAGGGATTTGGGATTCATATAGGACAAGTCCAGGGTATAGGTCCCGTCTTCGTTGTCCTTCACCTGCACCAGGTCTTCAGGCTTCTCGTCTGGGAAATCAAGAGAAATACCCAGATTGCGAATGCATCTGTACGCATAGTTTGGACCGTTTAGTTCATCATTAGAGGAAGAGGGGTAGCTTCCACGGGAGGCTCCCTCCTCGGCCCAGAGGACATTGGGATTATTGCTCTGAGCAGGGTCCGGACTGCTGGAGGTATAGTGCCAAAAAACTTTGTCTGTCGGAGGCATGTCGCCGTTAGCCGGGTCGTATGGATATAGGCGGGAAGCCTCGTCGAGGGCCCACTCTCCGAGGAAGATGTCGGTGAGCTGGTCTATGGCGGCCAGATACCAGCGGACCTCTTCCGCATCCACTGTACCGTCACCATCCAGATCGCGGTTACGGAGCAGGCAGGCATAGGCGGCGTTGTTGTATCCGTTGTTGAGGCCGTAACGCTCAGATGTTTTTATGACATACTCCCATCTCTTGCCTACCATCCATCTGATGCTGTTGGCACGACCGTTACTGTTATAATCGGGATTGTTTGCCGCAGCTCTGACATCACCGACAGGCAGACGTCCATTGTATCCATTATCCTCACCTTCCATCACGGACTCCAGTCCCCAGGCAGTCTGCAGCTGCGTGTTGGATGCGTCAAAAACAGTACGGATGGACTTCTGTACGAACGAATAAAGGGAAGTCACCAGAGAAGTGTTGCCGTCAGGGCTATAGTAATCTCCGCCGGTCAGGTCCTGGTCGGGTACTATGATGTGCAGCATACGGTCCTCGCGGTCCACACACTGATGCCACAACTCCGGCTTAGGAGTTAGCTGCTGTGGATCATTGATCGGGTCATAGTAATAAAGATTCTCGTCTATGAAAGCAGTGATGCATATATGACCGTCCGTAGTTCCGTCTGCCACCAGATCCCTCATGTCCTCGTCCTGAGCTTTGACCAGCTTGAGATAGGCTATGAGCTGGTCTATGTCCATAAGGTCTTTTGCCTGGCTAATGTCTGGCGACGTCGGATACCAGTCAGAGTTATATTGATTGTCTCCGCTATACGTTGCATACTGACCGTGCCTTATACCTTTCTTTTTATTAATGGTAAACTTTATCCATCTGAAATCCTCCACACCTTTATATGTCTTGTCACCCACGGTATGCACCCCCGTAGTAAACGGAGTCTTCACGCTCCATGTCATCTCATCAGTCACATCGGATGGATGTATCTCCAGCAGGCAACGGTCATAGTGAGAGTCAAGATAGAATATCTTATTGCTGCTGTAGACCACGTCTCCCTCATAACCCGGCCTGCGCTCCTCATTATTGTCGCTGGTAACCTCGATGATAAGGTCGTCCGCTCCCGTCACAGTGATGTTGTAGGTATACTTACCGTTACGCTTCGTGTCATAGTCATTGGGATTGCCTGAGCAATACCCCAGATGAACGATATACCGGGCATCTGTATTGACCACAGTCCCGTCGGCCATAGTATAGGACAGATAACCTGTAAGAAGCAGGTAGGTGGAATTGGGATCTGCGTATTTGAAGTCACCGTTGGCATAGTTCTGACCGGGCTTGGGGTCTTCCACTTCGTCTTGTTCGCTTTCCTCCCTCAAGGCATAACCTTCAGAACCCGTCTCGGTTATCTCCTGGCGGAAACGCTTGCGGTTCTCGGGCATGTAGAATACGAAACTGCCTCCGGTATAATACGGAGTGTTATCCACCTCCGTGTCAGTCATCTGCTCGAAAGGCCTCTCCTGACTGTCAAAGTACACTGCATCCTGGCCGGAGTAATCCCAGTGGCTGCCGGTGTTATCTTTCCACGGCCCCTCTTCGGCCTTGCCGTTAGCCTCGTCATAAGGCAGCAGATAGGTCTGGGCCGGCACCCTCATCACCCTCCATGTCTTGGGCTCAAATGAAAAATTGCTCCATGTGGGGTCACCTGGATTGGAAGTCACCTTAACCACCACTTTCGCATCCACCCTGGTCAGCTGTATGGAACAGCCCAATTCTGTATCACCTCCTTCAGATCCAGCAATATCTATGGATGTTTCTCCACTGCCATCCACAGCGTAACCGGTCATCATGAAGAGAGCGTTGCGCTCTACGGAGTGGTTGGGCATGGACATAACGAATGACTCCAGCTCGTCGAGGGTGGTTATCTTATCCATATCATCCTCGGTCACCTCGAAGGCTGTTCCGGTACCGGGAGCCGTGAGATTGGCAATGCCCACTATGGTAGCACCCTGGACTGAAGGAACGGAAAATCTGAC
>CALUSM010000027.1 GCA_944323445.1 uncultured Bacteroidales bacterium
GGAAGACGCAGGGGGTGATGACCCCGGCGAGTCCGGCGAGGAAGGCTATGAGCAGGAAGCTCCAGAAGCCCTGGCCGGCCGCCTTACCGCCCTTGGAGGGGGCCGCGGACGCCTCTCCCGGCGCCGCCGAAGGATCCACCTTGACGGACACCTCGCTCTCGTTGAGGGTGCACTCTGCCCCGTTGCAGGTCTGGTACTCGAGGTATCCGGTCACCGTGAAGGTCTCCTGCGAGGCGGGGACGATGACCTGGCGGAATTGCGCTGTGCCCTCGAAGTACTTTACGTCGATGCCGAAGCCCTCGTCTAGTTTGACGTGGGCCTCCTCAACGTCCTGCAGCCCTCCGGAGAGGGTGAAGGCGGAGCTTTCGTCGGCGGTGAAGGAGGTGGCCATCGGGCCGCCGCTCACCGGAACGGTGCTGTACATGTACCAGCCCGGCTCGAGGCTGACGGTCAGCAGCAGCTCGACGTTGCCGTCGGGCAGGACGGAGGCTTTCGAGTCTACTGAGATTACTCCCTGGGCGCTGGAGCACAGGGCTATAAGGCCGGCTAAGACGGCTATGACAGTTCTCTTGAAGTTCATAGTCAATTTATTTGAACAGTTCGGCTACTTTCTCCGCCAGAGCCTCTCCGCGGACATTCTCAGCCACGATGCGGCCGTCGGCATCCACGAGGTACATCGTAGGGATGGCCCTCACCTTGTAGAGTTTGGCGATGTCGGACTCATCGAGGAAGTTAGGCCATGTAAGCTGCTCATCCTCGATGGCTTTCTTCCAGTCCTCCGCATTTTTGTCTCTGGAGATGCTTATAATCTGGAAGCCTTTGGAGCCGTACTTGGCATAGAGATTCTTGAGGTTGGGTATCTCCCTGCGGCAGGGGGCGCACCACGATGCCCAGAAATCGATCAGGATGTATTTCTTGCCCTCACTGAGCTGCGCAAGGGAATATTCCTTTCCGGAAGCGTCCTTGACGGTGAAGTCGGGCACCTTCTCACCTATCATTCCGGCGGGATACAGTTCGGCACGCACCAGCTTTCCATAATAGGAATCCTTAGCCTCCTGGCTGAAAGCCTCATATACGGGACGCATGTCCTCGGACAGATATGTCGTCAGGGATATCATCATCAGGGGTGCCCAGAAAGAGTCCTTGTTGTCCATGAAAGTCTTGTTGTACAAGGAATCCAAGGTGCTGAAGAACTTATGCTCGTCTGCCAGCATTGCTTTTCCTGCCTTGCTGTTCATGAGTTCCTCGACCTTCCTGGTATCGCCCTTTCCCTTTGCCTCTCCGACAGCAGCGATTATCTCTGCATGCCTGCGCTGATTGGCACTGAAAACCGAATCCATGCCGTAGCGGACCTGCATGAGCTCATAGTAACGGTCACTCATAGGAGAGCCGGTCACCTTGAGAGTTCCCAGTCCATAACTTGCCGTGCCGTCAGCGCCGGCAGAGGATGATACTGAGCCCGATATCTCCATTTTGGTATTTTCCACCATGAGATTGCGGTAGCCGTAGGCATCCTTCACTATCAGCGACACGGCCGTAGGCTGCTCCACGATACCGGTGAAAGTAAACTTACCGTCCGTTACGGTTGCCTCCGCCAGAGGATCCATCACCTCGTGAGCGACAGGTATAAGCTGAACGACCGCATTGTCGGGGATACCCTCGACTGAGCCTTTGATGATGTAACCGCCCTTGGGCGCCTTCGGGCCGCATGCCGAGACAGCTGCGACAGATGCGAAGAGGAGAACCAGTTTAAAAAGATTACTTTTCATTTTACATTGATTTTATGTTATCTGTCTACATTCTGCGTAATGGTGCCGTTTCCGGGGTTGTTGATGGCTCCGGCCGGGAATGGCATGGTCCATAAATGAGAGCCGGGGCTGAGGGTATAGGTCCGGCCGTCGTATTCCTTGGTCAGGGTACGGGCGTAGGTACCCTCGGCGTTGAAGCGGCGGGCGTCGGCGAAGGGCACGATGGAGAAAATCAGCTCGTTGTCCTTGGTCCGGCGGATAAGGTCAATGGCCTCCTCACGGTCTGCTGCGGTCAGGGGCGCGTACACATCAGGACGGATACGGGTCTGACGCACGGTGTTGAGTACGTCCATGGCACCGGAGATGTCTCCGCCACGGGCCAGGCACTCGGCCTTGATCAGATACACTTCCACGGTGGTAAGGCCGCCCCAGTTGAAATATCCGTTGCCGATACCGTCATAGTAGGTATCCTGGTTCTGGGAGCGGTATTTCCAGCGGGACATGAATTTGGCGTCACCCTCCTCGAAGCGCTCCGCCCTCCAGACGGGAATATCGAGTTCATTGGTGGTATAATTGGGAGAGCCGTTGCCGCAGCGGAAGTAGTAGTTCTCCACATAGGAGTAGTCTGTAGGAGTCGGCAGAGTAGTATAGTCGTCCGGATCCTCTATCGTCGTTATATGCTCGTCATAATAGGCGTTCCAGTCGTAAAGAGCGCTGTTCTGGTCCAATGCCAGCTCCGCATACTCCAGAGCTTTGGTGTAGTCCTGCATCTGGAGGTAGACGCGGGCCAGGAGGGCATAGGCGGCGCCCAGGTTGGGATGGATCACCGTCATGGACTCCTCGGGCAGACCTCCGTCTATGGCTTCCTCCACTCCCTGGATGATGAAGTCATACATCTCCTGTATCGTCACCTGCTCGCTGGGGGCATCGATTACGGAGCTGGTAATGAGGGGCACGCTCAGTTTCTCTCCTGCCGAAGCGGCCTCGTAGGTATCGGCATAGTAATTGACCAGCACGTAGTAGCAGAGGGAGCGTATCACTTTGGCGTAAGCTGTCACTTCGGCCCGCTCCTGATCCGTAGCCTCCGTGGCAGTGGGCGCATTTTCTATTATAAGGTTACATGAAGAAATGGCAGAATACAGAGTGTAGTACGCATTCTCATCTGCGTTGTTGAGCATAATACGGTCTGCCGACTCATCCCACATATAGTTGGCCCGGGTAAGGGTGGGACTGTTGAGATTGGCGACAGTCACATAGTTGTCGTTGAGCAGATAGAGCACATTGTATATCGGAGTCTGGCCGATAGTGTACTCGTTACGCAGCAGTGACTCGAAATCTGCGAGGGTGGTAGGTATCTTCTCTCCTTTCGGAACGATGTTCAGGTAATCATCGCATGAGGAAAAGACCGGAAGGCACGCTATAATGAATATGTACAGAAACTTTTTCATAAGTATCATTTTTATCTACGTTAGAAATTCAAATAAAGGCCGAGGATAAAAGTCGGTTTGTTATATCCTCCCAGCAGGTACTTGGCCTCGGGACTTGCCGCTACCATGAACAGGTTCTCCGCAGCCAGCATGATACGGGCGTTTTTCATGGCCATCTTGCTGCAGGCACTGGAAGGGAGCCTGTAGGTAAGCGACAGGTTGTTCAGGGAGAGGTTTGAGGCATCTATGATATTGATGGAGGACTGGGCATACATGGTGTAGTAGTTGTAGTTGTACAGCGGGCTCTCGGAAGAGATGTAGCGGGGCACGTCTGTGTGGGCCTCGTCACCTGGCTGCTGCCAGCGGTCGGATATACGGTTGCTTACAGGGGCTATGCTGCCGTTGATGAACGGAATGCTGGTATTGCGCATCTTGTGCCCGCCCTCGAAGAGAAACTGGGCTGCCAGTTCCCAGTTACGCCACCTGAGATTAAGATTAAGAGCTCCGCTGTACACAGGCACCGTAGTTCCGAAATAGAGGAGGTCATCTATCTCCGAAGGTGTCATGTCGTCGTACAGCTCTCCGTTACGGTCGTAGAGCTGAGGGGTCCCCTGCTCGCTCAGACCTGCCCACTGGTAGCCGTAAATTGCGTTGTAGGGATTGCCGATACGGGGATAGGCAGTAGGATAATCTATCAGCAGAAAGGACACCGGGGCCTCAACATTGACGTAAGTCACTTCATTTCTGTTATAACTGAAGATCGCCCCTATGTCAAAGGTCCAGTCGGAAGTATTGACTGCCGTACCGTTCAGAGAGAGTTCGAAGCCCTCATTGACCATCTCTCCGTTGTTGATAGTATAGGTGCTGTAGCCCCATCCTTCGGTCGGGACACCGTTGGTATTGGCCAGCAGGTCAGAACCGTACTTGTAGTAATATTCCACCGTACCGCTCAGTCTGCCGGCGAACAGGGCAAAGTCCACTCCGACGTTGGTGGTGGCTGTCTTCTCCCATCTCAGATTGGGATTCGGACGGCTCTGAATGGTTCCGGAGATACCGCCTACATGCTGGTTGCTGCCGAAATAGGCCGTCATATACGGTGCGGAGTTCTTCGCGATGTTACCGCCGATACCGTAGCTGAAACGCAGCTTGAGCATATCGACCCAGTCGGCACCCTGCATGAATTCCTCGCGGTCGATGTTCCAGCCGGCACCCACGGACCAGATAGGACGTTTCTGGTATTTGGAGCCTGTGGAGAAGAGGTTGGTCTTGTCCCAGCGGATACTTCCGCTCACGGTGTACCGGCCGTCGTAGGTGTAGGCCGCATTGCCGTAGAACGATACGTAGCGGTTGACCAGCTCCAGGAGATATGCCGCATTATGATTAGTAAAGCTGCCCCAGCCCCAGATTCTGCCCATGGAACTCAGTGCGACCTGGTCGATCAGGGAATAGGTCATCAGATCCGGGTCGTAGTTGTAGAGAGTGCGGTTCTCGTAATTGTTCTTGTTCTCCCTGGTCTCGGTTCCGACCAGCACTGTCACCTCGTGCTTATCGGCGAAAGTCTTGTTGAAATCCAGCTGCTGACGGAAGTTGTACGCTCTGGTAATATTGTTTGAAGTGAAGTAAATGTTTCCGTAAGGAATGTTGAAGGTTGCCGTTCCGTCTCCATTGGAGGAAGCGTATGTATTGACCGTATTGCGGACATCGTAGGAGTCCTTGCTGCGCAGCTGCTCCGTAGCGTAATTGGCATACTCATACTGGAACGAGGCGGTGTACTTCAGCCAGTCGGTGAACTTAATCGACAGGCGGGCGTATGTACGGTTGCTGAAGTTCTTCTGACGGGTCAGGTTCATGCCTATCTCGTCCAGAGGAGTGATGTCCAGGTTATACAGACCGTTCGAATTCAGGATACTCATATTGTATGCCGAGTACCTGTCTTCCTGACGGTTGGTATAGTACGAGCCGTCCCCGTTCACAAGGCGGTCGTAGGGCATGTAGGTATATCCGGGCGAGAAGAGGCTGAAACTCTGGGTACTGCCGCTGCCGTAATTGAGATAGGTACCCACATCCAGGGTGAGCCACTTGGTTATCTGAGTGGTATTCTGAATGTTGATGCCGATATCGTCATTATCGGTGTATTTGTCGCTTCCCAGGTTGTTGCGGTAGGTGATGGAGGCATTGAACGTATTCTTCTCGCTGCCCCTTCCGAACGAGAGGTTGTACTGCTGGCTGAAAGGGTTGCGGGCGCCGTAACGCTCGATATCGTCATAGTAACTGTATCCCATGGCCGCAAGAGCAGCGAGCTGTGCATCCACTTCCGACTGAGTCATCTGTCCTGCATAACCGCGGAGCAGGGCGCGGATACCCTGTGTGGTGAAGGTATTGTCATCCAGCAGTCCCTGGGCGTATGCCGCTGCTCCGGCCCCCTGCAGGTTAGGGTTCTGGGCAGCCCACTCGCGCTCGAGTTCCACCATAGTGGCGGCATCGGCCAGATACTTATCGGCGTAAGTGGAATAGGGCTGAAGTGACAATGTGGCGGAGAAGGACACATTCATCTGGTCTTTCTGCGCCCTCTTGGTAGTGATGACCACCACTCCGTTCGCCGCACGGGCTCCGTAGATGGAAGCTGCGGCAGCATCCTTCAGGACGGTGATGCTCTGGATGTCCTCCGGGTTGATATCGGGCACGCTCTCCACCCAGTTGCCGTAGCCGTCATTGGTGGTCTTCTCTACCGGGAAGCCGTCGATAACGTAGAGCGGGGTGGTCAGACCGTTCATGGATGTGACACCCCTTATCTGCCCGTCGGTCAGACCCGCGACACGTCCTTCCAGCATGGTGCTGACATTTGATATACGCTGGGTCTCGAACTGTTCGGAATTGACTTTGGCGAAGGCTCCGGTAGTCCTCTCCTTGGAGATGGTCTGATAACCGGTAACCACTACCGCATCCAGCATCTCGACATCCGGAAGAAGAAGCACGTCTATCCTCTCCCGTGAGCCTATCTGCTCTTCCCTGGAGTTCATGCCGAAGAAGTTGAACACCAGAGTCACCTCCGGATTGTCCGGCACCTCTATCTCATAGTAACCGTCAGCATCGGTATATACTCCCGTGGATGTACCTTTCACTATGACATCCGCTCCGGGCAGCGGCAGGTCCTCGCCTTCCAGGACCTGACCGCGGATTATCCGGACACCCTGCCGGGTGTCGTCCTTCTGAGGTGAGGCCTCCTGAGCCTGAGGAGAAGGTTCCTGATGCAGGGCTACCTGCTTATCCATCAGCGTCCAGGTAATACCGGTCCCCTCGAAGACCGCTTCGAGGACCTCATTGATGTCCTGGCTGCTGACGTTAACTGTAACTGTCTGGGAGACATCCACAGAACTGTTGCTGTAAACGAAGTTGTAACCGGTCTCCCGGGTAACTTCCTTGAGGACTTCTGAAAGTCTGAGGTTACTGCAGTTCACCTCATAGGTCTGCTGCGCCGAGGCCGATGCCAGTGACAGCATCAGCGTAATTAAAAGCGCCGGCAAAAACTTAACTGGTGTAGATTTCATCTCGGTTAATATTGGTTATTATAGTCATCTGACTACAATAATTACAATATTTCACCGGACTACCCTAAAGAAAATTTAACCGAGGGTTATCATATTTCCGTCCACGGCATAGACTATGTCGCAGGTGATGGCCAGGAGCTCCAGAACGCGGGTGATGGACTCGGAGCGGAAATCTGCAGTGAAGAAATTGTTGTATATGGAACTGTCACTGACAGTTATCTCCACCCCGTACCAGCGTTCCAGCGATTCCAGGACCTCCGGCATCGGAGTGTTGTCGAAATGCAGGGTGCCCTTCGTCCAGGCAATATCCCCTTCTATGTCAGGAGTCCTGTTGATATAGGCGTGTCCGTCCTTGACAGTAATCCTGGAACCTTCCTCCACTGCAAGGGTGCTGTTTTCGTCCGTCAGCATCTGGACAGACCCCCTCAGCAGGGTGAGCCTGACCTCTCTGTCCGGAGAATAGCAGGAAAGGTTGAAGGCTGTGCCGGTGACTCTGACCGCAGGACCTCCCGGGGTGCGGACATAGAACGGGTCCGAAGGGTCGGAATTTACGTCAAAATAGCCTTCTCCGCGCAAGGCAACCTCTCTGTTGCCGTTCTCATAATCATCGGCCACGAGCAGCTCGCTGCCGCAGTTGAGCCAGACGACGGAGGAATCTGGAAGGACGACACGGCTCCTGACACCATTGGACACCGTATATACATCGGCCGCCCTGGCTGTGAATACAGTCGGATCGACGGGAGGCTCCGGCCTCAGCAGCGACCAGCAGAAAAGACCGGCCAGGACAACCGCCGCCGCACGGAAACACCAGTCCAAGGCAGGGGTTTTCCGCCTCCTGCCGCCGAATGACGGGACAGGCCCCAGATAGGGCTCGTCCGGCATGGTCGAGAACACCTCGGCATTGAATTTACTCAGTTTTTCCTTATCCAGCTTTTCTTCCATAATCGGGTCTCTAATCTTTTCCTTGTCTATATAATACAATCAACTCCTGCCCTATCCTAAAAATTTTTCAAAATTTTTCACTACAGATATTCTTTCAGCCTGTTGCGGAAATGCCGCAGCGAGATCTTGATGTGATATTCCACAGCCTTGACACTGAGTCCCTTTTTCGCGGATATCTCCCTGTTGGTCATACCGTCGAGCCTGCTCATGTGGAAGGTGTCCCTGGCGGTGTCAGGCAGGGAGTCGAATGTCTTCCTAATTAAAGAGGACAGCTCCAGCGAGTCTATCAGATGTTCCACTGACGGGTCCTCGAGGGCAGCTGTCCTTTCTTCTAAAACACTAGTAAGGGAAGGGTCGGAAAACAGTTTCTTCTCCTTCAGAAAATTCAGGGTCCGGTTCCTGGCTATGGTAAAGACCCATGCGCGGAGATTCGAATCAGGCCGTATGGAACAGCGCTTCTCCCATACCGTGCACAGGACGTCCTGGGCCAGGTCGCGGGCCTTCTCGCTGTCGCAGATATAACTTGTAATGAAGTGTACGAGATTGTTGTATTCCAGGCGGTAGAACATCTCGAACGCCTTCCCGTCTCCATTACGTATGTCTTCTGCGATATTGGCCATAAGCTGATCCGCAGTTTACAGTCTGTCGGCAACAGCAGCGAAGGCAGCGGCATCCGGGCCGTCTGAGAATGCGGCGGGCCTGCCGGCGTCTCCGCCCTCCTCTACTGACATGTAGATGGGAATGCTGCCCAGAAGCGGGATACTCAGTTCCTCCGCCATCTTCCTGCCGCCGTCCTTGCCGAAGATGTAGTACTTCTCTTCGGGATGCTCCGCGGGGGTAAACCAGGCCATGTTCTCGACCAGTCCGAGTATCGGCACATTCACGTCCTTGTGGCGGAACATGTTGATGCTCTTTATCACGTCGGCAATGGCCACCTGCTGAGGAGTGGTGACGATGACAGCTCCGGTCAGGGGGATGTCGTGGACCATCGAGATATGGATGTCGCCCGTTCCGGGAGGCAGGTCGATGAGCAGATAGTCGAGTTCGCCCCAGTCCACCTGCATGACGATCTGTTTCATGGCGTTGCTGGCCATGGGACCGCGCCATATCAGGGCCTGTTCGGGAGCCACGAGGTGACCTATGGAGAGAAGCTTGATGCCCCACTTCTCGAGGGGAACTATCAGGTCCTTCTCCTCGTCCATGTAGGGTACCTGCCCCTCTGTGCCGGTCATCTTGGGAATGGAGGGGCCGTAGACATCGGCATCCACCAGACCTACGCGGTATCCCTTCAGGGACAGAGCTACGGCCAGATTGACCGAGACAGTGGACTTGCCCACGCCGCCCTTGCCGGAGGCCACGGCGATAATCTTGCCGATGCCCTGCAGCTGGGTGTCGTCCAGGTCATTGACCGTCTTCTTGGTGGGCTTGCGCTCCCGCACCAGTTCTATGATGGATATCTTGGCGTGAGGGAACTCCGCGGCCATAGCCTGCTCGCACTCCTTCTTGATAGAGGACAGAAGGGGGTCCGGAGAAGGCACGACCAGCTTGAAACGGACCAGCACGGCCTTCTCTCCGGCCAGCGGATCCGCAGGTTCGACGGCAGCCCCGTTCCCGTCGAAGAGCTTGATGTCCTCGACGAGACCGAGGGAAACAATGTCCTTGTCAGCCGCCGGATGAATGATCCTTGAAAGTGTTTCTAAAATCATTTCCGCGTAGAAAGTTAATTATTCAACGATATCCAGCTCCTCGATGAGGTTGGTGGCTCCTCCGAACTTCTCGATGATGAAGAGGACGTAACGGATATCCACGCTGATGCACCTCTGGAGCTCGGGCTCGAAGATGATGTCACCGCTCATGGACTCCCAGTTGCCGTCAAAAGCCAGACCGATAAGCTCGCCGCGGCCGTTCATGATGGGTGAGCCGGAGTTACCGCCGGTGATATCAAGGTTGGAGATGAAAGCCAGAGGCATCTTGCCGTTATCCATGGCATAACGGCCGAAATCCTTGTTCTGCCACAACTCCTTGAGCTTGTCAGGCACCACAAACTCCCAGTTGGAGGAATCCTCCTTCTCCATCACGCCGTCCAGGGTCGTGTAATAATTGTAGAAGACCGCATCACGGGGATAGTAAGGCATGACGGTACCGTAGGTCAGACGCATCGTGAAGTTGGCATCGGGATAGATGGCCTCGCCCTCACGCATCTCGAGGGTACCTGCGATGTAGTCTTTCTTGCCCTGTGCAAACTGCTCTGCGTATTGGTTATAGGCAATCACATGAGGATTATAGCTCTCGATGAACGACTTGCGGACAGCTAACGCGGGATCGGCATTAAAGGCAGCTGTATCTCCGGAAGCAATAGCGTCCTTGACCTTGTCGAGGGAAACGAAAACAGACTTGTCGAACAGATTCTCCACAAACGCATTGACATCACCGCCGAACTGAGTGTCTACATCCTGATAGAACGAGGGCAGCTGGTCCGCGGGAATGCTCTCCCTAAGCAGCTGTATCATAGCCACGGCCACCTTCTTGTCGGTGGGCATGGAATAGTCCTCGTAGAAGGATTCCAGACGGCTGTTGATTTTCTCGAGCTGCGCTTCTTTCCCGGCAGGGTCACCGGCTGCAAGAGCGTCCACGATTTCCCTGACATTGGAAGCAACGCTCACCAGCTCGATGCGGCCTATGCTCTCATTGATATAGGTCATCAGGATGTTGTCGGCCTTGCGTCCCTCGACAGCGGCGTTGATGTTCTCAAGAGCCTTGCCGTAGCGGGCGATACGATCCTCGCCGCCGGCATTGACCCACTCGGTGAAAGCCTGCTCCTCAGCAGCGCGGCGTGCCTCTACTCCGAGCTTCGCGAAGGTCTCGTTCATTCCGATCCACTTCTTCCAGCCGTTGGAGGAGCCTGCGTACTTGTTGGCATACTGGAGCATAATCTTGGGATCTGCCTCCATATCGGCCATCAGCACATCCTGACGGAGGGTGCGCACCTTGATGGCAGCCTCGTTCTTCTCAGTGGTCTCACGCAGCTCGGAAGCGGTCATGAAACGATTGGTCGAGCCGGGATATCCCATAATCATGGCGGGAGAGCCCTCCTCATAACCGGCGAGGGATATTTTCAGATACTGTTTCGGAGTGTAGGGGACGTTGGTCTCGGAGTAGTCGGCAGGATTGTTGTCCTGACCGGCATAGACGCGGAAGATGGAGAAGTCTCCAGTGTGGCGGGGCCACATCCAGTTGTCTGTGTCAGCGCCGAACTTACCGATGGACGAGGGGGGGGCGCCCACGAAACGCACATCTGTGAACACCTTATACACAATAAAGTAGTAGGTGTTGCCGCCATAGAACGAGTTAATGCTGCCCTCGATGAACTTCCCGTCGCAGCCGGCTTTCCTGGCCAGCTTGTCCTGCAGCTTGGTCATCGCCTTCTCCTTGTCCTCTTGGGTCTTGGCCTTGGAAAGAGCTTTGTTCACCTGCTCGGTGACATCCGTAAAGCTCTCAAGAAACCTGACGCTGAGACCCGGAGCCGGAATCTCCTCCTCCAGGCTCAGGGCCCAGAAACCGTCCTGGAGATAGTTGTGCTCCACTGTGCTGAGAGCCTGGATAGTACCGTAGCCGCAGTGATGGTTGGTAAAGAGCAGACCCTTGTCCGACACTATCTCTCCGGTACATCCGTTACCGAAGATGACGATGGCGTCTTTGATGGAGGAATTATTCAGATCGTATATCTCCTGAGGGGTGATCTGAAAACCCAACTCAGTCATTTTCCCGCTGTTCATCTTCTCCAGCAGGGGCAGCAGCCACATGCCCTCGTCAGCCTTCACCGGGACCAGGGGCAGCAGCAGAAGCATTAAACTCAATAATCTTGATTTTTTCATTTTTCTTAAAGTTTATAAATTTGAACACAAATATAAAAATTATGAGCGGTTTTGGCAAAATAGTAATCGCGACTGACAAATTCAAGGGCTCCATGACCGCAGTCCAGGCCTCGGAGGCAATCAGGGACGGCATCATAGAGGGGTACTGCAGCTCCGGAGAGACAATGCCGCAGATACTCCTGCGGCCGATGGCTGACGGAGGCGAAGGCAGCATGGGGGTAATGGAAAGGGCCCTGCTGGAAGCGTCGGTACAATATGAGAAGGCCTTCATGGACAGTGTCAATCACCTCGGGGAGCCCATTCTCGCCCCAGTGCTGCTGTACAACGGAACAGACGGCACGCGGGAGGCATTTGTAGAGATGGCATCGGTCTGCGGCCTCAACATGGTCCCGCGTGAGAAGCGCAACCTGCTGCGTTCCACCACCTACGGGCTAGGCACAGTCATCCGGACGCTCATCGAGGAACACGGAATCCGCAGGATGCTGTTGGCTATCGGCGGCAGCGGCACCAACGACGGCGGCTTCGGCATGCTCACCGCCCTCGGCTGGTCCTTCTCCAACTCCAATCCTTTCCGCAACCGCGACATCCCGACGTTCATCAGCGGCATTGAGACAGCCTCGGACCGCTCCGTAGCCGACATCTGTCCCCACCTGCGGGAGACGGAAATCATCGTGGCCACAGACGTCACCAGCCCCCTGCTCGGACCGCTCGGCGCCACAGCCGTATACGGGCCGCAGAAAGGCTGCCGGAAGCAGGACGCCCCGGCATTCGAACAGGCATTGGAAAATTGGGTGAAGGTAATCGGAGTCCCCGACTTCCCCGGAGCCGGAGCCGCCGGAGGGACAGGATACGCCCTGCAGGCAGCCCTCGGAGCCAGACTGCTTCCGGGCTGGCAGGTGTTTGCCTCGATGCTGCACCTCGAGGAGGATATTGCCTCCGCCGACCTGGTAATCACCGGCGAGGGCCGTTTCGACAAGTCTTCCCTGACAGGGAAGCTGCCCGCCGGCATCGCCACCCTCTGCCGCCGCTACGGTAAGCCTCTGTGGGTAGTCACCGGCACCTGCCGCGTCCCGGCCGACCAGCTCCCACTACTCGGCATCACCCGCGTCATCGAGATTTCAGCCTCCGCCGCACCCGGCGAGGACCCCTTCTCAGACGCCCCCGCCATCATCCGGCACGCTATCGGAAAAGCAGCGGCAGAAACTCTGTGAGATAGATACGCCAATTGCGCCAGATATGCCCCTCGCCGTTCTCATAATAGGTGTAGGGCCAGCCGTGGCTGTCAAGAAACGCACGGTAGTCGGTATTGAACTTATACAGAAAATCTTCCGTACCGATACCTATCCAGTACAGGGCCGGCTGCTCCGAGAACTGCACGGACAGGCTGCCCTCGATGTCGGAGTATGCTCCGGCGGCAGCACCGTCGTCCGTCCTTCTATCCCTCGGCAGCACCGCCGCGGAGAAAAGTCCCACGTAGCCGAACATGTCAGGATACATCCTCGAGATGTTCATCGAGTGGCCGCCGCCCATCGAAAGGCCTGCAATGGCCCTGGAGGCCTTGTCCCTGCGCACCCGGTAATGCTGCCCGACATAATTTACGATATCCGGAAAGGACTCCTCCATCGTAGCGGCCGCCTCTCCCGACCAGTTGAAATCGGGCTGCTCCAGACCGCCCGGCTTCTGACCTGGGGCAGCATCGTTGAAGACATGGCCGTTGGGCATTACCACAATCATCGGGACGCAGCGTCCGGCAGCGATGAGGTTGTCCAGTATCTCCGCCGCCCGGCCCAGGTCGCTCCAGGCCTCCTCGTCCCCGCCCATGCCGTGCAGCAGGTAGAGCACGGGGTACCGGTCCTTGCCGCTGCCGTAGCCCGCAGGGGTGTAGACAGTCATGCGGCGGGTGGTCCCGAGCGCAGGACTCTCATACCATACCTTGGAGACCGTACCGTGGGGCACGTCCTGGACCGAATACAGGTCTCCGGGATTCCCGGCCACTATAAAATAATTGGTCAGGGACGAGACATCCCTCTTGATGAACACATTGGACATGTCCAATACCTTCAGCCCGTCCACTCTGAACGTGTAGCTGTAGAGCTCGGAGCGCAGGGGCGGCGTCGTATGTTCCCAGACACCGCCCTCTCCCTCGCGGAGCTCCGCCCGGTAATTGCCCTGACAGTCACCGGAAAGCGAGTCGGAAAGGAAATCCCCCTCAACCCATACCTCCACCGCCTTGGGGGCGAAGAGACGGAAAGTCACCCTGCCGTCAGGATGCACTTCCGGAGACTTGACTGTACGTGTTGACCAGATGGCCTGCTGCGCGCCGGCCGTAAATACCGAAAAGAGCACGACGGCCAGAAAAGCCGCCGCGCCCTTGTTCCATGAAAAACTGCTCATATTATTTTTCCTCCTTGGCAGTGAGACCTTTCCATACCAGAGCTGACAAGGCTGCTCCGAGGAACGGAGCTACAATGAAGAGCCACAGCTGGGACAGCGCCTGACCGCCCTCGAATACCGCGGGGGCTATGCTACGGGCTGGATTCACCGAAGTGCCGGTGATAGGGATGCACACGATGTGGATCAGTACCAGTGTGAGACCTATGGCCAGACCGGCGAAGTTGCCGGCGCCTCGTTTCGGGTCAGTCGCACCGAGAACCACCAGTACGAAGATAAAGGTGAACACCGTCTCAGCGATGAAAGCCTGGAGCGCCTCACCCTCTCCGAATGAGTTGGAGCCCGTCATGGTAGGACCGTCATGCGCTCCGGTGGAGACGAGGGCGAACAGGATGGCAGAGCCTATAAACGCTCCGATTACCTGAAACAGCATGTACATCAGCGCCTCTTTGAAGGGCATCCGGCCCGAAAGGGTCACTCCCAGTGTGATGGCCGGGTTGATGTGGCATCCGGAAATACCTCCGATCGTGTATGCCATCGCCACTACTGCAAGTCCGAAAGACAGCGCGACTCCGAGTGTCCCGACACCCGCGCCAACAGTACCGGCGATACTGCCTGCGAAAACGGCACTTCCGCAGCCCATGAGAACGAGGACCATAGTCCCGATCATTTCTGCTAAATACTTTTTCATAACAGTTAATTTTAGAATTTAACCGTAAATATAGTGATTTATTCTATACTCTGATAGTCGAGAGGCGGGTCAAAATAGCGGGAGAGCGCCTTTATATCCTCCCTATAGCTCGGAGCGGCGAAGTCAGTACCCTCGAAGAAGCGGTTCCACTCTTCATGAAGGCCGGCGATGTGCGGGTCTACCGCCGCTTCCGACTCATACAGAACCGTGCCGTCAGCTGCATAAAGCCGGGCTGCTAGATATCCGGGAGTACAGGAAAGAGTCAGCATGCTGCCCTGGGGTACAGTCACTTCAAGAGGGGCAAATGCTCCTATGGAAATGCCGAGGGTCACCTCGCCCGTACCGGTCCAGCAGTAACGGTACTGCTCCCGAGCGCCGGAGGCCCTGCGGTAGGTACATTCCAGGGCGCCGTCGGCTATGCTCACGCGCTGGTCCAGGGAGGAAATGGCCGAGGGGATGCGGGGCTGAACGTCTATACGGCGGCTGAGCATATCGGGACGCACCCCCAGGAAGTACTGACTCCATACGCGGATGTGCTCTCCGTTGCTCCAGGCCTGGAGGAATGTGCCCGAGCGCCTTACCCAGGTGCTGCCGGGACGGGGCCAGGGATCCGCGCACTCGGACAGGCTGCCGACCGCTCCCTCGTCGAGAGCCTGCCGGTTCATATTGGAAAATAGTCTGAAAGCTAAGTCCTGCTGACCATACTCCACCATCCGCTGCATAGCCTGACCGTTGAGCCAGAGCCAGACGGTGCCGTTGTGGTAGGCGTCGTCCTTGTGGTAGCGGTGCCACATCTCGTGCCAGGGATGGAACTGCCCGTCATTCTGGTCGAGGCTCGACACGCCCCAGGGATAGACCAGGTGCTCCCACATCCGGCGGGTATCCCGCATCCTCAACAGGGTGTCGGACACCAGCTCATGGGCGTAGACGGTGTTGGGACGGAGCTGGAGGTCAGGGGTGCCGTCGGAGTTGAGGTGGTCGTAGATCAGGCCCGACCCGGGGTCGGTGAAATCGTGCTCGAAATTGGCGCGGACCTTCCCGGCCAGGGCCTCCCACTGCCGGGCCTTGCGGTCCTCGCCCATGTAGCGGGCCATCTCAGCCGCACATGTCAGCTGCTGATACCAGAGGGCCTGGATGTCCACGGCCCTGTCCCCGCGGGGCGAGCACGGATACTTGCTCTGGCGCTTGGCGTCCATCCAGGTATCGGCGTCGGCGTGGGTCAGGTAGCCCTTATCATCTGTAAAAAGCTGTGCGGAGGCGTCCGTAGCAGTCTTGACGGCCGGGTATATCTGCTTGATGAAGTCCACGTCGCCGGTGTATTTCAGGTACTCGTAGGCCTGGATCACGAAGCGGGGAGTACCGTCGGTGGTGTTGTAGAGGATACCGTCGAGGTTCAGGCGGTTGGGCACGCGGCCGTAGGTCTCCGAGTCAGGGTCTGTATCCTGATAGCGGGCAAATGAAAGGAGGATGTCGCGGGCCACTTCGAACTCCCCGGTGCATAGCACCGCTCCCGGCATGGCGATGAACATGTCCCTGCCCCAGAAATCGGTGAACCACGGGAAGCCGGCGTACATGCCCCAGCCTCCGTGCTGGCGGGTCACCAGTTCATCGGCCGTCAGCTCTATCCACGCGAGGGCGCGGTCCAGAGCGGGGAGGTCGGTGCGCATGGCATTGTCCTGCAGGAGGGACTGCATCCGCTGCTGCCGCTGAGCGAGCCACTGCCGCCCTTCGGAACGGAACTGCGAGGCGAGTTCCCGGCTCTCCTGTTCATTGCCGTAGGAGATGATGAAGCCGCCCGCATTGCGGGGAGCCTCCACCACCTTGCCGTCGAAACTCAGCTGAGCGTCCGGATTCAGGGCGGAGATGCGGACGAAGTCGCCCTGGGCCTCCACTGCCGCGTATATCACGGAGTTGCCGTCCTTGCGGGGGAGGGTGACATTGGTGCCGGTAAGTTCGAGGCCGACCTTGCTGCCGGCCACTCCGTCCAGAGCGACGAAGAGCACCTTGCGGCTGTCCACCAGTGCAAATGTCTCCACGGCACAGTCATGAACCCTCTCAAGCCGGTCGGGCCACACGGTCACGGCCGCATCCTTACGGCTGAGCATCCGCCCGTCCACATAGAGCTGGTAATCTGCGAAAATCCTCTTGGCCCGGATGTTCCACCCGGCGTACCAGTCGCTGAAATCATCCGTTGAAGTCTGGCCGTAGTAGAAACCGGCCTCCTTGTCGCTGTAGGAATATTCCCGCGACTGACCGGACGGTACGGTCACACCAAGGTCCTCAATTCCGAGGGGCGAGAATGCCGCTGCTCCCGCTGTGGCCGCCGCCATCAGAGCCGCCATCGAAGTAATCCTGAGTACTTTCTTCATATCGCTTAAGTTATCTTAGTGAAAAAATCACTCAAAGATACTAAATTTGCAGAGTTATGAGTGAGAAAAAATTAGTGATATTCGACCTGGACGGCACCCTGCTCTATACCGTCCCCGACATCGCCGCGGCCACCAACCAGGCCCTTGCCGCCTGCGGTTACCCCGTCCACAGCGAGGAGGAGATAGCCTCCTACATCGGCAACGGCATCAACAAACTGTTTGAAAGGGCACTGCCGGAAGAAGCCCGCAGCCAGGAAGAGGTTCTGCGCATCCGGAGCCTGTTCCTGCCTTACTACGGCGAGCACTGCGCCGACATGACCCGGCCCTTTGAGGGCATACCGGAACTCCTGTCGGATATCTGCCGCCAGGGCATCAAGGTCGCCGTCGCCTCGAACAAATACCACCCGGCTACCGTCAGGCTCATGCGGCATTTCTTTCCTGAAATACCTTTCTGTGCCGTATTCGGAGAGAGGGAGGGGGTACCCCGCAAACCGGAGCCGGTGATAGTGCGGGATATCCTCCGGGAAGCCGGAATACACTGTCCTGAGGAAGTCCTGTACATCGGGGACTCGGGCGTGGACATGCAGACCGCCACCAATGCCGGTATCGAGGCCGTAGCCGTCACCTGGGGCTGCCGCACTCGGGAAGAACTCGCCTCATATTCTCCGGCCTACATCGTTGACCGGCCATCTCAGATAGCAGATATCCTTTTCTGATTTTCCAGAAAGTTGATTTACCGCAACATCCGGCAGGTGCCGGGACGGAGAGATCCGTCGGATTCGCGCAGATGCATAGAGCCTCCGAGACAGTACCGGAAATACTTGCAGCGGCCACATTCATCTCCTCGCTCCCGCATCCAGCTGCGGTCCCGGAACACCTGATAGCGGTTCTCCCAGACATCGATGAAATCATCTCCCCGGTAGATATTGCCCTGGGCATAATCGCTGCGGATACTGGCGCAGGCCGCTATGTCTCCGTTGGCGAGGATAGAAGAAGTAGTCAGGCCGGCGTTGCAGCTGAAGAAATTGTCTCGGACAAGGCCCTCGTAGCCTCCTAGAAAATTCTCGCAGCCGTAATTGAGATGAATACGTCCTTCTTTTCTGGTATTCACGATGAATTCCATCAGCGAGTCGAACTGCTCCGGGGAGAGCTGCATCTCAGGATCATCGGCAGCCCGGCCTGACGGGAACACAGTGAATATCCTCCAGCGTTTAAGGCCAAGGGATATAAGGAACTCTTTGAACTCGGGCAGCGACGCCAGGTTGCGCCGGTTGGCACATGTAACGACATCGAATATCACATCTTCCACTTCCGTGAACATCCGGACTCCTTCCGTGGCCTTCCTGAAGCTGCCTGGGACACCGCGCATCCAGTCGTGATCGGCCTCGAACCCGTCCACACTTATCGTCGCACTGTGGATGCCGGCCTTGAGCAGAGAGTCAAACCGCCTGCGGTCCAGCAGCATACCATTCGTGACAATACCCCACGGAAAGCCCATGTCGTAGATGGCCCTTCCGCACGAGGCTATGTCGGGGCGCATCAACGGCTCCCCGCCTGTAACTATGACGAAAACTTTATGCGGATCGTATTTTTCGGATATGCGGCGCAAGACTCTGGCGAAATCCTCGAACGGCATGTCCTTTACCGAGGCTGTAGTGTGACAGTCACTGCCGCAGTGACGGCAACGCAGGGAGCATCTTAGAGTACACTCCCAGAACAGGTCGCGCAGAACGTGCTTTTCAGCCAGTTCCCTGTGCAGCGGACGGGCCAGCTCCAGTGCCAGCTTCTGCCTGACGGACAAAGAACGCATGACTACTCTTCGCTGTCCTTTTTAAGCTCCAGCGTTACGTTCACATCTTCCTTTACGACATAGTCGCCCTCGTCCCAGCCGTCGCCTTCCTCGACCACCTCGGCCTGAACGGTAACGGTCTGCTCCTCAAAGAGACCGCCTCCGGCCTCTCCGTCTATGTCCGTAAACTGAATGTCAAAAGTATTGTCCCTGAACGGGAATGTTCCGTGAATGACGTGGAAACGGCCTTCGGCATCGGTGACGGCCACGGAATCCAATTGGCTGCTCTGCGACTCGCCCATACTTACCCTGATGCCCTGTACAGGAGCGCCTTCAGCATCCGACACCCTGCCCTTGACCTCATACTCCGCGTATGGTGTCCCATACTCCGCTGTCCCGTTCCATATCTCCACATCGCAGGCTGTCAACGATTTAAAGCCAAGACAGATAAGCAGAAATTTGATAACCTTTCCCATAACTGTTATAATTTTAAAAATAAGCAGGTGCAAGGTAAGCATAAAAACCTGCCAATCCAAACATTTCCCGACAATTCGGTTATTTCTTGCGGGCAGCCAGGGCCAGGAGCACGCCGAGGGCGACCCCGAGCAGGGCGGCGCAGAGAACGCGGCCGGAGGGCGGCAGCAGGAAGGTCACCGTATGGGCCGGGAACCAGAACAGGGGGATGGTCTTCTTGAAGACGAAGCCCCACTGGGCCTTCCAGTTGACGCGGCAGAAGAGCTCGCCCATCTTCCAGGGCCGTATCAGGGCCAGGGCAGAGCCGTTGTAATCCGCTATGTGGATGTCGCATATCTTGTGAAGGGTCATGAATACCGGAGCGAATATCGAGTTCATGGCCACCGAGACGCAGAAGGCCACCAGCACCTTCTGCCAGCACATCGGCCCGGCGAGGAACTCCGTGGCGCCGGTCAGTCCCATGTACTCCAGGAATGCCGGAGTGCCGGACGAGAAGATGATCATCGCCATGTTGATACCCATGCCGAGAATGCCCCAGACCAGCATCTTGGATATCAGGCCGAAGCCCTTGTAGTAGTAACGTCCGGTGGTGATACGTGCCCCCAGCATCTCGCCGGCGGTCGAGAGCACCGCGAACTTGATGAAGCTCACGATCATCCCGTGAGCGGCATTGAAACTCTTATAGGCCTCGTAGACAGGCTCCGAAAGCACGAAGGGCAGGAACACCGCCACCACCGCGCACACAAATACTATATCCGCTTTTTTCATGCGGCGAATATAGCACAATTATTTCTTATTTCTGCTCTGCGACGAAGGGCTTCAGGTCCTTGACGGCCTCCCCGACGGTGATGCGCCGGCCGCCGTTGTCCAGGTCGATGATGATATAGCGGTCATTGCCCATGCCGAGCTCCTTCATGTAGGAGAGCTGGCGCAGCCCGTGACGGGACTCGATGCGCTCCACCAGGGCGTGGTGCTCCTCTTCCGTCATGGCGTAAACCATATCCACGCAGGCCTGGTCGATGGCCAGGATGTCGGTCGAGGCGAGGATGCCCACATTGGGAGTCACTACCGGCTCGGCGGCCACGCCCTCGCAGTCGCAGGAGACGGACATGTTGCGCATCACATTGACATACGTTATGTGCTTGCCGAAATAGTCCGTTATCGCCTTGCTGGACTCGGTCATGCGCTCCATGAACTCCTCCTCGGAGATATCCCACTGGTCATCCTGACCGGGAGTGGTATGGATCCAGGCCTTGCCGATGCGGCCGTCAGCGCAGCCGATGCCGATGTTCTTGCTGCTGCCGCCGAAACCTCCTTTGGAATGTCCCTTGAAATGGGTGAGAACGACCATTGAGTTGTAGTCGGTGATGTGGCTGCCCATCGACATGCGGTCGAACCACTTGCCGCCCCTAACGGGCAGGGTCAGGGTGTCCTCCTCATCCATGATGTCCACGGGACAGAAGGTCCATCCGTTGACCTCCAGAGTCCTGCGGTGCTGCTCAGTGGTGTAGCGGTCGCCGACATAGTAGGTATTGGTCTCGACAATAGTGGCATCAGGGATATCTTTTTGAATCAGCTCCTTCACCCAGGAGCTCGGGATAATGTTAGGGCCGTTCTGCTCGCCGGTATGCAGCTTCACGGCCACACGGCCCACGATGTCGCCGCATACTGCCTCGTAGGCCTTCCTCAGTCCCTCCGGGCTGAGGTCGCGGGTAAAATAAACTATCGACTCGTTGCCGGTACGCTCCTCGTATGGAACGTACTTGTTGCCGTCCTTTCCGGGCACGGGCTCTGTCTGCTGAGTGTTCTGGGCACATGCCGCCGAACCTGCCGCCAGCACGCCCGCCATCATAGCTGTAATCATTGCGCGTTTCATATCTTGTATTTTAAACATTTCACCAGAATACATTGCAAAAATAACACTTCCAAACTTACCCACGGCTACCCGCATCACTGATAAATTTACCTGAATTACCTGGACTGTCTTACCAGCCGGACGAGGAGGTGAGGCTGGAAGTGCGCATGGAGGATGGGACCGTGTGGCTTAACAGGCAGCAGTTGGCATTATTGTTTGCTCGAGACATTAAAACTATCGGCAAACATATTAAGAATGCGCTAATGGAAGAATTGGCCGACATGGCAACTGTCGCAAATTTTGCGACAGTTCAACAAGAATGAAACAGAACGGTCACCAGGTATATTGAATACTATAATCTGGACATGATTCTATCAGTAGGCTATAGGGTAAAATCAAGACGCGGAATCGAATTCATACGATGGGCGAACAATGAGCTTAAAGAACATCTTCTGAAAGGGTATTCTGTCAACAGCCGTCTTACTGAACTGGAGCATACCGTAGCCGAACACTCTAAGAAAATCGATTTCTTCGTGCGGACATCCCTGCCGCCGGTCGAGGGCATCTTCTTCGACGGACAGATATTCGATGCCTATAAGTTCGCTACAGACTACCGTTCCCAATGCTCCAGCACCGGAGGAGTAGGTGCCAGGTCATAGTAGTCTACAGCTGTGACAGGCAGACGGAAATACACCATTGCCTTGTAGCCGGGATAGAGGCGGCGCAGGACTTCGTTCCCCTCGTATATACGGCGGGCTGTATCGTCCGTCACATCGAAGCATGCGCGGCCGGTCACGCGGACCGAGATGTCGCCGTCCATTGCCAGCAGATCGACATTCGGGTTCTGCTGCAACTGACGGTATACCTCTTTCTTCGCCGAAGTAGCAAAATACAAAGTCGCACCCTCCTGCAGCATAATCTGAAACACGCGGATCTTCGGACGGTCTCCCTCGACCGTCGCCAGCGCCACGTCCCTGTGCGTTTTGAGAAATTCCAATGCTTTTTCCATTTTATTTTTTCAAGACTCTCCGGCAAATATAACAATTCTCCAGGAAGGCGACGGACAATGCCGTGAGAAAGCCTGCGGCTGGAATCAGACTGGAACGCAATCCGCAACGGCACCGAATCGCGGAATTTGCTGCCGTTGTGGCATTGGGGCAGAAGGGCAATGCCGTCCAGAAGGCCTGCAGGAAGGGTACAGCAGAAAAGGACTTTCCACAACGGCACCGAATCGCGGGAAACGCTGCCGTTGTGGCAACCAGGCAGACAAACCAGGCAGGGCAACCAGACAGGCAAAAACCGACGGAACAAGCCAAAACAGGCCAGAGGCAGAAACAGCGTAGACCGGGCAGACAGCAGCAACCCTGGCTATTTGAGGTCCTTCGAGGCACGGAGAATGGTGTCGACCGCCCCGTCGATGCCCACGCGGTCGGTATTGACCACCAGGTCATATTCGCCGATGTCGGTCCATTGGCGGCCGGTGTAGCGGCGGTAGTGGTTGGCACGGCCGGTATTGACCCGCTCGACTTTCCGTGCAGCCTCTTCCCCGGAGATATTGAACCGGGAAGCGACACGGGCAGCGGCCGAGTCAGGGCCGGAAGTGACGAAGACCCGGAGGACATGAGGATTGTCCCTGAGAATCCAGTTGCCGAGACGTCCGATGATGACGCACGGGCCGTGGTGGGCCAGCTCGCGGACGGTACGGCTCTGGCTGACATAGATAGCGTCGTCCTTCGACGGGTTCATCGAGACAGGTATGCCGCTGTCCTCGAATATCATCTCCCAGAGTTTGCCGGTGGAGATATTCTGCTCGTTCTCTGCCACGAACTCGGGCGTGCGTCCCATCTGCTCTGCGGTCCGGTCTATGAGCTGGCGGCTGTAGCAGGGGCAGCCCAGACGGCGGGCCACTTTCTCGCCCACCTCATTGCCACCGCTGCCGTATGTACGGGCGATGGTGATCACGCGGTGAGAAGCCCAGAGAGCAGCCTGCTGAGCCTGAGCGGAAGCCCGGGCCGCACGCTCGGACCGGGGAATGAATATACGGTCCAGCCACCCGATCCGGGGCGAGAACACCCGTACCATAAAGCCCACATAGAACATTGACACGAGGGTTCCGGGCCCAATCATCTTCCAGTCCCAGTGCCCGAAGAAGATGAGCATGAAGACCGCACCTATGGTCACCAGCGAAGTGTCGCTGAATATCTTTACCTTACCGAAATCCTTCTTCAGGAACTTCGCTATCGCCAGCGGAAATCCCTCACCGGCCAGCATCAGCGAGTCGCAGCGTACCTCGCACGCGATCCCGAAGGCCAGGATGGCTCCACCGATAAGCAGCTCCACAAATCTAAGCGGATACCCCACCGCCGGATTGATATCGAAAGGCACCTGCAGGAAACCGGTCAGCCACATAGTCACATCGGTGTACAGCCCGAAGAGGAACGAGACAAGTATCTGAGTCAGCTGCCGTTTCTCGAAGTCCTTGCGCAGCAGCAGTATCTGGGACAGAATAAAGAACACGTGCATGCATATAGTAAGCTGCCCCATGGTGAGGCTCATTCCCGGCACCAGCGACAGGACGTATGGTGGCGCCGAGATAGGCGACGAACCGAGATTGGCCCTGATGGACAGGGACGTACCGAATGCTATAACGAACAGGATCACCACGAAACTCAAGTAACGCCGGATCCACTCCGCCCTGCTTCTCCTGATATTGCTCATGTCTTTCAACTCTTCGATTAAACCGGGCGCAAAATTACTCAGAATGTCGTATCTTCGTACTGCAAATAATATGGAAACAACTACCGTCATTGAAACACCAAGGCTGCAGCTGCGCGAGATGACCCCTGCCGACCGGCCCGCCCTGTGCCGCATCCTGCAGGACAGCGAAGTCATGTACGCCTACAACGGCCCTTTCTCCGATGAGGAAGTGGACGAATGGCTGGAGCGGCAGCTCGCCCGATACCGGCAGTACGGCTACGGCCTCTGGGCAGTGGTGCTCAAGGCCACAGGAGAGATGATAGGCCAATGCGGCCTGACCCTCCAGCAATGGAACGGCCGGGAAATGCTGGAAGCCGGCTACCTCTTCCAACGCTCCCACTGGCATCAGGGCTACGCCACGGAGGCCGCCAGCGCCTGCATGGACTACGCCTTCGGCACCCTGAACTCCCCCCTTGTCTGCTCCATCATCCGGGACAATAACCTTCCCTCGCAGCAGGTGGCCCTCCGCAACGGCATGACCCGCCAGGCAGGGGTAATGGTCAAGCACTACCGCGGCGCCGGGATGCCCCACTGGCTCTTCGTCAGACCCAGAACAATACGGACTGTCCGGTACCAGTCGCCGTGTGGGGAAATGCTCCTCGGAGCGGCGGGCGACCGACTCTGCCTATGCAACTGGGCTCAGGAGCTGCATCCGGGAAGGGTAGAGCAGCGGCTCAGGACCATCCTCAAGGCACAATTCGAGGAGTGCGGGCAGATAACGGAGACCGCCGTAAGCCAGTCCAGGCAATCCGATGGAGGTGTCCCGGAACAATGCCGGACATTCACGCCCGAGGTCCTGCAGCGGACCGTCCGGGAACTGGACGAATACTTCCGCGGAGAGCGCAGGGACTTCGACATCCCCCTCCTGCTGGCCGGCTCCGACTTCCAGAAGCGCGTCTGGCAGCAGCTCCCCCGCATCCCCTACGGGCAGACCGCATCCTACGGAGAGCTGGCCGCCGCCATCGGATCCCCCAGGTCCGTCCGGGCAGTGGCCAATGCCAACGGCGCCAACGCCATCTCCATCATCCTCCCCTGCCACCGCGTCATCGGCAGCGACGGCCGCCTGACCGGCTACGGCGGAGGCCTCAGGGCCAAGCAGTATCTTCTCGACCTGGAACATAGACAATAAAACACCGCATTATGGATATACTGAACGACATCACGGTGATATGCTTCTCGCCGACACACACTTCAAGGACAATAGCGGAGGCTGTTGCAGCCGGAATGAACGGCAAGCCTGGCGGAACGGACGGCCATGCGGGTGCCTCACAGCAGATACGGACCGTCGACCTGACCCTCGACCGCTCGGACTCCCCGATAACTGTAGGGGCCGGAGAGACCGTAGTGCTCGGAACCCCGGTATATGCCGGCAGGGTGGCTCCCGAGGCTGTACGGCGGCTCAGGCGGATACAGGTGGCGGCGGGAGCCTCAGTCCCCGCGGTGGTGACCGTCACCTACGGCAACCGCGACTACGAGGATGCCCTCGTCGAACTTTACGACCTGGCCGTCTCGCTGGGCCTCAGTCCTTTCGCAGCCGGAGCCTTCATCGGGGAGCACAGCTACAGCACCCCGGAGATGCCCGTGGCTGAGGGACGTCCCGACACATTGGACCTGGCCGATGCCCGTATTTTCGGAGGAGAATGTGCCCGGAAACTGGACAGTCCCGGAGCATTTGCCCCATTTCACATCAAGGGCAACCGGCCTTACAAGGAAGTTAAACATTCCGGAAATCAAATCGTTCCGGAAACTGCCGACGACTGCCCCCTCTGCGGAGAATGTGTGAGGGTATGCCCGACCGGAGCCGTCAGCATTGACCTTAATGCCCGGAAGGTGCTGACTGACCCGGCCCTCTGCATCCGCTGCTGCGCCTGCGTCAGGGCCTGCCCCGCCGGACTGCGCACCTACACCACTCCATTCACCGCCTTCCTCCACGAGCACTGCTCCGCCCGCCGGGACCCCGAGACATTTCTGTAACGGTAAGCAGTGCAGCAGGGGTGTTTTGCAATCACTCACTGATCAGCAGGTTAGCAATGTAGCGTGATCTTGTGGAGGCGTCCGGACCGGCCGAAAAGCACGCATTGCCATGGTAACATCCTGATCAGCGAGTGATTACATTTTAAGGGTGTGCGCATACTTACCGTTAATCCAGAGCGCAGTAGAAAAAGCCGCGGCTGTCGTGACGTATTCCGACCAGCCCCCAGTGAACGAAAAGCGAGAGCAGGTGTACGACCCGGCGGCGGGGTATGGTCACGCGGCGGCATATCTGCGACATGGTAAGGCCGCCGGAAGCGGCTGCGACTACGGCAAGCAGCTCGCGTTCCTGGTCAGTAAAAGCCACCGAGACCAGGCCATGGTGCAGATCTGAATCCGGCGCCATCCGGACGTTACCGACAGGCACTCTGTCCGCACTGCCGTTACGGCCATCATCAGCCTCACATTTCCACAGGCCGATGTGCACCGGCGAGGCCAGAATATTCTCGTCGGCGATACGCACGTAGGCCAGTCTGCGCCCGTCCTCCTCCTTCACCAGCACCGGCTTGCGGACAGCCGGCCCGACCGAGGCGACCAGCACCGAACGGCCCTCGGGACGGTACACCCGCATGTCCACCTCAACCGCCGGAGTGCAGTAGACCTGAGCCGCAGCCTCGACCATGTACATCTCCTCCTCGCTGCGCACCCCGGCTATACGGCCATTGTCCTTGACCCCTATCAGCAGCCGGCCTCCCTCAGTGTTGGCAAACGCCGACAGCGACCGCGCAATCTTCCGCGAGTCCGATATCTCGAACTTGAAATCCTGCCGGACATGCTCGCCCTCCGAGATAAGGGCCCGTATGTACGCCGTATCGTCCTGTACTTTCATGTCCGCAAATTTATGATTTTCCTTCTTTATTCGTATCTTTGTCTACATGATTGACTGCGCAAATAAAGATACGGTATACTCCAGTCTGCTGGACGGACAGATCCGGTATGCCAGAAAAGAAAACCGGTATCTGGAATTCAAATCCAACTATCAGGATGCGGACAGACTCGGGCGGTACATCTCCGCACTCTCAAACGGAGCATGCCTTGACAGACAGGACTTCGGATACCTATACTTCGGGATAGATGACGGAACTTTGGAAATAAAAGGGACCAGTTTCGATGCTTCAAAAGCAAAAGCCAAAGGCAACCAGGCACTGGAACTGTATCTGCGCAGAATGATAAGTCCCAAAATAAACTTTTCCATCACAGACTTCTGCTACCATGGCAATAAGAACCTGAAGATTACAGTCTTCAAGATCCCTGCAGCTGTCCATGAGCCGACGTGCTACATGAACAAGTCCTGGATTAGAGTGGACAGTCATACCACAGAACTCAGCCAGTATCCGGAATGGACACGCGCAATCTACAATTCCAGGGTTGACTGGACGGCAGAATGTATCGAAGGAGCTGATGTCGATGATCTGGACAAAGATGCTGTCCGAATGGCACGGGAAGGTTACAGGCAGCGTTTTCCGGACTACGCGGAAGCCATACAGGAATGGAGTGACGAGGTGTTTCTGGACAAAGCAGGACTGACGCAGGAAGGAAAGATCACACGCGCGGCCTTGCTTCTTGTGGGGAAACCTGAAAAGGCATACAAGCTCCGCCACATCGCGCAGATGAACTGGAAATGCATTCAGGACGGCGAGACATTCAGCCAGCTGTTCACCATACCGTTCATACGGACAACGACTGAGCTTATGCTGAAAATCAGGAACTACCGTTTCAAGATATACCCGCATGACTCTCTCATTCCGGCAGAGATATGGAAATACGATACGCGCAGTATTCTGGAAGGGCTGCACAATTGTATAGCTCATCAGGACTACACTAAAGATGAAAGGATCATAGTTACAGAAGAAAGGGACCGGCTGACTTTTGAAAATGCAGGAAATTTCTTTGACGGCAACTATGAACAGTACGTTCTCGGGACCAGGACACCAAGACGCTACCGTAATCCCTTCCTTATGAAGGCCATGGTGAACTTAAAAATGATTGACTCCCAAGGATACGGCATCCACAACCTGTATGTACGGCAAAAAGAGCGCTATCTGCCCATGCCGGACTATGACGGTACCGATGACACACTCGTAACAATGCATCTGCCCGGTGCGGTCATAGACGAGAATTACAGTCTGATACTTATGGAGAATCATGATATCAGCCTGACAGAAGCTGTCCTGCTGGACCAGGTACAGAAAGGGAAAACTATAGAAGAAAGCGCTGTCTCCCTGTTGCGCAAGAACGGACTCATCGAGGGCAGAAAGCCCAACCTGTTTGTGGCAAAGAGGGTGGCGCAGAAAACGAATCAGAAAGTAGAATACTCAAAACATAAGGGCCTTGATGCGGAATCTTGCGAAAGCCTGCTGATCAAGTCCCTGAAAGATCACGGCAGACTTTCCCGTCAGGAAATAGACAGGCTCCTGTGGAACGTCCTCTCTGATCAACTGAACGACAAACAGAAAAAGGCTAAAATAGGCAACTTGCTGAGCAAACTCAGATTAAAGAAAATCATAGCCAATACCACCACAGGCAATCAGTCATCGTGGACTCTTTTGGACAAATAATTTAAGAGCGATTTAAGAGCGATTTAAGAGCGATTTAAGAGCGAGCCAGAATTAAATTCCTAATAATAAGCAATATCCAATTCATCATGATAGAGAAAATACTGGAGCAGTACATCCCGGAGAGGTTCGTCAGCGATGCCCGGTACCGCAGGGGACACATCCGCGTAATCAACCCGCTGCCGGGTACACGGGTGCTCGGGCTGCACATTCCCGATATGAGGAAAGCCGCCGCTGAGCTGACATCTTCAGCCGACCGTGCGGCGGAACTCATAAGGCAGTTCGAGGCCGCCCCGGAGCGGAGCCTGTACTACGAGGAGTACATGGTCTGGGGCATGATGCTCAACCGGATGAAGATGCCTTTGGAAGAGCGTCTTGACAGGCTGCGGGCATTCGTTCCCCATATCGACAACTGGGCCGTGTGCGACCATGTCTGCGCCGGTGCGAAGTGGAGCCGCCCGGGAGACCGCCCGACATGGGCATTTATCCTGGAGCACCTCGCCTCGCACATGGAGTTCGAGGTGCGTTACGGCCTGATCCTGTACATGTCCCGCATGATGGAGGAGAGCACGCTGCCGGAGATATTCCGGCTGATGGAAGGGCTGGACCTGGAGCACATCCATTCGGACTACAGACAGGGGAAAGCTGACCGCGACAGTCCCGACCTCTGCCCCGGGACCGCCGCCGGCCGCCCGCCCTACTACGTCCGCATGGCCATGGCCTGGCTGATGGCCACCGCCCTCGCAAAATACCCCGATACAGTCCGCACCCTGCTCTCCCGGACCCGCCTGCCCGAAGACGTTCTCCGTCTCTACGTCCGCAAGGCCCGGGAGTCCTTCCGCACCTGGGATGTATCTCCTTTCTAATTTTATGCGGTAATTCCGCCATTTTTCCCTAAGTTTGCAGCTGAAATGAAAGTACGGGCGAAAAAACGGTTAGGGCAGCATTTTCTCAACGACGAGGGCATCGCGCACAGAATCGTGGAGTCTCTCTTAGAGATGGATCCGCGAGGGGCGGAATGCTCTGTCCTGGAAGTCGGTCCGGGCATGGGCGTGCTGACCAAATACCTGCTGCAGGAGGACGGCCTGGATTTCAGGGCCGTGGAGATAGACGAGGAGTCGGTCGAATACCTCATCCAGAACTATCCTTCCATCCGGCCGCGGCTCTACGAGGAGGACTTCCTGCGGATGGACCTCGGGAAAATATTCCCCGGCAGGCTCGCGGTCATCGGCAATTTCCCCTACAACATCTCCTCCCAGATATTTTTCAAAATCCTCGACCATAAGGACAATATTCCCTTCGCAGTGGGAATGATCCAGAAGGAGGTGGCGGACCGTCTCGCCTCCCCTCCGGGCAACAAGGCCTACGGCATCCTCTCGGTGCTGCTGCAGGCCTGGTACGACATCGAATACCTGTTCAGCGTGGAGCCCGGCTCGTTCACCCCTCCCCCGAAGGTGCGCTCGGCGGTAATCCGGATAAGGCGCAATGACCGGACGGCCCTCGGCTGCGACGAGAAACTCTTCAAGGCGGTCGTCAAGACCTGCTTCAACATGAGGCGCAAGACCATCCGCAACTCCATCAAGCCCCTCCTCGGGAGCGGCCTTGCTCTGACGGACCCCGCCTCTCCGCTGCTGGACATGAGGCCGGAACAGCTGTCGGTGGAGGACTTCACGGCACTGACGAATTTACTTACCAATACCAAACAATAAATTATTCAGACATGAGATTCAGACTAAGTTACCTCGCACTGGCACTGACCGCCGCATTCGCAGCCGCTACATCCTGCGACTCGGTCCAGCACTGTGACAGTTCCATTCCCTATGACATTCAGAATGGGAAGATAGTATTCCAGGTACCTCCCAGGGTTGACGGCCAGAAATCCGTTCTCGGACTCACCGTCGAGCCCATGGAAGTAGTGCGCGTAGGCTTCATCGGCCTGGGCATGAGAGGCCCCGGCGCAGTGGAGCGTTTCACTCACATCGAGGGCACGGAGATCAAGGCCCTCTGCGACCTCTATCCCGAGAGAGCCGCCGCCGCTCAGGAGATCCTGAAAAAGGCCGGCCGTCCCCACGCCCAGGAGTACAGCGGTGAGGAAGGCTGGAAGGAGCTCTGCCAGAGAGACGACATCGACCTCGTCTACATCGTGACCCCCTGGCAGAACCACGTAGAGATGGCAGTCTTCGCCATGGAGCAGGGCAAGCATGTGGCCATCGAGGTACCTGCAGCCACCTCCCTCGCCGAGTGCTGGGCTCTGGTCAACACCGCCGAGCGCACCCAGAGACACTGCATGATGCTCGAGAACTGCGTCTACGACTTCTTCGAGATGACCGCCCTCAACATGGCCCAGCAGGGTCTTTTCGGTGAGGTCCTCCACGGTGCCGGCGGATACATCCACAACCTCGAGCCCTACTGGGACGAGTACCAGGGCAACTGGCGCCTCGACTTCAACCAGGACCACCGCGGTGACGTCTACGCCACCCACGGCTTCGGCCCTATCTGCCAGGCCATGAACATCCACCGCGGCGACAGGCTCCAGACCCTCGTGGCCTTCGACACCAAGTCGGTCAACGGCCTCAAGCTCGTGCAGGACAAGATGGGCCTCGATGAGTGCGCCAACGGTGACTACACCATCACCCTCATGCGCACCGCAGGCGGCAAGATGATCGAGGTACACCACAACGTCATGACCCCCCGCCCCTACGACCGCAAGTACCAGCTGACCGGTACCGAGGGCTTCGCCAACAAGTACCCCATCGAGGGCTTCGCATTCGAGCCTGAGAACATCAGCTCGGACGAGGTGCCTGACCACGAGGACCTCAGCTCCCACAGCTTCGTACCTGAGGCAGCCCGCAAGGCTCTCATGGAGAAATACATGCACCCGATTCACAAGGAAGTTGGCGAGATAGCCAAGAAGGTCGGCGGCCACGGCGGCATGGACTTCGTGATGGACTACCGCCTGGTTTACTGCCTGCGCAACGGCCTGCCCCTCGACATGGACGTCTATGACGCAGCCGAGTGGTCCTGCGTCGGCGAGCTCGGAGCAGTCTCCATGTTCCACGGCAATATGCCCGTAGAGGTGCCCGACTTCACCCGCGGCGACTGGGACAAGACCGACGGCTTCCACTTCGCCTACAAGAAATAACAGGTATCCCGCCTGAACACACGTCAAGGCCGGTCCCGCACTGTCAGGGCCGGCCTTTTTATCAGTACAGCAGACCGAACGCCCATAGCGGAACGACATTGGCATAACCGTACTCAATGTCGTCCTTTACTATGAAAGCATTGTCTATCCCGCTGATCTGATGCTGTTTCTTGTTCCGGCCTCCGACTTCAAAGGTGTATTTGCCTATCTTAAAATCAGCCGACGGAGCAGAGGTTATGTCAAACAGAGGGCGCATCATGGACAGGAACACCGTTTCCCGGGCATTACCTGTATCCAGAGAATCTCCGGCCAGGGCGTATGCAAGATTTGTGTTGTCAAGATAGACCTTATCCACTTTTCCCAATGCGCTTATACCTCCGGTACTGTCCCGCAGTATACTCACCAGCTGCGCTTTCTCGAGGTAAACCAGCAGATCGGACACAAGCTGCCTGTTAAGACCCAGGTTCATTGCTATCTTGCTTATATTCGGCTTGAACGGAGCTGACTGCGATATGATGTACATCAGCTTTTTCAAGGCTCTCGCCGTGGAGACTGACATCCCGGAAAAATCCCTGATATCATTCTCCAGAACACGGTTGATGACAGACTGAAGACGGAGGGTGTAACCAGTCTGTTGAAAATAGGGATAGTAACCCTCCTTCATATATGCATCGAACATAGCCACAGGACGCAGACGGCCGTATGGAAATTCCACTTTATGGCTCAGCACCTGCTCAAGCGTATGTACGGGGATATCAGCATTTCCGGACAAAGCGAGATACTCTCTGAAGGAAAGTCCGGGCAGCCTGTACTCCAGTTTTCTTCTGCTGAGGTCTCCGCCGCCTTTCTCCAACTCAAGTATAGAGGAGCCGGAATACACAATCCGCAGTCCCGAATAGGTATCGCATATATTCTTCACCTCAGTCGACCAGCCCTTATACTGATGTATCTCATCTATGTACAATGCCTTGCCGCCACGGACGTAAAACTCGTGGGCCAGCTCCGTCAGATTATGGCTGCTGAAATAGATATCATCAGCCGACACATACAATGTCGAGCCGATATCCTCATGCATTCTGATATGCTGCAGCATCAGCGTAGACTTTCCGACACCACGCGCCCCAAGTATCGCCACTAACTGCGATTCCCAGGCAATGCCGTCATGCAGATAACGTACAAAACCGGCCGGTGTCTCATTCAGCCTCTGGTGAAATGTTCTTAACAGTGTCTCCATCAATAATTTTTTGCAAATATATCAAATTTGCAATATCAATCTTGCATTTTTTTGAAAATTTGCAATATTCTGACATCAATCACACATACTCTCTTCACAGCACGTCGTCCGCTATCGAATAAAAGTAGAATTTGGGGAAGGTCTTGACCACGCTGCCGGTGGCCAGGCGGAAAAGGATGTCAGTGCACATCCCGGCGAGCATGCTCGAGGCTACGGACAGCTGGGGAGGCGGAAGGACACCGCCCTCCTCCTCGTATTTCCACAGGATGCGGTCCAGGTAGAGCTTCGGCTCGGCGATCCGGTCAAAATGCTGGATTACATGCTCCACGGCCCTCTTCTCGAAGCCAGCCGGCGAGGCACCCTCCGGCAGCAGCTCCCGGAGCCTCGGAGAACCGGGAACAAGCACCATGACGCAGGATGAGAAACCGATATTGTAGGGATGCAGCACCGGTATGCCGCGGCCCAGGCACACGTCATCCAGCTCCAGCGGAATGTCCGTCGTGAAATCCAGCGCATTGACCGCTGCGTCACAACCGCCTATAAGTTCCCGCACGTTATCGTGCGTCACCGCCGTATTCTTAACGACGATCTCCGCATCCGGATTGATGGCCCTGAGCCTGTCGCCTATTGCCTCCACCGAGTCCATATCCACAACGGTGATACGCTCGAAGCCGAGCCTGAGCGCACACTCAGCCACGAGGCTGCCGATGCCGGCCCCTCCTATGAACACCCGGTAACTGCGGATTCTCTCCTGCTGTCCGGCGGAGATATAGATCCGGTTCCTGTCATAACGTCCCATGATTTCTGATTTTTCCGCAAAGGTCGGCAGCACCCGGGACCCGGGCAAGACACAAAAGTGTTGAATATTACCTGGGAAAATGTTTCTAAAGCATCCGGCGGGACTTCGCGCAGGCGATGGCCTCCGAGATATTCGTCACGTCCAGTTTCTGGAACAGGACCTTGCGGTAGCCCTTGACCGTATCCACCGCCTTGCACAGCCGGTCGGCAATCTCACCTATGGTCATCCCTCGGTTCGAATACGAGATGATGGCCTTCTCCATGTCCGTCAGCACATCCTCCTCACCCTCCTTCCAGCGGCGGCCCTCAAAGCTGTAGTCCCATACCTTAGGGCTGTTCTCGCAGACGATACGGGCCTGAAGCTCCGAGCCGTCCGAGGCCAGCGACACCGAGCACAGGGCCAGCCACATCTCCCCCTGCGGAGTCAGGCGCATCGGGGACAGCTTGTGGTGTATCAGGCGGGACTTCCCGCTGACGCTGTCGCGGATATGGAAATTGTACGAGATGCTGTAGGCCGTGCGGTCCGCCACCGGCAGACGGTTGTAAAAGCGGAAGGCCGCCTCGTTGATCTCCACCAGAGCCGCCAGTTCCGACTGCTCGCACACCTCGAAGTAGAAGTCGTACCCCTTAGCCAGCACCTCATCCCTTGTCCGGCCGCAGAGAAACAGCGGATTGTCCGACACATACAGGAAATTCTTCTTCCAGTAGTCTATCACGTATATCGACTGGTACGTCAGCCGCGACATGCACTCGAGCATCTCCACGTACGGCTCCACCCGGGCATACTCGCTGTCGGGCACGGGGCTCACCGCGTTGCTGGAGGTGAAGAAATCGGACTTTCTGACTTCGGCGGTATCTGACATAAATACAGACTCAAATGTTGATACATTACAAATATAAGATATCCCCCCATTAACCAAATATTTAAAATAAAAAAGACACAAAAGTGTTTTTCATCAGGCCTTAGCCAATTACACACTAAAGTATCGAAATCACTTACACTCAACACATAAACACTTTTGTGTCTTGCCTGCTCCGCCGGCAGTGGCGACCTTTGCACCAAAAGAAAAACAGAAATGAGAAAACTCATACAAGCATTTGCTATACTGGCTTGCATAATGTCATTGGATTCATGTATTGTATATAAGGGAATCAAATACGGTAATGCGGCAGTCGATGATTACACGGTGTTTGAACAGGATACAGTGTACAGAGGTCCTCGGACTTTCACTTTTCCCGAACTGCCTGAAACAGAAAGGGTGCTGGACACAATGAAACTGAATTTTTATCTGGCCCGTCTGGATTCCGTATGCAGGATGAGTATCCCGGAATCAATGGAGAGCTGCGGTAAGCCGGCAGCCGCACTTATCATCAGAAATGATACGATTGTTTTCGAGCACTATTACGGTGGCTGGAACAAGGATAGCCAATCATGTATCTTCTCTGTAACCAAGACCATAACATCAATGCTTTGCGGCATTGCGCTCAAAGAAGGATATATCAAGAGCCTGAACGATCCGGTCACTGATTATATACCTGAACTTCAAAAGAAAGACCCTTTATTTGATTCGTTAAGGGTAGAGCACCTTCTTGATATGACAGCCGGGTTGAAGTTTAAAGAGAACTACAGCTGGAATCCTTTTTCAAAAATGGCACATCTGTATATGGGCAACGATGCGATGAAAGTTGTCAAGAACATGAAGTTTTCCCATAAACCCGGTGAATACTACCATTATGATTCAATGACAGCCCAGATTTTGGGAATCATAATAGAAAGGGCTACAGGAATGCCGTATGCACAATATCTTTCCGAAAAGGTATGGCAACCGTTAGGGATGGAGAAAAATGCACTTATCGGACTGGACAGCAGAAAACATGGGGTGGCAAAAAGCTATGCCGGCCTTACAAGCAATGTGAGGGATTTGGCAAAAATCGGACGTCTGTATCTGAATGCTGGCAATTGGAACGGAACGCAAATTATTGATTCTGCTTTCACGGCACGTTCATTAAGCACACATGTCAGCGGTGAAAAGCGTAGATACACTTATTCATATTCCTGGTATTGGGGTATTATGGGAGAGAAGAGCTTCTCAGATACAGATAGTCTTAAGGCTTACTATCAGGACCCGCACAATCTGCCTGAGAATGTAACCTATTGTGGCTGGCAACGGCAGGAAGATGACAGGGCGAGAGCTATTCTTCACCAAGGCGGCCATTGGGCTTTCGGGCTATACGGGCAGGTTCTATACGTCAATCCATGTAAAAATATCATAGGTGTTTATCTCGGAGCCGACAGGACGGAGGATTTCCAGAATGTTTTCGAAAAAGCGATGAATGCGCTTTAATAATTTTTTATTTCTCCCCTTTATCATTCGTGCCATGTCACATGACCGGGAACTGCTTGAAAAGATTCTCCGGCTACCTGCAGGCCTCCGCGGGCGCCAACATGAGATGATACGGAGACAGAAAACTCATTGTTCCTCACTGGCGAACTCGTTCCTTTTTTCGCTGTTCAATGCCAGATACCTTCTCTTAAAAGCAACTGAGATATTCTTCCGCGCAAAGTCATTCAGCCCGCGGAACGTCGTCTTTTTCTTCAATTCCTCCAACGTCATGATAAGCAACAGTTTTGCAAGACATTCATCTGCAAATGAATTGGACACGACATTCACCCCCTCAAAATCCAGAACTACCTGCCCTTCACCGAGAAGCAGAGGCAGCAGTTTATTTCTTGTCTCCTCGCCTAACTTGCGGGTTCCAAGATTCTCTCCTACAGTTATAAATCTGAATGTTGTCATATATTGCTTTATATCAGGCAGAAGTCTGATGCGGATGATGCCACAGTAACACACAGCTTTCTCATATCGCCTTAAGCTCTACAGAAAGCCCCATAGCCGAAGCTATACGCAGAAAACTTGACATCTGCATGTCAGTTTCTCCTTTCTCGACACGCGCTATGTAACTCCTCGCCGTGCCCACCTTATCCGCCAATTCCTGCTGTGTCATTTTCAATTCCTTACGCCTGTCACGCAGAATCTCGCCATAGTACCAGGCACGCGCCTTTCCGTCAAACTCTTCCCTTGACTCAGTCCCTTTTCTGCCATACTTTTTATCCAGCAGTTCACTCGCTGTATGCAGCCCTTCCAATTTATTTATGTCAAATTCTGTCATTATCTTATCCGGTTTAATATCGTATATGCCTTTTCTATCTGTTTCTTATAATCCTGTTTGGACTTCTTTTTGAAAGCATTGAGCACGTATATTCTCGTTGACAGGATAATATTTTCATTATCAACAGCGAACAACACCGTTCTATACTCATTATTCCCCACTGACACCCGCATTTCATAGAAATCCGTTCCAACAAGATTCTTCACAAACTTTGTGCTTATTATCTGCTCCTCCTTTACAATACTGATTACGTAATCAAACTTCTTCTGAATATTATCCTGCAAATTGAGATAAAACTCCCAAAACTCCTCCGAAAAATACAACTCACGCATTGCTCCCCAAAATTTAATTTTCACACACAAATGTAACTATTAAGATACAATCCTGCAAATATTTTTTATGATTATCCGCAAAGATACCCCTAGGACAGTCAAAGAGAATGTATGCCCGCACGTTCCGTAAATGCACCGGTGCAAGATGCCGCAGGTGACGGGGTAGCGTGGAGGCACTCCAGTGTCTGCCGAGGACCTGTCCTCCGCCGTTTTTGAGAAGTACCTGATAACGAGACGGATGTAAGACAGTGCGGAGGATAGGTGTCTCGGGTATGGCCATGGACTTGGAGGAAAGCTGCGCCCGCCACGGCTGCCCCGCATCAACGTACCGTATGTGGGAATACGCTTATTATTCGGGTCTTATGAACGCGAGGGAGTCGGAGCTGACGGGCCGGCCCTTAGAAAAGGCATCTATTATGGGAAAGACAGAGAAGTCGATGAAGAGCCTTGAGGGTCTGTCCTCATCCGCCGTACT
>CALUSM010000028.1 GCA_944323445.1 uncultured Bacteroidales bacterium
GAAGTGGCGCAGTTGGCTAGCGCGCTGCGTTCGGGACGCAGAGGTCGGGTGTTCGAGTCACCTCTTCCCGACAAAAAAGGCTCCTCATGGGAGCCTTTTTTGTCGGGAAGAGGTGACGTCCGCTTTGCTCTGCTCCCATCCAAACCTTCCCCTAGGGGAAGGCTTAGCCGCTTCGTGCCGAAGTTCCGAAGGTTAGGACGTTCGTTCCTTTGTGGAACTACCGCAGCAGGAATGTAAAAGGAACATGCAGACGGGCGGCCCAGTCGTGCTCAAGGTGGGCTGCGCCGGGGAATACGGGACTTATCCATGTCCCGGTAGTGCCGATGGCGTCCGAATCTCCGGTGCGGTTATCACCGGCAGAAGAAGTGGAGTCTCCGGAACCGGAGGTGGGGAAGGACCTGCCGGGCTTCCAGCCGCTGGAGGAGAGGAGGCTGTCCAGACGGTCCTGGTAAGGGGGATAGAGGGCATCGAGAGTGGAGTCACCGCGGTCTGTATAGAGCAGATGGGACCCGGAGGAGGCGGGCAGATGGTCCGAGAGGTAGCATAGGAATGCCTCGAAGACTGTCTGTGAGATGTCTGCGGCACTGGCGTAGTCGGCGCTGGTGATCATGGGCAGATGCGTTGACATGCAGGCTGCACCGCCGAATATGTCCGGGTACTCGCAGAGAGCATACAGCGAGATGAGACCGCCCATGCTGGAGCCGGCTATGAAGGTGTGCTGCCGGTCGGGCAGGGTGGAGTAGTGCGAGTCGATAAATGGCTTGAGTTCCGTGGTCAGGAAGTGCAGATACTCATCGGCCTCGTATGTGCCGCAGAAAGACAGCATATAGTCAAGTGCCTGAGCAGATGTGGAAACTGCTGGAACAGAAGCTTGCTTTCCGGCAGCCGCCTCCCCCGAATCATTGTCACAGGAGGTTACGATGCCATGCGGACTGATGAGAGGGCACTTCCAGCCCCCGGTCAGAGAATCCGGTATACCGCCCAGATATCCCAGTACTTTCTCGGGAAAATACTCCCCGAAGCGGTTGTTCCCGTGCGCGACACCGACTACTATCGCGGGCGGAATCTTGCCGTCCGCTATGAGCTGTCCCATCACCTCGTCTACCTTCCACTCCTGACCGTTCCATGTCCAGGTGTTGTCAAAGAGCATCTGGCCGTCGTGCATGTACAGTACAGGATATTTTTTCCTCGTGGTGTATCCGTCCGGCAGCCAGACATATACCTGACGGGGGCTCATGAAGGTGGATTCGAACTGAGGGTACTCCTCCACCCGGCCGTATGCTGTGTGTATCTCCGAGCCGTCCTTCAGCATGTTGACGACCCCTCCGTCGTAGATAAGGTATCCGCGAAGGTCGCCGCGGGAGCCGATGAACCTGGCCGCCGCATCCTTGCCAAGTATCATGCAGTAGGTGGCGTAGGCGTCGGACAAGGCGCCGGAGCGGGCTGTGTCAATGGATATGACAGTGGCGCTCAGCAGGTCGTGCTGGACGGGATATCCGGTCACGGGGTTGATGGTGTGGGAGTATTTCTTTCCGTCCACTACGAAGAATTTGCGGTAATTGCCTGAGGTAGTGATGCCGCAGTCCGTCAGGTCCAGAAGTTTCTGCACGTTTTCCCCGGCTACCTGAGAACCGTCCACCGGAGCATCGATTCCGATTCTCCACGGCTTGCCTGAAGCATTTACTCCCTTGCATACGATTTCCATACCTACCTCCACCAGATAGTTGTCCGCTCCCAGGCTGTCAAGCAGGTCCGCCACTACATCGCAGGTGTATCCCTGGGCGATGGCATTGAAATTAAGGGTAACCCGTGGATCTTTCCGGATGATACGTCCATTTTCCAGAGCCAGCAAATCCATGCCCGTGAATTCAAGCAGCGAATCTACCGTCCGGGCCGTGCCGGTATCATCACGCAGGCTGTCCAGTCCGGAGGAGTCCTTGAACCCGAAGCCCCAGAAGTCGAACAGCGGTCCTCCGCTCACGTCGAACAGGCCTCCTGTCTCTTTCCACAGCTTCATGGACATTTCGAACAGCTCTAGGAAATACCGGTCCGGGACTACGTCCTCCCCGCGGTTGAACTTCGAGAGGAGCGAGCCCTTGTTGTATCCGGAGATAGAGAAGTCTATGTCCTGCAGTCGTCCGGTTACCAGCGATATCACGGTGTCCTCGTTTACTCCAGTCGCGGGTGCTGAATATATTATGTGGAATGTGCCTCCCTGTGCGAATCCCTCGATGCGTCTGTACTCCGTGCGCTCGGAGCATGAGGCAGCTGCTGAAATGATGACGGTTGATATAAAGATGTGCAGGATGTGTTTCATGATGGCATGATTTTAGTAAAATTGTTTTCTGTTTGCAAATCTAAGAAAAATTGATGCATATTTGTAATCGGAAAAGTTTAATGTACGATAATGGATAGAAAGCACTTGAAATTGCTGCTCCTGACACTTGCCGCCATGCTCGCGGCGGTATCCTGCAGAAAGGACAATAATGAGGATGAAAGGGCGTATATGTCGGGCAGTCTGACATTTGATATGCCGACGTACGCTGTGGTAGGACAGAAAATCAGCTCGTACGTGACAGGTATCACTACCCCGTCCGACGTGGATTATTTCTGGGTGTCGCAGGATATTGATATCAGCGAGTCGGATACTGTCTACAGTCAGTCGGTTACCTTTACCCTTCCTGATGAGCCCGGGGAGTATTCCATTACAGTATATGCCAGGGCCGAAGAGTATTACTCCTCTACCAGGACGGTCTCTATCCAGGTCATAACCCCGGATATGAACGGAGTGGGAGGGTGGCAGCCGGGTACCTCGGAGATTGTGGACGAACGTGACGGCGAGAGCTATCCAACCCGTGTCTACGGTTCGCTGGAATGGTTTACGCAGAATCTCAGATTTGCCGGCTATGTCGGTAATAGATTGGGGCGGCCTTACGATGACTCTGAGGGTATCGACCGCATATTCGGGCGCCTGTATTCATGGAATGACGCCACCGGTGGAAAGTCCGGAAGCGGGCTGGGCGGAGGACCTCAGGGCGCCTGCCCTCCCGGATGGTCGGTTCCGACCTTGGAGGACTGGGAGGATTTCGCCTCTGCAGTGGGTGGGCAAGAATATGATTTCTTCGACCACTGGTCAGGAATAGGCGAGGCCGTCTCGGCTCCCATTACTCTCAATGAGTCAGCGATGTGGCCCTATTCTCCCGACAACCTGCATACCGATGCTGCCGGGTGGAATGGATTCCCGACCGGCAATTCCCGGGACAGTTACGGTGAGTTCGAGAATATCTCGGTGTACGGCATGTGGTGGTGCTCGTCGGAGATGGATGGAGGTACGGTTCCTTACAGGTACATTTACTACAATACCGATACCTTCGATGTCTATTATACTGACAAGGACAGCTACGGTGTCTCGGTAAGATGCGTGAGACTGGCAACAAGTATTGATTAAATAAACTGATAAAAAGAAAATGAAACGCGGTTATGTAGTGCTCATCGTCATAGTGGCGGTGGTTCTGGTCCTGTTCTTCTGGATCAAAGGAATGTATAACTCCATGGTAAGCAGGGACGAGGCTGTCTCCCAGGCCTGGGCCCAAGTGGAAAATGTATATCAGCGCAGGGCGGATCTGATCCCCAATCTCGTGGCCACGGTCAAGGGATACGCGGAGCACGAATCCTCGACCCTCGAGGCAGTGGTTAATGCAAGGGCCAAGGCTACCCAGGCTACAGTCGACCCTTCGAGCCTCTCCGAGGAGGAGCTCACCCGCTTCATGAGTGCCCAGAACGAGCTGGGAACGGCCATCGGGCGCCTGCTGGTATCGGTGGAGCGCTATCCCGACCTGAAAGCCAACCAGAACTTCCTCGAGCTGCAGGCCCAGCTGGAGGGTACCGAAAACCGTATCGCCGTAGAGCGCAAGAAGTTCAACGAGGCTGCACGCAGCTACAATGTTGCGATCCGCCGCTTCCCCAACAATATCTTCGCCGGCATGTTCGGTTTCGAGAAGAAGGGATATTTCGAGGCTGCCGAGGGCGCGGAGCAGGTACCTGAAGTAAGTTTCGAGTAATGACGGCCGAGGACCTCCTTAAAAAGGAAAGCAAGGATGCGATAGTCGAGGCCATCGCGTCTGCGGAGAAGAATACCTCCGGGGAGATCCGGGTGCACCTCGAGCAGGTGTGCAAGGGTGACCCGTACATGCGGGCCGCCTATGTCTTCTCGAAGCTCGGCATGTTCCGGACGAAGGACCGCAACGGAGTGCTGATATATCTTGCTCTCAAGTCGCATAAGTTTGCTATTGTCGGCGACTCCGGAATCAATGCCAAGGTTGGCGCCGGTTTCTGGAACGACGTCAAGGACGGTATGGCTGAGGCTTTCCGCTCCGGGGACTTCACCGGCGGCATGGCCAGGGCAGTCCAGGAGGTAGGCAGGAAGCTCAAGTCCTACTTCCCGTATCAGAAAGACGATGTAAATGAACTACCCGATGAGATATCCTATGTCGACAATCAGGAACACAGTTAGCTCCCTTCTGCTGGTGCTCGTCGCCTGTGCCGCAGCGGTGGCGCAGATACCACCGAAACCGTCCGTCCCCAGGGCGGTGAACGACTTCGCGGGCGTGTTCTCCCGTTCAGATGCCGAGTATATGAACCGGGCCTTGCTGGCCTTCGCAGACAGTACCTCCAACCGGATAGTGGTGGTTACTGTCAAAGACCTGGAGGGCATGGATCCGATGATGTTCGCCTATGAGATAGGAGAGCAGTGGGGTGTCGGTTTGGAAAAGTTTGACAACGGAGTGGTGCTTCTGGTCAAACCCAAGACCGGCAGTTCCTCCGGTCAGGTGAGCATAGCCGTGGGCTACGGCCTTGAGGGGGCCATCCCTGACGCCGTGACCAAGCGCATCATCGAGAACGAGATGATTCCCCGTTTTAAGGAGGAGGATTATGCGGGAGGAGTGGCGGCGGCACTCAATGTGCTCATGCGGCTTGCTGCCGGGGAGATTTCCTATAAGGAATATGAGGACTCTCTCGATGCAGGAGGGGAAGTGGCGATGATTGTATTCGGACTCTTCATTGCACTGATAGTGATTTCTGTGCTTTTCGGACGCAACGGCCCTCGGAACCTCGGTAGCGGAGGCAGCCGCACTTCGTCGGTAGCTGACGCGATTTTCTGGACTTCCGTCCTTGGAGGAGGCGGAGGCGGCCGCAGCAGCGGCGGATTCGGAGGCTTCGGAGGGGGTGGCGGTTTCTCCGGTGGTTTCGGCGGAGGAAGTTTCGGTGGAGGAGGTGCGAGCGGCTCCTGGTAGGCCCGCTAAGATTCCTCGACCTTCTCGAAGGCTTTGATAATCTTGGTTACAAGCGGGTGGCGCACCATGTCCTCGGTCCCGAAATTGATGACGGCCACCCCTTTGATATTCTGTACAAGCGAGACTCCGCGCATCAGCCCGGAGTCTTTTTTATTGGGCAGGTCTATCTGGGTCGCATCTCCGGTGACGATGAACTTTGCGTTGCTGCCCATGCGGGTAAGGAACATCTTGAGCTGCCCGAGCGAGGTGTTCTGGGCCTCGTCCAGAATCACGAAAGCACTGTCGAGGGTACGGCCTCTCATATAGGCCAGCGGGGCTATCTGGATGATGCCCTCTTCCATGAGTATCTGCAGCTTGCGCGGATGTATCATGTCATGTAGGGCATCGTACAGCGGCTGGAGGTACGGATCCAGCTTCTCCTTCATGTCTCCGGGCAGGAATCCGAGCCTTTCTCCGGCCTCCACGGCGGGACGGGTGAGGATCAGCTTCTTCACCTCCTTGTTCTTAAGAGCTCTTACCGCCAGGGCGATGGCCGTGTAGGTCTTGCCCGTGCCGGCAGGGCCGAGGGCGAAGATCAGGTCGTTGCGGTAGTATTCGTCCACCAGGCGGCGCTGGTTGCGGGTGCGGGCCTTGACGATGCGGCCCTCATTGCCGTAGACAATGTTGTAGTATTCCTCGTTGTGCTCCGGTTTTCTCTCCTCGAGTTCCGAGGGATAGGTCTGCCAGTCGAGCATCCTCTCCAGGTCGCTGTCGCTTATGCTCCCCTCCTTGCGCAGGGTGGCGATAATCGCCTGTATTCTCTGCGACAGCAGCTCCACCTGGTCATCCGGACCGGTAAGCCTTATCCCGCAACCGCGCGCTATGATCCTGACATCGGGAAAATAGTGCCTCATTCTGTCCAGTTTGCTGTCATTGACTCCGTAGACGTCTACGGAACTGAGCGAATCAATGGAAATAGTCTTCTCTGTCATATTTTACTTCTGCTGTTCGAACAATGGTCTGAGTCTGGTATATGTGTCAATCATTCTGTCATAGTTCCAGCCGCCGAGGAACTCGTCCCTTCTGCCGACAAACTCCTTTACCGGGAGGACCGTATATTCCTTTCCGTATCCGCCTGGTCTTGAGCACCACAGCGGTATGGCCTCTTCGCCAGCCAGGAATGCCAGGCCTGAAACGGTGACGGCGATATCCAGCCGGTAGGCCAGGCCCAGCTCGGTGTCATGCCGGCTCATATTGGAGACAAAGTTGCCGAGGGAGTACACCACCGGAAACTCCACGTTCTGCACCACGTGCGGATGCGTTCCGATGACAGCGTCCGCTCCCCAGGCCAGGAGGCTGTCGGCCCATTCCCTCTGGACATCCGAAGGCTCCGTGACGTATTCAGGCCCCCAGTGCGGAAGTGCTATTATGATGTCCGCATCGGCTTTCCTGGCCCGGAGCATGGCCGCCCTGACGGCTTTCCTGTCCATCATGTTGACTATGAGCGGCGGTGGAACCCTCATTCCGTTGGTGCCGTAGGTGAAGTTGATGAAAGCCAGCCTTACGCCTCTGATTTCCGTGATATATGGATTCGAAGATGCCTCGGCGATGCTGTCGCAGTATATCCCGGTATAGGGTATGCCCAGGGTCGAGTACCTGTCGATGGTGGAGACCAGTCCGCGGCGTCCGCGGTCACAGATGTGGTTATTGGCGCAGAGGAACAGTCCTATTCCGGCGCTGTCCGCCTCCGCAGGCAGGGACTCAGGGGCTGAGAACGAGGGGTATCCGGTGTAGGGAGGCCCGCCCAGGCAGAATTCCATATTGGCGACAGTGAGATCGGCTCCGTCGATGAGCGGTCTGACATGCGTGAAATAGGAAGAGTAGTCGTAAGAGGCGGACAGCATGGTGTCCGCTCCGGGAGTGAGGGCGGACCGCAGCTGCCCCTGATGCTGCATGATGTCTCCCAGGAACAGTATCGACAAGGTGTCGACGATGGTGAGCAGAAAGGCTGTAAGCGGCATCGTTTACTCCTGCAGCAGTTTTATGTTCTGGAAATCAAGTCTGACTGTGAGCCATTTGCGCAGTTTTTCCAGATTCTCATCCGATATCTTCTTCTCAGCTCTGAGAATGATTATTATCTCTTCTGTCCGTCCCAGGGAGTCGGTGGTGATGGAGTAGCCCCTGGTGAGGGTCACGTCGCGCAGGGACGGATACTGGGCTATGAGCTCGCTGGTAATCTGCTCGTAAGGCAGCTCGCGGGCCTTGTACTGCTGCAGCTCCTTCTCCATTCCTGAGATAATCTCCTCCCGCTTGCGGATCTCCTGGTCGCTGCGTTCGTAGATGCTCTGGATGGCTACCCTGTCGGTCATTTCGCTCTGGTCGGTAGCCGCGTTCTGGCTGATTATCAGTTGGTCATCCGTCATGCCGAAGTCTCTGGCCGACCTGTACAACAGGTCCATTTCCTCGGGGCTGAGGGCCTCGCCGGCGATGAAGAGCTCCAGTTTGGGCGGTCTGGAGTGGTTGTCAATGTCGTAGCTGTATATGTAGCTGCGGGGGAGCTGCTTGTTGATGGCGATGAATCCGCGCACGGTCTGGCTGAAGTTGTTCTCGCGTACCATGATGATGGCCGAATAGACGCTGGGGATGATGATGACGACAGTGAGCGCTGCGACCCAGCGGCTTACCCTTTTTTTCTTCGCCGGGTCGGTAAAGGTGGCCATCGGATATTTCAGGTACTTGACGGTCAGGAAAGTGGCTATGGCGATGAATATGCTGTTGATGCAGAAAAGATACATGGCTCCTGCGAAGTACTTGAGACTGCCCGAGGCAAGTCCGAAGCCTGCGGTGCACAGCGGAGGCATCAGGGCAGTGGCTATCGCTACTCCGGAGATGACGGTCCCGCGTTCTTTCCGGCTTATCTCAACGATGCCGGCGAAACCGCCGAACAGGGCTATGAGCACATCGTAGATGGTCGGGTTGGTGCGGGCCAGCAGCTCCGTAGGGTTCTCCAGTTCCAGGGGGGACACCAGGAAATAGAGCGTGGAGGCCAGTATACTGATGACGACCATGATCACCAGATTCTTGAAGGCTTTTTTAAGGAAAGACGTGTCGTTGGTGCCCAGTCCGTAGCCTATGCCGAAGATAGGGCCCATCAGGGGGGATATGAGCATCGCTCCGATTATCACAGGTATGGAGTTGGTATTCAGGCCCACGGAGGCCACGACGATTGCGAATGCGAGGATATAGGCGTTGGGTCCCTTGAAGTCTATGCTGCTCCGGATATACTGGGACGCCTTGTCAGTGTCGATATGCTCGCTGATGCTGACAATACTGCCGATATAGGATCTGAGGCTGTTGAAAAAATGCTTGAGATTGATGTCCATCAGGCAATTTTTAATAATTAGGCGGTAAATATACATTTTTTTTTGCGGCTGTGTCATTATTTGAGTACTTTTGTTGGATGTATTGAATGCGTAATTTTAATTTTCTTCAAGAAATGAAAGCTTTTAGATTGGTTTCAACCTTGCTGGTCGCCCTCATGCTGGTGACCGGCTGCGATTTTTTCCGTTCCCTTGTCGGCATGCCTACCTCCGAAGACCTGGAGAAGATGAAGCAGGAGGCTGTCGAGCAGGCCCGCAAGCAGAGAGAGCTGGACTCTGTCAACAGGGTGAGGGCCCTCGAGCAGGAGAAGGCCAGGGCCGCCGCGCAGGAAAATCTGCTGGATGAGAGCGCGGGAAGGTATCATGTCATCCTGGGCAGCTTCAAGGTTGAGGGCAATGCGGAGAAGATGTACGCCCTTCTGGAAAAGAACGGCTACAAGCCCCGCGTGATAAAGTTCAACAATGGTTTCGAGGTGGTGTCCGTAGCGGCCTATGACAACTACAGGGATGCTCTCAGGGCCATGAACGACATTATGGAGTATCAGTTCTGCCCCGAGGATGTCTGGATTTATGACATCCGTCAGAACATGCATGCAAGACAGTAACAACAACGTACAATCACAGCTATATGAAAACTACAGCATTTACTCAAAAGCACATCGCACTTGGCGCCAAGATGGTGCCTTTCGCCGGATACAACATGCCGGTAGAATATGTAGGTATCAACGAGGAACATAAGACCGTCCGCAGCGGAGTGGGCGTGTTCGATGTCTCCCACATGGGCGAGTTCTGGGTCAAAGGTCCCAATGCTCTCGCATTCGTACAGTATGTCTCGTCTAACGACGCCTCTGTCCTCTATCCCGGAAAGATTCAGTATGACTGCTTCCCCAACGGCAAGGGCGGTATCGTGGACGATTTCCTGACATATTGCATTGATGGCCAGACTTATCTTCTGGTAGTCAATGCCGCCAATATTGAGAAGGACTGGAACCATCTCTGCGCCATCGCTCCCAAGTTCGGCCTTACCCCCGGCAAGGAACTCTACAACGCTTCCGATGAGATCTGCCAGCTGGCAGTCCAGGGACCCAAGGCCGTCCAGGCCATGCAGAAGCTCTGCGACCAGGATCTGCTCGGCATGGAATATTACACCTTCAAGAAAGTGATGCTCGGCGGAGTAAGCGTTATATTCTCCATCACAGGCTATACAGGAGCCGGCGGATGCGAGATCTACGCCGCAAACGAGGATGCTGACAAGCTCTGGGACGCAGTATTCGAGGCCGGTGCCGAGTTCGGCATCAAGCCTATCGGACTGGGTGCCCGCGACACTCTCAGGCTCGAGATGGGATTCTGCCTCTACGGCAATGATATCGATGACACCACATCGCCCCTCGAGGCAGGTCTGGGCTGGATCACCAAGTTCAACGACACCAAGGGTGACTTTATCGACAGGGACTATCTCCTGCAGCAGAAAGCCGAGGGTCTCAAGCGCAAGCTCGTGGGATTTGAGCTCATCGACCGCGGCGTGCCCCGTCACGGTTATGAGATCTGCGATGCCGCAGGCAATGCGATCGGCCACGTGACCTCAGGCACCATGTCGCCTTCTCTGAATATCCCTATCGGCATGGGTTATGTCAACACTCCTTATAGCAAGGCGGATACAGAAATTTATATTAAGGTCCGCAACAGACTGCTCAAGGCCAAGGTGGTCAAGGTTCCGTTCTACAAGCCTGCCAAATAGTGAAGCGTATTGCCTCCATTGCCGCTTTTCTGATGGCCGCTACGCTTTCCTGGGCGCAGGTTGCGGGGGAACCCGGAACGGAGGAAAAGCTGAAGGACCATGTCGAGTACCTTACGTCCGCATCCCTGGAGGGCCGCAGAGCCGGCTCTCCGGGAGAGACGGAGGCTGCCGGGTATTTGTATGACTGTCTTTACGAAGCAGGAGTCACCATGCTGACGCCCAGGGCAGGCCAGGATTTCTCTATTGTTACGGACGGAGATACCATATATTCCCGGAATGTCGTAGGTATAGTAGAAGGGTACGACTCTATCCTCAGAAATCAGTACATAGTGGTCGGAGCCAATCTGGACCACCTCGGCTCTAACATGCTGACAGTGGACGGCAACCGCGAAATGCAGATATTCCCGGGAGCGAATGACAATGCTTCCGGGATAGCTTCTGTAATAGAAATAGCCCGGAGGGTGGCGTCATCCTCCTTTTTTTTCCGGCGCTCCGTTGTTTTTGTGGGATTCGGGGCTAAGGAGCAGGGAATGGCCGGTTCGTGGTATTTTGCCAACAGGGCTTTTCACGAAATCGACAGTGTCTCCCTCATGGTGGACCTCAGGAGTCTTGGTAAGTCCGGTCCGACGAATCAGTTCACTTATTATACCGGAATACCGCATCCTGAGATCAATCAGTTGATTTACAATATCTCCGAAGTAGGTGCTTTCTATTCTCCGGTACAGGGGAAAGGAGTAGTTCCGTCCGGAGACTATCTGCCTTTTTATGAGAAGAACATACCGGTTCTGCTTCTGACGACAGGGCCGGACCGCAATATCAGGACGGTGCGGGACAGGGCAGAACTGCTGGATTATGAGACGATGGATTATATTTGCGACTTCGTCTACAATCTGGTAAGGGAAGCCGCCAACCGGAACGAGATGTTTGACCGTCTTGTGACAGTGGAGGATACAGGCATCGAGGATACTGCTGTATCCGGAGGGGAGCGGGTCTATACGCCTTATGAGGTGGATGTGGCCCCGCAGTTTTTCAAGGGGGATGTAGGCACATTCCTCAATGATTGGGTGTATACGTACCTCCGTTATCCGGACATACCTCTGGAGCAGGGAATATCCGGAACAGTGACGGTGGAATTCATAGTGGAGAAGGACGGCCGCGTGACCGGTGTCAGGGCTGTCAGAGGCAACGATCAGTATCTGGAGGACGAGGCTGTGCGTGTTGTGGCCGCGTCTCCGAAATGGAAGCCGGGACAGATGGGAGGAGAGAAGGTGAGAGTCAAGTTTTCTGTGCCTGTAGAATTCAGACTGGAAAAGAGAAAAACAAGATAAAACAATATATGACAACTGATTACAATTTTTCAGAAATAGAGCGGAAATGGCAGCGTTACTGGGCGGACAACCATACTTTCCAGGTTGCCGAGGACAGCGGGCGGCCCAAATACTACGTGCTGGACATGTTTCCCTATCCGTCGGGGGCGGGACTTCATGTCGGCCATCCGCTGGGTTATATAGCCAGTGACATATACAGCCGCTACAAGCGTCTGTGCGGTTTCAATGTGCTGCATCCTATGGGATTCGACGCTTTTGGCCTGCCGGCTGAGCAGTATGCCGTACAGACTGGCCGCCATCCTGCGAAGACCACAGAGGAGAATATCGCGCGCTATAAGAAGCAGCTTGACCGCATAGGTTTTTCATTTGATTGGTCGCGGGAGGTCCGGACCTGTGATCCGGCTTATTACAAATGGACTCAGTGGGCGTTTCTGAAAATGTTCGGCAGCTGGTACGACAACTCTCTGCAGAAGGCCCGTCCGATCGAGGAACTTGAGGAGATGTTCGCCGCCGGCGGTACGGAGGGAGTGGACGCCGCATGCTCGCGGGAGCTTCATTTCCAGGCGCAGAAGTGGAATGTCATGGATGACAGGCAGCGTGCGGATGTGCTGATGAACTACAGAATAGCCTATCTGGGAGAGACATCCGTCAACTGGTGCTCTCAGCTGGGTACGGTTCTGGCCAATGACGAGGTGAAGGAGGGGCTTTCAGTCCGCGGAGGCTATCCGGTGGTGCAGAAGAAGATGCTGCAATGGCAGCTCCGGGTATCTGCGTACGCGCAGAGGCTGCTCGAGGATCTTGATGCACTGGATTGGAGCGATTCGTTAAAGGAGATGCAGCGCAACTGGATAGGCCGTTCGGAGGGAGCTGAGATGGTGTTCAAGGTATCCAACGGCGAGAAAACCTATGACATGACGATATTCACGACCCGCGCCGACACTGTGTTCGGAGTCACATTCATGGTGCTTGCGCCCGAGAGTGTGTGGGTGCCCCGTCTTACCGCTCCGGAGCAGAAGGCTCAGGTGGAAGAGTATCTGGCAGCGGCCGCCAGGAAGACCGAGAGGGAGAGGATAGCCGAGACCCGTCAGGTCACCGGAGTCTTTACCGGCTCATATGCCGAGAACCCCCTTACCGGAGAGAAGATTCCCGTCTGGATTTCAGAGTACGTCCTGGCCGGTTACGGCACGGGTGCCATCATGGCGGTGCCTGCCCATGACAGCAGGGACTACGCCTTTGCACGGCATTTCAACCTGCCCGTACGTCCGCTGATCGAGGGTTGCGATGTCTCACAGGAGAGCTTTGACGCCAAGGACGGGATTATGTGCAACTCGGGATTCCTTAATGGAATGACCGTCAAAGAGGCCATCCCCGCCGCTATCCGCAAGGTGGAGGAGATGGGCATCGGACGCAGGAAGGTCAACTACAGACTGCGTGACGCTATATTCTCCCGTCAGAGATACTGGGGCGAGCCTTTTCCCATCTATTATAAGGACGGTGTGGCGGTGCCGATGGATTTATCTGATCTTCCCCTGACCCTGCCTGAGGTGGACAAATACCAGCCAACCGAGAGCGGAGAGCCGCCCCTGGCCCGTGCCGCAGGCTGGGAATACAGGGGCTGGCCTATAGAGAAGAGCACCATGCCCGGTTTTGCAGGCAGCAGTGCCTACTATCTGCGCTATATGGATCCGCACAATGATTCTGCTCTGGTGGACCGCACAAAGGATGAGTACTGGAGGAATGTGGACCTATACGTGGGCGGCACCGAGCATGCCACCGGCCATCTGATCTATTCCAGGTTCTGGAACAAGTTCCTCTATGACCTGGGTTATGTGTGTGAGAAGGAGCCGTTCAGGAAGCTGGTCAACCAGGGCATGATCCAGGGCCGCTCCAACTTCGTGTACCGCATCAAGGGTACCAACACCTTCGTCTCCTGCGGACTCAAGGACCAGTATGACACGACCGAGATACACGTGGATGTCAACATAGTGCACAATGACCGTCTTGATACGGAGGCGTTCCGTAAATGGATGCCGGATTTCGCCACCGCCGAGTTCATACTTGAGGACGGGGAGTACATCTGCGGCTGGGCAATAGAGAAGATGAGCAAGTCAATGTTCAACGTGGTCAATCCCGACAATGTCTGTGATACCTACGGAGCCGATACTCTCAGGCTCTATGAGATGTTCCTCGGTCCGGTGGAGCAGTCCAAACCGTGGGATACCAAGGGTATAGACGGAGTACATCGCTTCCTGAAGAAGTTCTGGAGGCTGTACTATGGCCGTGACGGGGCTGTGTTCACTGACGCAAAAGCCTCCGCCGCTGAGCTCAAGGTGCTGCACAGGCTGATACACAAGGTCTCCACTGACATTGAGAGTTTTTCGATGAACACATCTGTCAGCGCCTTCATGATAGCTGTCAATGAGCTCACGGAACTCGGCTGCACCAGCCGTGAGATACTGGAGCCGATGGTCATCCTTCTGTCTCCTTTTGCCCCGCATATCTGCGAGGAGCTCTGGAGCAGGCTCGGTCATGACACTTCGGTCTCTTCCGCCGCGTTCCCTGAGTACATCGAGAGCTATACCGTGGAGAATACCTTTGAGTATCCTGTCTCTTTCAACGGAAAGATGCGTTTCAAGCTCGAACTGCCCAAGTCAGTGGATCCTGCTGCAGCAGAGGCGGCGGTCATGGCCTCTCCCAATACGGAGAAATATCTTGCGGGCAAGCCCGTTAAGAAGATAATAGTAGTCCCTTCAAAGATTATCAATGTAGTATTCTGATATGAATCAGACGACAAAAAGCATTCTTGTCACCCTGAAGGAGTACGTGATCATAACCCTGGGCCTGGCCCTGTACTGCTTCAGCTGGACATCGTTCCTTATTCCCAAGGGAATCGTGGGCGGTGCTATTCCCGGTCTGGCGACATTTGTCAACTATGCCACGGGAGGACTGATTCCGGTATCCGTGACCTATCTGTCCGTCAATGTGGTGCTTATCATCATGGGCTTTCTCATCCTGGGCAGGGGCTTCGGATTCAAGACCATCTACTGCATCCTGCTGAACTCGGTCCTGCTCCAGGTGCTGCCGGATATTATTCCCTGGGTGTCGACCATCGAGGAGCCTTTCCTCAACGGTCTGCTGGGAGGATTCATCGGAGCCATCGGTATCGTCATGATCTTCAATCAGGGCGGCAGTACCGGGGGAACTGATATCATCGCCCTCATCCTGGCCAAGTACAGGGAGATATCCCCGGGCCGTGTCTACCTGTTCTGCGACCTGGTGATAGTGGGTTCCGTGCTTCTGCTGCCGGGCAAGACCCTGTCGGACGTAGTTTACGGCTATATGCAGGTGATAGCCTTCTCGCAGGGTGTGGACCTTCTGCTGACAGGCAGCAAGCAGTCGGTGCAGGTTATGATATTCTCTCAGAAATACAGTGAGATAGCCGATGCGCTGATGACACAGCTCAAGAGGGGGGTCACCGCATTCGAGGGTATCGGCTGGTATACGAAGGAGGCGCATCAGGTGCTCGTGGTCATAGCCCGCAAGCATCAGCTTAATGAAATCAATAAGATTGTCAAGAACCTTGACCGTTCGGCATTTATGTCCGTGACCTCTACCATGAGTGTATACGGAAGAGGATTCGATGAATTAAAAGGACCAGAAAAAATAGAATGGAAACGCAAACTAAAACAAAGACAAGGACAAGAGAAGTCCTCTCAGTCATAAAGGACTATGTGGTAATCACACTCGGACTGCTGCTCTATACGGCAGGATGGTGTATTTTCGTTATTCCAAACAGTATCGTCGGCGGCGGAGTGTCCGGTATCGGTGCTATCGTGCAGTATGCCACTGACGGGGCGATACCTGTCAGCTACACATTCTTTGCAGTGAACCTGGTGCTGCTGATTATAGGTGTCAAGACGCTGGGCAAGGCGTTTGGAGCCAAGACCGTCTATGCAGTATTCATAGCTACCATTCTCTTCCGTATCCTGCCCGAGGTGATACCCCAGGATTTCATTGACGAGCTGGCTGTAGCCAACGGAAAGCTCCTGTGCTCGCTGATAGGCGGCGCAATGTCCGGACTGGGTATCGGCATGGCTTTCAGCCGCGGCGGAAGCACAGCCGGAACGGACGTGATAGCGCTTATCATCAGCAAGTACCGCAACATCCCTCCCGGACGCATCATCCTTCTCTGCGATATCTTTATCGTAGGATCCTCCATTTTCCTGCCGTCTGATCTCAACTTCGGAGAAAGACTTGCGGGCATCATGTACGGTTATCTGCTGGTGGCTTCGTGCAGCTACGTGGTGGACCTCTCCGTGGCCGGCAACAAGCAGTCCGTGCAGCTTTTCATTTTCTCCAAGCACTATCAGGAGATAGCCGATATGATATCGGGTTCGATGCACCGCGGAGTGACCGTGCTTGACGCCGAGGGCTGGTATACCAAGAGCAGCGAGAAGGTGCTTCTGGTGATGGTCCGTAAGGTGGAAGCCAATTATCTGCTATCCATGATAAAGCAGATAGATCGTCAGGCTTTTATATCCATGGGAAGTGTTATGGGTGTCTATGGCCGTGGTTTTGACGCAATTAAAGAAAAAAAGAAAGTGAAGAAATTATAAAAACACGTATTTGTGTTGAATATTTTTTAACTTTTTAAAAGTAGAGGGTCTCCATTGTAACTTTGAGGCTGATTTAACCTTAAAGATATGATGGAGACTATTACTATTGTAACGGCAAGTCTTCTGCCTGGTCTTGTATATCTGTCTCTCGGGTTTGTTCTTGTCAAGGGACTGAAGAGGGCGGACGAGTATGGCAGCGGGACGGTGTTTCTGATCCGGAGGGATTACTCGCTTTTTCTTTTCGTACTTTCATTGTGTTTTTTCTCGGGGATGCTGGAGCTGCTGGCAGGAGAGGTCAGGGACCTGTCAATGGTGACCGACCGGATACTGCTCAAGCTGTATCTGGTGTCATCGCTGCTTCCATGTATTGTCATGCGCAGGCATGAGATTCAGGATGTTCCCTGGATTCAGTTCTATGTTCCGGCTGTCATGGTGGCGGTCCTTGTCCTGCTTTTCGAGGTGATGAGCCTAACTGGGAGGGTCTTTCTGGCAATGGATATCATGTGCTACGGAGCAGTCATTGTCAACATGGTCATATTCCTGTATGTACTGCGCTATGCGCTCCGCATCCTCCGCGGTACGGCGGAGGATGAAGGCAGGGTGCTGGCAAGAGAGCTGCTGGCGCATGTGACCTTTCTTACGATTTTCAATTTTCTGTTCCTGCTCTACTCGTTCGGAATACACATGGTCGCCGATTATTTCGTCGCGGTCATAGGTTTTGCGTCCGTACACGCAGTCGTGGCTGCGTCCGTTCTCCGGGAGAAGCCGCTTGTCTCGTGTCTTTTGCCGGATGCCGGGCATAATCCTGGACTGGGGGACATTCCGGATGCCGCAGGAGCATTGCATCCTGAACCGTCCTATGTCCGGATAGTCCGGCGGGAAGATATGACGGAGCACGGCAGTAATGATTCCGTCGGCACCCTGTCCCTGAAGGAGAGGCTTCTGGGCTATTTCGAGTGCGAGAAGCCCTATCTTTCAAAAAATCTGACAATGGAGGAGGTGGCGATGCGGCTTTTCACCAACAAGTCCTACTTGTCAAAGACCATAAATGTAGAGATGAACAAGAATTTCCGTGAGCTAGTCAACTATTTCCGGGTCAAGGAGGCCATCAATATCTTCGCCTCCAACACGGACATATCCATGAGCGAGCTGAGGGACAGGTGCGGTTTCAACAACAATGCCTCTTTTACCAGTGCATTCAAACTCAATACCGGATATACTCCGGGGGAGTGGTGCCGGGACATGAAGAACAAGAGGGAAAAAGCGATGGAAAAGGAGATATGATATGGATAAGGAAAGTTATTACGGAAGGAAATGGAATTTTACGATGGACGTCGTATTCTACAGACTGGACCGTACGGTCAAGGAGGGCAAGCTGTACCTCAATCCCAAGGCAAACCTGTCAGCCCTCGCCGACATGGCAGGAACGAACAGAACATACGCCTCGAAGGCGGTGTGTGCCAGATACAGGAATTTCAAGGACTACATCAACACCCTCAGAATCGAGAATCTGCTCCAGGACATCCATGATGACAAATGCGGCTGGCTGGATCTGGATGACGAGGATGACTTCGCCAACAGGTACGGATTCTCCAACCGCAGGAGCATGGACCGCATACTGGTCAGGGAGACGGGCTGCACCTACAACAGGATTCTCAAACGGCGCAGGAAGAAAGCCGGCAGCAGGCCGTCAGAGTGAGAGAATTTTACCTATAAGTCCGGTGAGCAGGTCTTTTTCGGAAGCATTGCCGCTGGAGTTGCTTTTGCTGAGCCAGTCGCACTCCCGTATCCAGGAGATGACTCTCATGGTCTTGCTCAGGCTGTATCTCCTGACAGCAGCCAGATAGGGGCCGGCGTAGCTGTAGTAGACACCCGCTTTGGCGGCGGCATCCTTTGGACTCAGCCTGTCCCTGAGCATGACGGCGTGAATCATCTCTACCTTGGAAAAGAAGAAGAACAGGAAGCCGAGGGTCATCTGCAGAGGGTACTGCCGCGGAGACTCACCGAAGAACCATGCAGTCCTGAAAGCTTTGTCCGCATCTCCGGAGGCCAGGGCTGCGGTGAGCTCTCCTGTGTTGAACTCGCGGCTGATTCCTACATTCTGCTCTATGTCTTCTGCCGTTACGACGCTCTGGGATTCAGGGATGGCTTTAAGCAGCTTGTCGGCCTCTACGGAGATTTTCCGGAGGTCGTTGCCGGCGTATTCGGCCAGAAGCAGGGCGCCCTGCGGCTCGATGCTCCGGCCGAGGGCCTGGAACCAGGACTCTATCCAGCGGGGCATGGCTTCCTCGCGTATCTTGGCGGACTCGAAGATTACGCATGACCTGGATGCCTTTTTGTAGAATGACGTGCGCTTGTCCATGTTCTTCCCGGAGAACAGCAGGACCAGTACGGTTGTCGGCGATATGTGGTCGAGATAGATGCTGAGGCTCTCGGGCTTCTTGAGCGCCTGGGCCTCGCGCACCACGACGAGCGTTCTTTCTGCCATCATGGGGTACCTTTCACATACGGAGATTATCTCGTCGGCCGTGGTGTCTGCTCCGTAGAGGACGGTCTGGTTGAAGTCTCTTTCATGAGGCTGCAGGGCCTTTTCCATAATCAGCCCGCACAGTCTTTCCGGATAGAATGGCTCCTCGCCCATGAGGATGTAGACCGGTCTCAGATTCCCGGCCTCTATCTCCCTGCGGAGAGATTCATATTGTCCGACTGTATCGATTTTCGCCATTGCTGCAAAATTATATATTTTATCATTAACTTTGCAGGCTATGGATACTATTTTCGATCCGCTTCGCAAGATTGAGGTGCCTTTGACTCCGGAAGAGAAGGTGCGTCAGGATGTTATTGCCTGGCTTCGGGACACGGAGGGCATTCCGGAGGTGATGATGGCGTCTGAGTACGGTTTCCGGTACAACGGGAGACAGTACAGGGCCGATGTCGTGGTTTTCGGGAGGGATGCGGCTCCGCTGCTGCTGGTGGAGTGTAAGGCTCCCGGAGTGAGGCTGGACCGGAATGTCCTGGAGCAGGGTATCCGTTACAACCGGGTGCTGAATGTACGCTATATGATGTTTACTAACGGAGAACATCTGTGTTTCTGCGAGAGGGTGGGGCAGGGACCGGAATACAGATTTCTCTCTCAAATACCAGAAATCAGGATTTAGATGAAAATCGACTGTTCAAAACCGATATTCGGAGTGATTTCCGAGGAGGCCCGCAGGCTTGGAGTCAGGGCCTATGTGATAGGCGGGTATGTCCGCGACAGGATACTGGGGCGCCCCAGCAAGGACATAGATGTGGTGGTGGAAGGAGACGGTCCGGCACTGGCCCGCAGGGTCGGAGAAAGGACCGGCTCGCATGTGGCCATTTTTGCCAGGTTCGGGACGGCTATGATACGTTCTTCCGAAGGCGAGGAGGTAGAGTTTGTGGGGGCGAGGAAGGAGTCCTATTCCAGCGATTCGCGCAAACCCAGTGTAAGCCGGGGAACGCTGAGGGATGACCAGCTCCGCCGTGACTTCACTATCAACGCCCTGTCATTCTCCCTTCAGCCGGAGGACATGGGGACTGTGTATGATCCGTTCAACGGACTGGAGGATCTGCGCAGCGGATTGATACGGACTCCTCTGGACCCCGACGCCACATTCTCGGATGACCCGTTGAGAATGGTGAGGGCCATCCGTTTCGCCGCTCAGCTCGGATTCACCATAGTGCCTCAGGCCCTGGAGTCCATACAGCGCAACAGGGGACGCATGGCGATACTGTCACCGGAGCGGGTGAGTGAGGAACTGCACAAGATACTGATGTCTTCCCGTCCCTCGATCGGATTCGACCTGATGGACAGGACCACGCTCCTGGAACTGATACTGCCGACTGTAAGTGCCCTGAAAGGGGTTGAGACCCAGGAGGGACGCGGCCATAAGGACAATTACCGCCATACCCTGCAGGTCGTGGACAATATAGTGCCTCATACCGGAAATCTATGGCTGAGATGGGCGGCACTGCTGCACGATATCGGCAAGCCGGCCACGAAACGTTATGAGAAAGGACTCGGCTGGACTTTCCACGGACATGAGGTGGTGGGAGCCAGGATGGTGTACGAAGTGTTCAAGTATCTGCGGATGCCCCTGAACGAGAAGATGAAGTATGTCCAGAAACTGGTCCTGCTGCATCTGCGTCCGATAGCCCTGGTGCAGGAGGAGGTGACGGACTCTGCTGTGCGGAGGCTTCTGTTCGATGCCGGAGATGACATCGATGACCTGATGACTCTGTGCGAGGCCGACATCACATCCAAGAATGACCGTACCGTTGCCCGTCACCTGGCCAATTTCCAGCTGGTGCGACGAAAGCTCCAGGAAGTGGAAGAGAAAGACCGTATCCGTAATTTTCAGCCTCCGGTGACCGGAGAGATGATCATGGAGACATACGGCATACCTCCATGCCGCGAAATAGGCATCATCAAGGAATACATCAAGGATGCCATACTGGACGGACGCATCCCCAATGACCGGGACGCCGCCCTGGCCCTCATGCGCGAGAAAGCCTCCGAGCTCGGCCTCACTATGCACTAGTGCAGGGACACGCCTATCAGGCGCATGAACTCGCTGCGTGTGCGCTCGTCCTTGAGGAAACCGCCGGTGAATGCGGATGTGGTGGTGATGGAGTTCTGCTTCTGGACACCGCGTATCTGCATGCACATGTGCGAGGCTTCTATCACCACTCCCACTCCGAGGGGGTGAAGGGTGTTCTGGATGCAGTCACGGATCTGGACAGTGAGCCTCTCCTGCACCTGTAGGCGGCGGGCATAGCACTCTACTACGCGGGCAATCTTGCTCAGTCCTGTGATGTATCCGTTGGGAATGTAGGCGACGTGGGCCTTGCCGTAGAACGGCAGCAGATGGTGCTCGCACATGGAGTACAGCTCGATGTCCTTGACCACTACCATCTGCCGATAATCCTCCTTGAACATTGCGGAGCGCAGGATCTCTGCTCCGTCCATGTGGTAGCCCTGTGTGAGGAACTGCATGCTTTTGGCCACTCTTTCCGGAGTCTTGAGCAGCCCTTCTCTTTCAGGATCCTCTCCCAGCAGATGCAGAATTTCCTTATAGTGCACTGCAAGTTCCTGAGTCACTTGCGGATCGTATTCTTCTATCTTTCTGAATGCCATATCGGTAAAAAAATTGAGCCGCAATATTAAGGAAAATGTTGTAGACTGCCAATTAATTATTACTTTAGACGCCGAATTCAAGAAATATTCTGAGATATGGAGAAAGCAAGCGTGGTTATCAGGCTCGAGGACATCTACAAGATCTACCGGGTCGGGAATCAGGAGGTGAGGGCTTTGGACGGGGTCTCGCTTTCTGTCAGAAGGAATGAATACGTCGCGGTCATGGGCCCTTCCGGCTCAGGCAAGTCCACTCTGATGAACATACTGGGGTGTCTGGACTCACCCGACAGCGGTCACTATATCCTGAACGGAGTGGATGTTAGCGGGATGGAGGACGGAGAACTGGCGGACGTGCGCAACAGGGAGATAGGATTCGTATTCCAGTCGTTCAACCTGCTCCCGCGCTACAGTGCCCTGGAGAACGTGGCCCTGCCGATGGTCTACGCCGGAGTGCCGGAGCGGGAGAGGATGGAGAGAGCGGCTGCGGCGCTGGAGAGCGTATCCCTCGGTGACCGTATGGACCACCGGCCCAATGAGCTGTCAGGAGGGCAGAAGCAGAGGGTTGCCCTCGCCCGCGCGCTTATCAACAGCCCGTCGATAATCCTGGCGGACGAGCCGACGGGCAATCTGGACACGCATACCTCGATAGAGATCATGAGGCTCTTCGATGATATCTACAGGCGCGGCAACACGGTGATAGTCGTCACTCACGAGGAGGACATCGCGGCATATGCCCACCGTATAGTCCGCCTGAGGGACGGGAAGATAGAGTCGGACATACAGAATACGGAATATACAGAAACATTTAATCCCCGATAATATGAAAATATATACCAAGACCGGCGATACCGGCGAGACCTCCCTGGTAGGAGGTAAAAGAGTCTCCAAGGCTTCAATGAGAGTATGTGCCTACGGTGACATGGACGAGCTTATCTCCTATATCGGCCTGTTGCGCTGCGGGATACCGGAGAGTGACGCATTCCTGCGCAATGTCCAGGCAGTTCTGATGACAGGCTCGGCGCATATCGCCTCCGAAACAGAACATCCGCGCCTGACTCCCTTTCCGTACGAGGAGACCAGAAAACTGGAGGAGGAGATAGACCGTCTCAGCGCCCTGATACCCCCGATGAAGTCCTTTATACTGCCGTCTGCACCTGCTCCGGCGGCATATTGCCATATCGCCAGATGTGTATGCCGTCGCTGTGAGCGCTCTTGTGTCGCGCTGGAGGACCGCAGGCCGGATATTGAGGATGTGATACGCTATCTCAACCGTTTGTCAGACCTGCTGTTCACTCTTGGGCGCTATCAGTGTCACGTGCATAATATTTCGGAAGATTTTTGGACCGAGTAGCATTATTTTATTTATATTTGCCGCCCAAAAATACGAAAGGAAAACATTAAACGTACAAACTATGTATTGGACACTTGAACTGGCTTCAAAGCTCGAAGACGCTCCCTGGCCTGCAACAAAAGACGAACTGATTGACTATGCTACCCGTTCCGGCGCTCCCCTCGAGGTGATCGAGAACCTGGAAGACCTGGAGGATGACGGTGAAGTATACGAAAGCATAGAAGAAATCTGGCCCGACTATCCCAGCAAGGAGGACTTTTTCTTCAACGAGGACGAGTACTAGACTTCTCCGAATGGCAGATTGTCAGAAACAGTGCTAGAAGAGATTGGCGATATTTGCCGTGAACAGCTTGACTGCGATGGCCAGGAGGATGATGCCGAAGAATTTGCGGAGGATGTAGACACCGCCTTTCCCGAGGATGCGCTCGGCCAGGTTGAGGTATTTCAGGACGAAGAAGACGATTACCATGTTGAGGACTATCGCGGTGATGATGTTCTCGACGTGGTATTCCGCTCTTAGGGAGATTACGGTCGTGAGGGCGCCCGCTCCGGCTATCAGGGGGAAGATGATGGGCACGATGGTGGCGGAGCCTCCGGGGCCGCTGTACTTGAATATCTCGATGTCCAGAATCATCTCACAGGCCAGAATGAGGATGATGATCGAACCGGCTACGGCGAATGACTGGATGTCCACTCCGAAGAGGGAGAGGAGCGCGTCTCCCAGGAAAAGGAAGAGCAGGAAGATGACGGTGGACAGGACGGCTGCTTTGCCTGGCTCGACCTTCAGTCCTTTTTCCTTGAGTCCAATTATGACTGGAGTGGATCCGGTGATGTCTATTACGGCAAAAAGCACCATGAAGGCGCTGAGAATTTCCTTGATGCTGAAATGTAGTTCCATAATGCAAAAGTAAGAAAAATAGCTAAGGTTTTTGAAAATAATTGCTATATTTGGAGCCGTTAACAATTCAAACAAAAAATATGAAAGAACTGATTGAAAAAATTAATGCGGAAATTGAGAATTTCCAGAAAGATGCTGCAGCGCAACTCGAAAAAGGCAACAAAGCAGCAGGAACAAGAGCCCGTAAAGCTTCACTCGAACTGGCGAATCTTTTGAAGGAGTTCAGAAAGGCGTCCATCGAGTTCTCAAAATAGGCCCGCATATCAGCTTAGTGAGAATAAAAGGCTGTGCCCGGAAACATTCTGGTCGCAGCCTTCTATTTTATTCCTGATCGAGGTTGATGATGACGCCTGTAAGGTTGTCGGAGCTCCACAGCCACAGACGTTTCCCCTCGAGGCGGGAGCATTCCAGATGGTTCATGCCGGATATGAGCTCCCCGGGACTGCGGTAGTCTATGGATGTCGTGATATGTACACCGGCGCTCTTTGGAAGGGCTTCCAGCATGACGTTCAGGCATGTGTCCTGCTCGTCCGTCTGGATACGGTACTGCAGGCGGGAGGAGTTGACGGCTTTCTGATGGTGGCCGTTGTCGAACTGGAACAGGGGCTTGCCGTTGCGGTATACTCCCTCGCGGCTCTCCCTTAGGAAAACCTCTTTCTCTATCGAGTCAATCTGGATTATCTGTTCCCGGCATGAGCTGCCGTATATCAGAAGCAGTGCGGCGGCAGCGGCTATTTTCTTATTCATTTTCATCCTCCCTTATAAATGCGTCGTTTACTGTGAGTCTGCGGATAATCTCCTCTTTGCTTCCGTCGGAGGAGTATTCCAGTACCGCCTTGATCTCATATTCTCCTACTTCCCTGAATATGTATCTGTCGCTCAGGGCTCTCCATCCATTGATGTACCAGATGACAGAACTGCACTCCTCGGTGATGTTGTTGATGACCATCTCCAGAGTGTCTCCTGCCGAATAGTGTCTTTTGAGCAGGATGTACGGGTAGGGTGACGTCAGTGCCTGAGTGCTGAATCTTATCGTGACTGTGTCTCCGTTCCCGTGCTTTCCTATGTGATACAGGCTGCAGAAGTAGTCCGTCTTGGGCTGCAGGTCTCCGAATGTATAGCGGTTGATGTATGCGGTGTCGCTGTGCCGGTATGGTCCGTCGGGACTGTCTCCCCAGTTTACCGCCCACCGGTAGCTGCCGGGCCGGCCGGGGTCCCACCGGAGGACTGCCTTGTTCTGGAATGCGTCTATGTGCCATGCTGTGGGTGTCAGCAGGATCTCAGAGACATCCTCGTGGACGTCGAAGGAGACGGTCCGGCCGTTGAGCATGATGCTGGAAAGGCGCAGGCCCACCGGAGTGCCGTCCCAGGCGATAAAAGCCGGATCTCCCGCTGCGGACAGCTCTGTTATGCCCGCCTGTCCTGGAAAGAACACCTGGCTTATGTGGCCGGCCTCGGGAAATGCCTCCACCAGGTCGGCGCATTCGTGGGAGGAGCAGGTGTTGACCATATTGGTGGTCCATCTGACGGCAGCCGTGATGCCTTCCACTATGTTCTTGGACTTGTCTATATGATAGGCCACCATCCCGGCGCCTTCAATGTATGCGTCCCAACCGGTGCCTGACCTGTTCTCAAGCAGGTAGTATTCGCTGTTGTTGCCGGTCGGGATGCGTATTACGTCTCCGTTGTCCTCTATGGGGGACAGGGTGAATGTCGAACCTGCGGTTATGTTGCTGTATGCGGCAGTGCCTGTCAGTTCACGGTCGATGGCGCAGAAATAGGGCGGAGTGCGTCCTGAATTGTTGTAGTTACCCTCGTCCATCAGGGACAGCTTGCCCCACAGGCAGTTGCTCGTCCCGTCTTTGCCGTAGTCCGTGTCATAGAGGTCTACCAGCCCCAGGAAGTGCCCGAATTCGTGGCAGAAATTTCCTATGCCGGAGGGTATCGCGGCGCCGTCTATTCCTGGATTGCTCCCGCTCAGTTCGGAGCTGCATCCGAACAGGCCTATCCTCACTCCGTCAGCGCGGATTCCCTCCTGGCTGATGTTGTAGGTCTGGGGCCATATAGCATTGTTGTCTCCGCTCTCGGCCTCATTGTATCCGGCCAGAAAGAAGAACACGAAGTCCGCCTGACCGTCTCCGTCGGTATCATATTGACTGAAATCCACCTGAGCATCCGCCAGGGAGCAGGCTTCTTCCACCAGCTCGGGCAGACGTACGTCGTATGTGATGACAGAGGGTGTGGACGCATCATTCTCTCCGTAGTAGGAGTACGGCCTGCTGAGCCGCACCGGGGCGGCTACGTCGAAACGGAACTGCCTCCCGGGCATATTGGCTTCAAAATAGTCTTTGGCGGAGCCGGTTCCGCCGTTCTCCTGGTAGCCGGGTGTGTTGAGCATCCTGTCAAAATGTCCGGCGGGGTCGTCCACCGTGAAATCCAGGTCCTGGAATTCCACTGGGATTATCAGGACTCTTGTCTCTGATTGGGCGGCGCTGCGGTTTACGGTGACAGGCTCCCGGAGCAGTCTGGCCGCGTTGTGCGCCCTTATCGCTGCGGCTTCCTCAGGGGTGTGCGGCGTGGCGGGGCGAAAGAATCCGTCCGTTCCTTTGACCATCCTTCTTCCGTATGCGTCCATGCAGTAGCGGTATAGCTCGTCTCCTCTGATATACAGTGTGATAATGCTTCCATCCGGCTGCCGGACCTGCACCGGGTACGGGGGAGCTTTCACGGCCATGGCCGTATTCAGGGTCAGGATGAGGAAAAATATGAGACAGATTGAGCGCATTTTTTTAAATTTGTCCGGCAAATAATGTATGCAAAAATATGAAAAGATTTATAATATCCTATACCGTATCCCTTCTGATTGTCCTCATTTCCGCGGATATGTCCGCCGGGACCCGGACCGATTCGCTGATCAACGCCAAGGGCACTTTCGACCAGTGGAGGGTATACGAACTGCAGGAGTCCGGAATTATCGGAGGCAATGTCAAGACCATATACAAGCTCTCCTCAGGTGATACGCTCTCAGGTCAGGACCCGTGTCCGGTCTGCGAGGAGGATGTCTTCTCTCCCTGCAACATCATGGCAAATGTGGTGGGTATCGTCAAGGGCAGCAACAGCGTTTTCCCTGAACCCCGCGGGGACGGGTACTGCGCCCGTCTGAGCGTGATGATGGAGAAGGTGAGGGTACTGGGCATAATCGATATGGAGGTACTGGTCCAGGGCACCATCCTCACCGGTGTCTTCAACGAGCCTATCCGTGATACCAAGAGCGCCTATACCAAGATGGACTGCGGTATCCCTTTTACGGGCCGTCCGGCCGCGGTACAGTATGACTACAAGGCTGAGGTGGGCAATACCGTCATCCGTTCTACCGGCTTCTCTTCCAAGAAGACAATCGGTGGCAAGGACTATCCTTTCATAGCAGTTTTCCTGCAACGGCGTCAGGAGGATGAGGACGGCAATGTAACGGCGTCCCGCGTGGGCACGGCTTTCAGGAAGTTCTGCCGGGATGAGCCGGAATGGGTCGACGGCGAGAGCCTGGAGATCCGTTACGGGGACATAAGCGGTGAGGCGGATTTTGTTCCGGACATGGGTCTCAAGAACGACGGCATCGTGTACTACTGCCGCAACAGCAAGGGGCGGATAGTGCCGATTCAGGAAAATGCCTGGGCGGCTCCGGACGAGGAACCGACCCACATCATAGTCTGGATTTCGTCTTCTAGCGGCGAGGCTTTCTACGGAGGTCTGGGCAATACTTTCTGGGTGGACAATTTCAAACTTGTATATTGAGGAGGCTTTCTATGTGCAGGACCGCCGCATATTCAGCCGTTCTGGCGCTGCTGCTGATACTGTTTCCTGCATCAGCATACGGGCAGGATCCGGACTCTGCTTATCTGGCCCGGGTGCAGGATACCGTGGACAGGTATTTCCGTCAGCATCCGCGGCAGAGGTTGAGTCAGGAGGACCGCAAGTTCCATGTTGTGCCTCTGTATGGAATAATGTATACGCAGGAGACAGGACTGCTGGCAATGGGCGGTTTCATGGGAAGCTACAGGATGACGGCGGACACTCTTGTTCCCATGTCCTCCGTAGGAGCCGTGGCAATGTTCTCTACCAATCTTTCGGCTGCGGCGGCCGTCACCGGTGACTGGTACGGAGCCGGCGGCAATTTCAGAATCGAATATCTGCTGCGTTTCAACAGCAGTCGCCGTTATTTCTGGGGACTGGGCTACAGCATGGCTGACGATGATATGAACAGGGGCACCTTTACCAACCGCAGGGTGAGGGCCAGGGCCGATTTTCTGTACTGCGGTACTGGCGGTATCCTGGCGGGAGGCTTTGCTGGATACGACTATTACCGGGCAGTGGAATTCTCCGATCCGGACGTTATGGCCGGTCTGCCAATGCTCACCCATTATCTTACGCTGGGAGGTCGTTTCGAGCTGGATACAAGGGACGACAAGATCTCTCCGGAGCGGGGAATATTCCTGAATGCGGAGCCTTCTGTCAGTTTCCCCCTTGCCGGGACGAGGCCGTTTTTCCGGACGGAGCTGACGTTTGACTTCTATTTTCCTTTATGGGAGGGAGGAGTGGCTGCCGTGGACCTGTACGGAAATGTATCGACCAGTCAGTCTCCTTGGACTGTCTGGCCCGATGCCGGAGGGGATGTCAGGCTGAGGGGGTATTATCAGGGCCGTTTCCGCGACCGCAATCTGCTGTCGGCACAGCTGGAGCTGCGTCAGAGAATCTATGGCTCCCATGGAGCTGCGGTATGGGGAGGAGCCGGCAATGTCTTCCCGTCATTCAATGGTTTTGATATAAAAAATACCCTGCCCACTTACGGGGCAGGGTACCGTTTCTCTTTCCTGGGGCTGGTGCTGCGTCTGGATGCCGGTTTCGGCCTCCACGGGCAGTGGGCCCTCATCGCAGGTGTCAGTCATTCTTTCTGATGTCGGCGATCATGCTCGGATGAATCATGTTCTTGGGATTCAGAATCACGTCGAGCTGCTTCTTGGTCAGCAGATTGCGCTCCAGAACGAGGTCGTATACGCTCTTGCCTGACTCAAGTGCCTCCTTGGCGATCTCGGTGCAGTTGGAGTAGCCGATGTAGGGCTTGAGGGCTGTGACGATACCGATGCTGTGCTTAACCTGCTCCTCGCAATGCTTCTTGTTGGCCTCGATGCCCTCGATGCATTCAACGCGCAGGGTCCTGAATGCGCGGGTCATCCATGTGGCGGATTCTACGAGGGATTCAACCATTATAGGCTCCATTACGTTGAGCTCGAGCTGAGCGGCCTCGGATGCCATGGTCACGGCGAAGTCGTTACCGATGACCTTGAAGCATACCTGGTTGACCACTTCGGGGATGACGGGGTTGACCTTTCCGGGCATGATGGACGAGCCGGGCTGCTTGGGAGGCAGCTTGATCTCCTCGATACCGGTGCGGGGACCGGAGGACATCAGGCGAAGGTCGTTGCAGATCTTCGAGAGACGGACGGCAATCGACTTCAGGGCCGATGAGTAGGCTACCATGCACGAGGTGTCGTGTGTGGCCTCGATCAGGTTCCTGGAGAGCTTGATGTCCAGACCGGTAATCTCACGGAGATACTCGGTGCAGTACTTGGCGTAGTTGGGCTCGGCTGTGATTCCGGTTCCGATGGCGGTGGCGCCCATATTGGTGTAGAGGAACTCGTCAGCGGCTTTCTGAAGTCTGGAAGACTCGTGTCTCATGGCGTCGGCGAAAGCCCCGAAGGACTGTCCGAGAGTCATGGGCACGGCGTCCTGCAGCTGGGTACGTCCCATCTTGATGATGTTGGCGAACTCTTTCTTCTTGTCGTCGAAGGCCTTGATCAGCTCCTTGAGGGCAGCCTGTACATTCTCGTTGATGAAGTACAGGCCGAGATGCATGGCGCTGGGATAGGCGTCGTTGGTGGACTGGGCCATGTTGATGTGGTCGTTGGGATGGCAGTACTGGTATTCGCCTCTCTGACGGCCCATGATCTCGAGGGCGCGGTTGGCGATGACCTCGTTTGCATTCATGTTCATGCTGGTGCCGGCGCCGCCCTGAACCATGTCGATGGGGAAGAACTCCAGATGCTTGCCGTCAATGAGCTCCTGGCATGCCTCGACTACTGCATCCTTGATCTGGTCGGATACGAGGCCGAGCTTGTGATTGGCCTTGATGGCGGCCATCTTGACGATACCGAAGGCCTTGATGAACTCCGGATAGTCGCAGAGGTGATAGTTGCTGATATTGAAATTCTCAATGCACCTCAGAGTCTGGATGCCGAAAAGTGCCTCAACGGGAACTTCTTTGTATCCAAGAAGGTCGTGCTCTGTGCGGGTCTTGCCCGAAACGGGGAATTTAAATTCTGTCATGTTCTGATATTTATTTTAGGTTTGTGTATCTTATAAAAAGAATTTGTCGACTTTGTCCACAGCGTCAGGGCTGGCGAACACCACAACTTGGTCGTATGGCCTGATTGTGCTCTCGCTGTCAGCGATGAAGCTCTCGTTGCCCCTGACGAAGCCTCCGATGATGGCTTCTTCCGGAAATCCCAGATCTCGGAGTTTGCCTGTGGTAATCCTGCTGTTGGTGTTTACTATGAACTCGAGGACCACTGCGTCGGTTCCGTTGAGCACCTTGATCGAGCGGACCTTGTTGGAGAGGGTGAAGCGGAATATCTTGCCTGCCGTTATGAGTTTCTTGTTGATGACCGAGTCCACTCCCATCTCCTCGGCCAGCCGGATGTACTCGAAGTTCTCCACTTCGGCGATGACCTTGGGCACGCCCATGCGCTTGGCCACTACGCAGGAGAGAATGTTGGTCTCGGAACTGCTGGTGACGGCGACAAAGGCCTCCATGTCCCGGATACCTTCCTGGATGAGCAGGTCAGAATTGCGGCCGTCTCCGTTGATGACCAGTGTCTTGTCCAGAATCTCGGAAAGGTGGGCGCACTTGTCGTTCTTGAGCTCGATCAGCTTGATGTTTCCGGCCTGCTTTTCCATCGAGCGCGCCACCATCTCACCGATGCGGCCTCCTCCCAGAATCATCAGGTTGTGGACTGTCACCTTGGATTTGCCCGAAAGCGACAGGGCCTGTTCCATTCCTTCTTTCTTGGATACCAGGTATACCACGTCACCTGTCTTGAAACGGGTGGCGCTCCTGGGGATGATGGTCTTGTTGCCGCGGGATATGGCCACTGAGCGGAAGAGGTTCTGGGTCCTTTCCCGCAGCTCCGCGACGGTACGGTCCACCATCGGAGAGCATTCCTCCAGGCGGTAGACGATAAGCTGCAGCTTTCCGTGAGAATAGTTCATGAACTCGGAAGCTGTATTCTGTTTCAGAAGGTTGACAATCTCAGTAGCCGCTATCTTCTCAGGATAGAAAAGGGAATCTATGCCCAGATCAGTGAATAGGATGCGGTTGTCGTTCTTCTGATATTCCTCATTGTTGATGCGGGCCGTAACTTTCTTGGCCCCGAGCTTTTTGGCCAGGGCGGCTGAAACGATGTTGACGTCCTGCTCGGTATCCGGATTGACGGCGATGAACAAGTCCGCCGAGCCCGCACCGGCCTTGTTCAGGACATCAATGGATGTAGGATGTCCCTCTACCGTGACTATGTCAGACTCACTGCTGAGCGTGTCCAGGCTTTCCTCGTCTTCGCTGATTACGGTAATCTCATGGAATTCCATGCTCAGCATTTTCGCCAGATGGCTCCCGATCTCTCCTGCGCCCGCTATTACTATTTTCATATAGTGTCAGCCTGATTTTCCCGTTTTTTCCTGCTTCTGGCCAGGTTGCGGAGGAACTCCACCGTCCTGTACATAATGTTGAATGACGGACTGTGGGATGCTATGGCCTTGCAGCCCATGTCCAGTAAGTTGGACGGCGATATGAACTCCCAGACACAGCGAAGCTTGTACATGACCATTATCTCCTGATGGTCTATGCGCGAGGACAGGAGTCTCCGGTGATACTGAAGCTCCTGGAGATTCCGTATGTTTCTGTAATCGGATGTCCTATTTGCCTTTTCCATTTTTACTGTCATCGAAAAACATTTTTAAAAACATTCTGAGCGGACTGTTGATCAGGAACCTGTCCTTGAAGAGGAAGAGAACCAGGATGATGATCAGGAACAATACGGCCGTAAGCAGCAGACCGACGGTATGATTGCCTGTTAGGACTGTCAGCCACGAGGCGAGGGCAGCGGCCGCTATTCCGAGCACCACACCTATAAGGATAAAAAGCAGGAAGAAGAAGATTATCCTGCTGAATATCTTGGCGAGGTTCTCGGCCAGGGCCAGCTTAATCTCGTCTATCCGGAGATCGATGTAGCATTTAATGGAAGAGAAAAGATCTCCGAGGGGGTTGTTCGGATTCTGGCTGTCCATCGCTGGGTTTTATTCGGTAATGTTGCCGTTGATGGATTCTTCCTGTACTTTTGCGGACGCATATGCATCGGCAGCGGCTTTGGCGCGGCTCTCGAGGTTGCTGATCTTGTCCTTGAGGTTCTGATACTCCTTGTCGAAAGTATCCTTGATCTTCTTGCGGGTCTCTTCTCCGGACTCGGGGGCAAAGAGAATTGCGACGGCAGCTCCTACCAGGGCTCCGCCGAGGAATGTGAGAATATTGTCTGTTTTCATACCTAATGTGTTTTGAATAAATACAAAAATATGAAATAAATTCTATATTTGTCACTGATTAGAGAAAAGAATTCGAAAAAGGATGAAAGGTTTATCAAGATTTACCGTTGTGCTGCTGGCTCTGGCCATGTCGGCATCGTGCGCAAACTTTGAGTTCGACAGGAGTATGAGTGTCGGGAAAACTGTTCTGATATACATGGCAGCGGACAATAATCTGGCTCCCTACGCCAGGCAGAACCTGCAGGCTGTAATGGAAGGGGAGGTGCCCGACTACTTTGATGAGGGGGACGGGAATGTCCTGCTTGTCTATGCTGATATAGACGGAGATGTCCCCAGGCTGATGCGCCTGAGCAGGGACAGGTACGGAGTGGTCAATTCCGAGATTCTCGTAGAGTACGAGGAGGACCAGAACTCAGCGTCGGACTCGGTGATGAACGCAGTGCTCACCTACGCGGCCGGGCTTTTCCCGTCTTCTGAAAACGGGCTTGTCCTCTGGTCCCACGGGACAGGATGGCTGCCGGAGGGCTATTATTCCAAACCCTATTCTTATGGAGAAGACGGCCTGACAGTGCCCATGAGTGTCGCGGAGGATCCCTATGCCTCCTATGTCAAGTCGTTCGGAAGCGACTCCGGCAGAGAAATGGATATCCGGGACCTGGCTGCCGCCCTCCCGGTGCATTACAACTATATCATTTTCGACGCCTGCCTGATGGGCGGGGTCGAGGTGGCCTACGAGCTGCGGGAGAAATGTGATTATCTGGTGGTCTCGGCGGCGGAAGTGCAGGCCGAGGGATTCCCGTACGGGGAGATAGTAGGGGACCTGATGGCGGGAAGCAGGAGTTCTCTGGAGTCCGTGTGTGACAAGTTCTACATGCACTATGAGAATGAGGCTGCCACGGTCGCTCTGATTGACTCCAGGTCTCTGGACCGTCTGGCTTCGGTATGCCGCGATATCATCAGTACGGGAGGCCGGGACCGGATCCAGGATTTGGAAATGGATTCCCTGCAGGGGTATTACAGATATGACCGGCATTGGTTCTATGATCTTGAGGACTTCATTTCGCGTATAGCGGAGGAGGACAGGCTCAGCTCTTTCAGGACGGTTATGGACGATGCAGTGCTGTACAAGAGGTCGACGGATGAATTCTCCCTGACAATCAACGGACGGCCCGAGATGCAGTTTCTCATAAAAACATTTTCGGGACTGAGCACATATGTACCCAATCCCGAAAACCCTGTGCTTGAAGAATACTACAGAACTCTGGCATGGAACAAAGCTGTCCGGATGGTCCTGTAGGAATATTCTTTACTTTTTCTCTCCGAAGAATCTCTTGTACAGACCCTCGAAAGCCTGGCCGTGACGCGCCTCGTCCTTGCACATCTCGTGCACGGTGTCGTGGATGGCGTCGAGGTTGAGCTGTTTTGCCTTGGTCGCGATACGCTTCTTGTCGGCGCAGGCGTCGGCCTCGGCGTGCATTCTCTTCTCGAGGTTGGTCTTGGTGTCCCATACGACCTCTCCGAGAAGCTCTGCGAACCTGGCTGCGTGGTCGGCCTCCTCGTAGGCGATGCGGCGGTAAGCCTCGGCGATCTCGGGATATCCCTCCCTGTCGGCCTGACGGCTCATTGCGATGTACATACCTACTTCAGAGCATTCGCCTGCGAAGTGTGTCTGCAGGCCTTCCCATATTTCCTGGTCGCAGCCTTTGGCCACTCCGAGGGTGTGGCCGTCGGCCCATGAGATCTCATTGGCGTCTTCCTTAATCTCTACAAACTTGCTTGCGGGGGCTTTGCAGAGGGGGCATTTCTCAGGAGGGTTGTCTCCTGTGTGCACATAACCGCATACGGTGCATCTCCATTTCTTTTCCATAGAATGTGATACTAAATGTTGTTAATTCGTCCGCGCAAGTTACAAATTTTTTGCCAAAAATGAAAATTTGGCTACTTTTGCAGCCCCTAAAAGCCATGAGGCTTTTGGTGCAATGGGGTCCGGAAAGCCCGGACTGAGTAACACATTTTAAACCAATACCATGAAACACATTACATTACACGGCACCGCAAGGACCAAGGGCCGCAAGTCGCTCACCAAGAGCATCCGCAGAGAGGGGCATGTGCCCTGCAACCTCTACGGCAACGGAATCGAGAACGTTCTCTTCTCAGTAGACGCAAGAGACCTCAAGGCTCTCACCCACACCCCCAACAGCTACATCGTAGACCTCGACGTCGACGGCAAGAACTATCTCGCCATCCTGCACGAGCTTCAGTTCCACCCTGTTACTGACAACACCATCCACGCTGACTTCCTGGCCATCTCGGCTGACAAGCCCGTGACCATCAACGTGCCTCTGAACATCTTCGGAAACTGCGCCGGAGTGAAGGCCGGCGGTAAGCTCCTCATCGAGGCCCGCAAGCTCAGGGTATGCGGTCTGCCCGACCAGATTCCCGATGTACTGGATATAGACATCACCAACCTCAAGCTCGGCAAGCAGATTACAGCCGGTGACCTCTCCTACGAGGGCATCCAGATTGTAAGCCCCAAGACTACAGGTGTCTGCACAGTTAAGCACACCCGTGCCGCAATGGCCGGTGCAGCTGAGGAGGAGGCAGGCGAGGAGGCAGCAGCTCCCGCAGCTGAGTAATCATCCTGCTCATGACATATCTCATAGTCGGATTAGGAAACATCGGGTACGAGTACATCGAGACCCGCCACAATATGGGATTTTCGGTATTGGACACCTGGGCTCAGGCGTCCAATACTCTTTTTACGACAGTCCGTTACGGCGATATGGCGGAGATCCGGCTCAAGGGCCGCACCTTCGTCCTGCTCAAGCCTTCCACCTACATGAACCTGAGTGGAAAAGCCGTGGCCTACTGGCTGGATAAGAAAAATATCCCTGTGGAGAACCTGCTGGTGATAGCGGACGATATGAATCTGCCCTTCGGGACACTGCGCATGCGCAAGGGCGGAAGCGCCGGAGGTCATAACGGCCTGGCCAACATTGCGGAGATGCTGGGGACTCAGGACTATCCCCGTCTGCGGGTTGGCATAGGCTCGCACGTAGGCCGCGGCCCTCAGGTGGATTTCGTTCTGGGAAAATGGGATGAGGAGGAGCAAAAGCAACTCCCGGAGATAAGGGAAAGGGCTGTTGAGGCCGTCAAGTCCTTCGGTCTGTCCGGCATCGAGCGGACCATGACTCAGTTCAATCGACAATAAAGACTTCCTCGTCTTCTCTGTGAAAATAGTACTGCTCCCTGGCGAATTTTTCCAGGGAGTCTTTGTCGGAGGTCAGTTCGTCCAGTTTGCTGTCGAGAGCATTGATGTCCCTGCCGTATTGGCGTATGACCTTCTCCTGGCGCAGGACCTCTATGTAGTCTCCTGCCCAGCGGATTAGGTTGTTGCGGTCCACGAAAAGGACGATGACTGCAAAGACGGATGTTACGATAAGATACCTGTTCGTGATTATTCTCACGAATTTGCTGCGGGGCCGCCGATTGCGCTGTACTTCTTCTTCCATGGATGCAAATTTATCATTAATATCACTATCTTTGAAAAATTTTTGAAAAACCCTTGTCGAACATGCTTAGAACGCTGACATATTCCCTCCCTGACCTGAAGCAGGCGTGGCTGGCCCTCCTTTTCTTCGTGCTGGGACAGCTGGCCGCTTCCGTGCTGCTGGGCTTTATTTTCAGTATCTTTCACTTCCAGGATACTCAGAATCTCGCGATGCCCCTGTCGTATGTCCTGTCCTACGTTTTTCCATTGCTCTACCTCTACTGGAAAGGATTGCGCAGGCTGAACGACCCGCTGAAGGAAGGGCAGCCGGAATACGATGAGATCCGTCTGGACCGCCCTTGTCTCGGAGGCATGCGCCTGTGGGCCTTCATCCCTCTGGTGATCATAGTAATGCTGGCGGTGATAATCCTGCTGAGCTGTCTGCCCGAGGGCCGGGAGATGCCCGAGTGGTTCCGTCAGGCCCTGAGTCAGGTATACGGGATGAAGCTGGCCGTCAATCTGCTGACGATGGGAGTCCTGGCTCCGCTGCTGGAGGAGTTCCTGTTCCGCGGAATCATCCTTACCGGCCTCTCCCGCCGTATGGACCCGTGGTGGGCGATACTCTGGTCGTCGGTGCTCTTCGGCATAGCCCACCTCAATCCCTGGCAGGCCCTTCCGGCCTTCGCCATGGGCTGCTTCTTCGGCTGGCTCTATTACAGGACGCGCAGCCTCTGGACAGTAATAGGATTGCACTCGCTGAACAATGTCCTGGCCGTCGCGGCTGCGGCCCTGTTCGGGGTGGAAGAAGTCACTCAAGAGAATATCCAGTCTGTCTTCGGAGAAACTGCGGCATATATCATGGTGGCAGTGGCGGCCATCGTGCTGGTAGCAGGCATAGGACTGATCAATAAATACATACCCGCAAAAAGCAAGAGTTACAATGAAAAAGGCGATATATCCCATTAAGTTCATCCCCCAGCCCAAGGAGCGCGTCTGGGGTGGCCGCCGTCTGGCCGCTCAGTTTCACAAGCCCTTCGACCCTGATGCCGTGATAGGCGAGAGCTGGGAGGTCTCCGGCTTTGAGGACGACAGCTCGGTGATAGAAAGCGGCTGGCTGCAGGACAATCCTCTCTTCGATGTCATCGAGACCTACATGGACGAGATAGTGGGAGAGGACAACTACAAGCGCTTCGGCAACGAGTT
>CALUSM010000029.1 GCA_944323445.1 uncultured Bacteroidales bacterium
AACGGTATCAGCGTGCCCCAGTCCGTCGGTCTCCAGTAGATCCCGTAGTTGGTTATGAACTGGTTCTCCGTCGCTATCTGCACGTTGTATCCAGGCTTCGTCTGGCCGTTGCGCATCGCGTCCTCCTTCATCCGCATGAACGTCGCGTCATGGTCCGTCTTGCTGTAGCTGTTCCTCTCCCCTAGAGTCTCAAGATGCCTGCCATATTCTTCCAGCTTCGGAAGGGACTCGTCCCTGACCTTCTCCACGCTCCTGCGGAGCTTCCTGTCGCTGAGCCCCTGCTCGTCCATTCTCTTCAGTATCCTTTCTGTACGCTCCGGGAGGTCCTCCACACATGGCTCCTCCTCCCTGCATTCCGCATTCTCCTTTGCGAGGACCTCCTCCGCCGTCCTGAGAACCGCGGCCACTTTCGCCTCCAGTTTCGACTTGTTCTTCTCAACGCTCCCTTTCCACACGAACGTGTACCTGTTCGCCACCGATTCTATTTTCGTCCCGTCTATGTACTGTACCCTCAGCGAGACCAGGCCCTCCCCGTTCAGAAGCAGCACAACCTGACGGAACACCTCCTCGAACCTCCCGTCCGACAGACGCTCGCTCCTGAAGCGGTTGATCGTCCGGAAGTCCGGCCGGCTCATCCCGGAAAGCCACATGTAGTTCACGTTCTCCTTCAAAAGCCTCTCCATCCTACGCCCGGAATATACGTTGCACATATAGGAATACACGATCACCTTCAGAAGCATCCGCGGATGGAAGCTGCTCGTCCCGCCGCCCTTGTACGTAGACTCTATCCCCGTGATGTCAAGCCTGTCTATAACTGCGCTGACTGTCCGGACCGGATGGTTTTCCGGTATCAGATCCCCCAATGCAGGAGGAAAAAGAAGACTGTCGTTCTGATTGTACGATTTATATACTATCTTTGCTCCCATGGTAAATGACTGTTTATCTTTTTTAGCACTACAAATATAGCAATCTTTTGCCATAAAAACAGCGGTTATCCCGCTTATCTTCAGCAGGATAACCATAATTGTTTGTATCGCTCCCCCTCACCTAAAAAACTCTCCCGCATACGGCAGTACAGCCTGTACGATCATTACAAAAAAAAGAGGATGACCTCAAAGTCTCTTGACTTTTGGGTCACCCTCTTCTTCCTTTTGTAACAGCCTGTGTTACAGTTTGCGTTTTACCTCTACTATCTGGTAGGCCTCTATGGTGTCCCCGATCTTGATGTCGTTGTATCCTTCGATATTCAGGCCGCAGTCCAGACCGGCGGCGACCTCCTTGACATCGTCCTTGAAACGCTTGAGCGAGCCGAGTACTCCTGTGTAGACCACGATGCCGTCGCGGATGACCCGTACCTTGGAGGTGCGTGAGATTTTTCCCTCCTTGACCATACATCCGGCGATGGTGCCTACCTTGGATATTCTGAAGGTTTCGCGGACCTCGGCGGTGGCTGTGACCTCTTCCTTCTCCTCGGGAGCGAGCATGCCTTCGATACCGCTCTTGACTTCGTTGATGGCATCGTAGATGACGGAGTAGAGGCGGATTTCGATTTCCTCTTTCTCGGCCAGGCGGCGGGCGTTGACCGAAGGCCTTACCTGGAAGCCGATGATGATCGCGTTGGATGCTGCTGCCAGCAGTACGTCGGACTCGGAGATGGCTCCTACAGCCTTGTGGATGACGTCCACGTGTATCTCATCGGTGGACAGCTTGATCAGGGAGTCGGAGAGGGCTTCTATGGAACCGTCCACATCGCCCTTGACGATGATGTTGAGTTCCTGGAAGTTGCCTATCGCGATACGGCGTCCGATCTCTTCGAGGGTGATGTGTTTCTGAGTCCTCAGACCCTGGATGCGGAGCAGCTGCTCCCGTTTGTTGGCCAGGTCCTTTGCCTCACGCTCGTCTTCCATGACGTTGAATACCTCGCCGGCTGTCGGAGCTCCGTTGAGTCCGAGTACCGATACAGGAGTGGAGGGGTCCGCCTCGTCGACTTTCTGGCCGCGCTCGTTGAACATGGCCTTGACCCTGCCGTAGAAACTGCCGCTGAGCATGATGTCGCCCACGTGGAGGGTGCCGTTCTGTACCAGGACAGTAGCCAGATAACCGCGGCCCTTGTCCAGGGACGACTCGATGACCGTACCTTTTGCGCGGCGGTTGGGATTGGCCTTGAGTTCCAGAAGGTCAGCCTCCAGGAGGACTTTTTCGAGTAGCTTGTCGACATTGATGCCTTTCTTGGCCGATATCTCCTGGCACTGGTATTTGCCGCCCCAGTCTTCTACGAGGATGTTCATGTTTGCGAGTTGTTCGCGGATGCGGTCCGGATTGGCTCCGGGCTTGTCTATCTTGTTGATTGCAAACACCATGGGGACACCGGCCGCTTGAGCATGGTTGATGGCCTCTATTGTCTGGGGCATGATGGCGTCATCGGCGGCGATGATGATTATTACCAGGTCTGTAATCTTGGCACCGCGGGCACGCATGGCGGTGAAGGCCTCGTGACCGGGGGTATCGAGGAATGTGATGCGTCGTCCGTCAGGCAGCTTGACGTTGTAGGCTCCGATGTGCTGGGTGATGCCTCCGGCCTCACCGGCGATGACATTGGACTTGCGGATGTAGTCCAGCAGGGAGGTCTTTCCGTGGTCGACGTGACCCATGACGGTGATGATGGGCGGGCGCTCCACCAGGTCCTCGGGGTTGTCGGCCTCCTCCTCGACCTCATTCTCGGAGTCAGCAGTGACAAACTGGATCTCGTAGCCGAACTCTTCGGCGACCAGCACCAGGGCGTCCGCGTCCAGCCTCTGGTTGATGGATACCATCAGGCCCAGGTTCATGCATGCCTCGATGACTTTTGTCACAGGGATATTCATCATGACCGCGAGCTCATTGACTGTCACGAATTCTGTCATCTTGAGAATCCTGCTTTCGAGCTGCTCCATCTCCCTTGCCTCTTCCATTTTCTGAGAAATCATCTCCCTCTTCTCTCTCTTGTGCTTGGAACTCTTGGTCTTGCCCTTGCCTTCGGTCATGCGGGCGTAGGTCTCCTTGATCTGTTTCTGGATCAAGTCCTCGTCTATCTCGACGCGTACGGGTTTCGGCTTTTCCTTGCTGCGGTTCTTCTTCCGGGACTCGGAGTCTTTCTTGCCGCTCCTGTTCTTCTGTCCTCCTCCCTGGTCGGCCTTGGTGATGTCCACTTTCTCGCCTTTGACGATGCGCTCCCTCTTGCGGTGTCCGCCGCCGGATGATGACGTATGTTTTTTCTCAAAGGCCGTCAGATCTATTTTTCCGCTTATGACGGGACCTGTAAGCTTCTCCACTTTTGTTTCGATATGCTCCACCTCGCGGCGTGTCTCGCTATGGGATGCCGTTTCATCTGCAGGCGGCGCAGATACGGGTTTGGCCGGGGCAGGTGCGGGAGACGGTTCCGATTTCTTTGCCGGAGCGGGTGCAGGTGCAGGTTTGGTCTGTCCCTGTCCTTTCCCGGCTTTTTTGTTGAGGTCTATCTTGCCGAGAATCTTGATTCCGGAATGGTCCTGCCTGCTGTCTGCGTTGTGTCCGGCCGATGATGCGGCAGTCTGGTCTTTCCGCTCTTTCGGTCTGGGAGACGGAGCTTCCGTCTCCTGATTCCGGGCAGGTGCTCCTGCGGGCTTGGCCGGCTGCGGCTCAGGCTGCTGAGGTTTTTCCGGTCCGGCTGCGGTTTGTACCGCCGGAGTCTCCTGACGGGGCTTGTCATCCTGTCGTGGACTCTCGGCCTTCTTCTCCGTGATGGCGGGCTCAGGTGTGGAGGGATGGTCAATAGTCGTCGTCTTGATGATTACCTCATCTCCGAACTGTTCTTCCTCAGGTTCCTGCCTGGAACTTTCTTTCTTTGTTATTTCCTTGACCTTGATGGATATTTTCTTGGACTCCTCTTTAATCAGCTGTTCTTTGGCATACTCTTTCTTCACCAGCTCGTATTCCTCACCGCTTATCTGGGCTCCGGGATTGGATTCCACCTCGTAGCCTTTCTTGTTGAGAAATTCCACCAATGTCCCTAATCCTATATTGAACTCTTTTAGTACTTTGTTGATTCTTATTTTTTCTTGTCCCGCCATATATTGTCTGTTTAGTTAATAACTCAGTTTTATCTATTATTCGAATTCCGCGCGGAGTATCTTCTGCACGTCCTGTACAGTCTCCTCCTCTAGATCAGCCCTATGACATATCTCCTCTACGGGCAGCGACAGCACGCTCTTGGCCGTGTCGCAGCCGATGCCTTTGAGGGCGTCGATGATCCACTGCTCTATCTCGTCATTGAATTCGTCGAGCATCACGTCCTCCTCGTCCTCACCGGCCTCGTTCTCGCGGAATACGTCTATCTCGTAACCGGCAAGCTGGCCTGCCAGCTTGATATTGCTGCCGCCCTTGCCTATGGCCAGGGATACCTCGGAGGGACTGAGGTTGACCCTGATATGCCTGGTCTCCTCATCGATGGACATGGATGATATCTTTGCGGGGCTGAGTGCCCTCTGAATCAGCAGCTGGGTGTTGGATGTCCAGTTAATGATGTCTATGTTCTCGTTGCGCAGCTCGCGGACGATGCTGTGGATACGCGAGCCCTTGACGCCGACGCATGCTCCTACGGGATCGATGCGCTCGTCGTAGGACTCCACTGCCACCTTGGCTCTGTCACCGGGGATGCGCACCACTTTCTTGATGGTGATCAGGCCATCGAAGATTTCGGGCACCTCCTGTTCGAAAAGTCTTTCGAGGAATGCCGGAGATGTGCGCGAGAGGGTGATTACGGGAGAGTTGTTCCTCATCTCCACGTTCTCGATTACGGCCTTGACGGTCTCGCCCTTCTTGAAGTAGTCGGAGGGTATCTGCTCTGATTTGGGGAGTACCAGCTCGTTGCCGTCCTCGTCCATTACGAGCACTTCCTTTTTCCATACCTGGTAGACCTCGCCGACGAGTATCTCGTGGATGCGGTCCTTGTATTTGTTGTAGAGATTGGCCTTCTCGATATCGGCGATGCGGCCCTGAAGGTTCTGGCGGAGGTTCAGAATGCCTCTGCGGCCGAAGTCGGAGAGCTTGACCTCCTCGGGGAAATCCTCGCCTACCTCGTAGGAAGGGTCTATCTTGTGCACGTCCTCGAGCGAGATCTGGGTGTTCGGATCCTCGACTTTCTCGACCACCTCGCGGTTCCTCCATATCTCGAGGTCGCCCTTGTCGATGTTGATGATGATGTCAAAATTGTCGGCCGAGCCGTACATTTTTTCCAGCTGTGTGCGGAATATGTTTTCCAGCACGCTCATCATGGTAGGTCTGTCGATGTTCTTCAGTTCCTTGAACTCGGCAAACGTACTTATCAGGTTTACTTCCATGTGTCGGTTGTTGTATATTGTTAATTATTATTTTCTTCTGTCTCCATGTCCTCATCGTCAGCGTCTCCGCAGGAGTCTCCGGCCGAGCTCACCATCAGTGAGAAATCCTCCTTGTCGCGGTCCAGCTGAGACTCGATCCACCGGCTCAGCGCCACGCAGTCCCCTATATTGACCGGTCTTCCGGGGGCGCGGAAGAATACCTTTATATTATTAGCCTTGTTGACCTTTATATTCACCAGGACGAGGCTGTGCTCTTCCATGTACGGGGCCGCGATCTGTTCGATGGTGTGTTTTTCTATCATGCGGAATGTGTTTTTACGTGAGTTGCAGATAAAACGAAAGGGACTTGCCGTCCCTTTCCTCTTCCAAATCCGCACAAAAATAAGGGTTTTGTGCATATATTCCAAAAAAAAGTGTTTTCTTTGCAGATAAATTTTTACCCAACTATGGAGGTAAGCGCAAAAGTAATAGCAGAACATCTAGGAGGTGAGATTGTCGGCGACCCTGAGGCGAAGGTGTCGTCCGTGGCGCGTATAGAGTCGGGCAAGCCCGGCACTCTCTGCTTTCTTGCCAATCCGAAATACGAACATTATCTGTATACTTGCAAGGCAAGTATCATCCTCATAAACAAATCTTTCGAACCGAAGGAAGAAGTCAGTGCTACGCTGGTCAAAGTGGACAATGCCTATGAGGCCGTGGCGTCCCTGCTCGACCTGCTCAACTCCCTCAAATCGGAAAAGAGGCGCGGCACGGCTTTCTCGGCGCATGTGGCATGGTCGGCCCGTCTGGGCAAGGGGGTCTATGTGGGACCTCTTGCATATGTCGGCCGGCGGGTCAGGGTGGGAAAAGGCACTCAGATATATCCTCAGGTTTATCTCGGGGACGGGGTGACTGTGGGAGAGAACTGCATTCTCTATCCTGGCGTGAAGGTCTACAAGGGCTGCAGGATAGGCAACAACTGCATCATCCATGCCGGCGCCGTCATAGGTTCTGACGGATTCGGATTTGCTCCTACCGCTGACGGCTCCTACAAGAAAATACCGCAGACCGGTATCGTGACCATCGAGGATGACTGCGAGATAGGGGCTAACACCGTCATCGACCGCTCCACCATGGGCACGACTCTGATAGAGAAGGGAGTCAAGCTGGACAACCTCATCCAGGTCGCCCACAATGTGGTTATCGGCTCCAATACGGTCATCGCCGCGCAGGCGGGCATCGCCGGTTCCACGAAGATCGGCCGTTCCTGCATGATAGGCGGACAGGTGGGCTTTGCGGGCCATATCCACATAGCTGACCGCACAATGATAGGAGCCCAGGCCGGACTTATGTCCGATGTCAAGGAGGAGGGAAAGACCCTTCTTGGCAGTCCCGCTCTGGAACACAAGGAGTTTATGAGGGCGTACGCGGTTTTCCGCCGTAACGGCAGGAAGCAATAACATTAACACACTTCTAAACCATGATGCTGGAAAATCAGAAAACACTCAGAAAAGAATATACATTTGAAGGGAAGGGACTTCACTCGGGACTCAAAGTGAGGATGACAGTCTGCCCGGCGGAGGAAGGTACCGGAATACGCTTTGTCCGCGAGGACCTGGGACCGGATGCCGTGATAGAGGCTTTGGCCGACTATGTGACAATGACTCAGCGCGGGACCACCCTTGAGAAGGGACCTGTCCGTATATCGACGGTGGAGCATCTGCTCTCGGCCCTCACCGGAATGGGCGTGGACAATGCCCTGGTGCGGCTCAATGCGCCCGAGGCCCCTATTCTGGACGGCAGCGCCCTTCCTTATGTGCAGGCATTCGGTGCGGACGGGCTGCAGGAACAGAATATGCCGCGTACCTGTTTTAATATTGAGGAGCCGGTCCATTACCGGGATGAAAGCACAGGCTCTGAGATCAGCATCTTCCCGGCGGAGGATTTCTCGGTGGACCTCACGGTGGATTTCAACTCCCATGTCCTCGGGGTGCAGAAGATACATTTTGACGGCAGTACAGACTATGCCGCAGAGGTGGCTCCGTGCCGTACTTTCGTATTCTTCCATGAACTGGAGTTCCTTTTCCGGAACAACCTTATAAAAGGCGGGGATCTCGAGAACGCCATCGTGGTAGTCGAGCACCCCGTACCGGATGATACTCTTGCCAGGATGGCCGCTCTGTTCAATGTGGAGAAGGTAGGAATGCTTCCCGAGGGGTATCTGGACAATGTGAGGCTTCACTTCCCCGACGAGTGCGGCCGTCACAAGCTTCTCGACCTGATTGGAGACTTCACCCTGATAGGAGCCCGTATCAGGGGAAGGGTAGTGGCCGACAGGTCGGGACACAAAATCAATACTGCCGTGGCACGTATTGTGAGAGAAATGATGATGAAATAACGATTAATCAGATAAAACAATGCAATTCTCAGCTGTAAATCCCAACGCCAAGATTGCCGCCAATGTAGAGATCGGACCTTTCACCTACATCGCGGAGAATGTGGAGATAGGAGAGGGATGCGTAATCGGTCCCCATGTCACTGTTCTGGACTATGTTAAAATAGGTAAAAACTGCAAGATATTCCCCGGTGCCGTAATCGGTGCTATTCCGCAGGACATGAAGTTCTCGGGAGAGGTGACCTGGGTGGAGATAGGAGACAATACAGTCATCCGCGAGTGCGCCACCGTCAACCGCGGAACCGCCGCAAGCGGCAAGCTGCTTACCAAGATAGGGGACAACTGCCTGATAATGTCATACGCTCATGTGGCCCATGACTGCCATATAGGCAATCATGTAATACAGACCAGCTACGTAGGACTGGCAGGAGAGACTGACATCGATGACTGGGCTATCATCGGAGGCGGCTCCCTGGCCCATCAGTTCACCCGTATCGGCATGCATGCCATGATACAGGGCGGTTCCTTGATTGGGAAGGACGTGCCCCCTTATGCTCTTGCCGGACGCAATCCTCTGTCTTTCTGCGGTCTGAACAATGTCGGCCTGCGCCGTCGCGGCTTCAGCAACGAGCAGATAGACCGTATCCGCGAGATATACCGCATCATCTACAACAGCGGTCTCAACCGCAGCGATGCCTGCATAGAGGTGGAAAGAGAGGTGCCTCCCTGCATAGAGAGAGACAATATTCTCAATTTCATCCGTGCTTCCAAGAGGGGAATCGTCAAGTTCTCAGACCTTTCTGCCGATGACTAGCCGTCCGGTCTGTGCGGTGCTTTCCACGGCCTACCTTCCCCCGGTGGAGTATTTTATGGCGGCGGTCATGACAGGCAGGCTACTGATAGAGGCTCACGAATCCTACGTCAAGCAAAGTTACAGAAACCGTTGCAGGATATATGCCTGCGACGGTGTTCTGTCTTTGACCGTACCTGTATCCATGCCGGCGGGTTCCCGGGAGGTTTCCGTGGCCTTGGTGGATTATTCCAAGCCATGGCTTCAGCAGCATAAGCGGGCCATAGTCTCGGCATACAGGACTTCTGCCTTTTTTGAATACTATCAGGATGACATCTTCCCGATACTGGATTCCAGGCCGGTGTGTCTGCTGGACCTCAATATGGCCCTGACTCTCCGTCTTCTGGACTTGCTGGGCATACGCTGCACTGTGTCGCTGACCGAAGAGTACCGTCAGTCCTATGGCCCTGAATTTCTGGATCTCAGGGATGAAATTCATCCTAAAAAAGCGGTCTCTGAAATCTTCAGAGACCGCTTCAGTCCGTATTACCAGGTGTTTTCTGCAAAATTCGGATTTATCCCGGGGCTCAGTGCCGTGGACCTTCTGTTCAACGAGGGTCCGGATGCTGTATCATATCTCGTGAGACGCTGACGCTAGAATCTCCATCCGAGAGTCAGCAGTATCTTCCAGTTGAGGCTGTTCTCCGAAGCGATTGGGGCTGTCAGCCCCTCATAGCTGCCGTACAGGGCGAACTCGTTGTTGTTGAAATTGCACTGCTGCTGGTAGGCCAGGTCCAGGAAAAAGCCTCTGGTATTTCTGTATCCGAGGCCGGCTGAGGCATAGTGGCGGGAGTTGTCATAATCTTTTTCCGAGGAACTGTAGTAGTTGTAACCCAGGCGGACGGCAAGCTGGCTGTGGGGCCAGATCTCAAGGCCTGCCCTGACATTGTTGACAGCCTGGAAGGATTTGCTGATGAAGTCGTTTTCATACTGGAATTCGCTGCGGTTGCCTCCGGAAGAGGCCATGGTGATGGTGGAGTAGTCAATCCTCTCGTAGTCTACACCTATGGCCATGAGGGTGCCCAGGGTATATCCGACACCAAGATTCCATTTGAAAGGGGCGGTGATTCTGTAGGAATAGGATCCGAGGGGAGAGTTTACCGTGCTGTGTCCGTATACTGCTGTGTATCCGCTCATCGTCTCCATCCACCCCTCGTTGAGGAACATCCAGTCAGGAGTTGAGACTGAGCCTCCTATCGTCAGTCCTGCTACGGGACGGACCAGGAATCCGGCAGAGATGTCCACGCCTACACCTGAGGTGGTCAGCTGGTACTCGCGGGTGAAATCAGTGAACCCTGTCTTGAAGACAGATGGATCGGCCGCGCGCTCCATGATGTATGTGTATTCGTTCATCCAGATGCTCTGGAGGGTCACGCTGACTCCGAAGAAGAAGATGTTGTCCACATTGCCCGAGGCATTGATGACGATGTCCTGTATGTAGCCGGTCTTTTCACGGTAGTAGTCCTGGACGAGGGTGCCCGGTACGAAGAATCCGTCTGCACTGATGTTCTCGGTGGCGCCGATGTATGTGCTGGGTAAGCCGACAAGGGTGTCTATCATGCCGGTGTTCCATGCCAATACCTGGCTCCACGAAGCATCACGGTAGAAAGGGCGGTCGTCGTAGTCGTCCTGCATGCTCAGCTGGCTGCCGGGAATGTCTGGCATGGTGGCCGCAAGGTATCCCAGGTAGCTGGAGTTCTTCTGTATGCCGCTTCCGGAGCTGCGGTATGCGAAGTTGTTGGTCTGGTTGGCAGTGATTGCCAGGTTGAAGTTGAGAAGGCCGCGGGTCCTGCCTGTCTCGAATGTTCCGGCCCATCCTACGTTGGAGAGGGCAAAGCGGCTCTTGCCGGTGCTGGAGACATTGTCCAGAAAGGCCGAGTGGCTCAGGCTGTTGTATACCGAAGGGGTGAGGGTGAACTCATAGTAGCGGTATACTCCGGAAGCCGCGGGGTTGTAGGAGAGAGCTCCCAGGTCTCCTCCCAGGGCGGTCATGGCGTTGCCCATGGCCAGGCTCCTTGCCGTACCGTCGTAGTACTGGCTGGAGAGCAGGAGTGCATTGTGGGTGTAGTCCGGGGTGAGCTGGGCGTAAGCCTGTACTGCCCCCATTATCATGACGGATGTCAAGAGTATTTTTCTGAACATGGCTGTGTCTGTAATGGAAATGGATTATCTTCTTACTCCGCCGCCGCTTCGGGCTCCTCCTCCGCCGCCATAGGACCTGCGTCCGGTGCCCATGGACGAGCGGGATACGGTGCCTGTGCTGTAAGAGCGTACGGAACTTCTGTTATTGGTGCTGCTGTTGACGGTAGTGCGTGCGTTGATTCCGGAGCGGTTGAAGGCGTTGCCGTTGTCTCTCTGGCTCTGGTATCTGGTCTGTAAACCGCTGCTGTAGGATGAGCTGCGGGATTCAAAGGGATTGCGGAACTCGGCAGATGCAGCGGACGCAGGTCTGCGGAATGTGCCCGTGCCGGCTGATACGGAGCTGCTCTGTGCCGCTCTGCGGAACTGAGTGCCGTTGCTGAGGCCTCCGCGGCTTACATATCGCTCACCCATATTCACTGCGGATGATGATGCCTGGAATGTTCTGCCACCGCGAACCGTTGAGCCGGAAGCCGTTCTGTCGGCCGAGGCTGCGACGGAGGAACTGCGTCCCCTTACGATGGACATGGAAGGTGCTGCTGTGCTCTGCCTGCCGCCCGTACGTACTGAGGAACCTCCGGCGGAGGCCATTCTTCTGCCGCCTTCAGTCATTCCTCCGGCGCGTACAGTCCCGGTGCCGCGCTTGCCGTGGTATGTCGGATGGAATGAGGCGACGGGATAGCCCCAGGGCCCGTACCACGGATCATACCAGCCCCAGTAGTCCGGTCCGTACCATCCTGCATACCAGCCTCCCCACGGACCGTACCACGGATCCCATGCGAAGCCGAAGCCCCAGCCCCATCCGCAGTACCAGGGGTCGTACCATCCGCAGTACCATGGATCGTACCATCCCCAGCGGTGCCATGAGGGTCCGAAGACTCCCCAGTAACGCCAGTCCCAGTAGGAATAGTAGTTGCGGTAGCCGTAGCCGGGATACCAGTCGTCGAAGTTGAAGTTGATGTTGACCTGTCCAAGTGAGTCCAGAGAGTTGTCGAACATTAGAGTGTACTGAGTCTCAGGGGTGTAGGGAATGTCCACCGTGCTGTTTGCACCGGCTATGAGTATCGTGTCAGAAAAGCGTGCGGCCTCCTGCCGGGTGCGGTCTATCAGCTCCCGTACCTGGGCGTCGTCTGCCAGAGCTTCGGCGCGGGCGTCCTTGGAAGGCCTGTAATATATGCCGTCTTCAAATGCGGAAGATGCATAGTAAGAGGATGTTCCGCAGGAGGTCAACAGGACCGCGGAACAGATCGAAAGTAAAATCAAACTTTTTTTCATACCTAACCTCCTTTTTAGTCAATAATTACTACTTTTGCATCACAAATTAACAAAAATCATTCCATATAAACAAGACATAATGGCAAAAGAGGTTACTAGCAAAGAAGAGAATTATTCCCAGTGGTACAACAACCTGGTAGTCAAGGCGGATCTCGCCGAGAACTCAGCCGTCCGCGGCTGCATGGTCATCAAGCCCTACGGCTATGCCATCTGGGAGAAGATGCATGAGCAGCTTGACAGGATGTTCAAGGCCACAGGTCATCAGAATGCATATTTCCCCTTATTCATACCCAAATCCTTTCTGAGCCGCGAGGCCGAGCACGTGGAGGGCTTCGCCAAGGAGTGTGCGGTGGTCACCCATCACCGTCTCATGGCCAATCCGGACGGTCCCGGAGTAGTCGTGGATCCGGACGCAAGACTGGAGGAGGAGCTCATCGTGCGCCCCACATCGGAGACCATTATCTGGAACAGTTACAAGAACTGGATCAAGTCCTACCGCGACCTGCCCATTCTGGTCAACCAGTGGGCCAACGTCGTGCGCTGGGAGATGCGTACCCGTCTCTTCCTGCGTACCGCCGAGTTCCTCTGGCAGGAGGGACACACTGCCCACGCCACGGCACAGGAGGCGATGGAAGAGGCTGAAAGGATGGTTCATGTCTACGCCGATTTCGCCCGCAACCACATGGCACTGCCGGTGGTGGTGGGACACAAGTCCGAGCACGAGCGTTTCGCGGGCGCCCTGGATACCCTCTGCATAGAGGCCATGATGCAGGACGGAAAGGCCCTTCAGGCCGGTACCTCCCACTTCCTCGGGCAGAATTTCGCAAAGGCCTTCGACGTCAAGTTCGCTGACAAGGACGGCAAGCTGGACTACGTGTGGGCTACATCCTGGGGTGTGTCCACCCGTCTGATGGGAGCGCTGATCATGGCCCACGGTGACAACAACGGACTTGTCCTGCCCCCGGCCATCGCCCCGATACAGGTGGTGTTCGTTCCTATATATAAAGGTCAGGAGGAGCTGGACCGCATGGTGGCTTACATGAAGGAGATAGCCGTCGAGCTGGAGAAAGCCGGCATCTCGACCAAGATAGACGACAGGGACAATGTCCGCTCGGGCTTCAAGTTCGCCGAGTGGGAACTCAAGGGTGTGCCCGTCAGGGTGGTGATCGGCCCCCGCGACCTCGAGAGAGGGGAGGTGGAGATCTGCCGCAGGGATACTCTGGAGAAGTCTGCCGCATCCCGCGAGGGGCTGGCGGAGCATATCAGGGGGCTTCTCGATGAGATTCAGTCCAATATTTACAGCAAGGCTCTTGCCTTCCGCGACTCCAGGACTGTCAGGGTGGACACCTGGGACGAGTTCAGGGAGCGCATAGAGGAGGGAGGCTTCCTGCTATGTCACTGGGACGGTACTTCCGAGACCGAGATGAGGATTCAGGAGGAGACCAAGGCCACTATCAGGTGCATCCCCATAGACAGCTTTGTGTGCGAGGAGGAGGGCAGGTGCATATATTCGGGCCGCCCCTCGCACCGGAGAGTGATATTCGCAAGGTCATACTAACAAAATAGGAATACAATGAACGGTGATGATGCCAGTCCGAGGGAGAAGATAGTAAGTCTTCTGAATGTCAAGTCTGTAATCAAGTCGCAGATTTTTGACCAATGTCTGGACGTGTTCAGTACGCTTAAGGATGTGCTGAGCGAGATGAGCAATGACTTGAACGAAATGCTGGAGAACAACGGCTCGCGCCGTGTCCGTCTGGAATACAGGGACAGAGGCAAGTTCGAGGCTGAGCTCAAGTTTGCGGATGACGTGCTTATATTCAGTCTTCATACCGATATCTTCGAGTTCGACAGGGATCATCCTGTGTGGAAGAATCCTTATGTACGGAACGAGCCGTACAACAGTTACTGCGGGGTAATCAACGTCTACAACTTTCTCTACGACTCACTCAAGTACAACCGCAATGATGATCTGGGATACCTGGTGGCCCGTATGTTCATCAACCGGGAGAAGGCCTTCTTCGTGGAGGGCAAGCGTCAGACACGTCAGATGACCTCGCTCTTCGGCAAGAGTATTCTGACCAGAGACGACCTGGTGGCATTTGTCGAGTCGGCGATTCTCTACAGCCTGTCATTCGACCTGCTGGTGCCTCCGTTCGACATGGTAAAGGAGGCTACAGTCGGAGACATGAACACCAAGATAGAGTCTTCCAGGATGAGGACGGGCAAGAGGATGGGATACAAGTACAATTCTGATGATGTATTGAATACGGGAAACAATGAACAGTAAATTTTTGATATCGGTGCTGCCCGCCTTGCTCATGACGGTGACGGCAGCCGCCGGCGACATGATGTCGGAAAGGAAAAAGGACAGGAATGATATTGAGTACAAGGAGATAAAGGAGGTGAGTGTGGATACGGCGGGGATGGATCCGGCGCAGAAAGTGTGTCTGGGCATAGTCTCGGCGATAGATGAGGCGGCCGTGGATACCGCGCGCAGGGAGCCTCCGAAATACTGGACGAACGGAGTGCTGACCCAGATAGGTTTCTCGCAGGTATCCCTGACCAACTGGGCCGAAGGCGGTTCGGCAAACGTCTCTCTCAACGGGCTGATAGACGCCAATGCCAATTATTCCAGGGACAAGATGATCTTCGAGAACCGTCTGAAGCTTTCCTACGGTTTCGTGCAGTCATTTGAGAAGGGGACGCCGCTGAACCAGCAGTTCGACAAGAGCGATGACCGCATACAACTGGACAGCAAGTGGGGATGGATGCTCAAGGACAAGCTCTATTTCTCGGCGCTGTTCAACTTCAGGACGCAGCTGACACCTACCTACGAGTATGTTACGGAGACCGATGAGGCCGGAGAGAGCGTCACGGTCCGCAATGCCCAGTCCCGCTTCATGGCTCCAGGCTACATATCTCTCGGTCTCGGTATCAATTACAGACCTTTCAACTTCTTGTCGTTCAACCTTTCGCCCGCGACCGGCAATCTCGTAATCGTCACGGACGAAAGCCTGCGTGAGACGTACGGCAACAATCCGGACCAGGCCGTGAGAGCTGAGTTCGGTGCGCAGCTCAAGATGGACATCAACTACTCGTACAAGATATTCAAGATCAGCTCCGCGCTCACACTGTTCTCCAACTATATCCACAATCCTGAGAATATTCAGGTCTACTGGGATGTGGACGCGTCCCTGGCCCTGACCAAGATTCTGACCCTCACGCTCAGGACCAATCTCATCTATGATGACAACATCAGGATAGCGGATGCCTACGGAGTCGAGGCTCCGAGGGTGCAGTTCAAGGAAATTGTGAGTCTTGGACTGACCTGGACACTGGGACAGTATGTAAAACCCGAGTAACGATGGGCATTGAACAGGAGTTCGACTCGGCTCTGATTTCTCTTTCGGGAGGAACTGTGCAGGGCCGCCGGTATCTGCTTGGAGTGAGCGGCGGTATAGATTCGATGTGTATGGCGGAGCTCTTTCTGCGCTCTGCCCTGCATCCCCGTTTTGCAGTGGCTCATGTAAATTTCTCACTCCGCGGCAGCGAGAGCGACGGAGACATGGATTCGGTAGTGGAATGGGGACGGGCAAACGGAATACAGGTCTATACCAGGGTCTTTGATACCAAGGCATATTCTGCCTGCAGGTCTGTATCCACCCAAATGGCGGCCAGGGAGCTCCGGTACGGATTCTTCGAGGAACTTATGAAGTCCGAGGGCTTTGACTACCTGTCCATAGCACATAATCTGAATGACAGCATAGAGACTGTATTCCTCAATCTTGTCCGCGGTACGGGACTGCGCGGACTGGCCGGGATTCCCGTGTGCAACGGCCGTATCATCCGTCCGCTGATGGAGGTCCCCCGTGCTGATATTGAGGAATATGTGAGGGCTAACGGCATCTCTTACAGGGATGACCGCACCAACTTCGAGTCACACTATGCCCGTAACCGGGTGAGAAATATTATTTTCCCGGAGTTCCAGAAAATCAATCCGTCATTCCTGAATACCGTCCGCCGTGACTCGGAATATTTCCGGGAGGCTTCGGATATAATTGACGGGGTGTATGAGGGAGTCTGTGCGCGGGTCTGCAACTGTGGGGAGGACGGTGTGCTGACGGTTGATACCAGAGCCCTTCTGCAGGAGGGACATTGTTGCTACTGGTTGAACAGGATCTTACGGGAGTACGGGTTCAACAGCGGTCAGATCTCGGATATAGGACGCTGCATGACTTCCGGGCAGAGCGGGCGGATTTTCCGTACCGGGACCCATGAGCTGGTATACGGGACGGAGAGGATGAGGGTGTATCCGCTCAGGCAGGAGGAAGACACCAGGTTTGTAATTGACGGGCCCGGGGTCTACAATTTCAAAGGAACGCGTTTCCGGATAGATTTTTTCCCGCGTCCGGCAGGGTTCAGTCCTGTCTCTGACGGTTCTGTGCTGTATTTCTCTGCCGATGGCCTTAAGATGCCCCTGCTGTGCAGGGGATGGATGCCGGCGGACCGTTTCCGCCCCTTCGGCATGCAGAAAGGCTCCAAAAAGCTCAGCGATTTTTTTACCGACCTTAAGCTGGACCGTGTGCAGAAACTCTCCCAGCCGATTCTGCTCGATGACGCAGGGCGTATCGTGTGCCTGCCAGGTCTGAGGATAGATGACCGGTTCAGGATAAAGGCCCCGACAACCGTAGTCGCCGGAGCCTCGATTATTTCCAATAGCTGATTCTCAACCGTTATTCGAAACAGTAGATGTACGGAACTCTGGCGTAGATGCCCTTTTCAGCCTTGACGGACTGGAAGAGGCTTTCCATCAGTTGCTCCGGGTCGGAGAATGTCTCCATTGCCGTGCTTGTGGAGTTCAGGCCTTCCATCAGTTTATCCAGACTGTTCTTGGCTTTGGGCCAGGCCTCTATGCGGTAGCTGTCCAGTCCGGCTGCTACAGCCGCATAGTCGAGGGCGTCCTTGATGCCTCCGATCTCGTTGACCAGATCGATTCCGAGGGCCTCGTTGCCGCACCATACACGGCCCTGGGCTATTTCGTCCACTCTCTCGGGAGTGAGGCCGCGGCCTTCAGCCACAATGTTGATGAAATGGTCGTATATCATTTCCACCTGATCCTGGAATGCCGCAACTTCCTGACGGTCCAGCTTTCTGGTCATCGAGCCCATGTCGGCGTGACGGTGGGAACGTATGGTGACCGGATTGACGTGGGCGATTTCCTTGAACGTCTTTTCCATTGAGGGCAGCATGCTGAATACTCCGATACTTCCGGTGAGGGTTGTGTTGTTGGAGTATATCTTGTCAGCTCCGGCCGAGATCCAGTAGCCTCCCGATGCGGCCATGGTGCCGTAAGAGACGATGAGTGGCTTGTCCTGCTGGAGCAGCTCGAGCTCGGTGCGGATGATTTCCGCCGGCTGTACGGAGCCTCCAGGGGAGTTGACCCTGAGGACTACCGCCTTGACGGAGCTGTCGGCGCGGATATCGCGGATGATGGGCTGGAACTTGTCGGCGGTGATTCCCTCTGAGCTGCCGTCAGGGTTGATCTGGCCGTCGGCGTAGATGATGGCGATTTTCTCCTTGGCTTTGTAATCGGTTTTGATACGTGCCTTGATGTACTTGTCCAGGGTTATCATTTTCACGTCCTTGAGCTTTTCTGCGCCGGAGAGTGTCACCAGCTCCTGCTCCATGCCGTTGACGGTGCGCAGCTCATCTACCAGCCCGGCCTCGATCATATCCTGGGCAGTGTTGAGCTCCAGGTTGTTGACCATGCGGTCCAGGTCTGAGAGAGCGATTCCGCGGGACTCGCAGATGCTGCCTGCGGCTGCCTGCCAGAGGGCGTCCACCATGGCCTGGTTCTGCTCCCGGTTTGCCTCGCTGATGTCGCTGGCGATGAACTGCTCGCCTGCGGATTTGTACTTGCCGTGGCGGATGAGCTGCATCTCTACGCCGAAGCGGTCCAGGATGTCCTTGAGGAAGATGATCGTAGTGGCTACGCCGAGGATGTTGTTAGAGGCGAATTCATCGGCATAGATCTTGTCTGCTGCGGATGCAAGGTAGTAGCCTCCGAAAGAGAAGTTCTCGCCGTAGGCTATCACGGGCTTGCCGGAGGTGCGGAATCTTTCTAGTGCTCCGCGCAGCTCCTCCATGTAGGCCAGACCGCTGGAGTATCCGCAGTTGGTCAGGTATATGAACTTGATGGCAGGATCGGTGGCCGCATAGTCGATGGCCCTTACAGCATCGAGAATGCCGATGCTTGAGGTGCTGCCTGCGTAGGGCACGATGGAGCTGAGGTCGAGCGGGTCGGAGACAGTCTGTTCTCCGATTGTAGAACCGAGGTCGATTTTAAGAACTGAAGAAGGGGCTACGGAGACTGTTTCCTCTGCCGGCATCAGCGCGCCTATCATGCCGATGGCCAGCAGGAAGAGCAGTCCTAATGCGATAAACGAGCCAAGAATGGCCGCAAGAAGACTTTTCAGAAATTTCATGTTGAGTTAAATTTAAATTATATCAAACAAATATACGCAAAATGCGTTATCTTCGCCATTATTTCTGAAATTTCACACTGCATGACGGATATAACACCTTTTTTAAAACAGTGTTGAAATGAAGAATAAAGCGGTTATTGCGGCACTTCTGCTCTGTGCCGCTGTCTGTGCCTATGCACAGCAATCGGACGGTACTCTCTCCGGAACAGTGTACACTCTCAATCTTGACGGGGATAGGGAACCGGTAGCTTTTGCTACGGTCTATTGGCTCGGATCGGATGTATACGCCGATTGCGATGAAAACGGAAAATTCAATATTAGGAGGATATCGGAGGGAAATTCTGCCTTAGTGGCGGCGGCTCTCGGCTATGTCAGGGATACGCTCCGGGTATCCGAGGAGCAGAAGGCGGTGGAGATATTCCTGCGCAGCGACAATCAGCTGGAAGAGACAGTCATCACGGCCCGCGGAGACGCCAACTATCTTTCAAGGCTGGCAAATGTCAGGACCGAGGTCATATCCTCGGCGGGGCTGAGCAAGATGGCCTGCTGCAATCTTGCCGAGAGCTTCGAAAACTCGGCATCGGTGTCTGTGGGCTATTCGGACGCAGTCACCGGTGCCCGTCAGATCCGTCTGCTCGGTCTGTCCGGCATCTATACCGCCATGCTGGACGAGAACCGCCCGGTGATGCGCGGTATGGCGGCCCCGTTCGGCCTCTCCTACATCCCCGGTCAGTGGCTGGAGAGCATCCAGATAGCCAAGGGTCCCTCGTCGGTCATCAACGGGGTGGAGGCCATATCCGGCCAGATCAACGTCGAGCACCGCAAGCCCACGGATGAAAAGCCCCTCTTTCTCAACGCCTTCATCAACAGTATGCTGATGGCCGAACTGAATGCCGCGTCCTCTCTCCAGATAGGCAACAGATGGTCTACGGTCCTGATGGCCCATGCCTCCCGTTCGTTTATGGCCCATGATATGAACGGGGACGGCTTCAGGGACGAGCCTGAGATGACTCATCTGAACTTCGCCAACCGCTGGCTCTATTATGACCAGAGCGGAGTGCAGGTGCGTTTCGGAGTCAAGGCTCTGTACGACAGCCGCCTCGGAGGTCAGATGACTTTCAGGCGGGAGCATGTGGACTCCCTGCGGACCATGAGCGTGCCCTGGGGTACGTATATCACGAACCAGGGAGTTAACGGCTACCTCAAGGTGGGAATCCCTCTGAATGAGGACAATTCTAACAACATCGCAGTAGTCGCCGACTACACCTGGCATCAGCTGGACTCGTATTTCGGCCTCAAGAGTTTCTTCGGAAGGCAGAACTCCGGCTTCCTCAATCTCATGTACCAGGGCATACCGAATGACTCCCACCGCTTCACATTCGGTCTCAGGAACTTCTTCGACGGCTATGTCCAGACACTGCATGACGGGTATGCGGACCCTCTGTCGGCTTCCCGTAGGGCACTATTCGCGGACTATGACCTCTCGCACAAAGAAAATTCCCTGGGAATATACGGAGAATACACCTATACTCTGGGAGAGAAGTTCTCGGCAGTGGCAGACCTGAGCATCGACTGGAACAGTCTCTACGGTCTTTTTCTCTCGCCACGGGTCAATCTGAAATGGTCACCTGCGGACTGGCTCGTCATCCGGGCTTCGGGAGGCCGCGGCACCCGTTCGCCCAATGTGGTGGTGGACAACCTCGGCATGATGTCCACCGGACGTCGTCTGGACATAGCCCCGGACCTGGGCATGGAGTCCGCCTGGACCTATGGCGGCAATATCACCTTCTACATCCCGATAGGCTTCGAGGACAACTCCTATCTCAGTTTTGATTACTTCCGCAGTGATTTTACCTCCCAGATTATCGTGGACCAGGAATATGACTGGAGTGCGGTAAGCATCTACAGTCTGGACGGCCCGTCGTACACCAACACCTGGCAGGCGGATTTCTCCGTAGAGCCTTTCGAGCGCTTCACCGTTCTGGCTACTTTCCGTTATTCAGACTCCAAGGTATGGCTGAAGGACCGGGGTCTGGTGGAAAGGCCGCTGGTCAGCCGCTATAAGGGCGTGCTGAACCTCCAGTATGCGACCCGGATGAATATCTGGACCTTCGATTTTACGGCCCAGATCAACGGCCCTGCCCGTCTGCCGGACTTTGCCGTGAAACCGGGGGAGAGCTGCATGAGCCCTGTCTACCCGGTACTCTTCGCGCAGATTACCCGCAAGTTAAAGGGGGTGGACGTATATGTCGGAGTCGAGAATATCACCAACTACCGTCAGAAGCATCCTGTAATCAGTGCGGAGGATCCCTGGTCCCCTGATTTTAACGCTTCGGTGATCTGGGGACCCTTGACGGGTGTAACTGCTTATGCCGGAATGAGATTTACCCTTTGGAAATAAATTTTGTCAAATTTAAAAATATTTAAAAATATGAAAACGTTTAAAATTTTTATGAAAACGGCCGTTGCCGTATTGATGTTGTCATTTTTTGCCGTAACTTCGTACGCCCAGAAAAAGAAGGCTCCGCTGCAGGAAGTCGTATTTTCTGTAAACCTTCACTGTGAGAACTGTGTCAAGAAAGTTCAGGAGAACATCCCGTTTGAGAAGGGAGTCAAGGACCTGAAGATATCCCTTGACGACAAGACCGTGTGGGTGAAGTATGACCCGGAAAAGACGACCAAGGAGAAACTGGCGGCCGCCATCGAGAAACTCGGCTACGAGGTCCTGGGTGAGGTTAAGCAGGAATAACACACTCATTATAGATTATGTACAAAATACTTAGGAAGAAATTTCTGACGCCGGCCATCTGTCTGATGGACGTTCTGGCGCCCCGTGTTGCGCAGTCAGCCCAGCCGGGACAGTTTCTGATAGTCAGGGCAGGGGAGAAGAATGAGCGCATCCCCCTGACCATCTGTGATTACAACCGCGAGGAAGGCAGCGTGACCATCGTCACCCAGCTCGTAGGAGCCTCTACCCGTATCATCTGCAGCTATGAGGCCGGAGAGTCCTTCGCGGATGTGGTCGGGCCGCTCGGTCAGCCTTCCGAGTTTATACACTTGAGTCCTGAGGCGCTCCGGGGCAGCCGTTATCTCTTCATCGCGGGAGGTCTTGGAACGGCTCCGGTGTATCCCCAGGTGAAGTTCCTGCATCAGGCCGGGGCAAAGGTGGACGTGATAATCGGTGCCCGCAACAAGGAGCTGGTAATCCTCGAGGAGGAGATGCGGGCAGTCTGCGACCACCTTTATATATGCACTGACGACGGCTCGTACGGTGAGAAGGGCCTGGTGACCGACATCATGGGCCGGCTGCTGGACTCCGGCGAGAAGTACGGCCAGGCGGTGGCCATCGGTCCCATGATCATGATGAAGTTCGTCACCCTCAAGGGCCGTCAGTACGGCATCCCTCTGACCGTCAGCCTCAATACCCTGATGGTGGACGGTACCGGCATGTGCGGCGCCTGCCGCGTGACCATCGCCGGCAAGACCCGTTTCGCCTGTGTGGACGGACCGGAGTTCAATGCATACGACGTGGACTTCGATGAGGCCATGCGCCGTCAGGGCATGTACCGCGACATAGAAAAGGAAAAGGACCATCAGTGTCATATAGGACTGCATCAATAAACAACATCAGGAGGATACACAATGGCAAACAAGATACCCAGAGTCCCGGTGCGGGAACAGGATCCCGCAGTCAGGGCGCATAATTTTCAGGAAGTATGCTACGGATATAATGAACAGGAGGCCCTTCTGGAGGCCTCGCGCTGCCTCAACTGCAAGAAACCCCGCTGCATGGAGGCCTGCCCGGTCTCGATTCACATCCCCGCCTTCATCTCCAAGGTAGCGTCCGGTGAATTTGCCGAGGCCGCCCGTGTTATAGCCCAGGACAGTTCCCTGCCCGCAGTCTGCGGCCGTGTCTGCCCTCAGGAGACCCAGTGCGAGGGCTCCTGCATCCTCGGAGTTAAGGGAGAGCCGGTGGCCATCGGCAAGCTCGAGCGTTTCGTGGCCGACTGGAGCCGTCAGAACGGAGTCCGCTTCGCAGACAAGGCTCCCGCCAACGGCATCAAGGTCGCAGTGGTCGGCAGCGGTCCGGCCGGTCTGGCCTGTGCCTCTGACCTGGCCCGCTGGGGCTATGACGTCACCGTCTTCGAGGTGCTGCACAAGGCCGGAGGCGTGCTGCAGTACGGTATCCCCGAGTTCCGTCTGCCCAAGGAGGAGGTAGTCGAGTACGAGGTGGAGAATGTCCGCCGCCTCGGAGTTAAAATTGAGACAGACGTGGTGGTGGGAAGGACCGTGACAGTGGATGACCTTTTCGATAAGGAAGGCTTCAAGGCAGTCTTCATAGGCTCGGGAGCCGGTCTGCCCAAGTTCATGGGGATCCCCGGGGAAAATCTCAACGGAGTGTTCTCCGCCAATGAGTTCCTCACCCGCAACAACCTCATGCACGGCTACGACCCTACATACGACACCCCCGTATTCTCCGGCCGCAGGTCGGTAATAGTCGGAGGCGGCAATGTGGCAATGGACGCCGCCCGTACCGCCCTGCGCCTGGGCTCTCAGGTGACGGTGGTCTACCGCCGCACCGAGAAGGAGCTGCCCGCCAGGGTGGAGGAGGTCCATCACGCCAAGGAGGAGGGCATAGAGTTCCGCCTTCTGACCAACCCCGTGGAGATCCTGGGCGACGAGAAAGGCTGGGTGCGCGGTATCCGCTGCATCCGCATGGAGCTCGGCGAGCCCGACGAGTCGGGACGCCGCTCTCCCGTGCCTGTGCCCGGCTCAGAATTTGAAATTGAGACCGACACTGTCATCATGTCCCTGGGTACCTCTCCCAACCCGATGATTGCCCGTTCCACACCAGGACTGGAGACAAACCGGCGCGGCTGCCTTGTCGCCGATGAGGAGGGCGCCACTACCCGTCCGATGGTGTTTGCGGGAGGCGATGCCGTAACGGGCGCGGCGACTGTGATTCTGGCGATGGGCGCCGGCCGCCGGGCTGCCGCCGCCATCCATAAGGCATTGCAGTCTGAGAAATAATTCCTACCTTTGCCCGGATTAATGTATTAAAACTGATGAACGACAAATTGAAAATCGTGGTCCTGGCCAAGCAGGTGCCGGACACAAGAAATGTAGGAAAAGATGCGATGAAGGAGGACGGAACGGTCAACCGCGCCGCATTACCTGCTATTTTCAATCCTGAAGACATGAATGCCCTCGAGCAGGCGCTCAGAATCAAGGACCGTCTGAAGGACGTGGAAATCCATCTGTTGACTATGGGCCCCGGCAGGGCCGCCGACATCATCCGCGAGGGTCTCTTCAGAGGCGCTGACGGAGGAGTCCTCCTGACCGACAGGAAGTTCGCAGGAGCCGATACCCTTGCCACATCCTACGCGCTGGCCCAGGCAGTCCGCAAGATCGCTCCCGACATGATCATCGCAGGCCGTCAGGCCATCGACGGTGATACCGCCCAGGTGGGCCCTCAGGTAGCCGAGAAGCTGGGCTGGCCTCAGATTACCTACGCAGAAGAAGTACTGTACATCGACGATAACAGAGTGACCGTACGCCGCAGGCTGGAGCGGGGCATCGAAGTGGTGTCCTCCCCTCTGCCCGTGCTGATCACCGTGACCGGCACCGCAGCCGCATGCAGGCCCCGCAACGCCAAGCAGCTCCTCCGCTACAAAGGAGCCCGCACCGTTTCCGAGGACCAGGCTTCCGGTTCCGAGTATGCCGCCTCAGGCAAGTGCTCCGAGCATTTCCAGATACCCGAGTGGGGCTTCGCCGAGATAGGCGGGGACGAGAAGAGCTACGGTTCCTCCGGCTCGCCCACCAAGGTGAAGAAGATCGAGAACATCATCCTCCAGGCCAAGGAGTCCAGGACCCTCTCGGACTCGGACGCCGACATCGAGGGTCTCGTAAAGGAGCTGATATCCAGTCATACAATCGGTTAATCTGTTAAAAACGCTAGACGACATGAACAACATTATAGTATATTGCGAGACCGACGGAGGACGCCTCTGCGACGTGAGTCTCGAACTGATGACCAAGGCCCGTGACCTGGCCGCCTCGCTCTCCTGCGACGTGGAGGCTCTGCTGATAGGACATGATGTCCGCGGCTTAGCCGACGAGCTTTATTCCTACGGAGCCGCAGTGGTGCACCTGGCCGACGACAAGCGCCTGGAGTTCTTCCGCACACTGCCCTACGCATCGATTACCATTGACCTTTTCCGCAAGGAACAGCCCCAGATAGCCCTCTTCGGAGCCACCTCCGTGGGCAGGGACCTCGCTCCCAGAGTCTCCAGCGCCCTGCACAGCGGCCTTACCGCCGACTGCACCTCCCTGGAGATAGGTGACCATCAGGACAAGGAGAAGCAGTACCACAACCTCCTGTACCAGATCCGCCCCGCATTCGGAGGCAACATCATCGCCACCATCGTCAACCCCGAGCACAGGCCCCAGATGGCCACTGTCCGTGAGGGTGTGATGAAGAAGGCCCCTCTGGCCGCCCCCGTGGCCGGACGCATCTCGGAGATAGACGTCAACTCTATCCTGAAGGACAGCGACCTGACCGTGGAGATCGTGGCCCGCGAGATAGAGGAGCGCAAGATCGACATCAAGGGCGCCCAGATCATCGTGGCCGGCGGCTTCGGCGTGGGCAGCAAGGAGAATTTCGACCTGATATTCGAGCTCGCCAGGACCCTCGGCGGAGAGGTGGGAGCATCCCGCGCCGCCGTGGACGCAGGCTTTGCGGACCATGCCCGCCAGATCGGACAGACCGGCGTGACCGTACGTCCCAAGCTCTTCATTTCCTGCGGTATCTCCGGCCAGATCCAGCATACTGCCGGTATGGACCAGTCCTCGATGATTATCTCGATTAACAGCGACCCCGAGGCCCCCATCCACAGGATAGCCGACTATGCTATCGTAGGTGACCTCAATGTGGTGATACCCAAGCTCATCAAGTTCTACAAACAAAACAGCAAGTAAGGAGAAGAAGTCATGGCAAATTTTTATACAGACAACAGTGATTTGAAGTTTCAGCTCTCGCATCCCCTGATGCAGAAGATAGTGGAGCTGAAGGAACAGGATTTCAAGGACAGCGGAGTCTATGACTACGCTCCCTGCAATGTCGAGGATGCCATCGACTCCTACGACAAGGTGATGGAGGTAATGGGCGAGATCTGCGCCGACACCATAGCCGCCAACGCCGAACAGGTGGACCACGACGGCCCTGTATGTGAGAACGGCCGCGTGACCTACGCAGCCGGTACAGCCGAGAACCAGAGGGTGCTCACCCAGGCCGGCATGTACGGTATGTCCCTGCCCCGTCAGTACGGCGGACTGAATTTCTCCCTCGTGCCCTACGTGATGGCTGAGGAACTGGTTTCCAGGGCCGATGCCGGATTTGCCAATATCTGGGGTCTTCAGGACTGCGCCGAGACCATCCACGAGTTCGCCTCCGAGGAGATCAAGGCCGAGTTCCTGCCCCGCATCCCCCAGGGCGATACCTGCTCCATGGACCTGACTGAGCCCGATGCCGGCTCCGACCTCCAGGCCGCCATGCTCAAGGCCGAGTGGTGCGAGGAGAAGGGCATGTGGATGCTCAACGGTGTAAAGCGCTTTATCACCAACGGTGACGCCCAGATCAAGCTCGTCCTGGCCCGTTCCGAGGAAGGCACCCGCGACGGCCGCGGCCTGTCCTACTTCGTACACGACCAGAAATGGGGCGGCGTGACTGTCCGCAGGATTGAGAACAAGCTCGGTATCAAGGGCTCTCCCACCTGCGAGCTGGTCTTCAAGAACGCTCCCGCCAAGCTCATCGGCGAGCGCCGCATGGGCCTCATCAAGTACGTGATGTCGCTGATGAACGGTGCCCGTCTCGGAGTCGGTGCCCAGTCCGTGGGTATCTCCGAGGCCGCTTACCGCGAGGCCTACAAGTATGCCTGCGAGCGCCGTCAGTTCGGCAAGGCCATCATCGAGTTCCCGGCAGTGTCCGAGATGCTGGCCGTGATGAAGGCCAAGCTGCAGGCTTCCCGCGCCATCCTCTATGAGACCACCCGCTTCGTGGACATCTACAAGTCTTACGGCTTTATCGCAGAGACCCGCAAGCTGACTCCCGAGGAGCGTCAGGAGATGAAGAAGTATCAGCGTTATGCCGATATGTTCACCCCCGTGCTCAAGATGATGTCCAGCGAGTACTGCAACCAGAACGCCTACGATGCCATACAGGTGCACGGCGGCTCAGGCTACATGAAGGAGTATCCCGTAGAGCGCATCTACCGCGACGCCAGGATTACCACTATATATGAAGGTACGTCCCAGCTCCAGACCGTGGCCGCCATCCGCTATGTGACCACCGGCGCCTACCTCGCCAGGATACGTGAGTACGAGGCCGAGGAGGTGGCTCCCGAGTACGCGACTCTGAAGAAGACCCTCGTCGAGATGGCCGCACAGTACGAGCAGGCCTGCTCCCTCGTGCACGGACATGACAACACCTACATCGACTTCCACGCCCGCCGTCTGGTGGAGATGGCCGGTCACATCATCATGGGCTGGCTCCTCGTGCTGGATGCACAGAGGTGCGCTGACTTCGCCAAGTCAGCAAGGGTGTTCGTCGGCAAGGCCAAGTCCTGGAATCAGGAGCGCTACGACTACATCGCAGGCTTCTCCGAGGACGACCTGGCAGACTACATCAATTAAAACCCGCTATATGAAAAAATACCTTTCAATGGTAGCGCTTTCCCTCATTTGCGGAGCTTCTGCCTCCGCGGATGAGGGAATGTGGCTTCCGTCCCTCATCTCCCAGAGGATAGGGGACATGCAGGCCAAGGGGTTTACCCTCACGGCCGAGGACATCTACAGTATCAACCAGGCGTCGCTCAAGGATGCCGTGGTCCTCTTCGGAGGCGGCTGTACAGGTGAGCTCATCTCACCGGAAGGCCTTCTGCTGACCAACCATCACTGCGGCTACGGCCAGATCCAGAAACACAGCTCCGTGGAGCACGACTACCTCCGCGACGGCTTCTGGGCCATGACCCGCGCCGAAGAACTGCCCAATCCGGGACTGTCCGTGAGCTTCCTCGAGTATATGGAGGATGTGACGGAGCAGGTGCTCGACGGATATGAGGAGAGCATGACCGAGGAGGAGCGCGAGGCTCTGGTCGCGGAGAATTCCGCAAAGCTCGTTGAGGAAGCAGTGGCTGCCGGCAACGGTCTGCGGGCTTCGGTCGAGCCCCTGTACTATGGCAACAAGTACTATATGTTCGTGTACCGCAGCTACACCGACGTGCGTCTGGTGGGAGCACCCCCTTCGTCGATCGGAAAGTTCGGCGGCGACACCGACAACTGGATGTGGCCCCGCCATACCGGAGACTTCTCCATCTTCCGCATCTACGCCGACAAGGACAACAACCCCGCTCCCTATTCCGAGGACAATGTTCCTTACAAGCCTAAGAAGTACTTCCATATTGCCGCCGGCGGAGTGGAGGAGGGTGAGTTCACCTTCGTGTACGGCTTCCCCGGCAGCACCCGCGAGTACATCATGTCCGAGGGCGTGCGCTATATTTCGGAAGTGTCCAATCCTTTCAAGATCAACCTCCGCACCATGCGTCTCGATATCCAGAAAAAGTACATGGACTCGGACCAGGCGGTGAGAATCCAGTATTCGTCCAAGAATGCCAGTGTATCCAATGCGTGGAAGAAGTGGCAGGGAGAGATGAAGGGTATCGTCCGTCTGGGCACCGTGGCCAAGAAGCAGGCCTTCGAGTCAAGCTTCATGGACTGGGCCGATGGTACGGAGTACGATGGTATTGTGCCTGCTCTTGACTCTCTTTATGGAGTGCTCGAACCCTACAACTACGCACTTGAGTATTACAATGAGTCGGCCCGCACCATCGAGCTTGTACAGTTCGCCACCCGTGCCCTGAGTGCGGCTGAAAGCGGTTCCGATTCGGTACTGAAGGCCGTGGAGGCAGCTTTCTACAAGGACTATTACATGCCCATCGACAGGGAGTGCTTCGTGGCTGTCATGAACGCCTACAAGGACGATGTCCCCGTGGATTTCCGTCCTGAGTACTTCGACAGTACATTGGCAGTGTACGGCGGCTCCATAGAGAAATGGGCCGACGACCTCTTCTCCACCTCTGTGTTCGCCGACCGTGCCGCTCTTGAGGCCCTTGACTGCGCCGGCGTTGCTGCACTGAAGGATGACCCTGCCGTAGTATTCGGCCGCGAGTTCAACGCATGGATAGGGGAGAATCTCCGTCCTACAGTGGCCCGCGTCAATTCCGAGATTACCCTGCTCAACCGCGACTATATGCGCGGTCAGATGGAGTTCCAGCCTGACAGGACCTTCTATCCCGATGCAAACCTCACTCTCCGTGTCGCCTACGGCCACATCAAGGGCTACGCTCCATCCGACGGAGTGTACTACCTGCCGTTCTCGACCATCGAGGGCATCATGGAAAAGGACAATCCAGAGATATTCGACTACAATATTCCCCAGAAGTTCCGCGACATCGTTGCCTCCGGTGAATACGGCCGATGGGGCTATGACGGCAAGGTGCCCGTCTGCTTCATCGCCACCAACCACACCTCCGGCGGAAACTCAGGCAGTCCCGTCATCGACTCCAAGGGCCGCCTGATAGGCATCAACTTCGACCGCGTGTGGGAAGGCACCATGAGCGACATCGAGTTCGACCCTGATTTCTGCCGCAACATTTCCCTGGATATCCGCTATGTCCTCTTCGTTATCGACATGATAGGCAATGCGGACCATCTGATAGACGAGATGACCATCGAAACAGAATAGACGTAAACATACTTAGGTATATTTTAAAGTTACATATTGAAAACGGCCGGGTCGGGGTTGTTCCTTACCCGGCTTTTTATTGTTTTATCCGCAAAGATACCCCTGATTGGCGCCGGCCGGACTCTCTGACCGCTTCGTGGCTGGCCTCATCTGCCTAATGCCCTTGCAGTAGCTCCCCCCCCCATACACACACCACCACCCACCGTCTCTCACTAAGCCGAATAGTTGTATTCACCTGCTTGCTGCGCAGCGCGTTCTCTGCAACTACTGTGTTTAGTGGGACTGAAATCCGCTTTTCACTGCAATTTTATGGTGACATAACATCACGTTCGTTCATAACTTCCAGAATGTCAAAGGTGTCTTTTCAACTAATCGGTTCAGTGACTTTCAGTCTGCTGCATTATTAGTAAGTACAGATCCTTATGATTGCCTCTCAGCCGCCATTCATCCGGTCCATTCATCCCTGTTCACGTTGCTTTTTAGTTGTAATGCAATCTCCTGATTGACTGATTATTGTATTTTGCGCAAAAGTTAAGTGACGGCAAAAAGGCTCTTTCTGAGCATAATCCCTCCCACTTAAAATATCGTTAGATTGATAAAACACTTATTTTTAGGAACATGTAACTTAACTAAAAAGCAACGTGAAGGATATAGGGGTATTTTTGCGGATAATCATAATAAAATTGTTATCTTTGAATGTCATTAACAATTTAAACTATGAGAAAGATTCGCTTGCTGTTTTTAGCCATGTCCGTTGCGGTTCTGGCCGGATGTACCGCGGACATGGACAAGTTCACGGAAAGACTTGACGACCTCGAGGCACGGGTGGCTGCTCTGGAGGAACTTTGCGCTCAGATGAACGAGGACATATCTTCGATGCGGACCGTCATCTCAGCCCTCGAGGAAGGTCTGTATATCACGGATGTAAGGGATGTCGATGACGGCTATCTGATAGAATTCAGTAACGGAGATACCATCACCATCCATCACGGAGAAGACGGAGAGGATGGTAAGGACGGTGTCGACGGATATACGCCTGTAATAGGTGTGAGGATGGATACCGACGGCGTCTATTATTGGACTCTCGACGGAGAATGGCTCTTGGATGACGAGGGCAATAAGATGAGAGTGACCGGTGAGGACGGAAAGGACGGTGAAGACGGTGTCACACCTGTCATCGGGGTCGCTCAGGATGAGGACGGCACCGACAGTGAGGAACTGATAGAAGACATAGTAGTGGACGATATGGGGATTACGTTCGTCTTGAGTGATGGCTCGGAATTGTACATTCCTCTTTATGAAGCGATAACCATTACGTTTGACGCAGAGGACCTGCTAGTGATGGAGCCCGATAGCGAACGCGACATACATTACACGATAGAAAGCCGTCTTGAGGATATCCGTATCGAGGTCCTTTCCTCCAGCGACATAAGAGCCAGAGTTGTTCCGACCGATGCCTTTACCGGAGTCATCAACATCCGCACCGGTTCCTCTCTGGACGAATACAGCAAAGTCGTAGTCTTCGCAACCAATGGTGAGAAGATGCTGATGCGCACTATTACCTTCGAAGAAGCAGGATTGGAAATTCAGAATGAGGCTGTCAAGCAAGTTCCGGAAGGAAGAAGGAGGAGAAATATCTTTGGAGTTTCTTTCCAATGTTGAGACGCAGGTCATCATACCTGAAAATGCGCAGGACTGGATAAGCCTTGTCCCTGCAACTAAAGCGATGGAATACAATGCTGTGACATTGCAGATAGAGCCGAATCCAGGGTATTATCGCAGTGCTGAGGTTTCTATATCCTCTTTAGGGACCTCTCTGTCATTGACGTATACTTTAGAACAAAATGGTGAAATGGGTGTAGATATAGATCCTGAAGCGGTACCTGAAGATGAAATTTGGTATGTGACAATGAATAAGAATAAGATAGATTTTATCGGTTCCGAGTTTGATGCAAATATAGTATCTCATACCTATACCGGAGGGAAGTGGGTGGTGAAGTTTGACGCGCCTGTTACAACAATTAATTCACCTTCATTTGACAATATTAACGATGTGATTATAGGATTGTATTTGCCTAACAGTGTAAAAGTAATCAACAGCATAAATGGTCTTTTTGAACTGGAAGAACTGCATGTCCCAAAATCATTGGAAGTTCTAAATGTGAGAGGAGCTCAAGTAAAATGGAATGGTAGTAAGATAAAAAGATTTACAGGATATAATATTTCAGAGGATGGTTAAGGTATGTGTCAAATGACGGAATGTGCATGTATGTGGAAGACTATTTTGGGATGCGGTGGCTTGTGGCTTTTGCAAGTGGCGCAGGTCTTCAATCGTATACAATTCCAGACGGGATAATGGGATTAGAGAATTATTCTTTCTATTATGCAGAGGAACTTACAGAATTGACAATACCCGGCTCTGTTACTAATATTGCTTCAGCAGCGGGTGTATTCGAGGGTACCCATAATATAGAACGTCTATATGGACCGAATGTTTTGGAAGACGGTAGGAGCTATGTGGTTGATAATAGGTTGTTGTATGTGGCGGATAAAGGCATTACAGAATATATGACGCCAGAGGGTGTAGAGGTGTTAGGGTATCAAGTTTTTGCCGACAAGCAATATTTAGAGAAAATAGTAATTTCTGATGAAGTTGTTGCATCGGAAGTTTATGGGTATATATTTTGCAATTCTCCTAAATTGCAGACTATAACCATTTCAGCAAGAATGCGTGATTTGGGAATGGATCCATTTGGCGCTGATGATAGTATGAGCCCAGGTGTTGGTAAGTGCCCCAATTTGAAGACTGTGTATTTGCGAGCACCTGTCCCTCCTGCAATTCAGCATAATTCCCCGGAAATTATACCTACGTTGTATGATAATCTTACCATTTATGTCCCTGAAGAATCGTTGGATGCATATCTTACATCGCAGCAGTGGGCTCCATACCGTGGATATTTTAAGGCTTATGATTATGGTGATCTGAGTGAATTCTACCCTGAAATTTATACCTCGACCGACTATAGTGCCGACGGTACTTATGAGTTACTCCAGTCGGCCACGGTCGGCAATGGCATAGATGTAGTGCTTATGGGTGACGCTTACTCAGACCGACTGATTGCGGACGGGACCTACCGCAGTGTGATGGTGAATACGATGGAGCAGTTCTTTTCCCAGGAGCCGTACAAGAGTTTCCGCGATTATTTCAATGCGTATATGGTGAATGTCGTGTCTCCAAACGAGGTGTATGAGGAGGGCAGCCGGACGGCTCTGAGTACGTGGTTTGGAGGGGGTACTTCCGTTGGAGGAGATGATCAGACTGTATTCAATTATGCTCTCAATGCGATTACTCCTGACAGACTTGATGAGGCTTTGCTGGTGGTGATGAACAGGGATTATTACGCAGGGACGTGCTACATGTATTATCCGGAATCGGGCAATTATGGCAATGGAGTGTCCGTGGCATATTTCCCGACAAGCAGCGATGAGGCTACATTCCGCGGTCTGATTCTGCACGAGGCGGGTGGTCACGGTTTTGCGAAATTGGCCGATGAGTATGCTTATGAGGAGTACGGGCAGGTTCCATCGGAAGAGATAACGAATTGTCAGAATTTATGGGATTTTGGATGGTTTACAAATATAGATTTCACTTCAGATCTTACTCTAGTAAACTGGGCGGAGTTTATCGCTGACGAACGTTATCAGTATGATGGTCTTGGGGTTTTTGAAGGCGGTTACACCTATTGGACAGGTGTGTGACGTCCGACCGAGAACAGTATCATGCGGTACAACGAAGGCGGATTCAATGCTCCTTCACGTGAGTCTATATATACCCGTATCAATAAGTTGGCTTTTGGAGAGAGCTGGCAGTATGATTATGAGGACTTTGTGGCTTATGATGCAGTGAACCGTAGGACAGAGCCTGTGACAGCTCCTTCCAGTGTATTGCAAAGGCATGAGCCTACAGCACCACCCGTAATAGTCCGCAGGAGTTGGCGTGAGGTGATGGAGTAGTTCATAGAAAAATTTTTGAAAAAAGTTTGGCGGTACGGAAATTTTACTATCTTTGCGGTCCGATTCGGGATGTGGCGCAGTTGGTTAGCGCACCACGTTAGGGACGT
>CALUSM010000030.1 GCA_944323445.1 uncultured Bacteroidales bacterium
GGAGATAGAAAAGCTGCTGAGCCAGAGCATGGAGGAATTTTACGACAGTCTCCGCCTCCGGACCGCCCTCCTGGAATATACCGCAGGCACCGGCTTCGAGACCTGCGCCTACCTCCGCAAGAAGGACCTGTTGTCAATAGAAGGGCCCGGTCCTGCACCTAAAAAGGCAAAATCCACCTCAGAGGAAAATAAGAAGACGAAGGAGCAGAAGGTGGAGGTTCCGGCGGATATCCTGCATCCCGGGTTGTTCAGCGCCTTGGTGGCCTGGCGCCGCTCGGAGGCAACTGCAAGGAATGTCCCGGTGTACGTCGTCCTTCAGCAGAAGGCCATCCTCGGCATCAGCAACCTACTGCCGCAGGACCTGCAGTCGCTGCTGCGGGTCCAGTATTTCGGCAAGGCCGGTGCGGAAAAATACGGGGAGCGTATCCTGGAAATGGTCAAGGAATACCTCAGCGGTAAAGATGACACTGCCGGGGTATAAGTAATTCACAGATACAGACCGACATGAAAAACTAAACCCGATAGCTTGACAGAGTCAGGGGCTACCGGGAATCAACAATGCAAATATAATGAATTATTGTTAATAACAAAAGAACATGTGTCATTAGTGTCCGGTAAAGAATCGCAAAAATTCTTTGAAAACATTGAAGTATAGGTAATTACAAGGATGGGACGAGCGCGCCGATTTGAATTTATCTTTGCCAGACTATCGTAGAATGGCACATGAATAAAGGAAAATACGTGTTCTCACAGCTTTTAGATTTCCTTGATAAGGATGTATTTTTAAGAATATCAAACAAATACAATGGAAATCGGTATGTCAAGTCTTTCACCTGCTGGAATCAGCTGGCAGTCATGATGTTCGGGCAGCTGTCCAACCGTGAGAGCCTCAGAGACTTAGTTCTTGCGACACAGGCGCACGCAAACAAGGCTTTTCATCTTGGCTTCGGGAAATACGCCTCTAAAAGCACTCTTGCAGATGCCAACACCAAACGCGATTATCGTATCTTCGAGGAGTTCGCCTACAGAGTTATGGCAGAAGCCCAGAAGTGTCGGGCGGTCGAGATATTCAAGCTCGGAGGAAAGGTGTATGCCTTTGACTCCACTACGATTGACCTGTGTCTAAGCGTCTTTGAGTGGGCTTTGTTCCGGAAGAAGAAAGGAGGAGTCAAGATACATACACTTTATGATATTGAGACCCAGATACCGACGTTCTTCCATATCACGCCCGCCAGGCTGCATGATACAAAAGCGATGGATGCCATTCCATACGAGGAGAACTCGTTCTACATCTTCGACCGCGCATACAATGACTTCGGAAGGCTCTTCACCATAAACAGTGTCGGGGCATACTTCGTGGTCAGGGGCAAGAAGAACAACGACTTCAGGCCGATGAGGTGGAAGCGCAGGCTGCCGTCCGGTGTGCTCTCCGATGCCATAGGATACATGGACGGACAGCTGACAATGAGCAAATATCCGGAGAAGATAAGGCGAATCATCTACCTTGACTCCGAATCGGACAGGAAGTTCATCTTCTTTACCAATGCCCTGGACATCAACTCATTGAAAGTGGCGGAACTGTATCACAACAGATGGCAGATAGAGCTGTTCTTCAAGTGGCTGAAGCAGCATCTGAAGATTAAAAAATTCTGGGGCGAGACCGAGAATGCCGTAAGAATCCAAATTTACACTGCCATAACCACCTATTGTATGATAGCGATTGTGCAGAAAAAGATGAGTATCGAACGGTCAATCTACGAGATGCTCCAACTTGTAAGCATCTCACTTACAGAAACTATCTGCCTAAAAGACCTCTTTGCAAAACCTAACTGCAATATTGTCAATGAACTGGATGGTTCTACCGAACCTACTTTGTTTTAATTGTTAAACTTTTTAATAACTAGTACGGAATTTTACCGGACAAGAGTGAACATGTGTAAATTATGAAGTTTGTGGATTTTGAAGGGATCGTGTCACCTAAGAGAATTAGCAGATATTTAACTGCATGTAACGGAAATACTCGCAAGGCCATGACGTTGTATCGTTATAACCTTAGGCTGTCGCAGGAAGTGTTTACTGTTGTCTGTTGTTTTGAAGTTGCATTAAGAAATGCGATAGACTCGCTGCTGGTTCCTGTTTTTGGTCCGGAATGGTTAAAAAACAGTATACAATCGGGCGGTATATTCTATGGTGATCAGTTTAAATACACTAAAAGAATTATCGAGAAAGCATATATTAAATTAGCATCCAACGGAATTTATTCTCATTCAAAACTGCTCGCAGAAATGGAATTTGGGGTTTGGAAATATATGTTTTCTCAGAAGCAGTTCCGGGCTACAGGATGCGTTCTTCTGAAAATTTTCCCATCTAAGCCCCGTTCGTCTATACAAATACAATATAATCACTCGTATATATTCAATGAATTGGATAAGGTAAACACCTTGAGAAATAGAATTGCACACCACGAACCTGTCTGTTTCTATCTTAATGCATCCGTTATCAATACAGGATATATTGTAAACGAATATCAGAAAATACAGATGCTTTTCTCCTGGATGAATATAGACAGCAAATCAATGCTGTACGGCTTGGATCATGTACTGGATGTGTGTGATAAAATTAATTATGATTATCCGCAAAGATACCCCTCAATTAGCGCCGGCCTGGTTCTCTGAGCGCTTCGTGGCAGGCCTCATCCGCCTAAGGCCCTTGTAGTAGCTCACCCTGTGTAGCAGACACGACTCACAGTAACTCAACCCGTACCCGTAACTCTCCTTCAGGAGCATCGGAACCTCAACCCGGTGACTTTCTTTTCTTTCCTGACTCATTCTTTTGTGTCCGATTTTTTTGGGACCCCCACCGTTTCTCACTAAACCGAATAGTCGTTTTAAACTGCTTGCTGCGCTGCATGTTCTATGCAACTACTGTATTTAGTGGGACTGAAATCCGCTTTTAACTGCTATTTTAAGGTGACATAACATCACGCCAGCTCATAACTTCCAGAATGTCAAGGGCGTCTTCTCAACTAACCGGTTTAGTGGCTTTCGGTCTGCCGCATCAGAACATCAGAGCGTCATGGCATCACGGGACAACATGCTGATAGGGTGAACGAAAAAAAACGACGTGTCATTCATCCGGGCCAACCCCGCTGTTCACGTTGCTTTTTAGTTATAACGCAATCTTCTGATTGACCGGCTCTTGTATTTTGCGCAAAAAGTTAAGTGACGGCAAAAAGGCTCTTTCTGAGCATAATCCGCCCCTCTTAAAATATCATTAGATTGATAATGTACTTATATTCAAGCGCATGCAGCTCAACTAAAAAGTAACGTGAAGGATGCGGGGTATCTTTGCGGATAATCATTAAATTAATCAATTGATGTAGAATAGAAGTTATTTTATATCTTTGTTTGTTCAACAATACCAACAATGAGAAAGCTGTTAATGATCGTAGACCCGCAGATAGACTTCATAAGCGGAAGCCTGAAGGTGGAGGGTGCAAAGGAAAAAATGGACGCTCTTGCCGACTACATCCTCAGGACCGACGGGGAATACATCTGCAAGCTGATAACCATGGACCAACATCCCTACCGGCACTGCTCGTTCTACGAGAATGGAGGGCAGTGGCCGATGCACTGCGTAGTGAATACCATTGGCGCTGCCGTCTATCAGCCGATTATGGACGCCGTGTACAATACTCAGGGCGAGGTGAAGATGTTCCGCAAGGGCGAGAAGAAAAATTTCGAGGAGTACTCCATCTTCAAGAACCTATGTTCGGCCCGCCACATAGATTTCCTGCTCTACCGCCTGGACATCGAAGTGGTGGATGTCTGCGGTATTGCCGGAGATGTCTGCGTACTCAACACTCTCAAGGACGGCATCGCCATCTACGGCCGCTCTCCGCAGTTCAATGTGCTGGAGGAATACTGCCCCTCGATCGACGGAGGCACGGCCCTCCGGGAGTTTCTGGAGTCATAAAGTAAATTTGGGAGATTATTCTGTAATCCGGGTTGCGGACGGTACGGGCACGGAATGTAACTTTGCAGAAAAATTATCCATCGGATATGAAACGTATTATTCCAACCATCGCGGCGGCCCTGGCGGTATGCCTGACGGCCACTGCACAGAATCAGCAAGTTATGAACAGCAAAAAGACACTCGTGGCCTACTTCTCAGCCACAGGAACTACTGAGAGGGTTGCCGGGCTTATAGCCGAAGTAACAGGCGGAGACCTTTATGAAATCACACCGGAGCAGGAATACACTGCCGCCGACCTCGACTGGACCGACAAGACATCCCGCAGCACAAAGGAAATGAACGACGCCAAGTCCCGCCCCGCCATCAAGGCAGACCTGCAGAACGCCGGCAGCTACGACGTAATCTACATCGGCTACCCCATCTGGTGGAACCTCGCGCCCCGTGCCGTGAACACCTTTTTAGAGACCTACGACTTCTCCGGCAAGACCGTCATCCCCTTCGCCACCTCCGGCGGCAGCGGCATCACCAACTCCGCCGCCCAGCTCAAGAAAGAATACCCCACCCTCGACTGGCAGAGCGGCAAACTGCTCAACGGAGCCTCCAAAACCGCTGTAGAGGCCTGGGTCAAGTAATTCAGTCCTTCTTTGACAGTTTGTCCTTCATCGAGGCTATAAAAGCAGAACTGATGATACCGGTAGGGATTGCCAGCATGGCTATGCCCACAAAACTGATGAACGCACAGAGGATGCGCCCTAGTGGTGTAACCGGGTAGATATCTCCGTATCCCACTGTTGTAAAAGTAATTACTGCCCACCACATGCTGTCCCCGATGTTCTTGAAGACATCTGGCTGAGCACCTTTCTCCACGAAGTAGACCAGTATGGCCGAAAAGCAGATGATGATAAGGCAGGCGGTGAAAGCAGTCAACAGTTCCGGCCGGACACTCTTCATCACCTTGAGTATGAGCTGAAAGGCAGTAGAATAACGTATCAGCTTGAAGACAATGAACACATACGGCAGTATGATGATGTGAACAATCTCGGTATCCCAATAAAAATAAGTCATCACGAACGGAATGACCGCGACAAAGTCCACCAGTCCGTAAAATGATAAAATATACTTCAGGCGGCTGCGGTACACCGGCATATCCGGATACAGCGCAGGTGCTGAATAGATTCTGAGAACATATTCTATGAGAAATGCCAGTGATGCGAAATGTATAAAGCTCTGGAACAACCAGCTGAACTGCTGGAATTCCTTGAAAGACGACAGCACCACCGATCCTACCGACAGCATGATAAACAGCATGGATATAAAACGCACCACCCTGCTTTTCAGCACTTTCTGTACAGCAGATATATGATTTCCCATAGGCCTTGGTATTTAATTTCTACAAATATACGCATAATACACCGATTCGTATCAATAAAAAAGCCGGTTGGAATTTCCAGCCGGCCTTTGTGAAGAACTGCGGGGCGCGCTACAGATTTCGTACCAGTCCCATGAACAGGACGGTGCCGGAGGTACGCTCGCGGATGAGGAAGACGAACGGGCGGTCCACCGTGAACCTCAGTGGATCGGGAGCAAGGGACGTGCGCATGACAGCCACGGAAGTGACCGCTGCGGCTTCGGAACCCTCCTCGTTGACCTCAATAAAGGTTTTCTGTTTTACCTCGCTTATCATCAGCTGCTCCTTGGACATATTGGAGAAATCCGCAGAAGAGGTGAACGCGGTCTTCATTCCAAGCTGCTGCAGCACGTTGTTGAGAGTAATCTCATACTCGGCCTTAAAGGAGGGCATGGAGACCCTGATCCTGTCTGTCTGAAGACGGCTCGTCAATAAGGCAAGTGTCTCTTCATCAAGCCTGGAAACAAGTTCGTCAGCTGAGATTCCGCCGGCAGGAAGCAGTACATCCATCACGAAAGAACCTTCTCCGTAGGGAAGTTCAAGCAGATGAGCCTCCTCTCCCACATAATAGGAATAGTATTCATTGGCATGCATGAACTTCACCTGAGAGTCATTGCTGTCTCCATGGAAGGTATCTTCCCGGCTGAGGGCAGGATCGAAGGGAGTCGCCCAGAGCCCTTTGAAATACAGAGCGTTCAGAAGATACAGCTGAGTAGTGGGATCTATGCTCTCTATCATCTTGTCAATACGCCCGGCTGTATTCTCAGAGCACCAGCTGTTGATTACCGACGGAGATGAAGAATCGGAAAAATCCAGATTGGCTACAGCTGCATCATAGTTTTTCTGAGCTGTACGGACAAATTTCTTCTTCAAGGGAAACATGTCTGAAACCCAGATGGAATTGGCTACATTGAGCTGCACGCCCTCGGGATCCTCCGAGAGCAGCCCAATGACACCGCGGTTGTACTTGTTGAGTTCCTTGATGGAGCAGTCAAAACCGAGAGCAGAGACCATCTCCTGCTGAGTTCCCTCATCGGCACCGGCAGCTGTCATGGACAGGGCCAGAGATGCACTCAAGGGGGATACGAAGACCAGGTCAGACGCATCTTCGGAGACAACATTCCTGAAGAGCCCGAAAGTAAAAGTATTGCCTTGAGCGACTGCTGTCACGAATGCCATGGTTGACAAAAACAATATGCTGATTGACCTTTTCATATTGAGCATGGTTTACTTCTGCATCTCCTTGCGGAGCCTTTCGGCCAGCAGAGGCACGATCTTATTGACATCACCTACTATACCGATATCGGATACATTGAAGATGGGCGCGAACTTGTCCTTGTTCACGGCCACGATGAAGCCGGACTCCTCCATACCCGCCAGATGCTGGATGGCACCGGAGATACCGAGGGCAAGGTACAGGTCGGGACGGACGGTCTTGCCGGTCTGGCCCACCTGACGGTCGTGCGGCATGATGCCGGCGTCGACCATAGCCCTGGATGCGGAAACCTCGGCGCCGAGGACTTCCGCCAGCTCCTGCAGCCTGGCAAATCCCTCCTTGCAGCCCACTCCGCGGCCTCCTGAGACGAGGATCTTGGCCTCGGTGATATCCACCTTGTTCTTCTCCTCGCGTACCTCCTCGAGCAGTTTTACGCGGATCTTGGAGTGGTCGAACTTGGTCTCGAAGCGGACGATGGAGCCGGTGCGTCCGGGCTCGGGATCGCGCTTGGGCATCACTCCGGGACGGACCGTGGACATCTGGGGACGGTGCTCGGTACACATGATGGTGGCCATCAGGTTGCCGCCGAAAGCGGGACGGGTCATCATCAGCTGCTTGTCCTCGGATATCTCCAGTTTCGTACAGTCGGCAGTGAGGCCGGTAGCCAGACGGGCCGAGAGCCTGGGGGCCAGGTCGCGTCCGATGGTGGTGGCTCCGAAGAGCACGATATCGGGACGCATGGCGGTGATAATCTGATATATGGACTGAGCGTACTGCTCGGTGAGATAGTCCTTGAGCTCGATGTGGTCGGTAACCACCACCTCATCGGCGCCGTACTCGAAGAGGGGCTGGATGAGATGCTCCACATTGTAGCCTGCGAGCATGGCCACCACCTTGGAGCCGAGGGCCCCGGCCAGGTCACGGGCCTTGCCTATGAGCTCGAGGGCAACAGGCTGGATAACACCGCCTCTCTGTTCTGCGAACACATATACGTTCTTGTAGTCGTTCTTGTTGATCATATCTGTAAAATATTAACGGTGTTACACTGTTAGATGATGAATTTCTCCTTGAGTCTGGAGACGATGATGCCCACAGCCTCCTCGGCATCCACCTCGAATACCTCTCCTGGAGCCTTGAGACCCTTGGTGAAGGCCTTGAGCACCTTAGTCGGAGAACCCTTGAGTCCGAGCTTGGTCTCGTCCACATCGATATGGTCGGCGCCCCAGATTTCGACCTGCCTGTTATAGGCCTCGACTATACCGGGAGCGCTCATATACCTGGGCTTTACGGCTGAGGCGAGAACAGTCAGCAGACAGGGCATCTGAGCCTCGAGTATCTGCACCCCTTCCTCGGTCTCCTTGGTCACGCGCAGGGCCTTGCCGCTCTTCTCCACCTCGAGGTCGCATACGTACGAGACCTGAGGCACATCGAGATGCTCGGCGATCTGAGGGCCTACCTGGGCGGTGTCACCGTCGATGGCCTGACGGCCGGTGATGACGATGTCCCAGTCCAGGGTCCTTAGAGCTCCGGCGAGAGCATTGGAGGTAGCGAGGGTGTCGGCTCCGGCGAACTTCCTGTCAGTTAGGAGTATCGCCCTGTCCACACCCATTGCGAAGGCTTCCCTCAGAATCAGGTCGGCCTGGGGAGGTCCCATGGTAATGACCGTTACATTGGCCCCGTACTTGTCCTTCAGACGGAGGGCCATCTCCAGTCCGCCCTTGTCATCGGGATTCATGATGCTGGGCACTCCGTCCCTGATGAGGGTACCGGTAACAGGATTGATCTTGATCTCGGTGGTATCGGGTACCTGCTTGATACAAACTACTATATTCATACTTTCCTGATTTTACTTTTTAAACATACTGGCTGCTATCACCATTCTCTGTACCTCGGATGTACCCTCGTAGATCTCGGTGATCTTGGCGTCGCGCATCATCCTCTCCACGGGATACTCACGGGTATAGCCGTAGCCTCCGTGGAACTGTACGGCCTTGGTTGTCACCTCCATGGCTGTCTCAGCAGCGAAGAGCTTGGCCATCGCGGCATCGGCCGAATAAGGCTCCTTGCAGTCCTTCTTGAAAGCTGCCGAACGCACGAGCAGACGTGAGGCCTCTACCTTGGTCTTCAGGTCGGCCATCTGGAACTGGGTGTTCTGGAACTGCGATATCGACTTGCCGAACTGCTTGCGCTCCATGGTGTACTTGACGGTCTCGTCCAGAGCGCCCTGAGCTATTCCGAGAGCCTGCGAGGCGATGCCTATACGGCCTCCGTCGAGGGTCTTCATGGCTATCGCGAAGCCCCCTCCTACCTTGCCGAGCAGATTGCCCTTGGGGATGCGGCAGTCGGAGAAGATAAGCTCTGCAGTGGCCGAACCCCTGATACCGAGCTTCAGCTCCTTCTTGCCCACCTCGAAGCCGGGAGTGCCGTCCTCTACGATGAAGGCGGAGATGCCCTTGTTCTTCAGGGATTTGTCAGTCATGGCAAAAATCACGTAGACATGGGCATGGCCGGCATTGGTGATGAATATCTTGTTGCCGTTGAGCACCCACTCGTCCCCGTCGAGGACTGCTGTGGTCTGCTGGGCCGAGGCGTCCGTACCGGCATTGGGCTCGGTCAGACCGAAGGCTCCGAGCCATTCGCCGGAAGCCAGCTTGGGCAGATACTTGCGCTTCTGCTCCTCGGTTCCGTGCTCGAAGATAGGAGCCAGACAGAGGGAAGTATGGGCCGAGAGGACCACGCCGGTGGTGGCGCAGACTCTCGAGAGTTCCTCTACTGCGATGGTGTACATGATGTTGTCCCCTCCTGCCCCGCCGTATTCAACGGGGAGGGGTATGCCGAAGAGTCCGAGCGGAGCCATCTTCTGGACCGTCTCTATGGGGAATCTCTCCTGTTCGTCGATCTCAGCTGCCAGGGGCTTTACCTCTTTCTCGGCAAACTCCCTGATCATCTGCCTGAAAAGCGACTGTGTCGGTGTGAGTTTGAAATTCATATTCAGTAATGCTTAAATTTTAGTATTTGTAAAATCCTTCTCCCGTCTTGCGTCCGAGCAGTCCGGCACGCACCATCTTCCTCAGCAGAGGATGAGGGCGGTACTTGTCGTCTCCGAACTCGCGGTGCAGCACCTCCATGATGGCCAGGCACACGTCCAGACCGATCAGGTCAGCCAGGGCGAGGGGACCCATCGGATGGTTGGCTCCGAGCTTCATGGCCGCGTCGATATCGTCACGGGAGGCCACTCCGTCTGCGAGGATGCCCACGGCCTCATTGACCATCGGAATCAGGATGCGGTTGACCACGAAACCGGGGGCTTCGTTGACTGCCACGGGGGTCTTGCCGATCTCCTGACAGAGGGCGAACACGGCGTCGAACACCTCCTGTGAGGTCCTCTGTCCCTTGATGATCTCCACGAGCTTCATTACCGTGGCGGGATTGAAGAAATGCATGCCTATCACGTGGCAGGGCCTGGAGATAGCGGCGGCTATGCCGGTGATGGACAGCGAGGAAGTGTTGGTGGCGATGATGGTCTCAGGCTTGCACATGCCGTCTAACATCTTGAAGAGCTCAATCTTCAGGTCCATCTCCTCCACTGCGGCCTCGATGATCAGGTCGGAGTCGGCGATGTCCTTGTAGTCTGTGGTAACTGTGATGTTGGCTAAAGTGGCGTCCATAGCGGCCTGCTCCATCTTGCCTTTCTCGACGAGCTTGCCGAGGGACTTGGTGATGCGGCCCATGGCCTTGGTGTTGGAAGCCTCGCTGCGGCTCTTCATGGTCACCTTGCGGCCGGCCTGAGCGAGAGCCTGTACGATACCGGAGCCCATGGTTCCGGTGCCGATAACGGAAATCTTGTCTATTGTCATAACTGTCAGTGTTTTGTTCTATCTTAATTATCTGTTCTTGAACTCCGCCTTGCCCTTGGCCAGGAAAGCCTGCATGCCGGTCTTCTGGTCCTCGGTGGCAAAGCATTCGGAAAATGCGCGGTTCTCGGCGGCAAGGGCCGTGGTCTCGTCCAGGTCGTAGCAGGTGTTTATGCAGGTCTTCGCCTTGCGCACCGCTATCGGGGCGTTGGCACGGATGTCGCGGGCCAGGCCCAGGACATAGTCCATCAGCTCCTCCGGGGACAATACGTGATTGACCAGACCGATGCGCAGGGCCTCCGCGGCGTCTATCGTCCTTCCGGAGTAGATCATCTCCTTGGCATAGCCCTGTCCCACCAGTTTCGGGAGGCGGTAGGTTCCGGAAAATCCGGGAATAATGCCGAGTTTCACCTCCGGCTGGCCGAACTTGGCCTTTTCAGAGGCAATGCGGATGTCGCAGGCCATGGCCAGCTCGCACCCTCCTCCGAGGGCATAGCCGTTCACGGCGGCTATCACCGGTATCGGCAGCTCCTCTATCCTGCGGAAGACCTCGGCTCCGAAACGGCCGAAGTCCAGCCCCTGCTCTGCGTCGAATCCCGCCATCTGGGAGATGTCGGCTCCGGCCACGAAGGACTTCGGGCCGTCTCCGCGGATGATAAGCACCGCGGTTCCCTCGGGGATGTCCGTCACGAAACGGTACATCTCCTCTAATACCGGCCGGCTCAGGGCGTTGAGCGACTGGGGATGGGATATCGTAAGGATGCAGATACCCTCCTCGGGAGTCTCTATTTTAAGAAATTTCCAATCCATTTTCTATTAAAATTACTGACGCATAGGTTTCAGGTCCGGGTCAATGATGAGCTGAGCCTCGGTAGCGGCCTGCACCTGTTCTACCGTGAACTCGGGATGAATCTCGCGCAGGACGATACCCTTGTCAGTGATGTCCATCACGCCCATCTCGGTGATGATCATATTGACCTGACCGGCTGCTGTCAGGGGCAGACGGCATTTCTTGAGGATCTTGGGATTACCCTTGGCAGTGTGCTCCATGGTCAGGATGACCTTGCGGGCACCCACCAGCAGGTCCATGGCTCCGCCCATTCCGGGCACCTTCTTGCCGGGAATGATCCAGTTGGCAAGGTCTCCGTGCTCGTCCACCTCGAGGGCTCCGAGGAAGGTCACGTCCACATGACCGCCGCGGATAATCTCAAACGAGGCGAGGGAGCTGCATGCGTAGGCTCCGGGTACGGCAGTGATATATCCGCCGCCGGAGTTGATGAGGTCCGGGTTCTCCTCTCCCGGCTTGGGTGTGGGGCCCATGCCCACCAGTCCGTTCTCGCTCTGGAGAATGACGGATACCCCCTCAGGGAGGAAATCGGGAATCATGGTGGGAAGTCCGATTCCGAGGTTCACCACATCCCCGTCTTTGAGCTCGAGGGCAGCCCTGCGGGCTATCACCTCTCTTATCTGATTCTTGTCCATTGTAATAATGTATTTAGTGATTATTTTTTGTTGTGTCTGCGTACATATTCCTCGGCGATGAACGAGGCCACGTCGTCGGCGTAGGTGTTCATGCCGAAGCCGGCGTCATAACCCAGTTCCTTGGCCAGCTCGTGGGTGATGCGGGGTCCGCCGCAGGCCAGGATGACCTTGTCGCGCAGCCCCTCGGCCTCGAGCAGCTCCACCAGCTCGGTGAGGTTCTTGATGTGGATGTCCTTCTGGGTTACGGTCTGGGAGACGAGCAGGGCATCGGCCTTGAGTTCCACGGCCTTGGCTATGAAGTCCTCGTTGGGCACCTGGCTGCCGAGGTTGTAGGCCTCGATCATATCATAGCGCTCCAGTCCGTAGTGGCCGGCATAGCCCTTCATATTCATAATAGCGTCGATACCCACGGTATGGGCGTCTGTGCCTGTGCTGGCTCCCACTACCACGAGCTTGCGTCCGATATTCTCCCGGATGTACTCGTCGGTGGCCGGCATGTCCATGACAGTGGACTCGACCTTAGGCACGTGTATCACCGTAAAGTCCACGGTATGAGTGGCAGAGCCGTAGCAGTTGAAGAATGTGAAGCCGGGGGTGAGCTCCTTGAAGAAGACAACCTGGGGATTGTCCAGTCCCATGCCTTTCAGAAACTGTTTGGCAGCCTCCACGGCCTCTTCGCCGACAGGTACGGGAAGCGTGAAGCTCAACTGTACCTTACCGTCGTTCATGGTGTCTCCGTAAGGTTTTATAGCCTTGAGGTTCAGATTCTTGTCGTAATCCTTCTCCTCCATCGAATAAAGTCCGCCGCTCATGTTATTTTCCTCCTATCATTAGTTTAACAAAGGGATTCATGTAATTGCTGCCCTTCGGAGTGACTCCGTCGAGGCCCTTGCCCCCGTTGCGGGGACGCTTGACATCCGCGAAGATGCCTTTCTCCAGAGCCGAGAAGAGCCCCTCCTCGCGGAGTTTCTCCAGCAGCTCTATCGCCTTGTCCAGTACCTCCTTGGCGCGGGTGCGCACGATGCCGCCCTCCTTGAACTCCACCTCGTCGCCGATGCTCTTCATGTTGTTGAAGATGTACTTGGCGTTCTCTATGGACAGGAAACGGTCGGACATGAAGGGGGTGTGGATAGCCTCTGTGGGCATGCCCAGAAGCTGGATGCCCTGGTTGGTCCAGATACCTATCATGTTGAAGAGGGCATCCTGGATGTGACCGCGGAAGATGTTGCCGGTCATGAACTTTGTCGGAGGCATGTACTTCAGCGGGGCCTTGGGGAATATCTCGCGGGCCATCTGGGCCTGAGCGAGCTCCAGCAGGAAGCCGTTCTCGAGCATCGGGTCCATCTCGAAGGCGTGTCCGAGTCCCATCTGCTCCTCGGGCAGTCCTGCGATGAGGGCCAGCTGCTCGTTGATGATGTCGGAGGCGAGCACGGTATGGGCGGCCTCCACGGCATCGGCTGTAGTCAGGTAGTTGTCCTCTCCGGTGTTGATGATCACTCCTGCAAATCCGTTGATGACCCTCGAGAAGAACTGGTCTATGAGAGTCCTCTGCATGTTGATGTCCCTGAAGAGGATACCGTAGAGGGCGTCGTTGAGCATCACGTCGAGTCCCTCGAACGCGCCCATGACGGCTATCTCGGGCATGCACAGGCCGGAACAGTAGTTGCACAGGCGGATATAGCGGCCGACCTCCTCGCCCACCTTGTCCAGGGCCTGGCGCATGATGCGGAAGTTCTCCTGGGTGGCGTATGTACCGCCGAAGCCCTCGGTAGTGGCTCCGTAAGGCACATAGTCCAGCAGGGACTGGCCGGTGGTACGGATGACCGCGATGATATCGGCGCCCTGACGTGCGGCGGCCTCGGCCTGCACCACATCCTCGTAGATATTGCCGGTGGCCACTATCACATAGAGGTAGGGCTTGGGGCCCTCTCCGATCTCGCGCAGGTATTTCTCACGGCGGGCGCGGCGGGCCCGTATCCTCTCCATCGAGGTATTTATAGGCTCTTCGAGAGCTTTCTGTATCTCTTGTAACGGTTTAATTTCGAGTTTGGTAATATCTAATGTTCCGGCAGATATGCGCTCGGCAATCTCCATCGGAGTCAGGCCGAGAACGGCCATGGCGTTGCCCACGTAGAACAGGGCGCCCTCGCTCAGAACTCCCGCAGCCTTCAGGCTGTCCACCACCACGTTGGGCAGGGGTACGGAGTTGGCGTCCACCCCGTCGATACCGAGCAGACGGCAGAGGGTCCTCTCCACCGCCACGGTAGTGTAACCGTCCACGAAATTCTGGACGTCGGCGGCCACACCTGCGGCAAGCTGCCTGGCGTATGCCACTTTCTTCGAATCTAATCCTAATTTGCTATTCATACTCTAACAGTTTTTTTGCCTTCCCCGTCCATTCCGGGGAAATATTCAGGGACTCCGCCACATTGAGAGCCTCGTGAGGCACGTCGCCCTCCGGTGCGGGGCAGAGCCGGTAATTCATCTTTCCGTCCTCCATTCCCCTTACCCTCAAGCGGGTACAATGGGATGAAGGGATGTTGTAATGCGTCGTCAGCAGCAGGGCCACTTCCCTCTGTCCGAGGATATCCACTAAGGCCTCGACCAGGGCCGTACCCTCAATGGGGTTGGTGCTGCGGGCAGGCTCGTCTATCATTGCAGCTATGCGGCTGCCGTCCTGGGCTTCCGCAGAGGCCCGTACGACTCCGTCTATCGCCTTCATCTCGGCGGCGAATGAAGAAAGGCCCGCTCCCATATCCTGGGCATCCCCGGAAATGAAAAATACCCGTTCCCTCGGAGCAATGAGAGCCTCCTCTGCGGGAATACCCATCCCGAAACAGAAGAGCCACTGGCAGAGGGCGGCGGTCTTGAGCACCACCGTCTTGCCTCCCATATTGGCCCCTATGATCACTACAGGTCCGTCTCCGAAACTCAGGTCAATGGGAGTGAACTCCCCTCCTGCCCTCTCCACAACCTCCTTGACGTATGGATTGTACATCCCCTTATAGGAAGTAACGCCGGAAGTGGAGATCTCCGGAATACAGAGCCGCATCCTCAGCATCTGGACGGCCTTGGCCAGGTCAATGTCCAGCCGGGCAAGCTCCTCCTGAAGCCTCTGGAGTGCGGGAACGGAAGGATGCAGGGCCTGGCAGAGCCTCTCCCGGATTCCGGCCTCTAAGGCCTGTTCCCTGTCCATCATGGCTGTTCTGCGGTCAGCATCCGCCTCCCTGCGGATATCGGCCCTGAGGGCCGCCAGCTCGGGAGAATAGGAATCGTAAATGTAGAATGAGGCTATCTCCGTCCCGTCCGGGTCCAGAACCTTCAGGGCATCCTCCAGATCGCCGGTATGCGGCGCTATGGACGTCTGTGAGGCCTTTTCCAGGACAGCCGACACCCTCCGTCCGAGCAGAATCAGGGCCTTGACCTCGAATAGCTCAATGTCATCGACGGTGTTTCCTGCCCCTATCCGGCTAAGAGTATGGGAGATATCCTTCAGACTGCACAGTATGGAATGAAGCATGGACACTAAGTTCCCGTCCCCGGCAGCAGACAGATGCTTCCGCATGCGCGAATATGCGGCGGCTATATCCTCCGGGGCAGTAAGCGCCTCAGTATCCATCAGGTATCTGAGGGCATAACCGGAAGCTAACGGCAGTGAATCTATCACATACCGCAGCCCGCAGGGAGAGTCTATGATGTCTCTAAGCTTCATCTTCACATTGTCGTCTTATATCGTAAACCGGCAGTTGGATCTTATCGGAAAGCGTCCTGCAAAGCAGGTCTGAGTCAAGTCGGTAACCGTTGGGAGCCAAGGGATTGACACATACGGCCAGCAGTGCTGTCCGCCTGTGCACCCGGAGCCGTCCGCCTGCCCGGACAAAACGCCTCCAGCTATCCGGAGAGATGAAGATCCGGGTAAAATCCGCGACCGCCACCTCTATATCCGGCAGCCTCCGTTCCGTCAGCAGACGGGCCAGAAGCCTGTCGGTCAATGCTCCGGACACCTCTATCCGCCTCACCTCCGGGGCGAGTTCCACCTCCTGAGCCATCGAGGAAACCGTAAGGGTCTGCTCCTCGGGAAGTTTCTGCTCATCCACCTCGGGAAGCCGGATCATCTCCACGCAGAACGCGGTCCTGTCCACCAATGCGGGCATGCTGCACGAGAGAGCGGCGCCGGTAGCCAGCACCATTGCCTCACTTACAGCCGGAGACGCGCTGCTCTTGCGCGAGAGAGCTCCGTCGATTATCGTCAGCCCGATTCCAAAGCCGGAGATGCTGTCCATCCATCTTCTCAGGGATAACGTCGAAGAGGGCCCCGAGAGGATTACCTTCCCCTCGAGAGCCACCTTCGCTGTTATCAGCCTGCCCAAAGCTGTCGTCTCGCCGGAGACGTCCACTATCTCAGAGACCAGGCGGCGGGAGCGGTAGTGTGTCTCGGATGTGGCGAAGAACATTCCGCTGCGGAGGATTATCTCCGGCTTCGCGGTGCCCGTCACCTGGTCCGTCCTCTCCCCGTCCAGTCCTATCGAAGTTACGCAGACTCCCGGGCCGTCGGAAGGCAGGCGGCGGAGAATGTAGTTGAGACACTCGGTCTTACCGCAGTTCTTCTCCATGCCCACCACGGCCACGCTCCGGTACTTCAACAGCTCATGGACAAACGGCATCTGTACTGTTTCAAATAACTATTTGCTGTGGTGTCTTTCCCTGCGCTTGAGCTCAGTGGGCTCGATGGTCATCCTGACACCCTCGAGCAGAGTTGCCACACCCTCGGACTTCTCGCCCTTGTTGCGGCAGTCCTCGCAGTGACATTCGTTGTGATACTCAGGCGGTTCTGTATAGGTCGTAATGACACCTTCGAAGTTGCGGAGCACCACCTTGCCGGGCGACTGGGAGATGACATACTGGGGCATGACGGGTGTCTTGCCGCCTCCGCCCGGAGCGTCCACCACGAAGGTAGGCACTGCGAAGCCGGAGGTATGTCCCCTGAGGCCCTCGATGATCTCGATACCCTTCGATACGGGGGTACGGAAATGCTCGAGACCCATCGACAGGTCGCACTGGTAGATATAATAAGGTCTCACCCTCATCTTGACCAGCTCGTGCACCAGATGCTTCATCACATGCACGCAGTCGTTGACTCCGCGCAGGAGGACGGACTGGTTGCCGAGGGGTATTCCGGCATCGGCGAGCCTTGCGCAGGCAGCGGCCGACTCGGGGGTCACCTCGTTGGGATGGTTGAAATGGGTGTTGAGCCAGATCGGGTGGTACTTCTTGAGCATGTTGCACAGGTCGTCGGTAATCCTCTGAGGGCATACGACGGGAGTACGGGAACCGATGCGGATAATCTCCACATGGGGGATGGCCCGCAGCCTCTTGATGATGTACTCCAGCTTTGCGTCGCTGACCATCAGGGCGTCACCTCCGGATAGAAGCACGTCGCGGACTACGGGAGTCTTCTCGACGTACTCTATGCACTTCTCTATCCTGTCGTTGGGCGACTCGGCGTCCTTCTGTCCGGCGAAACGGCGGCGGGTGCAGTGACGGCAGTACATCGAGCACATGTCGGTGATGAGCATCAGCACTCTGTCGGGATACCTGTGGGTCAGGCCGGGTGTCGGGGAATCCTCGTCCTCATGCAGGGGGTCCAGCAGGTCCTCGGGGGCCTGGAAGGTCTCGGCGGCCGTGGGTATGGCCTGCCTGCGGATAGGACAATAAGGGTCATCCGGATCAATCAGGGACAGGTAGTAAGGAGTAATGGCCATCCTGAGGGTGGAGAGAGTCTTGCGGACTCCCTCCTCTTCCTCGGGCGTGAGCTTTATGTATTTCTTGAGCTGGTCAAGAGTCTCTATGCGGTTCTTGACCTGCCATTTCCAGTCATTCCACTGTTCGTCGGTCACTTCCGGGAACAGGACTTTCCTACGCGATGTATTCACCATGGGCAGGAAGGATTAGGCGTAGAGCTCGGTGAATATCTTTCTGAGCTTCTCGCTCTCGCGGAGCTCCTGCAGGGTAATCTCGGCGTGGCCCTTGGTATAGCCGTTGCCCACGAGCATGGTCACGTCGCTGCCTACGCCCTCTGCTCCGAGAGCCGCCTTGGTGAAGCTGGTGGCCATGGAGAAGAAGTATACCAGACCGGTATCCTTGGTGCAGAGGATAGAGGTCATCTCGGTGTCGGGGATGTTGACGTTGTTGATGGTGATGTCGCACATCTGGCCTCCGGTGAGCTCCTCGATCTTCTCGAGTACGGGTACGGGCTGGGTAGCGTCGGCTGAGAATACATAGTCGCAGAAGCCGAGGCCCTGCAGTCTCTTGGTGCTCTTCTCGCTGTGGCACAGACCGATTACCTTACCGGTCACGCCTGCGCGTTTCTTGGCCTCATAGCAGCAGAGCATTCCGGACTTGCCGCCGGCTCCGATGATCAGAACTGTGTCGCCGGGCTTAACCAGCTTGGCTGTCTGGGCGGGAGCACCGGCTACGTCGAGTGCGGAGAGGGCGAGCTTCTCGGGCAGGTCAGCGGGAATCTTGGCGTAGATACCGCTCTCGAAAAGGATGGCCTTGCCGTCGATGTCCACCTGGTCCACATCAGCGCGTATCTCCTTAATCTTATCAATGCGCAGGGGAGTTAGGGACAGGGATACGAGGGTGGCGATCTTGTCACCGGGCTTGAGGTCGATCTTGTCCTTGAGGGCATCTCCGATCTTCTCTACTGTACCGAGGAGCATTCCGCCTGAACCTGTCCAGGGGTTGCGGTGCTTGCCCTGCTTGGCCACGATGTCGAACATGATCTCCTTGATCTTCTCGGGGTCGCCGCCGGCGCGGTTGGATATATCTGTGAAGGAAGCAGAGTCGATGTTGAGAGTCTGGACGTCGATGAGAATCTCGTTGTCATAGATTTCGTCCATGTTGTTGTCCAGCTTGTTTGCGGGCTGAGGGAGGACTCCCTTGGGTTCGATTACTCTGTGAATTCCGTATTTGTTTCCGTGTTTCTGTGCCATAAATTTGTGATTTTAAGATAGTTGATTAATTCGTTTTAAATTTTTACTGAAGAGGTCTGAGAGACAGTATCTGACGGGCCTCGGCCGGGGTGGCGATGTCGCGTCCGAACTCGCGGGCGATGCGGACCACCTTCTCCACTAACTCTCCGTTGGAGCGGGCCAGGACTCCCTTGCTCAGGTAGACATTGTCCTCGAAACCTACCCTGACGTGGCCACCGTCGATGATGGCGGCTGCGGCCAGAGGGAACTCGTAGCGGCCGATGCCCGCTACGGTGTAAGTCGCGTCGGCGGGAATGCTGCCGCGCAGGAAGACGAAGTCGCGGAGCTCGCCGCTGATACCTCCGTTGACACCCATCACGAAGTCGAAGTGCATGGGAGCCTGGATATAGCCCTTGCGGTGCAGCCTGAGCGCCATGTCGATCATGGACTTGTCGAAGACTTCGAGCTCAGGTTTGATACCGCGCTCTATCATCCTCTGTCCAAAATACTTGATAGTGTTCTCCGTGTTCTCGAAAATGTCGTCTCCGCCGAAGTTCAGAGTACCGCAGTCGAGGGTGGCCATCTCGGGAAGCAGCTCTGTGGGCTGCAGTCTCTCGTCGTTGGTCATGCCCACGGCTCCTCCTGTAGAGGGCTGGATGATGACATCGGGACACTCTTTCCTAATAGCGTCGATGATGACTTTGAAACGGTCCTTGCTCTGAGTGGGGGTACCGTCGTCCTCACGCACATGAAGGTGGATGAGGGAGGCGCCGGCGTTGTAGGCCGACTTGGCCTCGCGGACACACTCCTCTACGGTGTAAGGTACCGCGGGATTGTGCTCCTTGAGCACTTCCGCACCGCATATTGCGGCCGTGATTATCAATTTTTCCATAAGATAGTGATGAATTGTCAGTCAGTTACTGTTTCCTCTGGCACTTCTTGGGTACCACGCAGGTACCGCTGGCGCGGCAGACCACTACGGGCTCAGCCAGCACGTCGGCGGCAGAGTCGGATATGTCAGGTCTGGGAGCGATTACCTTGCGGGCCTCGAAGACCATCTTGCGGGAAGTGTTGCCCACCGAAACGATCTCGCCCTCGGCCTCGATATAGTCTCCGGCGTACACGGGAGCCATGAACTCCACATTGTCGTAGGCCTTGAAGAGGCCCTCGTCGCCGTCATTGATGATAAGCAGCTCGGTAGCCACGTCTCCGAAGAGCTGGAGCATCTTGGCTCCGTCCACGAGATTGCCGCCGTAGTGAGCGTCGTGGCAGCTCATGCGCATGCGGATAAGAGATTTCACACCCATGACCTACCTCCTTTTATAGATATAGTTTACGAAAATGCCGGGAGTATGTACGGCCTCGGGAGCTATCTCCCCTACAGGCACCACCTTCTCGGCCTCTACGATTACGAGATCGGCGGCCATGGCCATCACGGGGTTGAAGTTCTGGGTAGTACCCTTGTACACGAGGTTGCCGGACTCGTCGGCGATGGAGGCGCCCAGAAGGGCTATGTCGGCTCCAAGAGGCTTCTCCAGCAGATAGTCCTTGCCGTCCACATTGACCACAGGCTTGCCCTCGGCTACGAGAGTGCCCATTCCGGTAGTGGTAAGGACTCCGCCGAGACCCGCGCCCTTGGCCCTGATCCTCTCCGCCAGGGTGCCCTGGGGCGAGAACTCGACCTCGAGCTCACCGGCGTTCATCTGGTTGCCGGTCTCGGGGTTGGTCCCGACGTGGGATACGATGAGTTTCTTGATCTGTTTGTTTACCACCAGCTTCCCTAGAGACTTGTCGGGGAAGGCTGTGTCGTTGCAGATGACAGTCAGGTCCTTGACTCCGCTCTCAGCGAGGGCGTCCATAATCTGCAGGGGGGCACCGACGCCCAGGAACCCGCCGACCATGACGGTCATGCCGTCCTTAACATAGGATACGGCCTGCTCAAGTGTTATTTCCTTTTTCATCAAAGATAGTTTTATTAAATTCTAATTAGCAAAAATAATAAAATTTAAGTAAATTTGCCAATAAAATTACAATTTATCAACTTTAATACTTAAACCGATATGTTACCTCAATTAGACATCACTCCCGATCCTTCCGACACCCTGGCAATGGAAATCAGCGAGGTCATCCAGAAAGTATCCACCATGAGCGGACAGGAAATATGGAGCTCCATAGCTGACACTGTCATCAAATGGGGCCTCAAGGTACTTGCCGCACTGCTCATATACCTGGCAGGAGCCTGGCTTATCCGCAGAATCAAAAAAATGCTTCAGGCCGTCTTCACCCGCCGCAAAGTGGAACCATCCCTGAGTTCTTTCACCATCAGTTTTGTAAATATATCCCTGACCGTCCTGCTCTTTGTTGTAGTAGTAACCATTCTCGGAGTTCCTGCAAGCACATTCGCCGCCCTCCTGGCTGCCGGAGGTCTCGCAGTCGGCATGGCCCTCAGCGGCACACTGCAGAATTTTGCAGGAGGCGTCATGATTCTCCTCTTCAAGCCATTCAAGGTCGGGGACTACATCGAAGCCGGCGGGTACAACGGCACTGTAGACGCCATCAACATCACATCCACCCAGATTCACACCCCCGACAACAAAATCGTATTCCTTCCGAACGGATCCCTTGCCAACAACAGCATTCAGAACAATACGGCCTCGGATATCCGTAGAGTAGAATGGAATATAAGCATTTCCTACGGTGACGATGCGGGAAAAGGAATTGAAATACTCCAGAAATACCTGAGCGAGGACAAGAGAGTACTGACCGGCCCCGAAGCACCCGACGCTCCTTTCGCGGCGCTCTCACAGCTTGGAGACAGCGCGATAATCCTCACAGCCAGGGCCTGGACCCACGGCTCCGATTACTGGGGACTGTTCTTCGACATCAATAGGAAAATCTACGAGGATTTCCCCAAACAGGGTATGAGTTTCCCTTACCCCCAGCTGGATGTACACGTGAGGAACGTACAGGATTAGCGTAGATTGAAAGGAATATCTCCCTAAGCTCATCCTTATCCATATCAGGGTCTTTCTGCAAAATTGCGGAAAGACCTTTTTCCATCCGCTCTATGAAGGAAAGCCTGTTCTCCGCTGTATAATAAGAAGATCCTGCATCATTTCCCTCCAGAATGTCCAGAGCGATATAATTTGTATCCCACAGACGGTAACTCGAGCATATCCTGTCATCAATAAGGGCTGCAAGGGCCTTGAATCTCTCTTTGCCCTGAACGGCACAGGATGCGATCTCCTCCATGGACAGGGCCCTGCAGAAATGGAAAGCAATGCCTCCCTTCTGCTGCGTCACGCCGGTCAGTATGCTGTGGGTATCCTCGCCAGGCTTCTTGACATATTGCCCGCGGCGGGAGATGAACAGCTCCCTGGCCTTTAGAAAATCGCAGGGCTCGAACTGGTATGAAATGGCTATGGGAAGAACCGAGATTTCCGAAAAATCCTTGATGAAATCACCAGAACCGCTCATATCCAACATCTTCAATACTCCTTGACTCGTCGCGTCACAACCGTCCTTAGACCTGCCTCCCCTCTGCGCTATCCATACCGAGCAGCGGCCCGAAGCTATATTGCCCCTCATATATGAGGAAAGAAGGGACGAAGCCACGTATTTCTCCCTAGGAGTACCTCCCCGCACGACCTTGATCATGCGGTTCGAACGGAAGATATCCTCTATCAGGGAAGATGCAATGAGATTGTCCCCCACCGCTATCTCCGTCGTAGATACGCCGCTGTCAAAGAGAATAAGCTGTATGATGGCTGGATCCAGGATTATGTCCCTGTGATTGGACATCAGCACGTGCTTGCGGCCGTCCTCCACATTCTCCAGCCCTTCTACCTCCAGCGAGGATGAGGTTTGCTGAAGGATGGACCGTATCACTCCGGCCATCACCCCGGCCTGGAACCCGTATATGGAGTCAGTGGAACGGAGACGGGCTCTCAGGGCATCCTCCCTGTCCTGCCCCGGACCGTAGATAAATGTCGAAATAGCTTTAAGTTCCGGAGCGTCGGCCACTCTCCTGAGGGCCCTGGACGTCTCCTCGTCAGTGTAAGGTCTGATGCTGTCGTAGTCCTGGTTCATCTTCTTTGTTTCATAAAGCATCTCATGAGAGATACTGTCATCACTGTATATAGGAATGCCAGAAACATCACAATGCCGATGGAGCCTGCCGTCATGGCGGTATACAGGTTATACAGAAATGGCACCCAGGCCAGTTCCGCCAGCAACAGCGCAGGCAGAGACATGATGTTCATGTACATAATCACATGGAGCAGAAGTGCGGCCATAGCGCAGGCAGCGGGAAACATCAGGAAAAAATTCTCGCCGACCGCAACCAGCAGCACCGCCGATATGACGAGCATCAGCAGGATAAGGCCCAGAAGATGCTCGAACACAAAATTATCCGATTTGCGGGACCTGGATATGAAGAACGCTGTGTACGCCGCAGCCATGACTGCTAGCAGCACCAGTACGGGAATCCAGTCCCATGTCAGGTACTTCAGAGACGTCAGCGAGAAAGGCACCCCCGCCGACTCGGCCGCCAGCCACATGACTCCCGTTGCCGCTCCGCCGGCGAGAGCTCCCGCCAGCAGGATAAAAAGGGCGTTGAGAACCACTTTCCCCACCCTTATCCGTCCCGCAGCCTTGTATACCGGCAAGACCAGAACGAACATGATGAAAACGGCCGCATTGAATATATAGTTTCCGGTCCTTGTAAGGTTGAATGTATGAATCGGGGGCACGGTAAAGACCACACCGTCCTCGTCAGAGCGGAAATACTCCGCGCAGGCATACCGGTCAGAAGTAAGGTACTCCCTGAGAAGCGGCTCCAGCTGTACTCCGTAATGGGCCACGGCATCGGGACGTACATTTTCGAAATTATCCCTGTCATTGTGATAGTAGTGCAGATTGTCAATCACCGAGAAGTTATATCCCGGCAAATGACTCTTGACCAACGTAAAATCTGTGAAATTGGGCATGATTTCATAAACCGCCGAGGTCAGGGAATAAGTATAGGCCATCCCGGCATGCCGGGTATAGAAATCCATAAGCCGGGAATTGCCAGCAGAAGTCTCGAAAAGCATGGCAGGCCCCTTCACTCCGCGCGCCTCAAGGTTGATTACAAGTCCCACGGCCTCAAACAGCCGGCTGTCCTTTTCCAGGGCACACCTCATGCCGTCCAGGTCATTCTCCTCAGAGTCAGTAAACAGGATCTTAAGTCCCTGCCGCCATTCCCCGGCGTAGGACAGAGCACCCCTTGCAAGCTCAAGTGCCACCGCAAGTCCGTATCCGTCATCTGCTGCACCATAGGAACATACAGTATCTCCTGAAGGAATTATCTCTGGAAACCTTGAATCCAGATGAGCCACCAGCATAAGATAAGATTCCGACGTATCCCTGCCTTCAGGGTCAAAGCGGCAGTAGAGATTTGCAATATCAACAGTCCCTCCGTTTCTGTATGGTATGGAGTCATATTGGAAAATCAATGGTTTCCCTCCCATATCCTCCAGTCTGTCATAGAGATACCATCTCACCATTGCACGAGTGACAGGATGCTCCACAGAATGCGGACGCGCGGAGATATGACGTATGTCCTCCACGGCGCGCTCTGTCGAGAAAAGAAGGTTTTTCTTATTGTCCGCATTGCGGAAAGTGAAACAGCCCATAGCCGCAAACACAGCGGCAATCATAAGCGCTAAAGCCGTAATGAACTGAACTTTTCTCATCATCTGCGGTTATTCTGTTAATGGTCCGCAAATTTAACAAAAAATATGGATTTATCAACCTTATTTAACGGGGTATCAGCAGAGAAGAATCCCCGTAGCTCAGGAAACGGAATCCATTGTCCAGGGCATAAGCGTAGACTTTTCTCCAGTCCTCCCCGATAAGGGCAGCTATCAGCAGCAGAAGAGTACTCTTTGGCTGGTGGAAATTGGTTATCAGCCAGTCCACGACACGGAAACGGTAAGACGGGACTATAATTATCCTTGTACGGCAGGCTATCTTGTCCGTTCCGCGCTCACGGGCATAGGCCCGAAGGGCCTCCAGAGCCTCTTTCAGCGGGACCCGGCCAAGCTCAGTTGTATATGGAACCCACTGTCCGACAGGAGACGGCTCCCATACAGCAGGTCCTTTGACTGCACACTCTGCTCCCAGCCAATAAATCGACTCGAGTGTACGCACACTTGTCGTTCCAACTGCTATAATCGGCTTATTGTCCTTTACTTGGAGAATCTTATCCAAAATATCGGTTGAGATTGAGAAAGGCTCGGAGTGCATCGTATGCCCCTCTATCGCATCGCTTTTGACCGGCAGGAAAGTTCCGGCACCTACGTGCAGGCAGACATTCTCGCAATCAATCCCCCTGCCACGCAATCCGGAAAGTACTTCCTCCGTGAAATGAAGTCCGGCAGTAGGCGCGGCCACAGAGCCTCTGTAGGAGGCATACAATGTCTGATACCGCTCACCATCAATACTTTCTGACTCCCTATGCAGATAAGGAGGAATAGGCACACGCCCGCACATCTCCATCACCTTGGAGAACGGCTCACCGCCGTCCCAAGTGAAACGGACAAGAACATTGCCCCCGGAACTGTCCTCAAGAACAGCACGAAGATTCAGACAGTCAAGCACAGCGCTATGATTTTCAGGAATATACAGCTTAATGGGCTCGCCTTTCCATTTCTTCTTGTTACCGACAATAGTCTTCCACACACAGGTGGAAGTTGTCGCGAATGACAAGTTGTAGTCCTCCGGCTCAGCCGGCTCGAGACAAAAAATCTCAATCATAGCTCCGGTATCCCTCCGGAAGAGCAGACGGGCCGGCACGACCTTGGTGTTGTTGAATATCATCAGGGCACCCTCCGGAAGATAATCCGGCAGCGAGGAGAATACTGCATGGGAAATCTCACCTTTATTATATAATAGCAGTTTCGAGGCATCGCGCCTCTCGGTAGGATAGGATGCGATACGTCCGTCGGGAAGGCCGTAGGTATAGTCGGAAATATTGATTTCAGGTATAGCCATATTTTAACGTTTTTAGCCTGTTTAAGGCACTTGCAGTGGCAAAGCTATACAATATCCCGCTTAAGTCAAAATAATCGTTTTTAGACTTTTGTTTACATATGTTAATAACAGAAAGCCAATCATTGGATTTAACTCTTGTAAACAATCTTCCCACCTGTTTACACAAGGCTGCAAATACGTGAAATTTGTGTAATAATTTTTTCTTATTATTCGGTTTTCTCCATACAACTATTACAAAACCAGTCTTTTATAAAATTTAATTTAAGTATCGCAGCTCCTTTTCGCCACACACTTACGGAAATTAGTTCCTTATTTATTGTTATTTTAATTGAATTATCACAATATCACTATGATTATCAAATATATATGCTTATTATCTTAAGAAGTGCACGCATTTTGTATTGATTTGCATTCGCTTGATATTCAAGGTGGTAAAATTCTTGCAATTCCTGATTTACATTTGTACACAACAATGATTGTGATGTTGTAAACAATATTTTGTATACATTTGTAAATGTAAAGATTTACAAAAATGAATAACCGTTTACAGCAATTTTTGACCCTGGAACAGCTGAGCAACGCCCAGTTCGCGGAGATAATGGGTATACAGCGGTCCACTGTCACCCACATTTTGTCCGGACGCAACAAGCCCGGATTCGAGTTTCTCCAGAAATTTCTGATGAAATTCCCATCTGTCAATCCCGACTGGCTTCTCCTCGGCCGAGGCAAGCCGCTAAGGGAAATGAACTCCCCTGCCCAGTCACCTACCTCCGAACCTGTGCTGGACCTGGATTACGAATCCGTGGATGATACAGCGCCGGACTCGGGCACAGAGCCTGAAGATGAGATTCCACAGGAAATGCGCCGGGATGTAAGGAGAATCACCCTGTTCTATTCAGACGGAACATTTCAGGAATTTTATCCACCCAAATAGATTTTGCTGTATCTTTGCTCCCAATCAACTGCAATACACTATGTACAGACTGCTCATAAGGCGCATACTCTTCTCTTTCTCTGCTGAGACCGCGCATGCCATTACATTAAGACTGCTGTCTTTCTTAAGATACATCCCTTTGGGACAAAGCGTTGTACGGGCCTTATTCAAAGTAAGGGACAAGGAGGGCGACCTGCGCCGGGAAGTTTTCGGCCTTACATTCAGGAACCCTGTAGGACTTGCCGCCGGACTGGACAAGAACGGGGAATTCTACAACGATATGGGAAATTTCGGATTCAGCTTCGTTGAAATCGGCTCGCTGACTCCTGAGCCTCAGCCCGGCAATCCAAAGCCGCGTTGTTTCAGACTAGTGGAAGACAAGGCTATCATCAACCGCATGGGCATCAACAATAAAGGAGTAAAATACGCCGTAGCTCAACTTCAGAAACGCATCCCGAACGTGATTATAGGAGGCAACATCGCCAAAGCATCAAAGACACCCAACGAGGATGCCTACAAGGACTACGAACGGGCTTTCTCCCTGCTGTACGACTACGTCGACTATTTTACAGTCAATGTATCCTGCCCTAATGTAAAAGACCTAACAGTCCTCCAGGATGTAGACTATCTATCTGAAATAGTGGATCATCTGCTTACCCTCAGGAGATACTACGATGACTACCGCCCCATCCTGCTCAAGATTTCTCCCGACATCCCGTATGAGCATGTGGACCGCATAGTCGAGCTGGCCCTGAGCTCCGGCCTGGACGGCATAATCGCCACCAACACAACCAATTCCCGTGAAGGACTCTCCACCGACCCTGAGAAGGTCAAGGCACTGGGCAACGGCGGCCTGAGCGGCCAGCCCCTGTATGAGAAGAGCCTGGCGATGGTGCGCCACATCCACCAGAAGACCGGCGGCATCCTGCCCATCATAGGTGTCGGAGGCATCATGACCCCGGAGCAGGCCAAGGAGATGCTGGACGCCGGCGCCTCCCTGATTCAGATATACTCCGGCTTCATCTACAACGGTCCCGGAGCAGTACGCAAGATTCTCAAGTACCTTAAATCCCATAAATAATGAAACGAGCAGCCGTCTGCACCATCGGCGATGAGATTCTCATCGGCCAGATCGTCGACACCAATTCCTCTGCCATAGCCCGCGGGCTCAACGCCATAGGCGTGAAAGTGCTCCGCATGGTCTCCATCAGCGATGACAACACCGACATAAAGCAAAGCTTGAAGTCCCTGCTGCATAACAACGATATAGTGATAGTTACAGGCGGACTCGGACCCACCAAGGACGATATCACCAAGAAGGCTCTCGGGGAGCTCTCCGGCAGCCGCTGCACCGTATTCCATCAGGGACAGATGGAGGTGATAGAGCAGATACTCGCCCACCGTGGCATAGAGATATCGGACATCAACCGGGACCAGGCCGTAGTGCCCGATACCTGCGAGGTCATGGTCAACCGGAAAGGTACCGCCCCCGGGATGATATTCCGTTTCCCGGCAGCCCTCTTCTCCCATTGTCCCGTGCTCTATTCCCTGCCCGGGGTGCCTTACGAGGCCATCGGCCTGCTGCCGTCAGTGATGGACGACATACGCAGCCATTTCGCCCTCGACAGCATACATCATAAGACCATAGTCACCTACGGCATAGCTGAGTCCACCCTGGCCAAGATGATAGAGCCCTGGGAAGAAGCCCTGCCGGAGGACATGCACTTAGCCTATCTGCCCAATCCCCTGACAGGGGTAAAGCTGCGCCTGTCGATATACGGCGGGGAGCGGGAAGACGAGATACGGCGCATCGAGGCTGAGTTCGCCAAGCTCGGCCCTGTCCTCGGCGACGCCATCTACGGTGAAGGCGAGGACACCCTCCAGTCCGTGATAGCCCGCAGGATGACTGCCGCCGGAAAGACCTTAGCTGTAGCCGAGTCCTGCACCGGAGGCCGGATAGCCTCCCTCATCACGCAGATACCAGGAGCCTCCAAGTTCTTCTACGGCTCAGTTACATCATACGACAACTCGGTGAAAGAAAACGTACTGCGCATTCCCACCGAAATAATCGCTTCAAAAGGAGCCGTCAGCCGCGAATGCGCCGAGGCCATGGCTCTCGGAGTCCGCAAGGCTCTCGGGACGGACTACGCCCTCTCGACCACCGGCATCGCCGGCCCGGACGGAGGCACACCCGACAAGCCCGTCGGCACAGTCTGGACCGCAGTGGCATATCCGGATACGGAACATCCGGGCAAGACCGCAGTCCTGTCCCGGATGTTCCGTTTCAACAACGACCGGAGCACAAATATCGACCGCTTCGCCGGCAGCGCCCTCAATCTGCTGAGGACTGTGCTGCTTTCTGAGCCTGGTGCATGACCCGCAGGAAGTTGCCGCCCATGATGCCGCGTATTTCAGAGCTACTGTAGCCGCGCTGCCGCAGCTCCGCTGCTATATTGCCGTACATGGAGATGTCCCTCAGTCCCTCGGGCGCCACTTCTATCCCGTCGAAATCCGAGCCTAAGCCCACATGTGCCGCTCCGGCCACCTCCACGGCATGGTCGATGTGGTCCACGACCCTCCTGACAGAGGGCGTGGGATAGACGGCCAGCTCGTCCATTATCCTCCAGTAATTGTCCCTGTACTCGACATTGTACAGGTCGGAGCGGTAGAGTTCCTGCCAGTGCTCCCCTTCCTCGCTAAGTTTCAGAAATTTCTCGTCCTGAGCAAAATCGGAGTCGATGAATTTGGGATAAAAATTAATCTGAATCACTCCTTCTGCAGCGCCCAGGTCCCGCAGCATAGCGTCGGACATATTCCGGGGATGGCCGCACAGGGCCCTGCAGGAGGAATGCGAGGCCACAATCGGGGTTTTGGAATATTTCAGCAGGTCGTAGAACGTCCCGTCAGAGGCGTGGGAACAGTCCAGGAGGATGCCCAGGCGGTTGCATTCGGCCACAACTTCCTTTCCGAAAGCGGAGAGACCGCCCCATTCCGGCTCAAGGGGCATGCACGAGTCGCAGATCTGGTTGTGCCGGTTGTGGCATAGCGTGAGATAACGCACTCCAAACCGATGATAAAGACGCAGATATGCCAGATCATGCTGTATCGGGGTGCCGTTCTCCATACCCAGGAATACGGAGATAAGGCCGTGCTTCTTGTGCTCGAAAGCCTCTTCCGGGGAAACGGCGAATGCCGCGACAGCGCTGTTGCTGTCGACGGCATCGTAGCATTTGGATATGAGCCTTATCGCATGGACCGTAGCCTCCGCGTCCGTAAGCTCCGGCGGGGAATATATCGCGAAGAACATTCCGTCCACCCCTCCTTCCCGGGCCCTCACGAAGTCCACGTGCCCCCTCGGCTGCCGCTTCCCGAGGTCTATCTCCTCGAGCAGGATCGTCGGAGTATCGCAGTGCGAGTCCAGCACGAAATCCTTGTCTGAATGTATCCAGGACATCTTCTCTTATCTGCGGTTTCTGACGCTGGATGCTTTGGATACATCCACTAGATCCATATCCTTGGCATTTACAGTTACACTTGAAGCACCGCTGGCTTCTACCCTGGCTCTCTTGGCTATAAGAGAGGATGCCTTGCAGCTGGAGGCTCCGCTTACATCCACGTCCAGATAGTCAGCCGTTCCGTTGACATAGAAATTGGACGCACCTGAAAGACTGATGCGGAGGTTCTTCATCCTGACCTCCTCCATATCCACGTCGGAGGCTCCGGAATTATCTACGACGCAGTCAGTGTAATTGCCGCCTATGATATAGACATTCGAGGCACCGCTGCATTCGATATCGGAATTGTCAATGCTGCCTGACAGATCCATTTCAACGTGGGAAGCACCTGAAGCCACAATTCTGAGATCACCCACTGTATTGAAAGCCGCTTTCTTGAGGGATGAGGCTCCGCTGGTGCGGATATCGAGCGACTGAGTGTCAAACCGGTCCAGGATACTCATATTTGCTGCACCTGATAGGCGTACGCTCTCTATCCCGGGGCAGCTGACCTTGGCGTAGAGCTTCCAGTCCCCGCTGTTGAACTCGCGGCGGATGTCCCTGGGAGCCTTTTCAAGATCAAGTGTGAGAACCAGTACGCCCGACTGTACTTCGGCCGTTACATACTCCTCCAGTTCTGCAGGGAATGTGAGTTCCAATGCATGTTTAGAGGCTTTCTCCACGTCCACCTCAAAGCGGTTTCCGGCCCTGATGCCGTTGAAATTACGGACTTTTACCTCTTTGGTAATCTCGTCGTAAGACCTTGCCTGTGCGCATACCGGTACCATCAATGCCAGTATGGCTGCCATTGTAATTAATCTTTTCATATCTGCGTTGATTTAAAATGTTTTATTCTGTCTCATTCAGCCCCCTAATGGTTCCTACCACATGATCCAGGGCTGCTATCTGCCTGGCCGAGTACTCCTGCAGAATCTCTCTCTGCCGCTGTATATCAACTCCTTCCAGCTGGTCAATCAGGGGCACCGGTTCCCGGACGATATCGTCTACCACAGCCATAGCCTCCTCCGCCCAGTCCTCCGGCATATAGGCCGTCAGGACTGCGACCTCGACGGTAATATCGGCCACCGTGCGGCA
>CALUSM010000031.1 GCA_944323445.1 uncultured Bacteroidales bacterium
TTGGAGGTATTCTTTTTATCTTTAGCTAAGATACAAATTTTATATTACATTGGCAATCAATTCTTTATAAAGTTTTATTCTTTTTACGACAGTCCCTAATCTAATATAAGCATCCGCAACTAGCCCCCACTCAACTCTTTCTAAAGGAACTTCACACAAATAGTTATTCAACAACGTTTGCACTGCATTCATTCCTGCAATGGAATCATTTGCTTCTGATAATATCAATCTCTCCGAATAATAGCCACTCAAGTTACTTGGATTTAACGAATCTTTCCAATTTCCCTTTTCTATTATTCCTAGAATACTGTCAGCTGAAAAATAATTCTTTTGAATATTTGCCGCATGAGCGGCACTCAATAATGCCTTTACATGCAATTCCGTACTCTGTGACTTCCTGTAATACTCTGCTGACAGCAATGAATACCTGTACGCATTGTCAAAATCATATAAGTCAAAATAATGCCTTTATTGCCGAGTACAGCCTCCCCACAGCCTTATAATCCCCTGCCTCATCCACATACCGCTCCGCACGCACATAACACTCCATCTCTTTTTCAGGGTCACCGGAGTTGCGGTAGATGCAGCCCAGGTAGTACTGTGCCTTAAGTCTCTCATCCGCACTGCCGTGGCGGGAATAGTACCCGACTGCCGGGCGGATGATGCTGTCGGTGGTCATATCAATGTAATTTTTATCCAGAGCCTGTGAGTAGAGAAGGGCATGGCGGGCGATAGCCTCACGGCTCACCAGCCGGCTGCGCTGCATCGTGTCCAGAAGAGCCAGGGCCTCTTCCGGCTTCTCTTCCATCATGCTTTCTGCCTGATCCAGACGGGACATCACGGCAGTGTCGTCACTGCACGAGAACAGGCACAGTGCTATAAGAATAACTATGGGGATGTATGCTGTCGGCCGATTCTTCATTTCGATTAAGAAAGTCTGTACTGGAAAACAAAACAGCCGCCCCTATAGAGCGGCTGTCGCATTATAAAACGTATACCGCCTGTTAGAAGAAACGGGCGCGGTTGTCAACTATCTCAGCCCTCTCGCTGAAGATGGCGGGGAGGTTGTTGACCTGGTAGGCCTCTATCTGGGCGGCGCGGATCTTGGCATCGTCCTCGGTATAGAAGGCTCCGGTCTCGCGGTTGAGCACGTTGAAGACGTATACTCCGATGTTACCTGCTACGGGACCGCTGATGACACCTGGCTCTGCACCAGCCACTGCACCGATGAAGGCGGGTTCGGTGGATGTAGAGGTCATGCTGCCGAAAGTGATGCCGTCACGGGTGCTGACCGTCTGTCCGAGAGCCTCGGCGATGGAGTTCATGTCGGTCAAGCCCTGAATCTTGGCGGCTACCTCACCTTTGACCTTCTCGGCCCTTTTCTGATTGGTGAGGATGTAGCGGATGGATGCGGCCACGTTGTTGACAGGGGCATATCCGTCCTCACGGATAGCTTTGAGGGCCACTACGAAGAAGATATCGTTGTTGACGGTGATGATAGGCGATACATCTCCGACCTTGGTCTTGTCGTCATAGATCCAGCGGATCACCTCCCTCACGTCCTCATAGCGGGAAAGCTGGCGGGCGCTCTCGAGCACGTTGTTGGCAGGTACGACAGGCAGATCCTCATCGAGAGTGATGGCATCGAAGTTCTCGATCTTGCCCTCGCAGCGGGAGGCCAGGTCATTGGCCTGTGCATAGTAGTCCTGGAATGTCTCCCTGCTGGGAAGCGCTTCTTTGGAGAGAATTCCGAGCTGCACTTTCTTCATGGGTGCCGTGCGGTCGGTGACGGTCACGATATGCAGGCCGTAGTCTGTCTCCATCTTGGCAATAGCGCCGGGCCTCATGGTCAGAACATCCTTCATACCGGGAATCATGGAAACCTGGGTCATCCAGCCGATATCGCCGGGATTGGCCACATTGGGATTCTGGTCCAGTGAGTACTGAGATGCCAGAGCGGTAAAATCACCGCCATGGTTGAGCACATTGATGAGACTGTCGGCCAGCTCTCCGGCATCAAAGGACAGAAGGATATGACGTACGAATGCCGAGTCGGACATATTCTTCACATCGTTAACCCGCACTGCATAGAAGGTATTTTCCTTCTGGAAGACAGGCATCACTCCGGGGTTGCGGCTGAAAGCGAACTCATCCACCTCGGGGAACTGGCCCTCAAGCTCGCCCTGCCTGTAGTAGTAATCCTGCAGAGGGGTGTCAGAATTGAGGGAGAGGAAACTCTTGAGGTTATCAGTAGTAGAGAACTCCTCGAAGAGACCGTCTATCTCCTCCTTGGCCGTCTGGATGTCGTCATCGGAAGGCACTACCTCATAGGCCACGAACTCCACGTCGCGGGAAGCTCTCTGGCGGTAGTTTTCCTTGTGCGCGTTGTAATACTCCTGGATTTCCCTGTCGCTTACCTGGATTGTCGAGTCTACTCCGAAACCGAAAGGTACCAGCACGAACTCAACGTCAGAAGATGTGTTGTTCTCCTCTATCTGCCTGCGGAGCTCAACGGGAGTGAGGACATCACTGCCGGTAAGAAGGGAGGTATATTTGATGAAATACTGCTGCATGGTAATGTTCTGCTGAAGGAAGCTCCAATACTGAGCGAGATTGCCGGAGGCATCGGATGGAATAGCATGAATGAAATCCAGAAATCTCTCTCTGCTGAAGTTACCTGAGGCATCGAGGAAAATCGGATCGGCCGAGAGCACGGGAGAGATCTCCTTGCCCTGGCTAAGGTCCACCAGTTCATCCTCACCGACTGTGAGTCCGGCTTTGCGCATCTCGGGGATGATATACATCTGCGAGATAAGGTTCTGCCAGGCCGTCTCGTTGATGGCCTGCATGGCTTCCTCGGATACAGACTGGCTTCCGGTCGTGAGGGTGTAGACATTGGTATAGTAATCCACTTCCTCCTGGAACTCGTTGTAACGGATTTTCTTGCCGTCTATCTTGCCCACGTCATACTTGGAAGAGAAGTAACTTAGTGTTGTCTCCAGTGTAGTGGGATCGATAATGAAAGACAACAGTGCCACTGCGATGAGCACTGTGATAAGAACACCGAGCTTGACTCGAATTTTCTCTAATACTGCCATTTTATTTCAATTTACAACATTCTGAAAATAGGGTGCGAAGATAGTAATTTTATTTTTATCTCCGGTATCTGGGACCAATAAAATTAACAGTATCGGTGTAAACTCTGCGCGTAGTGTCATTCGAGATGATGCCGTAACCGTCAAAAGGCCTGAGCAGCTGAGCGTCTCTGGCCCTCTCGTCCGACTCCATCCCGTACCCCTGCATAAAACCCTGGGGCGAGTACAGACGCACATAACAGTCGGTGTATATCTTTTTCTCCTCGCGGTTCCAGTATAGGGTGTCGGTCATGAGTTTCTGACCTTCCAGATAATTGGTTATGACTACATTGCCGTATGCCGACCACTGCTCGTTCGCTCCCGATACACTATGCTCGGCCTTATCTGATACTATCTGCGTCTCCAGCAGCCCGTCCTCATTGTAAGCCAAAACATTGAATCCTTCCGGAAATATCTCCACCGACTCTTCCTCACTGCGCTCATACCTCTCCATGCGGTCGGCAGTAAGCCTCATCTGCACCATACCGTTCTCGGTCTGAGCCGCATCCATGTTGAGAATGACCTGGGTCGGAGCCTTGGATATCTGATCGGCGTCTACGTTCTTGAGCTTGTTGCTGCATGATACAGCAATGGTAGCGGACCATAGCCATAGGACCGCTACCATTCCCTTCAATGTCATTAACTTAACAGTTATTTCTGAGTCCTTACTGTTGTAGATTCACTCATACCGTTGCAGTTGACCTGGAAACGGTCACCGTCCACGATGTCGTACATGAAAGCGTCCGACTGAAGAGGATAGTACTGACGGTATGTAGCTATCTGCTTGTCGACATCCTCTGCCATGGAGGGATCGGCGTTCTTTGCCTTGAGCATGTAGTCGGTAGCTACCCAGAAAGGAGCACGTGTCTCGATGGCGTTGCCGTCACACTTGGTCACACTCCATACGGTACCGATGAGATAGTAGGCCCTGGCCTGCCATGTGGCGGACGATGTAGCCTTCTTGGCTGCCGCTACAGCCTCGGCCTTGCGGTCAAGCTTGGAGAAAAGATAGGTGGCCAGCTCGAAGTTGTACTCGGCATCCTTCTCTGCGTCTGAGTCCTCGAATTCAATTGCCTCCTGCATGTACTTGATTGCCTGCTCTGCTCCGTCAGGAAGGGAGGAATAGAGCTGGAAGAGCAGATGGGCAGAGTTGGAAGAGGGATCAACCTTGTAGAGACCTTCAACGGCATTGAGGAAGAGGTCCTCGTCTGTACATCCTGTGGAAGAGAAGAGGGTCACGATATTGGAAAGCACTGCCTCGTCCCCGGGATTGGCCTCATAGCGGGGCTGGAATACAGCCACGAGGTTCTCGCAGCTTGCGACACCGCTGCCTGCGAAGATGCTCTCAACGTCAGCGATGGCGTTGTCCACCATCTTGGAGGGCTTTGCCGCCTTCACCAGCTCGAGAGTCGCGATACTCTTCTCAAATGCCGCGAATACATCAGAGTCCATGATTCTGCCGGATTTGTAAAGCTGGATAGCATAGTCCATGTACCTTACGGCAACTGTTGTAGAAGACTTTTCCTTAGCAATGTCAAGAGCCTGTCCCAAAGCATCGTATATCTCCTTCTCACTGCCGGGCTCGGCATAGTTCATCATGTCCACTGCCTTGTTGTTGGTGGCTGTCACGGCATAATTGGGATAGTTGTCGATTCTCATCTGATGAAGCATCATCAGAGTGTCCACAAGCTCTTTCTTCCTTATGGGGTTGTTGCGGAACTGATTGATTTCCTTCCTCATGATCTTCATACCGTCAAGAAGCATGTTCTGACTTGCAGTAGGAGGGCAGAAATGGATGGCCTTGCGCCAGTTCGGGGCAGCATCATCAAGATTGTTCTGTTTTACATACTGCTGATAGAAAGAGAGATACTTAATACATTCCGCGCTGTCCGCTCCATACCTTCCCTGTCCGAAGACGAGAGTGGACACCAAAAGTGCGACTGTTGCTAATAGAATACGTTTCATATGTTTAGAATTAATAATAATGTTAGTCATATCTGTATTTGACAAACCAGATGTCATGAAGATTAATGTTCACAATAAAATTTATGTATCTTTCACGCACCTGGTTGTATCTCAGCGAGCCCCGCTGCCCCAAGTCGACGGCCAGGCTTATCGCGTTGTGCAGTCTGAAGATGGGGAAAGACGCTCCGAACGTAATACCGAAACCATTGACCTGACGGCCGTTCACCTTTATATAGGACTGCTCGAAATAAGCTCCTGCCCTGTAGGTCACACGCCTCATGTAGTACCTGATATCGTACATGTTGGGGGTAATCTCAAAACCTGCCTTGTAATAGCGGGCGGCAGCGGCCGAGAAATTGGCCCACGAACTGTTGTCTGTAAATGAGCCTGAGGTATGCCAGTTCTGCTGGATATAGTCCACGCCCACTGTCCATCTGTTATCTGCCCTGTAGGAAACCCCTACTCCGAACTCATCGGCTATCCTCAGAGCAGACCTCCCGAGAGCGTTGCTGTACAGAACCGTGTCGAGGGCCGAATAGGCGTAGTTGATCACTTCTCCACGCATGCTGCTGGCCAGACGGTAGGTAGCGCCGACCGTCAGCTGTGAGTTGAGCTTCCTGAAAGGCTGGACATACTGAACTCCGAACTTGCCCGAGAAACTGTGGACCCTATAGTCCCATCCGGTATAAATGGTATTGTAGGATGAGGAGGAATTGAACAGAATGTCATTGTGCTTGTTCATGTAGCCGAAATAATATATGCCCTGCGCCCCTACAGATACCCTGTCGAACAGCATTACAGAGGCTCCGAAGAACAGCTGGTATATGCTTCCTGTACCGTACTGCTGATACTTGACGTCACCCATCTCGGCAACTATGCCGTCATCAGTCTCGGTGGACTGGAACTTGTAGCCTATGTCGCTGAACGGAGCCAACCCCACCACGAATGCGGAACTCCTATATATGGGAAAGGTAAAGACAACGTTCTGCATATTGAAGATGTTGTATGCTGACTTGTCGGTTCCGTCATTGAAATACGAGTTCTTCTCATTGACACCGAAATCAAACATGAACGACAGTGTGTCGCGGGCTGTTATGGCTGCAGGATTGACAAAATTGATAACCCTGTTGTCCCTCATGCCTATTCCGATTCCACCCATCGAATAATTGTACGCTGAACCTTCCTGGACAATCCTGCCCACTCCGAACACAGAATACGGCGAATAGGAACCGAGTGCGTCGATCGACTGTCCCTTCAGCAGGGACATCGGGCAGAGAAAAACGAATACCGCCGTCAGAATTCTATGTAGGATAATTTTCCCTTTAAACATTGAATTGCGCAATTTTGTACAACCCGGCCAAAACAAGGTTACAAGCTACAAATATCGGGGTTTTTGACATCTTTGCAAAAAAAAGTGCGTCCCCTCCTGTAAAAATAACCCTGCTTCCAGGATTGTCGTTTATATAACGCTCCACTTCAAACATTATGCCTAAAACAATACCGTTGTCTATGGCCTCTGTAGTGCTTTTTCCCGTCACCCGTCCGGGTACCGAGGGTGATGTCAGCGGCAATCTGCTGGTATAGCGGTGAAGGGCGCTGAACCTCATGCCGAGCCCAGGGGATATGTTTCCGCCAAGAAATACTCCGGTACCGCTGAGGAAATCGACAGTAAGTGCTGTCCCGAAATCAAAAATCAGACAGTCCTCACCCGGAAACAGAGACTGTGCACCGACAGCGGCGGCGATACGGTCAGATCCCAGTGTCCCGGGAGTATCGTAATCCACCTTCAGGGGCATAGGGGTAAATGCATCGAGGCATATCAGCTTACGGCATCTGGAGCGAAGAAAGGACTCCAGGCCGGCGTCCCTCTCCGCAACGGTGGACATGCAGATGACATCCGCCTTCTCCTCTCCGTCGAAAGCCCCGGCCACAGTGCTGCACAGGCAGTCGCGTCCGACTCTGCGGACAGGACAGAGACTGCCCCCATCCGTAAAGACGGTCTTGCAGAATGCAGAATTGCCTATGTCTATGAGTACACTCTTCATTATCTTAGGAAAAGGGCGACAAATATAGTTACAATTTCTGTATCAAGTTGTACGCGCCTTCGATTGTTTTAACATTTTTCACGGTTATGTAGAGCTTGTCATTGTTTTCCTTGAGCATGTAGCGTTTTGCATCCTTGTGCTGGATGGTCTTGATGATGTCCGAGAAACGGCTGCTGCGGTAGAATGGAGACATAGAGTTGGAGATAAAGTACATGACCAGCGTGTCGTTCTTCAGAACTATCTTCTCGAACCCTCTCCCGCGTGCCGCCATTCTCAGGCGCACGACGAATATCAGCTGCTTGAACTCCTCCGGAATAGGTCCGAAACGATCCTCTATATCTGCTATAAAGCGCTTGAGGGATGCCTCGTCCGAAATAGAATCCAGCTCCTTGTAAAGGCGTATCTTCTCTGCAGTGACATTGATATAGGAATCCGGTATAAGTATCTCCAGGTCTGTATCCACCACGCAGTCCGAAACATACATCTCGTCTTCCTCTTTCTTCCCGGGCAGGTCGGCTACCGTACCCTTGATTTCCTCGAACGCCTCTGCCAGGATACGCTGGTAGGTCTCGAATCCCATCTCGGCTATGTATCCGCTCTGCTCGGCACCAAGCATATTGCCCATGCCGCGGATATCCAGGTCACGCATGGCTATGTTGAAACCGCTGCCGAGGTCAGAGAAAGCCTCGATGGCGTCAAGCCTGCGCCTGGCATCGTCGGAGAGGGATGTCATGGGAGGCACTATAAGATAGCAGTAGGCCTTGCGGCTGGACCGCCCTACCCTGCCGCGGAGCTGGTGCAGGTCACTAAGACCGTAGTTCTGCGCCTGGTTGATGATGATGGTGTTGGTATTGGGAATGTCTATGCCGTTCTCGATGATAGTGGTTGCGATGAGCACGTCGTAGTCTCCGGACATATATTCGATAATCTTGTTCTCCAACTCCTTGGGATCCATCTGCCCGTGCGCCACACATGTCTTGACGCCGGGTACAGCGCGGCGTATGATATCCTCCACCTCATAGATATCCTGCACCCGGTTGTGCACGAAGAATACCTGTCCTCCGCGTCCTGTCTCCGCGTTTATTATATCCCTTATGGTTTCCTCGTTGAAATCTATTATCTCTGTCTGTATAGGCAGCCTGTTGGGCGGAGGTGTATTGATTATGGACAGGTCCCTGGCTCCCAGGAGAGAGAACTGCAGAGTCCTGGGAATGGGAGTAGCAGTAAGAGTCAGAGTGTCCACCGACAGCTTGAGATGACGGAGAGTTTCCTTTGCAGCCACTCCGAACTTCTGTTCCTCGTCTATGATAAGCAGTCCGAGATCCTTGAAAACAATGTTCTTCCCCAAAAGACGGTGAGTACCTATTATAATGTCTATCTTACCGTTTTTCAGTCTCTCCGTAATATCAGCCACTTCCTTCGGAGTCCTCAGACGGCTGATGTAATCAATATTGCAGGGAAAATTACGGAGACGGTCCCGGAAAGTATTGTAATGCTGCAGAGCCAGAATAGTAGTAGGGACCAGAACCGCCACCTGCTTGCTGTCGGCAACAGCCTTGAATGCCGCCCGCATGGCCACTTCTGTCTTGCCGAATCCCACATCTCCGCATACCAGACGGTCCATGGGCCAGCTGCTCTCCATATCTTTCTTGACAGCCTCCACCGCCTTTATCTGATCCGGAGTCTCCTCATATTGGAACGAAGACTCGAACTCCTGCTGCAGGAATGAATCCGGACTGAAGGCAAATCCCTTTGCGACACGCCGCTGTGAGTACAGACGTATCAGATCCTCGGCTATGTCCCTGACCTTTGACTTGGCATTGCTTTTTAGCCTTTCCCAGTTGCCTGTACCCAACTTGTTGATTTTAGGCGGCTTTGTTGAGTCTCCAGAACGGTACTTGGATATACGGTGCAGGCCGTGCACCGACACGAACAACACATCGTTATCACGGTAAATCAACTTGATGGCCTCCTGCACCTTACCGTTGATACGGTTTTTGACCAGTCCGCCGAAACGGCCTATTCCATGATCGATATGGACGATATAATCACCCTCTTTAAACGAGTTGATGTCGTTCATCGTAAGTCTCTCGCTCCTCTCGACCGTCCTTTTCAAACGGATACGGCGGTAGCGGTCGAATATCTGATGGTCCGTATACAGACACACCTTTCCGTCATGATCGATGAATCCCTCATGGATAGTATACTCCATGTAGTCTGGACTCAATTCGTAGGATGAGAAAATATTGCGGAGTCTCTCTATCTGGCTGCGGTTCTCACTCATTATGTACACGGAATATCCGTCTCTTCGGCGTGCCTTGATGTCTGAAGCCAGCAGCTCGAAATTCTTATTGAACGCTGGCTGGGGAGAAGTATTGAAACGGATCTGCACATCCGCACCTTCCACAGCATGCAGTGGAGAAAGATATACATGCTTGTGCTCCTTGCCTTCCATACCCCTCTCCTGGAAATCCTCTATCCCGGATATCCATATGACCGCATCGTCAGGCAAAGCTGTGTACACAGAACATCCCCCTGCACTTCCGCTCTCTTCCGATATGTTGGGATAGATATTCAGGACATTCAGTCCGTCACCGGCCGTATGCTGGGTATTGACATCAAACATACGGATACTGTCTATCTCGTCTCCGAAGAAATCCAGACGGTAAGGCATGTCATTGCCGTATGAGAACAAGTCTATGATACCTCCCCTCACAGCATACTCACCAGGCCTGGAAACAAAATCCACCCTGGTGAATCCCATAGCATAGAGCTGATCCTGAAGCTTCTCAAACGGCACAGACTCACCTTTCTCCACACGCAGCACATTGCGCTCCAAAAGTGCCTCATCCGGAATATCCTCCTCAAAAGACTCCTTATATCCGACTATTATCAGATATTCTCCTTTATATATACCTTCCTTGAAATCGGACAACGCACTGATGGCGGCAGTCCTCTGAACCTTTGCCGACAGGTCCTTCGACGACCCTCTGACCGTTCTTACATCGGACGGAGGAAAAAAATACACATTACCGTCACCTTTTATATTATACAGGTCATTTACACATCCCGCCGCATCATCTCTTCCCTGCAGCACTATCACATGTACTCCGCCGGATATGCACTCAGATATGGCAAAAGCTTTGGCAGAAGAGTACAAGCCGTTTATTTCCACCACCTCAACACTGAAATCACCCAATGCAGCACGCAATTTCGAAACACTCTCACTTTTCAACAATCCTTCTATTTTTCCGTTCATATCCTATCGATAACCTTGTTTATTTCTTTTGATAATTTTTTTTCTTTTTTTAAAAAATCCATATACAGGACTTAATTTTTATATTTCAAAATTATTACAAAACAAGTTTTAAAATTTTTTTAAAAAGTTTTCCACACCTTATCATCACTGCAAAAAACACGCAACTATGTCAAATTTATTTACTTCACATTTCTTATCAACATATCAACAGACATTAATAACAATCATTCTCTTTTAAAAACTAAAATACTATATTTGTAATCTTGTTTGCATACGGTATGAAGAACGACGATTTCGATGCCAGGGCACAAAGTTCGGCCAAAGATAGCGATTTTGAAGGAAAAATCCGACCCCAGGACTTCGGCGAGTTCTCAGGTCAGGACAAGATTATAGAAAATCTCAAGATTTTCGTCAAGGCCGCTCTTCTCAGGGGAGAGGCTCTCGACCATATACTCCTGCACGGTCCTCCTGGACTGGGCAAGACAACTCTTGCTCATATTGTTGCCAATGAGTTGGGAGTCAACATGAAAATAACCTCAGGACCTATTCTGGACAAGCCAGGGGACCTGGCAGGCCTGCTGACAGGCCTGGAAGAGGGAGATGTGCTTTTCATCGACGAGATACACCGCCTGTCGCATGTAGTGGAGGAGTACCTGTACTCGGCGATGGAGGATTTTACCATAGATATCATGATAGACAAGGGTCCTGGAGCCAGGTCGGTGCAGATAGGACTCAACCGTTTTACCCTTATAGGCGCTACAACGCGGAGCGGACTGATAACTTCGCCGCTGCGGGCCAGGTTCGGCATAACCGCCCACCTGGAGTATTATGATGCAGCGGTACTGCGCAATATCATAGTACGCAGCGCCAGGATTCTGAACATTGATATTGAGGACAGGGCCGCAATGGAGATAGCCATGAGGAGCAGGGGTACGCCGCGTATCGCCAACTCCCTGCTGCGGAGGGTGAGGGATTTCGCGCAGGTCAAGGGTTCCGGCAGAATAGACCTGGATATAGCTTCTTATGCGCTGGACGCCCTTAATATTGACAAGCGTGGACTGGACTCGATAGACAACAAGATACTCAATACTATAATCTACAAGTTCAGGGGCGGTCCGGTAGGCCTCGGCACCATAGCGACAGCAGTCGGAGAGGATCCTGGAACGGTTGAGGAGGTATATGAGCCTTATCTTATCAAAGAGGGCTTTATCCACCGTACTCCACGCGGCAGGGAAGCGACTGATTTGGCATACGATCATCTGGGAGTGGACAAATATGCTCCTGATACACTTTTCAGGCAGTTATGAGAGTCTTGATGGTGGCAGACGCACGCAGTGTCCATACCCGCAGATGGGCCGTATCGCTCCTGAACGCAGGAGTTGATATCGCAGTGTACTCGATATATCCTTCCGGCGACAGTTTTTTCGAAGATAATGATGTAAGGCTTTATGAGTTCGACCTTTTTACCTACCGGCGTTCAGCAGGACTCAGGTCCATGGCATCCATGCTGAGCCGTCACAGTGCTGCCGTGCGCAGTCTCAGGCAGGTGATTTCCCGGGAGAGACCCGATATCCTGCATGCTCACTACGTCACCAGTTTCGGGCTGATTGCTGCACTAACCGGCTTCCATCCTCTCGTGGTTTCCGTATGGGGAAGCGATGTGTATGAATTTCCATATCAGTCCGCTCTCAACAGGTTGTCTGTCAAGTTTATCCTTAGAAGTGCCGACAAGATACTCTCTACCAGTCATGTAATGGCCAGGCAGACTTCTCGTTTCACATCCAGGGATATCGAGGTCATTCCTTTCGGGGTCGACACAGGAATTTTCCGCAGTTATGGTAAAATCCATTACGGTCCTTTCGTCGTAGGAAATGTGAAGACCTTGTCTCCGAAATACGGTATAGATGTTCTTATACGTGCATTCAGTCTGGTTAGGGAGCATAATCCCGGTACTGACCTCCGTCTGGTCATCGTAGGTGACGGTCCGTCGCGGGATGAGTATGTCCGTCTTGCCTCTGAACTGGGAGTAGGGGAGGATACGGTCTTTGAGGGCAGGGTGCCGAATACAAGTCTTCCGCAATACTATAATTCGTTCTCGGTAGCCGTTTCGCTTTCGAGAAACGAGAGTTTCGGCGTCGTAGCGGTGGAGGCGATGTCCTGCGGATGTCCTGTTATTGTTTCCGATGCAGAAGGTTTTACGGAGGTGGTGGCTGACGGTCTGACAGGCATTGTCGTTCCGAAGGATGATCCTGCAGCGGCAGCGGCTGCAATCCAGCGTTTTATTGATGATCCTTCATTGAGGGACAGGATGGGCAATGAGGGAGCGGAGAGAGCCAGAAGTCTATATGACTGGAAGGACTCTGTTGCGAAAATGATTAATGTCTACAGAAATGTCAGAAGATCTTAAATCCAGAACAGCGAAAGGGGTAGGGTGGGGTTTTACCGAGAATATCCTGGGTTCTGGAATCGCAGGAGCGGCAAATATAGTCCTGGCGCATCTGCTGTCTCCTTCCGACTTCGGTATCATAGGGATGACAGCTATTTTTCTTACACTGTCAAATTCATTGGTTGACAGCGGATTTGCCAATGCATTGACACGCAAGAAAGAGGTTTCCCGCAAAGATCTGGATACAGTTTTCTTTTTCAATCTAAGTGTCAGTGTTTTTCTCTACATCATCCTCTATTTGGCAGCTCCTCTGATTGCCGGATTTTTCGGCCAGGACGTGCTTGTAAGCGTCATACGGGTACTGAGTCTTTCGCTTGTGCTCAATGCTTTCGGAATAGTCCACAAGATATTGCTTTACCGCAGTATAGATTTCAAGACTCAGGCATGGATATCCTTCGCTGCGGCTTCTGTAGCCGCAGTGGCTTCCATAGTGTGCGCGCTGAAAGGAATGGGGCTCTGGAGTCTCGTGATACTTCAGCTTGTGCGCATTGCAGTAAGCAGCATTCTTCTGTGGTGTGTCTCTAGCTGGCATCCGGGACTGAATTTCTCAAGGGACAGTTTCAAGGATATGTTCTCTTTCGGGAGCAGGCTTCTTGTGACTTCCATTATGAGTACGGTATGGTCCGAGATATATTCCCTTATTATCGGAAAGGTCTATACCCCTTCTACTCTTGGTCTGTATTCCAGGGCCGAGAAGGTGAAGGCGATGTTCACTTCCAATGTAGGAATGGTGATGCAGCGCGTGTGTTATCCGGTATTGTCAAAAGTACAGGACGAGACTGACCGTCAGGTGCAGGTCTACAGGAAAATATTCAAGACCACGGTACTGATATCCTTTACAGCGATATTCGGTCTGTGGGCTGTTGCAGGGCCGTTCATGATAACTGTTTTCGGAGAGCAATGGCTTCCGGCTGTGAAGTATCTGAGAATCCTGTGTTTTTCAGGACTTTTCCTTCCCCTTATGCTCAGCTGTGTCAATGTCATAAACGCCGACGGACGTTCCGACATTACACTGAAGCTCGAGATAATCAAGACGTCTATGGGTGTTGTGCCGGTTCTTTTCGGGATATTTATCAGTGTGGAGGCCATGCTGTGGAGTATGATAGCTGTCTCTGCGGTTCTGTATCTCATACATGCTTTCTATGTGTCGAAGCTTATACCATACAGTGTAGGCAGGCAGCTTGCGGATATCTTTCCAATTCTTGTCATCTCAGCATTTATGGCCTTGATTGTCAATCTGTTCAATTATCTTGACATCAGACCTTGGCTCCTGCTTCTCGTCCAGGTGGCTGCCGGAGGACTTATAGTGATATGTATCTATGAGCTGGTATACCGGAGCGAGGAGTACAGAGATATACGTGCGGAGTTACAAAAGTTTTGCAAAAGTGCTGAAAAGTGAGTAAAATTGCACCAAATTTTAATTCTATTGATACATTATGGAGGATAAGTTAATTTCCAAAGTACCCGAAGGTCCTTTGGCTGAAAAATGGACTAAGCATAAAGCCGCAATCCGTGTAGTCAGCCCTGCCAATAAGAGAAAGCTCGACATTATCGTTATCGGCACAGGCCTCGGCGGTGCGTCCGCAGCCGCCACTCTCGGTGAACTCGGTTATAATGTCAAGATTTTCTGCATCAGCGACTCTCCCCGCCGCGCCCACTCTATCGCAGCCCAGGGAGGTATCAACGCCGCCAAGAACTATCAGAATGACAATGACTCAGTGTACCGTCTCTTCTACGACACCATCAAGGGAGGCGACTACCGCAGCCGTGAGGCCAATGTCTACAGGCTTGCAGAGGTCAGCAATCTGATTATCGACCAGTGCGTGGCACAGGGTGTTCCTTTCGCACGTGACTACGGCGGACTGCTCGACAACCGCTCCTTCGGAGGCGCTCAGGTAAGCCGTACATTCTATGCCCGCGGTCAAACCGGACAGCAGCTCCTCCTCGGTGCCTACGCTTCCCTGAACCGTCAGATTGCAAAGGGTACTGTCAAATCCTATCCCCGTCATGAGATGCTTGAGCTCGTGGTCATCAACGGCGAGGCCCGCGGTATCATCACCCGCAACCTTGTAACCGGTGAGATCGAGCGTTTCGGTGCACACGCAGTAGTGCTGGCTTCCGGAGGATACGGAAATACTTACTTCCTCTCAACCAATGCCATGAACTCCAACGGTTCAGCCGCATGGCACTGCTATAAGAAGGGCGCTTACTTCGCAAATCCCTGCTTCGCCCAGATTCACCCCACATGTATTCCCGTGCACGGTGACCAGCAGTCCAAGCTGACCCTGATGAGTGAGTCCCTCCGTAATGACGGACGTATCTGGGTTCCCAAGAAGATGGAGGATGTCAAGAAACTCCGTGCAAAGCAGATCAAGGGCTCTCAGATTCCTGAGGAGGACCGTGACTACTATCTCGAGCGCAGATATCCCGCATTCGGTAACCTCGTTCCCCGTGACGTGGCATCCCGCGCCGCTAAGGAAAGGTGTGATGCCGGATATGGTGTGAACGAGACCGGACTCGCAGTGTTCCTCGATTTCTCCTCTGCTATTCAGAGACTCGGAAAGGATGTCATTACAGCCCGTTACGGCAACCTCTTCCAGATGTACGAGAAGATTACAGGCGTTAACCCTTACGAGGAGCCTATGATGATATATCCCGCCATCCACTATACCATGGGCGGTATCTGGGTAGACTACAACCTCCAGACCACTATCCCCGGACTCTATGCCATCGGAGAGGCCAACTTCTCCGACCACGGCGGTAACCGTCTCGGTGCCTCCGCTCTCATGCAGGGTCTGGCTGACGGATATTTCATCCTCCCTTACACCATCGGAGACTATCTGTCGCATAAGATTCAGGAGCCTAAGGTCAATACCAATACTCCTGAGTTCGACGAGGCTGAGAAGGCCGTCAAGGAGCGTATCAAATATTTCCTGAACAACAAGGGAACGCAGCCTGTGGATTATTACCACAAGAAACTCGGCCACATCATGTGGGAAAAGGTCGGTATGGCCCGTGACAAGAAGGGTCTGGAGGAGGCTATCAAGGAGATTCACGACCTCCACGCCGAGTACATGAAGGATGTATATGTTCCAGGTGCCAATGAGGAGTTCAATCAGGAGCTTGAGAAAGCTCTCCGTGTCGATGACTTCTTCGAAATCGGTGAACTGATGGCCCGCGACGCTCTCAACCGCAACGAGTCCTGCGGAGGTCATTTCAGAGTTGAGATGCAGACTCCCGAAGGAGAGACTCTCCGTGACGACAAGAACTATCAGTATGTCAGTGCATGGGAGTATGCCGGAGAGGGCAAGGAGCCGATTTTCCATAAGGAAGACCTTGTATTTGAATTTGTTAAGCCTTCAACACGTAACTATAAAGACTAAGGAGGGATATTATTATGAATTTTACTTTGAAAGTATGGCGTCAGCAGAACGCCAAGGCAAAAGGCCATTTCGAAACATATAAGGTGTCCAATATCTCACCCGATACCTCTTTCCTCGAAATGCTCGATATCCTCAACGATCAGTTGATACGTGAGGGCAATGACCCTGTTGCAGTAAATAAGGGTTGTAAGAATTCCGGTCCTATCGCTTTTGACCACGACTGCCGCGAGGGTATCTGTGGTATGTGTTCGCTCTATATCAACGGCCATCCCCACGGACCTGACAGTGAGATTACGACCTGTCAGCTCCACATGCGCAAGTTCAGGGACGGTGACACTATCACCATTGAGCCATGGAGAAGTGCAGGATTCCCCATCATCAAGGATTTGGTCGTTAACCGCGGTGCTTTTGACAAGATTCTCCAGGCCGGAGGATTTATCTCCGTCAATGCCGGTTCCGCTCAGGATGCCAATGCTATACCCATTCCCAAACAGAAGGCTGACGAAAGTATGGACGCTGCAGCATGCGTGGGCTGCGGTGCCTGCGTAGCTACCTGTAAGAACGGTTCTGCTATGCTTTTCGTAGCTGCACGTGTAAGCTCACTTGCTCTTCTGCCTCAGGGACGTCCCGAGGCAGCGCGCAGGGCCAAAGCTATGGTAGCAAAGATGGACGAACTCGGTTTCGGTGCCTGCACAAACACCCAGGCCTGCCAGAGCGAGTGCCCTAAAGGCATCACTGTCAGCCATATCGCCCGTCTTAACCGTGAGTTCCTCTGTGCTAAGCTTAAAGACTAGCTATGGAGTACTTTGTCACCTGTAACGGGATACCAGTGCATGTCAATGAGACAGGAAAGGGTGACAAAGCTATAGTTTTGCTCCACGGTTATCTGGAGACACTTTATATATGGGAGGATTTCAGGACATTGCTGCCTGAATCCTCCCATGTTATTTCTATCGACCTGCCCGGGCTGGGGCTTACTGGTTCTGCGCCTGAGGTCAACAGCATGCAGTTCGATGCAAAGGTCCTGCTTGACCTTCTGGACAAATGTCAGGTAGATAAGGCTACAATTATCGGTCATTCCATGGGCGGCTATGTAGGCCAGAGATTTCTCCGAGACTGGTCTGAACGGATATCTGCCCTCGTGAATATCAATTCAAATCCCTATGCTGACGACCCATCAAAAGTCAAGGACAGAGATAAGGAGATAGCTTTTATACTCAACGGAAAGCTTGTACAGCTCGCGCAGATAGCCATTCCGAACATGTATGCCAAGGACAACCTCCGCAGGTGCGATGACAGGATTGCGGAGACTGTCGAAATTTGCGAGACGCATGATCCCGAGGGTGTTGCAGCCGTTGTGCGCGGTTTGATGACGCGCGATGACAGCGTCTCAGTTCTTTCAAAGACGCAAATACCTGTTTATTTCATCTATGGAGATCAGGATGTCTATACACCGCTCTCAAAAATTGATAAAATCAAGTCTGACCTGCCTTCTTGTCGGCATGAAGTAGTCCCCGGTACAGGACATAATACTCATATTGAGGATCCTCAGGCTGTCATTCAGTTGATTTCGGAGCTGCTGTAGTCCTCGTACAACAGGTTGTGGAACGGGTATCTACCTTCATGTATGGATTTTACCATGCTGTATAGGTCTTTCCTCAGTTTCTCGATATTGATTTTCTGCTTTGCCGATATGAATATGCATGCTGAATTTTCTTTTGCTATCCACATTTTTTCAAGTCTTTCCAGAGGGATATTCTCCGGCTTCTCCTCTTCGAAATCGTACTCGCTCCGCTCTTTGTAGTTGTATGCGTCTATTTTATTGAAAACCATAAATATAGGTTTATCCTTCGCGCCTATATCCATGAGTGTCCTGTTCACGGCATTGATCTGTTCCTCAAAGTCCGGATGTGATATGTCCACTACATGCAGCAATATATCCGCTTCCCTGACTTCGTCCAGGGTGCTCTTAAAGGATTCTATAAGTTCAGTCGGTAGTTTTCGTATGAATCCCACAGTGTCTGAAAGGAGGAACGGAACGTTTTCAATTACAACTTTTCTGACCGTTGTGTCCAGAGTAGCGAACAGTTTGTTCTCTGCGAATACATCGCTCTTGGACAGCAGGTTCATCAGGGTGCTTTTACCGGCGTTTGTATATCCTACTAGCGATACCCTCACAAGTGATCCCCTGTTGCCCCGCTGTGACGACATCTGACGGTCAATCTTCTTAAGCTGATCTTTTAGAAGGCTTATCTTGTTGAGGATAATTCTTCGGTCAGTTTCTATCTGGCTTTCACCCGGGCCCCTCATTCCGATGCCTCCTCTTTGTCTCTCCAGGTGAGTCCACATTCGCGTCAGTCTAGGCAGAAGGTATTGATACTGCGCTAGCTCCACCTGTGTCTTGGCGTATGCTGTCTTTGCCCTCTGTGCGAATATGTCCAGGATTAGGTTTGTCCTGTCAAGAATTCTGCAGTTTAGTTCTTTCTCAAGATTTCTTAGCTGTGACGGTGTGAGCTCGTCATCAAAGATTACAAGTCTGATTTCATTCTGTTCAATGTATGATTTTATTTCCTCGAGCTTTCCTGAGCCTACGTAAGTCCTCGAGTTTGCTCTTTCCATTTTCTGGGTAAACCTCTTCTCGCTTCTGGCTCCGGCTGTGAGTGCAAGGAATTCCAGTTCGTCCAGATTTTCCTTTATTCTCCGCTCATCCGTACCCTGCGGGATAACTGATACTACTACAATTCTTTCCACCTCTGTTTCTATCTTTTTCATGTTGTTTAATTAAAAAAATGAGGCTGACTCTTATTCAGGGACAGCCTCATTAGAATTCTTTTGGACCGAATTAGTTTCTCAACTGGAACATGATGGGGAAGTTGTAGGTAACTCGTACAGCTTTGTCTCTCTGTCTTCCGGGGGTCCATTTCGGAGACATGGATACTACTCTGACTGCTTCCTGGTCCAGTGAGGGGTCAACACCTCTGAGCACTTTGATGTTAGTAAGTGAGCCGTCGGTCTCAATTGTAAACTGGAGAGTTACTCGGCCAGAGATACCGTTCTCGCGGGCTACCTCGGGGTATACCATGTTCGAGAATACCCATTTTGTGAACTCATTGGCATCTCCTCCGTTGAATGAGGGCTTTTCCTCTACGAGAGTGTAGGGTATGGGAGCTTCCTCAATGGTCTCTTCAGCGACTTCGGCTACATAGTCCATAATTTCAACACCCATGTCTGCCTCGTCCTCAAGGCTTATAAAGAGATCAGTGTCTACAACGATATCATCGTCTACGACCTCGATCATGTCTGACAGTACAGGCATCTTAGGTGCTTCAGGGGGCGGGGGAGGAGCCTCTGTCGTTACGGGAACCTGTTCAACTTCGACTACTACCGCTTCCTCCTGCTGGATTACGGATTCTGCTTTTTCACTGGTGCTCCACTCGAAAGCGCAAAGTATTACACCGAGAGCCACTATAAGACCTAACTCTCTGTAAAACATCTTTTTGTTTTCGAGATTAGCTTTAGGAGATTTTTTAACTTCCATTTTATTTGTGTTTTTCTAATTTTCCGACTGTAAAAGTAGGAATAATTTCTGAATTAACACAACAATTGTTGAAAAAACTGTTAAAAACTTTAGATAAGTCCGAGTTCGTGGAGAATCTTGTTGGTGTTTCTCTGCTTGTCGGCTCCCTCGTGGAATCTCTTCTCCTCGTCAGCTGTGAGCTCAACTTTCACGATGCCTTCTACACCGTCCTTGCCTATAATTACAGGGACGCCGAGGCAGATGTCCTCCTCACCGTACTCTCCGTTCTGTGGTACGCTGCAGGGGATGATTCTCTTTTCATCGTGCAGGATGGCGCGTACGATGCTGGCTGCGCATGCGCCGGGAGCGTAGTAGGCTGATGTGCCCATCAGTTTTGTGATGGTAGCGCCGCCTACCATTGTGTCAGCTATCACTTTCTCGCGCTGCTCTGCGTTGAGGAGGTTCTCTATCTTCCCGCCCTTGTAGAGCACGCTGCTCATGAGTGGTACCATTGTTGCGTCACCGTGTGCTCCGATGACCATACCGTCAATCTCGCACATGGGAACGTTGAGCGCCTGGCTGAGATAGTATGTAAAGCGGCTGCTGTCGAGTGCACCTCCCATGCCGATGAGATGGTTCTTCTTTACTCCGCTTGTCTTGTAAGTCAGGTAGGTCATTGTGTCCATAGGGTTGGAGACCATGACGATGTAAGCTTCGGGAGAGTGCTTTACAACGTTGGCTACCACTTCACTTACGATCTTTGCGTTTGTGCCGATGAGGTCCTCGCGGGACATACCCGGTTTACGGGGCATTCCTGAGGTGATTACTACAACATCCGAGCCTGCTGTAGCTTCGTAGTTGTTTGTCACTCCTGTGATCTTTGTGTTGATACCCATTATTTTGGCTGACTGCTGGATATCGATGGCCTTGCCTTCTGCGAAACCCTCTCTTACATCGAGAAGTACGACTTCTTTGCAGATGTTCCAGCTTGCGAGTACGTTGGCGCAGGTTGCACCTACATTGCCAACTCCGATAACACTAACTTTTGACATAGTTGTAATTTTATTAATTTTACAAAAATTTTTAAGCAAAAATCAGACCGCATGATAAGATTTGAAGTCATAGATGCAACCTTCAATTTGCGCCACAAAAATGCAATTAAAAATTGGATTAAGGAAATCATTCTTAGGAAAAATCGTGTTCCGGGCTCAATCAATTACATATTCGCTTCCGACGGGTATGTCCTGGACGTCAACCGCAAGTATCTGGGACATGACTATTTTACTGATATCATAACGTTCGATACCTCAGCCTATGACTCCGAACTGCCTGTGCATCTGCGCAATGATCGGTTGTCCGCCGATATAGTGATCAGTCTGGATACCGTGCTGGCCAATGCAAGCGAGTACTCAACAGGTTTTTCCGACGAGCTCTACCGGGTCATGGCTCACGGCATTCTGCATCTTCTAGGTTATGATGACCGTACAGAGCACGATGCAGTCAGAATGAGGGAAGGGGAGGAGCAGGCACTTTCTCTAGCCACGGAGATGGGTCTTCCTTTTGATCAGATATTCATAAACAGTCCAGGCAATGAGAAGTGATTATGACATAATAGTGATAGGAGCCGGACATGCCGGATGTGAAGCTGCGGCCGCTGCAGCGAACATGGGAGTCTCCGTACTTCTTATCACAATGGATCTCAATAAGATAGCTCAAATGTCCTGCAACCCTTCAATTGGAGGGATAGCTAAAGGGCAGATAATCAGAGAGATAGATGCACTTGGCGGTTTTTCTGGTATCGTTACTGACGCATCTACTCTGCAGTTCCGTATGCTCAACCGTTCCAAAGGTCCTGCAATGTGGAGTCCCCGAGCCCAGTGTGACCGTATGTCTTACTCCATGAACTGGCGCTGGATACTGGAAAATATTCCAAATCTGTATTTGTGGCAGGATACCGTCACGTCTTTTAAATTTTCACCTGCCGGGGAAATAGTTTCTCTTGCTACTGCGCTGGGAGGAAATTTTTCGGCGCGCTGCTACATTCTTACAGCCGGGACATTTCTTAATGGGCGTATTTTTGTTGGAGACAAGACAGCTGTTGGCGGCAGGGTAGCAGAGCCTTCATCGGACGGTCTTTCATCGCAACTTTCTGAGCGTGGTATCACAATGTCCAGGATGAAGACCGGTACACCTCCGCGTGTTGACGTAAGGTCGGTCGATCTCTCAAAGCTCTTGCTTCAGGAAGGCGATGAGCATCCGGGTAGATTCTCGTACCTTCCATATGAGTCCTCTGCCCAGCGTGGGGACTTGCCACAGATGAGCTGCTATATTGCTCATACCAATATCAGTGTTCACGAAGTCCTCCGTTCTGGTTTTGACCGCTCACCTCTTTTCTCTGGCTTGATTACAGGTATCGGTCCTCGATACTGTCCCAGCATCGAGGACAAGCTCCGGACATTTGCCGACAGGGATTCTCATCAGATATTTTTGGAACCTGAGGGTCGCGTTTCCAATGAGTACTACCTGCAGGGTTTTTCTTCTTCTTTGCCGTTTGAGATTCAGCTTTCAGCGCTTCAGCTTGTAGACGGTTTTGAAAATGTGCACCTGCTCCGTCCCGCTTATGCAATTGAGTACGATTATTTCGACCCTACTCTTCTTGACCATACCCTTCGCTCAAGGATAGTGCCCAATCTCTATCTTGCTGGACAGGTCAACGGCACAACTGGTTATGAAGAGGCGGCCGCTCAGGGAATAGTTGCTGCAATCAACGCTGTCCTTCATATCAGAGGACGAGGAGACGAATTCATTCTTCAACGTGACTCTTCGTATATCGGTGTCCTCATTGATGACCTGGTAACAAAGGGCGTCGACGAGCCTTACCGTATGTTTACGTCGAGGGCTGAGTACCGCATACTCCTCCGTCAGGACAATGCTGATGAACGTCTTTCTCATTTGTCTCATCAAGTGGGACTTCTCTCGGATTTCCGGTACAGACTATATGTTCAAAAACATAATCTCATAACACAGTCTGAAGGCCTGTTTCTCTCAACACGTTTACCCTTGCCGCAAATCAATTCATTACTTAAATCCATTGGTCAGCCGCAAATTTATACTTCCAAGACATTGTCCGAGCTGGTCCTGCAACCAAATCTTTCGGTCCAACAGATTTTTGACTTTGTTCCACGTGGAACAACCCTGTCTGATGAAAAATTCAATTTATCCATTTCTCTTGCTGATTTCCTGCCGTCTAAAAATATTCCTGAAACTTTCAAAACGATTGTTCCCTCGGAGTCCTCTCTTTTGCCCGATGTGCTGGAGTGTCTGAACACATCACTAAAATACCGTGGTTATATTGAGCGTGAGTCCCGACTTGCAGAAAAAATGCATCGCTTGGAGTCCTTGTCTATTCCAGATAATTTCGATTACTCAAGACTGACATCTCTTTCTATTGAATCGCGAATGAAGCTTTCAAAGCACAAGCCGCGCACGATTTCCGAAGCGTCTAGGATACCTGGGGTATCCCCGGCCGATATTTCAGTACTTCTTGTTTATTTTGGCAGGTAATTTGGTTCCACGTGGAACACTATTCCATTGTAAAACTAAATAACGGATTGCCGTCTATTGAAAAATTTTCATTAAGGCATTTGCTGAGGAGGAAGTCTTCGTTTTGTTCTAGATATGGATTGTTTATGATGGCATTTATTGCTGAAGGGTAGAGGAGACGTATGGCAGATGTGATTGTGTTTAGGTTACTCCCGTCGGGAAGAATTCCGGTTTCTTCACAGATTATGGTTTGTGGATTATCTGCGGAAGGATAGCCTAAGAAGTAGGTAGTCTCTTTTTCGACAGCAGTGCTGTGGATTGCTGCCGCTTTGCCATGACAGTATGCGATATAGTCCAGTATGTATCCGCAGGTATTTATCTCCCATTCGAATATACCAACAGTCTTTGCGTAATACTTTTTACGCAGAAAATAAAGGTCGGTTCCAGTAATTGGGCTAAAATGCACCTGTTCCGGTATCTGCGGCAGCTGAGTGCAGAATCTGCCTCTATGTATACTTAGGGAGTATCCTTGTTTCTTGTAATAGTTGAATAGGCTTTCGGAGGCCGGACGCAGCAGGAAGAAATCCATTCCAAGGTTATGCATGCAGTCTTCTTCCGCTTTTCTCAGAAGAGTGACTGCATAACTGTGCCCTCTGTATTCAGGAGCAGTGCATACTCCGTAAACGTATCCTCCGGAGTGTCCGTTGTATTGTACCGGAAACACTGAAAGGGATGACGCAATGTCGTTTCCTTCCTGACGGAAATAAGTTTTACATAGATTGGGCCCTTTCCCGAAAAACAGGTTGAGGAACTCAGTATCCGCTTCGAAGCATTTTTTCCAGATCCGGCGCATGGCCGGTATGTTATCGGTAGATTTCATGAATCATACTGCTGTAGCGGACAAGCAGTTTTGCACGTTTCAGTTTGAGTGTTTGCGAGAGCAGGCCGTTGGCTACAGTCCACTCATCGTTTACTATCCTCTCGCGCTTTATGTGCTCATGGGGTGATAGCTTTGAATTGACCTGCTCGACTATGCCGTGGATGAGCGCAGTTACCTTTGGATCGGATGCCAATGCAGAGTGGTCGTGAGCATCGATTCCCTCGCTCTCCGCCCAATGTCTGAGATGTTCGAAGTCGGGAATGATGACGGCTGATGCAAATTTCTGATTTTCTCCGAATACGAAACAGTTCTGGATGTAGGGTGACTCTTTGAGCAGATTTTCTATGACCTGAGGCGCGACGTATTTTCCAAGTGACAGTTTGAATATCTCTTTTTTCCTGTCAGTAATTTGGAGGTACTTTCCGTCTACGAGCTTCCCTATGTCTCCTGTGTGCAGGAATCCGTCCTTGTCGATGACTTCCCTGGTGGCCTCAGGATTCTTGTAGTACCCTAGCATGACATGCGGGCCGCGGGTGAGAATTTCTCCGTCTTCTGCAAATTTCAATTCGGTTCTTTCAAGAGGTTTACCGACTGTTCCTATTACATTGATACCCTCGACTGGATTGTTCACTGCTATGACAGGGGATGTCTCGGTCATGCCGTATCCTTCGTAGATATGCAGCTTTGCGGCATTGAAGAGCCTGATGATTTTGGCCTGTATCGATGAGCCACCGGATACTATCAGCATCTCGTGACCGCCCAGATTGTCTCTCCATTTGCTGTATACGAGACGGTCGTACAGATTACGTTTGGCATTGTATATCAATCCTTTATGGTAGTTGTCATAATTGTTGGCGTATTTCCAGGCCTGCGCGTAAACGGTTTTCCTGAACCCTTTCAGATGTTTACCGGCGGCCTCCAGCTTGGAGTACATCATCTCCAGTACCCTGGGGACCGCACAGAAGCCGTCGGCATGGCAGTCTGCCAGGTCGCGTGCTAGAGTGCCCAGACTTTCGGCATAGTAGATGCTTATTCCTATATACTGGTATTCGTAATTCATGCTTCGCTCGTAGACATGGCATAGGGGCAGGAAACTCAGCATGCGTTGGTCAGAACGGACAGTCTGCTTAACCGCATGACTGTAGGCGTTGAACATCAGGTTGTGGTGAGATAGCATGACACCCTTCGGAGTGCCTGTAGTGCCGGATGTGTATATGATTGAACACATCTCGTCAGTTCCGGTTTCGGTCTTAATCTTCTCTATTACAGGCTTTTGAACCAATTCGTCTTTCTCCCCAATCAGATATAAGTCCCTGATGCACTGAATATTATCCGAATCGTCCATCAGAAATATCCTCGCCGGCCTGTCCATTCTGCGTACTATCGGTTCGAGCTTGCGGTACTGGCTCATGGTGCCTATAAAGATGATTCTGGCATCGCTGTGATTGAAGATGTAAAGGTATTCCTCTGCTCCAAGGGTAGGGTAGACCGGAACATGTACTAGGCCTGCCATGTTAAGGCCCATGTCTACGAAGTTCCACTCCGGCCGGTTGTTGCAGACGGTTATCGCCTTGTCGCCCTTGCCGTATCCCAGGGACGCGAGGGCATAGGCTATCAGGTGTGAGTTCCTGACATAGTCCTTGACACTGTGGCGTATCCACTGTTTGCCTGATTTGATGCAGAGCATGTCCTGCTTGTCGGGGAATCTTTCCTCGAGCTTGGCGAGGAGGTCGTAGGTGCGGGCGACTTCTTGTAACATAGGTGTGTTTGTTTGAGTGTTTCCGACAAATATACGAAAAAGGCCGGACATCGCTGCCCGGCCGGATAAATTATTGCGTACACTGAGAGGATTAGAGAGTGGCTGCGTATGCGTCGGCGTCCATCAGTTCATCGGCCTCTGCGGGATTGGACATCCTGATTTTGATCATCCATCCTTCTCCGTAGGGATCGGTGTTGACTGTCTGAGGAGCGCCTTCAAGAGCTGCGTTGACCTCGATAATCTCGCCTGAAACAGGCATGAAGGCATCTGCAACAGTCTTTACGGCCTCGATAGCTCCGAATACCTCTTCTTTTTCAAGGGTCTCGCCCTGTGTCTGAATGTCTACGAAGACGATGTCTCCGAGCTGATCCTGTGCGTAGTCAGTGATGCCGACGGTAGCTACGTCGCCGTCAATCTTGACCCACTCGTGATCTTTGGTGTACTTTAAATTGCTGGGTATGTTCATAACCGGTTATAATTAAATTGTTAATCCAATGCAAATGTATTAAAAAGAAATGAGTCTACAACATTTTTAGGGCTTTTTTGATAATGTCCTCCAATGAGAGACCGGGTTCTTTTTTTACTATCGACGCAACGGTTTTCTCCACAGCGTTTTTGGCAAATCCCAGCATGATCAGGGCAGAGCATGCTTCGGCTGAATTGGCGGATACCGTACCCCCTGAGAGGTCGAGGCCGGCGCCTCCTTTGGAGATCTTGTCCTTGAGCTCGATGATAACTTTCTGGGCCGTCTTGAGTCCGATACCCTTTACTCCCTTGATACGGTTGACGTCTCCGGATGCCACGGCCGTCGAGATCTCGTCCGGTGTGAGGGAGGAGAGCATCATCCTTGCGGTGTTGGGACCTATTCCGGATACGCCTATAAGCAGGGCGAAAATCCTGCGCTCGTCCTTGTCGCAGAATCCGTACAGCGTCTCCTCGTCCTCTCTCAGATGGTGATGGACGTAGAGACGCACTTCCTTCTGACCCAGAATCCGGTCGTACGTGTTGAGAGAAATCTGAAGCTTGAATCCTATGCCGTGACACTCGACTACTGCCTCTGCCGGGGTCAATTCTTCCAGTGTACCTTTGATATAATCATACATAGTAATTTTTCTATAATTTTCTGCAAATTTACTTACTTTTGTAGAATATTTGGAAATTATAGCAACCATGATTCAGAATAAAGAAAAGATAAGGAGTCTTTTTCCATATCTCCAGAGTGCAGGGTGCGGCGGCAGGCAGCTGATTTACTTCGACAATGCTGCAACTACCCAGAAGCCCCGCAGCGTGATAGACGCCGCGACCCGCTGGCTGGCTGATTCCAATGCCAACGTCCACAGAGCCGTCTATGGTCTGGCAGCCGCTGCGACAGAGCATTACGAGGCAGGAAGGGAGGCCGTAAGGGAACTGATTAATGCCCAGGCGAGGGAGGAGATAGTCATTACTTCCGGTACCACTGCATCGATAAACCTGCTTGCCAACGTCTACGGACAGCGGTACATCCGTCCCGGAGACGAGATTCTGCTCTCCGAAGGCGAGCATCATTCCAATATTGTACCCTGGCAGATGCTATGTGAGAGGACAGGTGCGCACCTGAGGTATTTCTCCGTGAAGGAGGACGGGCAGTGGGACATGGAGGAGGCTGAGCGGATACTTTCCGAAGGTAAGGTGAGAATGGTCTCCGCAGCGCACATTTCTAATGTGCTCGGTATCGTCAATCCGGTCGCCGAGCTGACTGTCCTGGCACACCGTTACGGAGCAGTTATTCATATCGACGGCGCCCAGGGAATAGTGCATGCCGGAATTGATGTGCAGGAGATACCCTGCGACTTCTACTCTTTCTCCGGTCATAAGCTCTATGCTCTGACCGGTACCGGAGTGCTCTACGGACGCAGGGATCTGCTGGAGACACTGCCTCCATGGATGGGTGGTGGGGAGATGGTTGATACCGTGACATACAGCAGTACAACCTACGCACCTATTCCACTCAGATTCGAGGCAGGTACGCCTAATTTCATAGCTGCTGCTACTTTACGGCCTGCTGTTGATTTCGTTACTTCCATTGATATAGCACAAGTAAGGAAAAATGAAGAAGAAATGACCGCCTGGCTCATGCATGAGATGAATTCAATAGACGGATTGAGAATATACGGAGCGGGCGGACACAAGGCTCCGCTGGTCTCGTTTACGGTCGAGGGAGCTCATCACAGCGATATCGCTGTCCTGCTGGACAAGATGGGAGTGGCCGTGCGTTCCGGACAGATGTGCTCTGAACCGCTTCTGAACAAGTTCGGACAGACAGGTGTGGTGCGGGTATCACTGGCAGCGTATAATACGATGCAGGAGTGCGAGGTCTTTATCTCCTCCCTGCGCAGAGTGTTGGAAATGTTAAGATAGATAAAGACAGGATATGCAGCAGACAATAAAAGAAGTACAGCAGGAGATCGTCGACAGTTTCGCTGCTTTCGGGGACTGGATGGACCGCTATGAGTACCTTATCGAGCTGGGCCGCGACCTGCCTGTGATAGACGAGCAGAAAAAGCAGGAGGAACGTCTCATAAAGGGATGCCAGTCCAGGGTCTGGCTCGATACTGAGTACCGGGACGGGCGGCTTTGGTTTACAGCGGACAGCGACGCAATCATCACAAAAGGCATCATCTCCCTGCTCATACAGGTTTACAACGGGAGGACGCCTGACGAGATACTCGCGGCAGACAACTCTTTCATAGACGAGATCGGACTTCGCGAGAACCTCTCTCCCACCAGGGCCAACGGACTGGTGGCGATGATGGAGCAGATACGCGGGGACGCCCTCAAGTTTAAAAGCCAACAGGACTGATATGGATAAAACGACTCTTGCCCGCGATGTCGTGCGGGCCCTCAAGCAGGTCTATGACCCCGAGATTCCTGTCAACATCTACGATCTCGGCCTCATCTATGACATGACCATTGATGATGACCAGAAGGTCTACATCAAGATGACCCTTACGGCTCCCAACTGCCCCATGTCCGACACTCTTGTGGAAGACGTGCATACGGCTGTGGCTGATACACCGGGAGTCACGGATGTGGCGATAGAAATTACGTTCGAACCGCCGTGGGACAAGTCCCGGATGAGCGATGAGGCATTGCTGGAGCTAGGACTGCTATGACACCGGAGCTTCAGCCTGTAAGGGTCTATCTTATTTTGGGCAGCAATATGGGGGACCGGCGGCGGAATCTCAGCATAGCCACTTCGTTAATTGTTACGTCGCTGGCCCCCTGGCTTTTTTCCGATGTGCGGGAGTCCGAGGTACTCGAGACAGAGCCCTGGGGCATGCCTGAGGGTACCGCACCGTTCATGAACCAAGCTGTTTCCTTCGAGACTACCGTTCCGCCCGAGGACCTTCTGAAGGTCTGTCAGTGGGTGGAACAGAAGATGGGACGTCCGGCACACGAGCCTGAGTTCGGTGCCGGCGGCTGCCGTATCTACCGGCCCCGGATAATCGACATAGACATTGTTCTTTACGGGGACCGTCATCTAGATACCCCCGCATTAAAAATCCCTCATCCTCAGATCGAGGAGAGGGATTATGCCAAGCATCTGCTGAGACAGATTCTGTATTGATTTCCTTTTAGAAATTCAGAAAGTTCAGGAACTCCTCCTCGGAGCAGCTTCCGACGGGGCCGGAGAGGGTGCTGCCCTCAGCGTCCACCACCGCGTAGAGCGGCTGCGA
>CALUSM010000032.1 GCA_944323445.1 uncultured Bacteroidales bacterium
GATGAGTTCGATCGGAAAAATTACAGGGACAGTCTGCCGATTGACTCATGATGACGGAATTAAACGACAGTCCCTAAGTAGGTCAATCCGCTTTCTTGTAATACCGGTTGAAATGTCAATCACGTTTGTTTTTTGTTCAAGGAATGACAGGATCTCTCTACGGAATTTGTCGAATTGGTGTCTGTCTATTGTTGGTTTTCCGCAATTGTTTTCGTATAGGTAGAATAATTTTCTGAGCATATTGTTGAACAGGCTGGAATCGATTGCTTTCTTTTGTTGGAGCAAATTGTTCATTGTTGTGAAGGTGTATTCCTTGATATTGAAAAAATTGCGGTTAAATGTATTTTTTATCCGGGCAGTGACGATTCTTTCATCATAAGCAAGTGAGTTCCAATAGTTTTCAACCTCTTGTTTCAATTGTTCTTTGTTTTTAGCTTTTCCATATTTCTTTACCAAGTATTGGCAATGGTTCGGTTTTATGAACTGTTCGATGATGTATGCTTCTTGTGGCTCACCGTTGCAATATTGTAGCATCATACAGATGACCGATTCATTATAGTGTATACCTTGTAATCTGGGGTGACAGAGCATTTGTAGTAAGTTTTGATAGGCATAGTCGTCTAGTTTTAACCCTGTGAGTAGCGATATGAGCGTATTTACATCAGGAGTACTATCTTCATCAGCTTGGTTGAATAGTAAATCTAACAATGCGATACTATCACTGAAATTCATCTGCTTGAGTAACAGGTTGCGAGATACTTGAGGCAATTTTTTGCAAAGTTTACCCTCGTTGAAAAAGTAGCGATAAATCAGACTGAATTCATCTGGACGTGAACGATTCAGCATTGTACTGATGGCACGCTTGTTCAAGCCAGGATTTTGTACCAGAAAATTCTCTCCCTGCTGGTAGAAAGTGAGAGCATTTTGGAAGCAACAGGCCATATCAATCAGGTAATAATATAGCAAATCTTGTCCTATGTCGTTAATATGTATATGATTGAAAAAGTCACTTAATATTTGCAGGGCAAGAGCATTTTCTTGTGGATATTGTAGTTTCGTGGAATCTTTGATTAACTTGTTTAGCAGGTATATTATATCACGGTTGATTTTCACTTGCAGTTGTTGTGCCCATCTTAGTATGCAACTCAGTTGTATGGTATCTTTGCAAAAGCATAATAATGAGCGTAGCAGTGTTTGTCGGTTGTTGTCAATCAGCCCCTCATCTCCATATTGTCCTTCCAGCACAATAGGAATCAGTACTTTTTCTTCCATGTAGGTTTTTACTTCCTCAAACGATGTCAGATACTGAATCATGCGTGAGTGATAATAGAAAGAAATTCCTGTATGGCTGCTGAAGTCCCATCCATTAGAGAAAAGGAATTCTTTGAGTTGTTTCTGAATAACGGAAGAACGATGTTGGGTGAACCCCATCAGTTCGGCAACGGTTTCTTCGGTTAGATTGAATCGATTTTTTGTCCATGTAGAAACCATGCGAAAATCGTTCTGAAATTCTTCTAAGTTTTGGGACCTGTGTAATACATGGGCAATAAGCAGGCAGAGATCGTTACTATTGTGTGCCCATAAATTGTCATCTTGGCATAGTCGTTTCAGTTTGGCCATGACAAAGCTGCGTACATTATCGGGATGAGCTCCGTAAAACATGGACAGGATAACCGAAGGAGAACGGGCTATGATACGTCGTAAAGTAGTGATTGGAGCATCTTGCAGAAAGGCTTGGCAGTAGTAGGACATGCATTTTTCCATGTCTTCAGTCTTTTTTCGGTCATAGGCATATTGTTCATATAAAATATTCCAGATGTAATCATTATCTATGCGAATCAGAAAACAGGCTGGATATCGCATGTGAAGAAGCTCATTGTCGTATTCAAACAAATTGTCACTGATATTGGGTAGTTCTGGGTCAAATTCAGTGGAATAAACACTGAGAATATTGTTTTCTTTAAAGAAGTCTAGTAATTCGTTGACCGATGCTGTATTGAATTGAATTCCTGTAATTTGTTCAAGCACTTTAACAAGAAGTCCCAGTGGAATGATGTTTCCTCTTCGGAAAATACGGATAGTATGGTAGGCTTTGATAAAATGTTCAATGATATTCTTGCGTTTCTTCGAGTAGTTGTTTACGGCGTTCATGATAGATTCGTTGTAATCTACCAGACCTTTAATGTAGTCACCTATAACTTCTCTTTTTGGGGAGCGAGTTGAGGGGTAATCGTCGTCTGTCATTAGTCTTTCGAGTTTGGATACAAATTCCACTGGCTCGTCCTGTAGTTTACGTATGGCGATTTCGCTGTAAGAAGTGAATGTGAAAGCTTCTTTCCATTTAGGGTGTTCCGTCAGGTCACGGTAACTTTCAGTCAATGACGTACATAATAAGTGAGCATTGAATTGTTCCACTGCTATCCGATACAGGCGTGCAAATAGTCCGATGTTGGTTTCGGTATAGAGCATGTCGTTCACCTGGTCGCATACGAAATAATAGTCAGACAGGTCTTGTGTATCTCCATTAATTAATGTATGATGCCATCTCTGGTAATTTTCCAGACAGTTTACGGTTTCTTCCAGATTCCGGCTGTTGACAGCCAGCATGCGAGCTTCCGGCTTTATCTGTGCGCGTTGCTTTAGAAATTCATACATAGCCCGGGTTTTTCCCGAAGCTGGTGCGCCGATGATAAAGGCAAAACTGTTATTGTGTTCCAGTACATCATCAAGAGTATTGCGCCGTAGGTACATGTTCTCTACAAACCCGTTACTTTTTTCCGTACGATATTGGTTGGTAAATACATGCTTGGCTGTCACGCAGCGCAGGGGTGTAGTGTATTTTCGCAGCACTAGGTTTTTGTTGACTACAATATCGAGTTCTTTGGTGATTGCTTGTTGCAGTGATTTAAAATCTTTGTCATATGTGTAGGTCACATAGAAGTTATGTGGCGATATGCCTTGTTCCACCAGTTTGGCCTCGAAGGAAGTGAAAGGGTATTTTCCATTATCTTGAATTTGCTGCTCTTTTGTTGATTGGGCCACATTGTCGCATCTTATGATGGTTACCATCTGCTCGCGCGACTTTTGCTTTATGCAGCTGGTTATGATATTCCATTCCTCGAAAGTATATTGGCCGTAAGTGTTGGTACTGGCTACCAGGACATACCAGTCGCAATGACGGATAAAGGCGTTAATCTCTGCTTGTTTACTTTCACGTATGATGTCGGTGGCGTAATCATTACAATCATACACGTTAGCCTGTGTGTATTGCCTTAGTATTTGGATGATAATTTCTCGTTCTTTCCCAAAACGAGAGCCTGAAATAATAATGTCCAGATTCATAGCATATAGATATTTGTGAGTTTGATAATATGGGTATTTGCCGTTTATTGCTTTGCAATCAACGGCAAACACTCTGAAATACAGCGGTCATATTCTTTGGTCCCTTCATCTAACTGATAGTAAGGCCGGATATCCGTATGGACAAAGCGCTTCGTCTTATACTCCTTGCGCACCGCTTTATCCTTACACTTCTCTTCTTCCTCTGGCGTTGGCTTGCGATACCCTAAAAGAAGTTTTTCCATATTCCAACGGTTATGTTCCACTTCGGCCATCAGTTCAACCTGTTCGAGTGTCAATCGCAGAGGCAGTGTTGTGCAAAAGCCCAGCGAACGTAGTTTCAAATCTATGGAATCTGCGCAATAAAGGTTTGACCATTGGAGAGCTACTGGTAATTTATTCCACCCGTTTATCAATTCGGAGTCCGAGGGACAAGAGGAAGGGCCGTAACCAAACTTATTTTTATAATCGTAAATGTAATTGACTAGCTGTGCTCGGCGGGTACTATGACGGTCTAAATCGAAACAATTGGCTAGCATGCCAAATGGATATACATGAGAATATCGGTTCAGTTGTTCTTTTTTAACACGATTATTAAGCATGTCAAGTAATGCGCTCGAAGTTTCTTGTCGGACAAAGACTGGTATATTTTTGTCATAGATTATGTCAGGAAGATAGAGACCCATGGCCATACTTTGTGGTGGAAAGTTCAGGCAAATAGCGATGGATAATTCTTGTTGCGGATCTTTGGCCCATTGAGCGAGCAGCGTTTGAATTGCTGGATTCTCAGCACGACCTTTGATAAATTCAAATTCTATGTCAAGGAAGTTTGCGTTTTTTTTATACACTTGATTGGGTGGGATTGTTTGGATCATCCCAATCTGTTCCATGTGTCGGTAATAGCTTAAAGAAAGATCGAAGTAGTGGCGATAATGTCCTCGGAAAAAGTTCATCTCTTCGTCGGCAGCAGCATCAATAAATGTGATTCGACTTTTTAATTGTTGGTCACGGCAGAAATTTGGAAAATGAAGCAAGTGTGCAGCTTCTACACCTAAAGCCACTCCCATCCGACTCATGCCAATGATGACAAAGTGAATGTATCGGTCACTTTCCCATGTAATTGGTTCTCGGTCCAATGCGGGATATTCTACTTTTGCATTCCCTTCTCCGTAATGTCGTTTTACTAATAACTTCTTAGCCCATTCCTCATAAAAGTTGAATGGCCGGAAGTCAATCTGCTGGCGCCATTCTTCTGCCAGATCCGATACTTGGAAGGCTGCATACGTAGTCTGATATTCGAATAATACCGACACCGTGATGCGTGGACAATTCTGTTTCTTTCGATGGATTGCCACGATTTTCTGTAGTGAGTCAATATTAAGCGAATCATGGTCGTATTCATTCGATTCTCCAATCAGAAAAATTTCACGGGCACTGGTTGTATAGAGTTTTTCCAGTTCTTCGGTCGAATTACGTTGAGCATGCAGAACCAGTATTCGTTTTTCCTGCTTGATGTCAAGTACGGTATGAATGCGGCAGCGTACTTCGGAAGCTGGCTGTATGCTTTGAATTAGTATGTAACAATCTTCGTATTGAGGATCGGTACAGATTTGCTGTATGAGCATTGGAACCATTTCATCGAATCCGATAATCACTATATGGTTTTCTAGGGGATAAGAAATGTTGCCCTCACGGTAACGTTCCACGTGGCGTTCCAGCATGTTTGATACTACTGAGATTAGCAATCCTGTGAAAAGCAATAATCCCAAAATGGCTACAATCAACGAGAACCAGCGTAGTTCTGCTGGCACATTAGCCACGCTGCCCGGATCGATAAAAAGGCAAATCAGTTGTAATAGGCGTCCCATCGGAACATCATTGCTTGAGGTCGGCTGGGAAGTGTCGGTGGGCTCCGGAAATACAAAGAACCAGCTAATCAGATAGATTATGCCGAAAAAGAGTAGTAACACACCGACCAACCAGGTAAACTGTTTACGTCCGCTACCAGAAAAGGTCTTGTCAAAACGGAGTGTGAAGAAACGGATCAGTGAGTTCATAAGCAATGATTTAAGTAAGAGTAGAAATTACTTTATTTCTTTAATTTTATTGTTTAGCTGTTCTATTTCGAGCTCTTTACGCTTTATTTCAATCTTGAGATTTTGTAATTCATTATTTGTCTGTTCATTCAATATCAACTCTTCGCGACGAACGGCTTCACGATAGAGTGATAATTCCGTCTCAAAAACTTCTTTACGACTATCTGAATAGATTTTCAATAGATGTTTGCAATAATACCCTAACCAACACAAGGCACATACACCAATAATGGTTATTGCGGTAAGAATAAGCCATGAATTATATTCGAAATGGGGAGACATAATTAGCGCTGCAATAATAAGAATAGTCATTATGATAGTTCCTCCCATTGTCCAATAGAATCCGTGATGAATATGTTTAATTCGGTCAAGGATACCAGATTCATTCAATTCCAAATGAAATTTGCTTACTCTGAATCCGAGTTTGAAGATTAATTTAAGAGTTTGAATGGCAGTCTTCCTGTCGTATTCGCGCTCCGATTCAGACAGTTCGTCATATGATACTAAACAGGGATGTTCCTTTTGTTGATCATTACGTTGCTCACCATAACGCCAGCCTTCGTCAATACGACCTTTTGCCCATACATCATGCACATTACGTGCCATTTGTTCAGTTAGTTCATTTAGAGCTTTAGGTAACTCTATGTTATCTGTGTTAATAGGAGTAGGAGTATATGTTTTCATGTTATAGATGTTTTTATTATCAGCTTTTACAGGGATAAAGATTATCAAATAATCCTTCAAATACAAAAATAGTGATAAAATATGAAAATATATCACTTTTGCTATGATATTTGGAAAAAATGAAGTAAAAAGTAAAATAGATACTTTGTTCCCTTGTTCTTTGAGTATTATTGGAATTTAGGAGATTATAAATTGGTTTTATAAGAAGTCCATCTCGAAATTCAATATATTATTCATTTGGTTATTCAATCGAAAATTACTATCTTTACCCCGTTGGAACAAGGCAAATTCCTATCGGAAAAACATAGAAATGAAGCAGGTGCAGAACTGGGGGCTTTTCTTGGAGGATTATTATAATAGATTGAATATCAGTTTTGATTAAAAACTCCGTTAGTCCCGTCCGCACCGCCAAAAGATTTGGCAAATTAAAGCAAATCCTTGAAGTCCAACCACTTCAAGGATTTTTTATTCGGTATGTTTATGTTTCAGGTGCTCCAATGACACATCCTGGAGAACTTTTGCAGGTGATCCACTGCAGGCAGTCGCCTCATAGTCTGTTAACCTTCCTTTCACGCATATCGTTGACTGACAACATTATGCACGATTAATCCAACTACAGACTCACCCTGAAGAAAATGCGTTGAACGCGGACTACCCCTGCCTCAGCACCTTCCTAACGCTATTATATGAAGTTCGTATTTCGGCGTACTGTTCAGTCTGTTAGCCGCATAATTTCGCAATCATCTGTTATCCAACTGGATACACGAAATAGGCCATTACGGACTGCTGGCGGTGCGGCAAGGTAAGGTCAAAGTAAGGTCAAAGTAAGGTGAGTCCAGGCAATCAGATTTTGTGTATCGCTCAAGAAATCCGGCTATGTCGGCAGGTGCGGTTTCCCCTTATCATAAGCCCCGCTGCGCTTGTCACTCCCTATGGAAGATAACCCGGAGGGCGAATACCGGGGCATGCGCTTCTTAGGTTACCATTGCAGTACCACCCGTTAGCATCAGTTTCTGAAGGTGAGCGGAGCAGGAGTGCGCAAAAACAGCAACAGCAGATTCGCAATGTTTTGCTCAAAAAGATTCTAGGTATTGTAACCTAAATTTGGTTTTATCGATATTATTCGTACTTTTGTCAACCAAATTGTTAAACCAACTTGTTAGTTAAAATTAAAGAAATATGGTAAAAGAGAAGAAAAGTACACGGCTAATAATTCTGGAAGCCGCTGATGCAGAGTTTCTTGAGAAAGGGTATGACGGAACGACCACGGCAAGCATAGCCGCCAGGGCGAAGGTGACCCATGCCATGCTGCATTACTATTTTCAGACGAAGGAGAACCTTTTCGAGATGTTCATCCAGGGGAAAATGGCACTTGTCAAGGAGGCGATATGCCTTCCTGCGAGAGCCGCTGCTCCTGGGAATCTTGAGGGTCAGGTCCGCTACATCGTCGGCCACCACATGGATTTCCTCCTCAGGCATCCGGAACTGCCGAAATTCATGCTCCGGGAGATCTGTTTCAACCGTGACAGGATGTCTATGTTCGCGGCTGTCGCACGGCAGGACGGAAACATAATGGATGTGGCGGCGAGCCTTAAAAAGGCGGCGGAGAAAGAAGGTCTCAGCATCGGATTCGACATCCGGTCGATTATAATTGAAATGGCCCTGTTCAATATATCGGCATTCATTTCCGCTGACATCCGCAGTTCCTGCTTCGGTGTGTCCGATGAGGCCGTCGCGGCCATGATAGAGGAGCGCAAGGCGGAAAATACAGAGCGGATTCTGAAAATGCTGGTAAAATGAAAAAGCTGGTAATTCTCTTAACGGTACTGTATTCCTGGATGTATGCCTCGGCCGAGGAATATACGCTCGACGGCATCCAGCAACTGGCCCATGTCAATTACCCGGCCATCCGCCAGTTCGAACTGATAGACAGGATTGCGGATTTCTCCCTTGCCAATGCCTCTTCCGCATGGGCGCCGCAGATATCCCTGTCCGGACAGGCCACGTACCAGAGTGACGTAGTGTCTTTTCCTGAAAGCATGACTGATGTGTTCAGTATGCTCGGAGTGGATATTTCCGGGCTCCACAAGGACCAGTACAAGCTGGCGCTGAACATAGAACAGACACTGTGGGACGGCGGTTACACAAAGTCCAGGAAAGAGGCGGTCCTGGCAGAGAAAGAGGTATCCTCAAAGTCCGTGGAAGTCGAGCTGTACGCACTGGCGGACAAGGTCAACCAGCTGTATTTCGGCATTCTCGTCCTCGATGAACAGCTCCGTCTCAACGACTTGGCATCAGGCATACTGGAGGATAACCGCAAAATCATCCGGTCCTATATTGACAACGGTCTGGCCGGCCCCTCCGACCTGGCCAAGGTAGAGGCAGAGCTCATCGCCAACTCACAGCAGAGGACCCGGATCTGCTGCTCCAGGAAAGCCTATATACAGGTGCTGTCAGTCATGACCGGCAGGGAACTTTCGGAAGAGGATACTTTTATCAGGCCAGAGCCGGTACTGTACAGCGGCGGTCCGCAGAATAATAGACCGGAGCTGCAGCTTTACGACGCGATGGCTCTCTCCATAGAAGCCGACAGGACAGCGGTGAAATCCATGCTTATGCCTAGGTTCAGCCTGTTCGCTCAAGGTTTGTACGGCTATCCGGGTCGGAACATGTTCGAGGATATGATGGAATACCGGTGGAGGCCGAACTTCTATGTAGGAGTGCGCTTCCAGTGGAATATTTCCGCATTCTACACAAAGAGGAACACAGAACGCAGGCTCGATGCATCCGTACGCCAGGTCGAGCTGCAGAGAGAGACCTTCCTGTACGGCAAACGGATTGAGCAGGTCCGCCTGAATGCGGACATTGAGCAGATGAGAAAGATTCTCGAGGACGACGACAGGCTTATCAACATCCGGACATCCATCCGGGAGGCCTCTGAGTCCCAGCTGCGGAACGGCACGCTCCTGATCAGCGACCTGCTGAGGGACATCAATGACGAGCACAGGGCCAGAATCGACAAGTCCATCCATGAACTGGAATATTTGAAAAAATTATACGAAATGAAATATACGTTGAACTACTAAACGGCACGGCAATGAAAAAAATTATAATGACGGCAATATGCGCTCCCTGCTCCCTGATACTCCTGAATTCCTGCGGACCTTCCGGAATGAGTTCCGATGCCGCCGGCACTTTTGAGGCCGACGAGATAACCGTCTCGTCAGAAGCGACGGGCAAAATAGAATGGCTGGACCTGACCGAGGGACAGCAGCTTCAGGCCGGGCAGGCAGTGGGTCAGATAGATACAGTGCAGCTTTTCCTGCAGAAGCAGCAGCTTGAGGAAAGCATCATGTTCCTGGAAGGCAGTATGCCCGACATAGACAGACAGACTTCCGCAATGAGGAGCCGGCTGAAACAGCAGCTCAGGGAGAAGGACAGGATAGAGCGGCTGCTCGAGGACGATGCCGCCACCCCGAAGGACCTGGAAGACATTCTTTCCGCGATAGAAGTCCTTGAGGGGCAGATAGAGGCGCAGGAGTCGGGCCTCGGCAATACCATTGCATCCCTCGAAGGTCAGATCTCCTCCGCCCGTAACCGGATACTGCAGATCGAGGATCAACTGTCCAAATGCAGGATTGCATCCCCTGTGGACGGGACGGTGCTGGCCCGGTACGCCCATGCCGGAGAGCTCGCAGTCAGCGGCAAGCCGCTGTTCAGGGTGGCTGACACCCGTACAATGACCCTCAGGGCGTATTTCTGCCTCTGGCAGCTGAAGGATGTCCGGATAGGACAGAGGGTCAAGGTAATCGCTGACTTCGGAGGGGACAATACGAGGGAGTACGAGGGGACGGTGAGCTGGATTTCGGACAAAAGCGAGTTTTCCCCGAAAAGCATCCAGACCAAGGACGAGCGGGAGAATCTGGTCTATGCGGTAAAAATATCGGTCAGGAATGACGGATATCTGAAGATAGGAATGTACGGAGAGGTAATACTGTAGTTTATGGCAGAGGTGTCAGTAAGGAATGTCCGTCTGAGTTACGGGAAAATCCAGGCCCTGAAGGATGTAAGCCTCGAGGTGGAGGAGGGCTCGCTCTTCGGAATCATAGGCCCCGACGGAGCCGGGAAGACCTCGCTGTTCCGCATAATGACGACATTGATTGTGCCGGATTCCGGCTCGGCTCAAGTGTGCGGATACGATACGGTCAAGGACATGATGGAGATACGCAGGCTGGTCGGATATATGCCCGGGCATTTCTCGCTTTACCAGGATCTGACGGTGGAGGAGAATCTTTCCCTGTTCGCATCGGTTTTCAACACCACTGTTCAGGAGAATTACAGCCTGGTCGAGGACATATACCGGCAGATAGAGCCGTTCAGGAAAAGACGTGCGGGGAAACTCTCAGGAGGAATGAAGCAGAAACTGGCCTTGTGCTGCGCCATGATACACAGGCCCCGTGTGCTTTTTCTCGATGAGCCTACGACGGGCGTGGACCCCGTCAGCCGCAAGGAGTTCTGGCAGATGCTCTCACGGCTCAAGGCCCAGGGCATGACGATAATAGTGAGCACTCCCTATATGGATGAGGCATCCCTCTGCGACACCGTGTCCCTCATGAAGGACGGCCGCTTCTTCAAGACGGACTCGCCCGGGGCCATAACGGAGAAGTTCGGCAAGCGCCTGTTTGAAATAAAGGCGGGCGGCAGCACCGTGAAGGCCCTTGACGGCCTTGCGGCAATCGACGGAGTGCAGGCCTGCTACCCCTTCGGTGACAGGCTGCACATAGTCTCTTCATCCCTGAGCCTTGCCGAGCTGTCGGAGAGAGCGGCCTCAGCCGGATACGATATTTCCACCTTAGCCGAATGTACGCCCACCGTGGAAGACTGTTTTATGGATTTTGACAATAATGATTATGAGTGAGATGGCCATACATGCCGAGTCGCTGACAAAGCAGTTCGGAAACTTTACTGCCGTAGACAATATCTCGTTTTCGGTGGAGAAAGGAGAGATCTTCGGATTTCTCGGAGCCAACGGTGCGGGCAAGACTACGGCCATGAGGATGCTCTGCGGGCTCAGCCGCCCTACGTCCGGGAAAGCGGTTGTGGCCGGAATTGATGTCGTGAAGGACCCCGAGAAAATAAAAAGGCGCATAGGGTACATGAGCCAGAGATTCTCCCTTTACGATGACCTTACCGTTTCCGAAAACATGACTCTCTTTGCCGGCATATACGGGATGAGGGAGAAGGACATTGCCGCCAAAAGAACCGCGGTGCTGACAAGGCTGGGGCTGTATGACGAGCGGGACATTCTCGTAGGCTCCCTGCCGCTGGGCTGGAAACAGAAACTGGCCTTTTCCGTATCCATCTTCCACGAACCGGCGGTAGTCTTTCTGGATGAGCCGACGGGAGGAGTCGACCCTGTTACCCGAAGACAGTTCTGGAGGCAGATTTACGAGGCCTCGGAGCGCGGCATAACCGTGTTTGTGACCACCCATTATATGGATGAGGCCGAATATTGCCACAGAGTCTCGATAATGGTCGACGGACGCATTGCGGCGATGGGCACCCCTTCGGAACTAAAGGCCTCCCTCGGCGCCGGGACGATGGACGATGTATTTTATATGCTGGCAAGAAATGCGGAACGTATAGGATAGACAGCCATGAGACAGCTTAAGGCATTTGTTAAAAAGGAATTTCTTCACGTGTTTAGGGACAGCAGGACGATGTTGATATTGCTCGGAATACCGACTGTCCAAATTATATTGTTCGGATTTGCGATTTCAACAGAAATACGCAATATGGATCTTGCGGTAGTATCTGTACAACAGGATGAGATGATAAGAAGACTGACGGAAAGAATAGATGCGAGTGAATATTTCACGGTACGCAAGATACTCCACAGTTCAGATAATATAGAGAAATATTTCAGGGACGGAAGTATAAGTCTGGCAATGGTATTCTCTCCTGGTTTTGCCGATGAGGTATTTTCCCCGGAAGGAAGTGTTGTCCAATTGATAACCGATGGGTCCAATACCAATACTGCCAGAGCGGCAGCAGCATATGCTTCAGGAATAATAACCATGGAACTTTCCTCTGGCGCAACAGCCGGACAGGCAGGGATACAACCGAATATCAGAATGCTGTTTAATCCTCAAATGCGCAGTTCGTACAGTTTTGTTCCCGGAGTCATGGGGCTGATTATCATTCTCATCTGCGCCATGATGACCTCCATCTCTATCGTAAGGGAGAAAGAATCCGGTACAATGGAAATTCTCCTTGTTTCTCCAATGAGGCCTTTAGTCATTATTATTTCTAAAATGATCCCTTACATGGTATTATCCATAGTCAACTACCTGACCATATTGCTGTTGTCAATAACATTGCTGGATGTTCCGATGACCGGGAGTTTCTGGAGTCTCACTCTGCTGTCTCTTATTTACATAATTGTTTCCCTTGCCCTCGGCCTGTTGATTTCTACAAAAGCAAGAACTCAGCTCGCCGCTATGCTCGGCTCCGGTATGGTGCTTATGATTCCGGTGATATTCCTTTCCGGTCTCCTATTTCCCATAGAGAGTATGCCGGGAATATTTCAAATAGTTTCTTATATCATTCCGGCTAGTTGGTACATTGAGGGTGTAAGGAAATTGATGATAGAGGGCCTTTCTATGAGCATGGTCGCAAAAGAGTTTATCATACTGTCTGTAATGGCGGTCTTTTTACTGGCAATAAGTATTAAAAACTTCAAACTCAGACTGAAATGATGATAAAGTTTCTAATAATAAAAGAATTCAAACAGTTTTTCCGCAATCCGTTTTTGCCTAAACTGATTGTTGTATTCCCTATAATGATTATGCTGGTAATACCATGGATAATGACTATGGATATAAAGAACATACGTTTGGCTGTGGTGGATACTGATGGAAGCAGTATGTCAGGTAAGTTCATACAGAAAATAGATGCATCCGGCTATTTCATTCTTGAGGATGTAAGCGCAAATTACAATGAGAGCATGGAGCAGCTTATGCTGAATAAAGTAGATGCAATAATAGAAATACCGGACTACTTTGAGGAACAGCTTATAATGACCGGACAATCTCCTATGCAGATATCTGTTAATGCTGTGAACCAGATAAAAGGAACACTCGGCTCCGGATATATCAATGCTGTATGCGGGGACTTTTACACCGAGAATTTATCTTATCTGTATAAGGATAACCCTGAGAGAATACCGAAAGTGAGTATAAGTGTGCTTAACAAGTTCAACCCGTACATGGACTATAAGAACTTCATGATTCCTGCCTACATGGTCATCGTTATTATTCTTCTCGGAGGCTTTCTCCCGGCCCTGAACATCGTCGGTGAAAAGGAGAAAGGGACCATTGAGCAGATAAACATCACGCCTGTCCGCAAGACATCATTTATTTTCGCAAAGCTGATTCCATATTGGGTTATGGGACTCATAGTGTTGTCTATCTGCATGTTGCTGGCCTGGGCTGTATATGGGTTGTCGCCGCATGGCGGTATTTGGACTGTCTATCTGTTTTCCCTCCTTTTCATATTCGCACTTTCCGGATTTGGTCTAATAGTTTCCAACTATTCTGACACCATGCAGCAGGCAATGTTCGTCATGTTCTTCTTCATATTGGTTTTCATGCTGATGAGCGGACTGCTCACTCCCATATCCTCCATGCCTGAATGGGCACAGGTTATCACCTGGCTGAACCCTCCGAGATACTTCATTGAGATGATGAGAGGGGTCTATCTGCAGGGGTGCTCATTGGCGGACCTCAGCCATCAGCTTCTGGCATTGCTGGGCTTTGACATTTTCTTCGGCACTTGGGCCGTCATGAGCTACAGGAAGACATATTAAAGGTTGCCCGACTTCGGAGAGGCAGCCCACCCCCTGCAAGGGCAAGTGCTTTTTGGATGCTCAAATCTTTTTGAGCGGCTGAAAAGACATCTTGTTGTGTTCAGGTGAACACAAAATCCGACTTAAGACTTATGACCCATCAATATGCAGGTCAGCCACCATGTCGCCGTATCAGTATATAAACATATCAACAGACCGGCCGGACAGTTGGCAAAATGTCCCGTTTATGTTTGTCTTTGATTTGTTTAAGAATCATTATGCGTCTTCCGGTCGCTTCGGTATGTTTATGTTTCAGGTGCTCCGTTTTTTGAAACAAATACTGGGACATTTCCCTTACTCCTGCTCTTGTAGGTTATAAGAGCGGTACAACTCATGGAGGAACATTGTATTTGTCCGGATATAATGAAGAGGGGTACGTCAATCAGTTTGCGCCTGCGACGGAAGGAGATCTGGTTATCGTCAATAACGGAGACGGGACATGGTCCGGAACCATAACAGCTGACAACTATGATTTCTCCAGTCAGTCGAAGGCTGTGAGGCAGAAAGCAGTAGAAAATTTCACAGTGCGCTGAAATAATTTCGGCGTATGATGTAAAAAGTTCAAATGACCCGGCCCCGAAAGTCAGACAAAACTTTCGGGGCTCATGTCATTTGTTACTTTTTTATAATTTTGCGCCCAAATGCAGAGACTGTACAGAGTATTTATTCCGCTGGTGCTGTTCATGGCGGCAGAAGGCGGTGTCCATGTCCGGGCTCAGGGAGTGGCGGACAGGGTGGCCCCGCTGTTTTTCGGGCCCAATGCGCTGCCTGTTCCGCAGATGCTGGACGGACGGGTTTCCACGGGGCTTTATCTTGAGCTGGCCGGGGACGTGCACAAGGGTTTCTACGGAGACATGACGGAGACCGTCTCGGCCAGAGTCAGCATCCCTCTCTTCACTCCGCGTGTCAATCTGTCGGTGTGGATGCCGGTCGTCGAGTTCTTCCAGTATACTCCAGAGGCGCTTGAGCACTTCAGGCCGCGTGTAGAGCGGCTCCGGGGGTATGAGGTGGGCAATGTCTATGTCTCGGCGGACATTCACCTGTTTAAGGAAAAGAGGATAATGCCGGATGTGGCGGTGAGGGCGGTAATCATAACGGCTTCGGGAGACGGGGACGAGTGCTCCAGAAACTATGACGCTCCCGGATATTTCTTCGATGTGTCAGCAGGCAAGTCTTTCAGATTGGGAGACGGATTCTTCAGGAGTGTTAGGGTGGCTGCTTCCGGCGGTTTCCTGTGTTGGCAGATTGCACAGACGGCGCAGAATGACGCATGGATGTACGGAGTGTCGGCAGCCCTGTCAACCAGTATCATGGAACTCTCATGCGCCTGGCAGGGGTATTCGGGATGGAAGCATGACGGCGACCGTCCGATGGTCGTCAGGGCATGCCTGGCGTTTCCGGTTAAGGGGTTCCGTCCTCTGCTTGGCTATGAGTACGGTCTGCGGGACTATCCGTATCATCACTTCCGTGCCGGGCTGGGGTATACTTTTTGATATAAGTCGTATATTTGCACCCATGAAAGGAAGAATGTCAGTACTGAAACCGTTCCTGGCCCTGTCTCTCCTGCTGCTGACAGCGTGGAGCGCGAGGGCCCAGTACGATATCGACCAGTTTTTCTTCAGGGGGCAGAGGGCCTTGATGGACGGTCACTATACCCAGGCTATCAACAATTTCAACATCATCATACGTCTGGACGGCACGCTTTATGAGGCGTATTTTTTCAGAGGCATAGCGAAATACAACCTTGGGGATTTCGGAGGCGCCGAGTCGGATTTCGACAAGGCGCTGGACCTCAATCCTGTCTATACCCTGGCATACCACTACCGGGCCATTACCCGCAGCCGTCTGGGACACTATGACGAGGCTATAGAGGACCTCCGGCATGCGGTGGACCTCAGACCGAACTACTACGGTCTGTATTTTAGCCGCGGGGTGACGTATTTCCTCTCGCAGCAGTTCGAGAAGGCGGTGGAGGATTTTGACCGCTTTATCAGTAAGGAACCCAGGGAGCCGGACGCCTATCTCAACAGAGGTGCATCATACCTTTTCCTGGGAGATACCGTTAGGGCCCTGCAGGACTACAACCGTGCCATAACCCTCCGCAGTCTGGACCCGGAGGGCTATATCCGCCGCTCCAGGATATACTATGCCCAGCACCGTCTGGAGGATGCCCTCAATGACCTGGACAAGGCGATAGAGATAGATACGGCAAATACTTTCGCATATTTCAACCGCGCCCTTATCCGATACGAGCTCAAGGATATACAGGGGACACTGAGCGATCTCGACGAGGTGCTCTCGCGCGAGCCGGACAACTCGCTGACTCTCTACAACCGTGCTCTTATCCGTTCCCAGATAGGGGACTACAACAATGCCCTCGATGATTACGACAGGGTGCTCAACATCAATCCGGAGAATGTTCTGGCCTATTACAACCGCTCAATCCTTTTTATCGAGACGGGCCGCTGGCAGGATGCCATAGACGACCTGAGCAGAGCCATAGAATTGTATCCGGACTTTGCAAACGCCTACATGAACCGCTCTTACGTCAAGAATCAGCTTGGACAGCACGCTTCGGCGGAGGAGGACTACAGGACAGCGCAGGCCAAGATTGCCCGTTACCGCTCGATGACATCGGACAGTGCGGGACGGGCTGCTTTTGCGGATACCTCCAGGAAATATGACAGGCTGCTGGCCCTGGACTCGGATTTCGCAAGGAGTGATTTCAATGACGAGCTGCTGCAGAACAAGAGCGTGGACATCAACCTCAAGCCCCTTTACCGGTTCGTGATAGCCCGGAATGAGACAGACAGTGACGGCATGCCCATCATGCTCAGCGGAGTCTATCAGGACGAGAGAATGGGCAGTTTCGCAGCTTCGGTGCCTGTCGATGTGGAGATTTCCTGCCGTCCTTCAGATGCGGCGGCGGTGGACAACAACCGTATGATGGCTGCGGTGGAGGAGGAGGCAGGCAGGACGGGGGATGACCGTGTCCTGTTCGCCAAGGCCTTGATGGAGAGCGAGAGCAAGCAGTTCAACGCAGCGCTCCAGTCCTACTCCGAGGCTATCCGGAAAAATCCTGGGGAGGTGTTCTACTATATCAACCGCGGTGCTCTTCAGTCTGAGATGATAGACTTCATTTCATCTATCGAGAGCAATGTTCAGGTTCTCACGATGGACAATGCCGGTACGGCCAAGGCCAGGGTCCGCGACGGCTCCTCACGCAGCTATGACTATTCTGCCGCCATCAGTGACATGAACCGTGCGGCTGCACTCTATCCGAGTTTCCCCTATGTCTATTACAATCTTGGCAATCTGTACTGTCTCTCCGGGGACATGCCTGAGGCCATCGTCCAGTATACCAAGGCCATCGACCTGTATCCCAGACTTGGGGAGGCATACTACAACCGCGGCCTTGTCCTGATTTATGTCAAGGATAAGGAGAAAGGCTGCCTGGACCTGAGCAAGGCCGGGGAACTGGGCATCGGCGACGCCTACAGCGTAATCAAGAAATACTGCGATACGGAGGAGTGATTATTTTCCGGACCGGTGTCCGCGCCGTCCCGACCGAAGCCGTGTGGAGGCCATTACCAGGGCCTCGTCGCGGGCAATATAGCGCATGGCGATGAAAGTGAGGATGGCGGCGCAGACGGGGAAAATGCAGGGGACTGTGAAAATGGGACTTTCGCCGAGGGTCTGCTGGAGGAGGCCCAGGGGTTTGTCCGGGTTGTTCCTCTGCAGGAAATAGATGGCGATGATTATCTGATAGCCTATGAGGATCAGGGTGTTGAGATTGCACAGACGAATCTGTCTGATGCGGTTTCTGAAAGATACGGTCGTCACGATGCTCAGGACGGTGCATACTATCTGGAAGATGGTGGTGAGGGTGAATCCTTTCATGTCGGCGACAGCAATGAACGGTATGGTGGTGGCGCTGTCTCCGGCAAAGCGTATCATGGGAACGAAAAACATGGAGATAAGCAGTCCTGCGGCGATGGTCAGGAAGAGACTCTGTATTCTGAAAAACATTTTCTGATAATTTCCTTTTGGTTTAATTGCCGCAAAAATAGGGAAAAATCGGAAATCTTATGTATCTTTGACAGCTTTTGATAATCATTTAAACAATATTTATGGAAAAGATAGGTGAATCAGAACTTATAATTAACGGGGACGGTACGGTATTCCACCTGCATATCCGTCCGGAAGAACTGGCCGACAAGGTAATCCTGGTCGGTGATCCGGGCCGTGTGGATCTGGTGGGCTCCTTTTTCTCCGAAGTGGAGAGCACCGCGTCCTCGAGGGAGTTCCGAAGCATCACGGGCCGCTGCAGGGGCACCAGAATGACAGTTCTCTCCACCGGCATAGGCTGCGACAATATTGACATCGTCATGAATGAACTGGACGCCCTGGCCAATGTCGATTTCGCAACCCGTGAGGTGAGGGCCCGGAAAAGAGTCCTGACGATACTCAGGATCGGCACATGCGGAGTGATTCAGCCGGACATCCCGCTGGGTTCGTACATTTTCTCCAGGGTCTCGGCAGGTTTTGACGGTCTGCTCAACTGGTACGGAGGGCGCGATGAGGTGGTGCTCAAGGATGTGGAAGAGGCGTTTCTGAAACATGTGGAGTGGGACCGGTATCTGCCAGTTCCTTATTTTGTCAAGGCCGGCGATGCTCTCACCGGACTTTTCAAGGACTGTACGGTGCCCGGCATGACGATATCGGCGGCCGGTTTCTACGGCCCTCAGTGCAGGGTGCTGAGGCTGCCTCTCGCTATGCCGCACCTGTTGGAGCAGCTGGAGTCGTTCCGATTCGGGGACTTGCGGTTCACCAACTTCGAGATGGAAAGCTCTGCAATCGCCTCGCTGGCCCGTAAGCTCGGACATGAGGCGGCTACGGTATGTCTGGCCATTGCCCAGCGCTATTCAACTCAGGCCGACATTGATTATAAATCCTCTATGGGAGCTTTGGTGGAAATGTGTCTGGACAGGCTGGCGGAATGAATGCGGGGGAGAGCAGCGGAAAAGAGCTCAGGAGTGCCGAGATGGACAGCCTGCTGGAGCTCATGCAGGACAGTGACGGGGTCACGGCAAGGCTGGTGCGGAACAGGATGGACGAGCTGGGGTGGAAGGCTGTCCGCTACTGTTTCCTGAATCTGGACAGGGTGGTGTCTCCGGATATGAGGGCCGGGGTGCACCGTCAGCTGCGTGAGATGTCTTCAGCGTGCTGTATAGGAGACCTGGCCGCCCTGCTGGCCGAGAGCTCTTCTTTTTATGTGCCTGACGGCATGTATCTCCTGACACGGATTATGATGCCGGAACTGACTCCGGAAGAGTTCAGGAACTGCTATATGGAACCGGCCGGAGACCTGGCCGGCGAGCTTAGGGACAGCATGACGGCGGTGGAGAAGACAGAGATGCTCAATTATATTGTATTCGACCGCTGCGGTTTTCAGCTCAAGCCGGACTCATGGGATGGATTCGAGAGTCCGGTGCTCATTCCTGAGCTTATGGAAGAGCGCAGGGCAGGGGTCGTGGGACTGTCTGCAGTGTATTTTCTTCTGGCTGGCACAGCCGGACTCCCTGTCTATCCGGTATTTCCAAAAGTCCCGGGCTATTATGTCGCCTACTTTGAGCGTGGTGAGACTCTTTTTTCAATGGACATGAGCCGCTGCGGCCGTATCTCCGACCCAGTCCCCAGGAGGTCGTGGATGCGCACGGACTTCATGGGGACAGACCGGACTGTGCTGTATCTCTATGCGACAGCCCTGAGGCGTTTCGGCTGCAGGACGTCCCGGCATGTCCAGGCATCCTTGCTGGACAGGGCCCTGGACATGCTGAGACTGTAGTCTGTTATTCCATCAGTTTCTTGTACTTGAACCGCTTGGGCTCATCGGTGCCCAGGCGCTTGCGGCGGTTCTCCTCGTACTCCGAGTAGGAGCCTTCGAAGAAATATACCTGGGAGTCGCCCTCGAAGGCCAGGATGTGGGTTGCGATGCGGTCCAGGAACCAGCGGTCGTGGGAGATGACCACGGCGCAGCCGGCGAAGTTCTCGATACCCTCCTCCAGGGCCCGGATGGTGTTTACGTCCACGTCGTTGGTGGGCTCGTCGAGCAGGAGGACATTGCCCTCGTCCTTGAGGGTCAGGGCCAGGTGGAGGCGGTTGCGCTCACCTCCTGAGAGGATGCCGCAGAGTTTCTCCTGGTCGGCTCCCGAGAAGTTGAAGCGGGAGACGTAGGCGCGGGCGTTGATTTCGCGGTTGCCCAGGCGGATGAACTCGGAGTTCTCCGATATGGTCTGGTAGACGGTCTTGTCGGGGTCAATGCTCTTGTGCTGCTGGTCCACGTATGCGAGCTTGACGGTCTCACCGACGGTTATCGAGCCGCTGTCGGGCTGCTCTATGCCCATGATGAGGCGGAAGAGGGTGGTCTTGCCCGCTCCGTTGGGGCCGATGACTCCGACGATGCCGGCGGGCGGCAGGGAGAATGTCAGATGCTCGAAGAGGAGCTTGTCGCCGTAGGCCTTGGATACGTCGTTGAACTCTATGACCTTGTTGCCCAGACGGGGACCGTTGGGGATGTATATCTCGAGGGCCGCCTCCTTGGCCTTGCCGTCCTGGCTGGCCAGTTTCTCGTAGGCGCCCAGACGGGCCTTGGACTTGGCCTGACGGGCCTTGGGCGCCATGCGCACCCACTCCAGCTCGCGCTCGAGGGTCTTGCGGCGCTTGCTCTCCTGTTTCTCCTCCATCTCCAGACGCTTGCTCTTCTGCTCCAGCCAGGAGGAATAGTTGCCTTTCCAGGGGATGCCCTCGCCGCGGTCCAGCTCGAGGATCCAGCCGGCCACATTGTCCAGGAAGTAGCGGTCGTGGGTGACGGCAATGACGGTGCCCTTGTACTGGCGCAGGTGCTCTTCCAGCCACTGGATGCTCTCGGTGTCGAGGTGGTTGGTCGGCTCGTCGAGCAGTAGCACGTCGGGCTGGCGCAGCAGCAGGCGGCACAGGGCCACGCGGCGGCGCTCGCCTCCGCTGAGAGTGGCTATCCTGGCCTCGGAAGGAGGACACTGGAGGGCGTCCATCGCCCTCTCGAGCTTGGAGTCCAGTTCCCAGCCGTCGCAGTGCTCTATCTTCTCCGTCAGCTCGCCCTGACGCTCTATGAGTGCGTTCATCTCGTCATCGGACATGGGTTCGGCGAATTTCATATTGATCTCCTCGTATTCCTTCAGCAAGTCGGCTACTTCCTGTACTCCCTCCTTGACTACCTCGATGACCGTCTTGTCGGGGTCCATCCGGGGCTCCTGTTCCAGATATCCGACCGAGTAGCCGGGGGCCCATACGACCTCGCCCTGATAGGATTTCTCCACTCCGGCGATGATTTTCATAAGAGTGGACTTTCCCGAGCCGTTGAGACCGATGATGCCGATCTTGGCCCCGTAGAAGAAAGACAGGTAGATGTCTTTCAGTATTACCTTGTTGTTGTGCGGGAGGACCTTGCCTACACCGTTCATTGAAAAGATGATTTTCTCGTCTGCCATATTTCTGTCGCTTTGTTTCTTGATTTTGAAAAGTGCGGCAAGATAGGACTTTTTTCTCAAATAACATCATTCCTTTGACTGAGAAGAAGACAGAGACTGAAGTGAGTGACAAGATCGTGATTTACCGCACTGCTGACGGGCAGACTGCTGTGGATGTCAGGGTGGAGGGAGAGACAGTATGGCTCTCTCAGGCGCAGATGGCGGAGCAGCGGTACACTGAACTGAAACAGCTGGTCGCTGTCTTGGGCCGGACTGTCAGAGCGCAGGAGGTACTGACTTCCGAGGACGCGCTTGACCTTGTGGCTGTCGTTTCCGACTACGCCTATGCATTGGACACTTTGGACAAGTACGATTACCAGCAGTTGTCCGTGGAGCAGATTACCCATAGCGTATCACCGCAATGCTTTTTCTGTGGTTCATGGCGGGGAACGGAATTCTTTACAATCCGGACGGGACGAAACGTATTGCTGACAATACCCTTGTGGCCCTCACGCTGATGATTGCTGAAAGCCGTACAGAGGAGAAGGATATGATGGTGAAAGTAGTTGTAAATCTGATAAACAAGAACAACTATGAATAGACTTTGCCGCTGCAGAATGGGTGAGTTATCCGGGCTGTGACGGGAGTTTTTGGAAATGGTGGTGCGGTTGCGGGGCTGAACAGTAAATTTGGTAGGAATATCTGTAGTATCTATATGGTGATGACGGGGATTTTGTATATTTTTGCAGCAAATTTATGAGTATGCTAAGGAAGATCAGAATAACCCTCGCACTGATATTTTTCGTGTGCGTGACTTTATTGTTTCTCGACTTTACCGGGACACTTCACGCCTGGCTCGGATGGATGGCCAAGATCCAGTTCTTTCCGGCAGTCCTGGCCCTCAATGCCGGGGTCATTGTCGCTTTAGTGCTGCTGACTCTGATATTCGGCAGGGTGTACTGCTCGGTCATCTGCCCGCTCGGAGTGATGCAGGATGTGTTTGCCTGGCTGGGCAAAAAGCAGAAAAAGAACCGCTACACCTATTCAAAGGCCAAGAGCTGGCTGCGTTACGCGATGCTTGGGCTCTTCATCATCGCCCTGATCGCGGGTGTGGGCTCGTTTGTGGCCCTGCTGGAGCCTTACAGCGCCTACGGACGCATTGCCTCCAACATCTTAGCTCCCGTGTACGGCTGGATCAACAACCTGTTTGCGCTCATAGCCGAGAGGGCTGACAGCTACGCCTTCTATTCCACGGATGTATGGCTCAAGAGTCTGCCGACGTTCATCATCGCCGCTGTGATGCTGGTGCTGATTGCCGTGCTGGCATGGAGGAACGGCCGTACCTGGTGCAACACAATATGTCCGGTGGGTACCTTCCTGAGCTTCCTGGCCCGTTTCTCGTGGCTCAAGCCAGTAATTGACACAGACAAATGCATCAGCTGCCGCAAGTGCGAGCGCAACTGCAAGGCCTCCTGCATAGATATCGCCAATCACAAGATAGACTACAGCCGCTGCGTGACCTGCATGGACTGCATCGGCAACTGTCCCAAGGACGCCATTTCGTATATTCATCCTAAGAAAGCCGCTGCTCCGGCAGTGACTGGAGGACAGGCTGAGGCGGCATCCGGTGCTGACAGAAAAGCCGACAAGGCCGAGAGCGTCGACACCGCCCGCAGGGGTTTCCTTACGGCCTCCCTGATGGCAGCTACAGCCGTGACGGTCAAGGCTCAGGAGAAGAAAGTCGACGGCGGTCTGGCCGTGATAGAGGATAAGGTCATTCCCGACCGGCTTGTTCCGCTGGTGCCTCCCGGAGCGGTGAGTCTCAGGCATTTTGCCCAGTATTGCACCGGATGTCAGCTCTGCGTCTCGGTGTGTCCCAACGGAGTGCTGCGTCCGGCCACGGACCTGATGCGCATGATGCAGCCGGAGATGTCCTACGAGAGGGGTTACTGCCGTCCGGAGTGTACGAAATGCTCGGAGGTCTGCCCAGCCGGAGCCATACGCCCGATTGACAAGGCCGAGAAGTCCTCGACCCAGATCGGCCATGCGGAGTGGGTGATGCACAACTGTATCCCGGTGAGGGACGGACAGGAGTGCGGCAACTGCGCAAGGCATTGTCCTACCGGAGCCATACAGATGGTGCCGCTCAAGGGGCACCACCGTCACAGAGGCGGCCGCGAGGAGGGCAATGACGGCAAGAACCTTATGATACCGGCCGTCAATACCGAGAAGTGCATAGGCTGCGGAGCCTGCGAGAATCTCTGTCCGGCCCGGCCTTTCAGCGCCATCTATGTGGTGGGGCATGAGGTTCACAGGACCGTCTGACAACCGAAAGTAAATACAGCAGATATGGAAAAGAAAAATGACATTTCCCGCCGCGAGTTTCTGAAAACGGCGGGAGCGGCGGGAGCTTTGTCCCTTGGTCTGGCGGCTTGTGGGGACGGCAGGACTGCCGGTTCAGCCTCCGGGAGCCAGGCGGTGCCGTCCGGTGGAATGACGTACAGGACCAATCCTACTACTGGCGACAAGGTCTCCCTGCTCGGCTACGGCTGCATGCGCTGGCCTTCGGTAGGGGGCAGGAGCGCCCGGGAGGGCAATGAGGAGATAGACCAGGAGATGGTCAACCGCCTGGTGGATTTCGCGATAGAGCACGGAGTCAACTATTTCGACACGTCTCCGGCCTACTGCCGGGGTACGTCCGAGCGTGCGACGGGTATTGCCCTGAGCCGTCATCCGAGGGAGAAATACCTGATAGCCACGAAGATGTCCAACTTCGCCCCCTCGACCTGGACCCGTGAGGGAGCCGTCGCCATGTACCATAACTCCATGAAGGAGCTGCAGGTGGACTATCTGGACTACTACCTTCTCCACGGCATAGGCATGGGTAGCGGCATGGAGGAGATGATGGCCCGCTATTTCGACAACGGCATCATCGATTTCCTGATGGAAGAGAGAAAGGCCGGGCGCATCCGCAACCTCGGTTTTTCCTACCACGGGGACGTGAAGTGTTTCGACTGGCTCTTGGAGCGGCACGATGTCTACAAGTGGGATTTCGTGCAGATCCAGCTCAACTACCTCGACTGGAAGTACGCCAAGCAGATCAATCCCCGCAACACCGATGCCGAGTACCTTTACAATGCCCTGGCCGAGAGGGGGATACCGGCTATTATCATGGAGCCGCTCCTGGGCGGCCGCCTCTCCAACGTGCCGGACAATATCGTGGCCCAGTTCAAGGAGCGTGACCCTCAGAGCAGCGTGGCCTCGTGGGCATTCCGCTTCGCCGGCAGCCTTTCCGGAGTACTGACCGTCCTGAGCGGCATGACCCGGATGGAGCACCTGCAGGACAACCTCCGGACCTATTGTCCCCTCAATCCCCTGACGGACGAGGAGTTCCAGTTCCTGCAGGATACCGCCACGAGGATGATGCAGTTCGACACCATCCCCTGCAACGACTGCAAGTACTGCATGCCGTGCCCCTACGGTCTGGACATTCCCGCGATACTGCTGCATTACAACAAATGCCTCAATGAGGGCAACATCCCCGAGTCCTCCACCGACCCGGAGTACCGCAAGGCCCGCCGCGCCTATCTCGTGGGATACGACCGGAGCGTACCCAGGCTGCGTCAGGCATCCCACTGCATCGGCTGCGGCCAGTGCAGCCCCCATTGCCCCCAGCGTATCGACATCCCCGCTGAGCTGCACAGAATCGACGCTTACGTCGAGCGGCTTAGGCAGAATACCCTGTAGAAGGTATCCTCCGCATTACGGTTTGCGGTTATGGCGGAATTCACTACCTTTGTTCTGTAGCAATTTCAAAAGTGCAGACAGACCATGGATGAATTCCGCCTTAAAGTATTTGTAACGGCCGCCAAGGCTCTCAGCTTTTCCAAGTGCGCGGCTGCGTTGAATATCACCCAGCCGGCGGTCAGCCGCCATATCGGGGAGCTGGAGGCCCGTTTCGGGGTGCCGCTGTTCTTCCGGGGCAGTGCAGGGGTGGGGCTGACCAAGGCCGGCCGGCTGCTGCTCCAGCATGCGGAGGGGCTGCTGTCGGCGTACCAGAAAATGGACTACGACATGGACCTGCTGGCTCAGGTCGGCCAGGGTCGGCTGGCGATAGGGGCCAGCACGACCATCGCGATGTACCTGCTGCCGGAGATACTGGCCTCGTTCATGGAGCGTTCGGACGGGATAGAGGTGTCCATGCTCTCGGGCAACAGTGAGAATGTGGAGCAATGGCTCAGGGACGGGACGGTGGACATCGGTTTCGTGGAGAATGCCTCGCGCCGACCGTGGCTGCACTATGAGCGGCTGATGGCGGACGAGCTGGTGCTGGTGGCGGGCACCCATGGCCGGTATGCGTCTTTAGAGTCGGTCACGCCGCAGGAGCTTAGGACACTGCCGCTGGTGCTGAGGGAGAAGGGCTCGGGGACGCGCGAGATTCTGGAGAATGTGCTCCGGGGCTGCGGTATAGGCCCTGAGGACCTGAACGTGGTGATAGAGCTGAGCAGCACGGAGGCCATCAAGGCATTTGTCCGCAGCAGCGATACGCTGGCGGTGGTCTCGGTGATAGCCCTGCGCCGCGAACTGGCTGACGGGGCGTTGAGGATTGTGGACATCGACGGAGTGGACATGCCCCGGGAGTTCGCCACAGTCGTCCGTCCCGGCGAGTTCTCCGGGCTGAACGAGCGGTTCCATCACTTTGCCGTGCGCGAGGCCTCTATGCGTTAGTGTCTTAGGTGTGGGTGTGCGGCTCACGGCAATACGCTGTCAGTAATTTTTGTATCTCCTGTTTTTCCGCTCTCTGGACTTTACTCCTTGACTGTATTCAGAGTTTATGGAGTAAGAGGTCCGGTACATCGCCCTTTACTGGTTGACTGGTTGATGTCAGCATTCCCCTGGAACATCCTGCCCACTTCCAAGGGATTTTTGCCATGCAGTTGCTGGATATGGAAAATGGAGATCTTCTCCTCAGTATGAGCCTCAGTTTCACCCTTACTTTATCGCACTGCCTGCAGTCTCAACCTGACCTGATTGCGCCGCCTGCAGTCTGTAATTGATTGTTTTAGATATTAGGTTGAATAGCAGGTAATTACTGGGTTGCTAAGGTTACAGACTGCACGGTACACCGCAGCGTGTACTCAACATGTACTTATCAGAAACACGCTCAGGACGCGCTGTAGTAGGGCCCGGGTGGGGTCCGGGTGAGGTCCGGATGTCGTTGTGTATTTTCCCACGCATGAGTCTGAAATAGGAAGACTTGCGTATGGTGTTGTTAGACAGCAATATACGCGAAAAGCCTGATAACAGACTGGGGGTGGTTGTCCGTAGTCTGTAATTGATCGTTTTGGATATTCGGTTAAATAACAGGCAATTGCTGGGTTGTTAAGGCTACAGACTGCACGGTACACCGCAGCATGTACTTATCAGAAACACGCTCAGGACGCGCTGTAGTAGGGTCCGGGTGGGGTCCGGATGCCGTTGCGTATTTTCCCACGCATGAGTCTGAAATAGGAAGACTTGCGTATGGTGCTGTTAGATAGCAATATAAGCGAAAAGCCTGATAACAGACTGGGGGTGGTTGTCCGCAGTCTGTAATTGATAGTTTTGGATATTCGGTTGAATAGCAGGTGATTACTTGGTTGCTAAGGTTACAGACTGCATGGTACACCGCAGCATGTACTTATCAGAAACACGCTCAGGACGCGCTGTAGTATGGTCCGGGTGGGGTCCGGATGCCGTTGCGTATTTTCCCACGCATGAGTCTGAAATAGGAAGACTTGCGTATAGTGCTGTCAGACAACGATATAAACGAAAAGCCTGATAACAGACAGGGGTGGCTGTCCGCAGTCTGTAATTGATAGTTTTGGATATTCGGTTGAATAGCAGGTAATTACTGGGTTGTTAAGGCTACAGACTGCACGGTACACTATGGCATGTATTTCACATAAGCAGGCTCACGACGCGCTGTAGTAGGGTCCGGGTGGGGCCCGGATGCAGTTGTGTATTTTCCCACGCATGAGTCTGAAATAGGAAGACTTGCGTATGGTGCTGTTAGATAGCAATATAAGCGAAAAGCCTGATAACAGACTGGGGGTGGTTGTCCGCAGTCTGTAATTGATAGTTTTGGATATTCGGTTGAATAGCAGGTGATTACTGGGTTGCTAATGCTACAGACTGCAACAGCAACTGCGACAGTTGCGGCTTACTTTATAGCTGTGCAAGGTGTCGGCTATCGCTACCCCGTTATCTCCACGAGGTTGCCCTCCGGGTCTGCGACGGAACTCTCGTAGTACCCGTCACCTGTGGTCCTCGGTCCGCTCAGGACTGTGTAGCCGTCCTCTTTCAGCCGTCCGGTAAGGGCATCGACTGCTTCACGGCTTCCGACGGAAATGGAAAAGTGCGCCAGTCCTTTCAGGTCGCCTCTGTTTGCCGGCGTATCCATATCTGGCTTGTGCATCAGCTCTATACGTGCCCCTCCTTCTCTGAAATGCAGAAAATAGGAAGTAAAGTTCCTGGACGGGTTGGAATACTTCTCTCCGCAGAGCATGTTGAAGTACTGCATGTAAAATGCACGGAGCAGTTCGATGTCTTCAGCCCAGATTGCTATGTGTTCTATCCTCATGGCGTGGTACCTTGCCAATTCTTTTATCGGCAATGCAAATATAACGAAAATGATGTGCCCGACAGCGGCCGTCAGGGGATATAACAAACGGTTATGCCGTATAAGTAAGTGTGTTGGGATGTTTTACAGCGGGTATTGTACTTTTGCGGCATGAAAACAACAGCAA
>CALUSM010000033.1 GCA_944323445.1 uncultured Bacteroidales bacterium
ATTCCCCCGTCACCGGAGAGGAAGTGCGCTGCGACACAGTGGCTTCCGTCATGGAACGGCTGCACTCGCTCGCCGCCACCGTACCCTCCGGAGATCCCTCAGACGAGAACTATTCTCCCGGCATCTGCTTCATTCTGGCGGACATACACTGGAAAGACGAAGCCGGCCGCATCGAACGCCTGCTCAACCTCAAGGAAGAGGGGTTCTCCCGCCTGTACGTCCTTCCCGCCGGGGACGGTTCCGGGGACAATGCCGGCCGGATGGAGAAAATCGACTCGCTCCTGGCCGACATAAGCCGCGCCGAGGAACGGGAGGTAGCCCTGATGGTGGACCGTATCCCCTTCGACAGCAGCACATTTGCGGACGAGGAGACGGAGAACAGGACAATGGACTCCGTGCGCACGGCATTCGACAAGGGTCAGGGGCACATCGCCTGCGCATTCTCCCCCGCCGTGGACGGACACGCCCTGCTGCGGTTCTCCTCCCTCTTCGAGGCGGACGGCATGCAGTTCTCTGAACCCACGGAATGGATGTTCAACTACAACAGTCCGGTGGGAGCCTGCCCCGTCTGCGGAGGCCTCGGCAAGATCATCGGCATCGACGAGTCGCTGGTCATCCCCAATCAGGCCCTGTCCGTCTATCAGGACGCCGTGGCCTGCTGGAAGGGAGAGGTAATGAAGTATTTCAAGGAAGAGGTGCTGGCCAATGCGGACAAATTCGGATTCCCGGTGCATACCCCCTACAAGGACCTCACGGCCAAGCAAAAGAGCGACCTCTGGAACGGCAACCGGTACATCACCGGCATCTATCCGTTCTTCAAGGAGCTCGAGGCCAAACGGTACAAGATACAGAACAAATACATGATAAGCCGCTACTCCGGCAAGACCGTTTGCCGCGAGTGCGGAGGCAGCCGGCTGCGCAGGGAAGCCCTGTACGTGCGCATCGGGGGGCGCAATATACACGAGCTGATGAGCATGAGCATCAAGGACCTGATAGCGTTCTTCGACGGGTTGCGGCTTACGGCATACGAGGAGAAAATAGCCGCCCGCGCACTGAAGGAGATACGCGACCGCTTAGAGTACATCGACCACGTGGGCCTGTCCTACCTGACCCTGAGCCGTGCGTCCAACACCCTCAGCGGCGGTGAGAGCCAGCGCATCAGCATCGTCTGCTCCCTCGGCAACAGCCTGACCGGCTCGATGTACATCCTCGACGAGCCCTCCATCGGACTGCACAGCCGGGACACCGGACGGCTCATCGAAGTCATCAAGCGGCTGAGGGACCTCGGCAACACGGTGATAGTCGTGGAGCACGACGAGGAGATCATCCGGAGCGCGGACTGGCTGATAGACATCGGACCGCGGGCCGGAAAGCACGGAGGCGAGGTGGTCTACTGCGGACCTCCTCCGACTTCGGACATTTCTGATGCTGACGCTGCGGAGATGCTGGCCGCCTGGCCACGATCATTGACCTTAGAATATCTGCTCGGCCGGAAGAAGATTTCCATCGACCCGGTCAAACGCCCCTGGAAGCAGTACATCGAGGTCTGCGACGCCTGCGAGAACAACCTCAAGAACATCGACGTGCGCTTCCCGCTCAACGTCATGACCGCCGTCATCGGAGTCAGCGGCTCGGGCAAGTCCACCCTCGTGGGCGACATCCTCTACCCTGCCCTCAACCGCATGCTCAACCAGGTGGGGGCCAAGCCCGGCTCGTTCCGAGAGCTCCGCGGCGACCTGGACCGCATATCCTCGGTCGAATTCGTGGACCAGAACCCGATAGGCCGCAGCTCCCGCTCCAACCCCGTAACCTACATCAAGGCCTACGACGACATCCGCAAGCTCTTCTCCGAGCAGCCGCTGGCCAAAGTCAACGGCTTCGGCCACTCGCATTTCTCCTTCAACATCGACGGAGGCCGCTGCCCCGAATGCCTCGGCGAGGGCACAGTCAAGATACCCATGCAGTTCATGGCCGACATCGTCATGACCTGCGAGTCCTGCGGCGGCAAACGCTTCATCCAGGACGTACTCGAAGTCCGCTACCGCGGCAAGAACATCAGCGACGTGCTCGACATGAGCGTAGACGAGGCCATCGAATTCTTCTCCTCCACCGGCGAGCCCGCCGCCACCCGCATCGCCTCCAAACTCATGCCCCTGCACGATGTCGGACTCGGCTACATCGCCCTCGGCCAGAACAGCAGCACCCTCAGCGGCGGCGAGAGCCAGCGCGTCAAGCTCGCCTACTTCCTCGGCCTCGGCAAGGACTCTGCCCCCATCCCCTCCACATCGAACAGCCAGGACTCCGTCTCAGACTACATCCTCGGGCAAGGTCCATCCTCATCCGGAACCTCTTCGGCCAGACGCTCCCGCCAGGCCGACAAGCCCATCCTCTTCATCTTCGACGAGCCCACCACCGGCCTCCACTTCGACGACATCGAGAAACTCCTCGCCTCCTTCCGCGCCCTCCTCGACCGCGGCCACACCATCGTCGTCGTCGAGCACAACCCCTACATCATCGCTGCCGCCGACCACATCATCGAGCTCGGGCCCGAAGGCGGTGATGCCGGCGGATACCTCATCAGGCCTTCGACCAGATGACGTAAGCACGGGCCGGATTACTGTTTTTGAAGCACCGATGCCTGTCGCTGCCATCCACAGCATTCCGCACAGCGATGAGAATCACCCATGAAGCACCGTTTGATTCATTAAGTATCTGATTCCAAAGCACATCTCTTTGATGCAGATGCCCTGCAACATACGGCTACCGGCATCCAGCAGCCAAGAACAACCGCACCGCCCATCTCTCCGCCCCAATTCTCCCGACATCATCACGTTGCTTTTTAGTTGTGTCGTAACCATCTGATTGACGGGCATTGTATTTTACGTAAAAAGTTAAGTGACGGCAAAAAGGCTCATTCTGAGTGGAATCCGCCCCATTTAAAATATCGACCAATAGATAAAATATTCATATTCAAGCATATATAACTAAACTAAAAAGTAACATGAAGATTGTAGGGGGGGGGGGGGGGGGGTATCTTTACGGATAATCACAAAAAGCATTGCTAAATTTGTAACAAAATCAGTCAGCGCACATTGATTGTTGATTAGACCACCAGATTATGAAAAAGATACTTCTTACCACAGCCATTATCCTAGCCGCTGCTGTCTGCTGCCACGCCGAGAGCAGGACCTTTGTCCGTGAATACTACTACCAGGCCGGAGAGAGCGACAGCAAGATTACCTCCCGCACCAAGGCCCTGACCGAGGTCAAGCGACTGCTGTTAGAGGAGATCGGGGTCTATCTGGAAAGCTACATCAAGGCCGAGATAACTGTCGACCCGGAGGATGTGGTCAGGCGGCTCAACCGCAGTATCGAACAGCGCAAGGCCAGCGTAGTCGTGGACAGCCTCAGCATGCTTCTGACCGAGGCCAACACCTCCATCAAGGCCAAGGAATCCGAAATAGCATCACTGCGGCAAAGCCTGGAAACCGAACAGGAAAAGTTGCGCCAACAGGAGGATAACCTACAGAGACTCAACAAAGAGCTCTCCGGCCTCAAATCCAGATATACACAGATTGCCAAACAGGAGCAGGCTGTCCAGTCCGAGATAGACCGCATCCGCCGCGCCTTCAAGCAAAGCACCTCTAAAGCATCCCAGGTCCTCATTGGCATGAATGCAGATGATGTCATACGACTTTGCGGAGAACCACGCTCAAATAAAACAATCTACTTCGTACATGCCGGTTCTCCATCTTCTGGAGATGCCTGGGACTATGGGAATATAACAATAATATTTGATCAATCTCATGCTGAATTAAGTGGAGGCATTGTTATTAAAGGGGTAAAAACTGTAGATCTCAACTACAACAAAGCTGACCGCTGCCAGAACATCCTCGGTTCCCTCTACTCCAAATAGCCTCTGCAAAAAAGGCGAACCGTGAGGCCCGCCTTAAATGTTTTCACAACGGAATATCCTTATTGTGAATTGCTTCAAACTTGAGAACAAATATAGGCTGTTTGCAGTCCGTCAAAGATACAAAGTTTGAAGTCTATTCACAACAAGCCGTTGCGCAGAAAATAATGGAAATTTTGCAGAAATGAGCTGAAATTCGTGTACAAGTACGACAGAATACGCAGCGCTGTCCGGAATATCCCGCGGGAACTTTCGGAAGCCACGTTCGTGGAAGTGGAACATTTTTTGCTACTTTTGCGCGGTTTCACAATAATGCAAGTGATGAGAGTGCTGAACTTCATAAAGGAATGGACGCTGCCGTGCGCGATGGTTTTAGGGGCGGGGGTGTATCTGCTGTTCTCGGAGGTAAGGTTCCTGCGGCCGGTAGGCAATGCGGTGGGGCCGGTCATCATGGAGCTGATGCCGGTGCTGATATTCGCAATACTGTACGTAACGTTCTGCAAGATACATCTGCATGACCTCAGGCTCAGGCCCTGGCATATATGGCTGCAGGTCATCCGCACAGGACTGATTCTGGCGCTGGTGGCAGTCATTACGCTAACGGAGCACGAGACGAAGCTCATCCTCGAGGGCTTGTTCGTCTGCATCATCTGCCCTACTGCCGCTGCAGCGGCAGTAATCACCGACAAGTTGGGCGGAAGCATCGCATCGATGACCGTCTATACGCTGATAGACAATGCCGTCACCTCCCTGCTGATACCGCTGCTCTTCCCACTGGTAGAGAAGGAGACCGGCATCAGTTTCGCGACATCGTTCTACATCATACTCGAGAAAGTGCTGCTGGTGCTGATACTTCCCTTCGTTTGCGCCATGGCCACGCGGCGCTGGCTCCCGAAACTGGCCGCGAGGATACAAGAGGCCAAGGACCTGGGCTTCTACATGTGGGCCTTCAACCTTTCGATAGTAATGGGGCTTACCCTGCACAACATTCTTGAGTCAGGGATATCCGGCATGACGATGACTCTGCTGCTGGCCGCCCCCCTGGCAGTCACATTCTTGCTCTTCGGCATCGGCAAGAGCGTCGGCCGCCGCTACGGCGAGAGTATATGCGGCGGCCAGGCCCTCGGGCAGAAAAACACCATCGTCGCCATCTGGCTCACGGTCACATACCTCAACCCCACCGCCGCCATTGCCCCATGCGCATACGTGGTATGGCAGAACATCGTCAATGCATGGCAGCTCTGGTGCAAGGAAAAATACGGGAAACTAAAGTGGTGACAGAATCCGCGATTGCATATATTTGTAATTTATGGAAAAACTACAGGCAGCCATATCCTCCACGAATGATATTCTATGGTCCTATCTCCTGGTAGGCGTACTCGTAATATGCGCGGTATGGTTCACCGTGCGCTCCGGGTTCCTGCAGTTCCGGTCGGTGCCGGAGATGTTCCGCCTGCTCACGGAGAGACGGGCAAAGTGCTGCGGAAAGGAAGGCAGGAAAAGCATCTCCTCGTTCCAGGCCTTCGCGGTCTCCATCGCCAGCCGCGTCGGTACGGGCAATCTGGCAGGAGTAGCCACGGCGATAGTCACAGGCGGTCCGGGCGCAGTGTTCTGGATGTGGACAATGGCGCTCTTCGGCAGTGCGAGCGCATTCGTAGAGTCCACCCTGGCCCAACTGTACAAACGCCCTGCAAAGGACGGCACCTTCATCGGAGGACCGGCCTACTACATGGAACGCGGCATCGGCAAACGCTGGATGGGGGTACTCTTCGCTGTCCTCATTTCCGTAACATTCGGATTTGCATTCAACTCGGTGCAGAGCAATACCATCTGTGCATCATGGGAATTCGCATTCGGCATACCGGCTGTGTGGATGGGAATCATCCTCACGGTACTGACCCTTGCAATCATCTTCGGTGGCATAAGACGCATCGCAGGCGTCAGCAGCCTGCTCGTTCCCGTAATGGCGCTCCTCTACATCGCCCTGGCAATGGTAATTATAGCTATGAACATCGAAAAAATACCCGATGTGCTCAGCCTGATAGTCACCGACGCACTCAGCTTCGGTGACGGCAACGGCGGAGGCTGGAGAGAACTGGCGGGCGGAAGCATCGGCGCCACCATCATGCAGGGCGTCAAGCGCGGAATGTTCAGCAATGAGGCCGGCATGGGCTCGGCTCCGAACGTAGCGGCTACCGCCGACACCACCCACCCCGTAAAGCAAGGTCTCATCCAGGCCCTCGGAGTCTTCACCGACACCCTTATCATCTGTTCCTGCACCGCATTCATCATCCTAATCGGCGGAGTCAGCGACGTCTCAGCGGACGGCATCCAGCTTACACAGACCGCTCTGACAGCCCAGATAGGCCCGGTCGGAGAGATTTTCATAGCCATAACCATCCTGATGTTCGCATTCAGCAGCGTCATCGGCAATTACTACTACGGCGAAGCAAATATCCGGTTCATCACCGACAAGCGCTGGGTACTGAACTGCTACCGTATCCTGGTGGCAGGAATAGTCCTCTGCGGTGCACTGATGACACTCGATTTAGCTTGGGCCCTGGCCGATCTGACCATGGCGCTGATGGCCCTCTGCAACTTGATTGCAGTCATGATTCTCTCTCCCCAGGCCTTCAGACTGCTCAGTGATTACCGCAGCCAGAAGAAAGCCGGCATCAAGAGCCCTACATTCAGGAAAGAGACCATGCCAGACATCAAGTACAAACTTGACTGCTGGTAGAACACAAAATTACAAAAGCGCCAACTAGTCAATTATTAACTAGTTGGCGCTTTTCGTGACCTCGGCGGGATTCAAACCCACAACCTTCTGATCCGTAGTCAGATGCTCTATTCAGTTGAGCTACGAGGCCAATATATCAGAAACTATTCTGCTTTCGCTGTCTCCTCGGCTACTACACCGGCGAACTTCTTCTCCTTGATGCGGGCCTTCTTACCTGTGAGGTTCCTGAGGTAGAAAATCCTAGCCCTACGCACCTTACCGCTCTTGTTGAGTTCAATCTCGGAGATGAAAGGTGAATACAGAGGGAAAATCCTCTCAACACCTACACCGTTGGAGATCTTGCGCACAGTGAAAGTCTGGGTTGTACCGGCACCTTTCCTCTGTATCACCACTCCACGGAACTTCTGGAGCCTCTCCTTGTTTTCTTCTTTAATCCTATAGGTCACAGTCACTGTATCTCCGGCCTTAAACTCGGGATACTTTTTCTCGTCCTGTGCAAATGCCTGTTCTGCAATCTTAATTAAATCCATGTTCTTATCTCATTTTCGCAACGTTGCTGTCATCCTAGACATCCGTGCAAGAGGTTGCTTATTTTTTGGGACTGCAAAGATATACAAAAGTGAACAGAATCCAAATTTTTTTATCGATTAACTGAACATTTTTTTCAATCTATCGAAGAAATTCTTGTCCGTTTTCGTAGGCTTAGGAGTAAAATTTGCTGATTCTCTGAGCTTTTCAAACACCTCCTTTTCACTGCGGTCCAACTTTGTCGGTGTCCACGCCTGTATGAATACCAGGAGGTCTCCGCGCCCATAACCATTGATGTCCGGCACACCTTTGCCCCGTACTCTGAGTATGGCTCCCGACTGCGTCCCGGCCTCAACTTTGATCCTGACTTTTCCGTCAGCCGAAGGTATCTCTGCCGTTGTACCGAGCACCAGATCCGGAAGCGATACAAACAGAGTGTAGACCAAATCATTGCCGTCCCTCTGAAGTTCACCGCTCTCCTCCTCTTCTATAAGCACAAGCAGGTCACCGTTCACGCCGTTTCCCCTGGCGGCATTGCCTTTGCCGTGTACTGTAAGCTGCATTCCCTCTACTACTCCGGCGGGTATCTTGAATGAAACCTCCTCCGTATCCTCTACGACACCGTTTCCATGACAATGAGGGCAGGGTTTCGTAATCACCTTACCCTGACCGCCGCATGCAGGACACGGTGAAGAAGTCTGCATACGTCCCATGAAGGACTGGACGACCCTCGTCACCATTCCTGTACCGTGGCACGTCTCACACGTACGGATATCAGCCTCGGATTCCGCTCCGCGTCCGTTGCAATGAGGACACTTTACCGCTTTCTTTATCTTGACAGTCTTGGTGACACCGTTTACAATCTCCGACAATGACAATTTGACACGGATACGTATGTTCGAGCCCTTCTGAACCCTTGCTCCTCCGCGTCCGGATGACCCGAAACCGCTGAAACCTCCTCCGAAACCTCCTCCGAAAATATCTCCGAAACGACTGAAAATATCTTCCATTGAAAATCCTCCGAACCCTTCGTACCCGCCGGCTCCCCCTGCGGCTCCGCTCATACCCGCATGTCCGAACTGATCGTATCTGGCTTTCTTATCCGGATTGCTCAGAACATCATACGCCTCCGCAGCTTCCTTGAATTTCTCCTCAGCCGCGGCATCACCCGGATTACGGTCCGGATGGTACTTGAGCGCCATTTTGCGGTAGGCCTTCTTTATATCCTCCGCCGAAGCGTCCCGGGAAACACCCAGAACCTCATAATAATCTCTCTTCTCCGCCATAGCCTACACCCCCACAACTACTTTAGCAAAACGTATCACTTTGTCATTGAGCTTATACCCCTGCTGTATCACATCAACGATGCGGTTCTTCTGTTTCTTCTCCTGCACGGGAAGCTGGGCCACCGCCTCATGATAGTCGGTATCAAGTTCCTGTCCAAGAGCTTCAATTACAGAAAGGCCGCGTCCCTTGAGATAGTTCATCAGCTTGGTGTAGATAAGTTCGGTTCCCTCGACAGCTGCTTTGTCCGCTCCGGAATCCCTGAGAACCTGAAGGGCTCTCTCGCAGTCATCCAGCACAGGGAGAATTCCTTTGATAATGTCCTCCCCGGCCGTAGATATCAGGTCCAGCCGCTCGCGGGCAGTCCTGCGGCGGTAATTGTCAAATTCCGCCGCCAGACGTACATATTTGTCGTTCACCTCAGCGACACGCGCCTCCAGAGCCTTGACAGCCTCGTTCTCCTGCTTTACCTCCTCTCCTTCTGCCTGCGGCTCCTCAACGGCAGTGCCCCCGCTGTTCTCTTCGGAGACAACTTCCTCATTCTTATTTATATCCTTGGTTTCTTCCATTGCATCTTGATTTTATAACCGCAATGCTTCCAGCAAAAATACTGCCACAGGACAAAATAGACAAATTGTCAGTACTTGCTCCGGAGGCTCGTTCAAAGCTTTACAATATGCGGCTCCACACCGCGGTACTTGGGCATTGTTGCGCCGATAGGAGCTCCGATATACGTGGGGTCACACATCACATACCTGACGCCTTCGTAAGTGAAACTGTCTCCCTTAACGTCCTCGGGAAGCGCCACTCCGCAGGAGACATGGCCCTTGTAGCTGAACATTACTGCATCGAGACCCAGCAGGTCCTTCACCATCCAGGCGAAAACCAACACGCGGTCCTTGCAGTTGTTCGCACCATAGAAGAACGATTCCTCGACGAAAAGAGGCTTCGCACGTCCGAACATCTCATAATCCGTCTTGTACTCAAAACCGCGCTGAACCAGGTTAAGTACGAAAGCCACAGCCTGACGGACATCCATACCGTCTTTCAGTATCTTGTATTTCACACTAGTGAAAATATCCTCCCGCAGTCTGCTGTCCACATCCGAACGGTGATAGGTCAGCAGGTCTGACTGAGGGTAGTCAAGGGTAAACCTGATACAGGGAATATTCAGGGAAACGCTCACGTCCTCGCCGACATACTGGGCCCACGAAGGCATGGACTTGAGCTGATAGTCGGAGACATCCACCACCAGCTGCCTGTCAATCACCAGATCCAGCTTCCTGTCAGCCGCGGAGAAGTCATCCGAGAACGTATACAGAGGATCCTGGCTGTTGAGCCTGGAATAGCTGTAGATATAAAAATCCTCACTGTCGTCAGTGATGTACGAGACCTGATATATGGGGGCCGTGAAAGGAAGAAGCAGAATCAGCTGTCCGCCTGACGAGCCGACCCTGGCCTTGTACTGCATCTGGCTCAGAAGGAACATCTGGGTCATAACCTTCTCATTGACATATTCCTCGATATATACGGCGTCGGTCATCTTCTTGACCATCGTGTAAAGAGCCCAGTCACTCATCGAATGCTCCTTTGCCATGGCCTGCAGGGCCTCCACCGTGGGCATGAAATCGGACTCAGAAAGCACCTTCCATGCCGATGAGGCATCCTGCTCAGTAGCCTGTATACGCGGAATACGCATATTGTCGGCGAATGGAATACTGCCTTTTATCCCGAAGAAATCCACCTCCACCTCATTTTCCCCGGAATAACTTGCAGAAACGGCAGGAACCGGAATGCAGGACACAGGGACACAGGCAAAGCCAGGGAAGGGCAGTCCAGGCATGGCTGACAGAGACGCAGCCTCCTGGGGGTCATAATAGACAGGCTCGTCCGGCACCGGTCCAACCGGATCCTCCTTTCCTCTCTGGACCAGGAACTCCTTCCATGCAGCCGCAAGGTAATCCGTAAATTCAGAATTGGCCTTGGACCTCCAGTCCTTGAACTCCTGGGACCTCTGCCGGTAAAAGTCCAGGAAAGACTCGCTGTCCTGGGCATTGGCCAGCACGGAGAATCCCAGCAGGACAGACAGGACAAATGAATATTTAACAACTTTAGACATAGTACATTACCTTACAATAAAGCTCCCGCGGACCGTTGGTCGGGGGAGCTTGTAGTTTTGAATATCCAATTCTTATCTGCCGGCATTCTTCTGCATCTCGTTTGCCATTTCCTCATCGAATGTCTTCATGAAGAGATGCTGGTCGAAATCGATGGCCAGTTTGTCATCTCTTGAGATAGCTTCCTCAATGCCGTCCATAATCTTGGCACGGGGCATCTCGATATTTACCCAGAACTCATAGGAGCCATCCTCATTCTGATAGAGTTTGGTGCCTCTGACTACTGCGCCGTTGAGTTCCTCGTTTACAACGAGCCTTACATTCTGCTCCACTTTCTGGGCGAATTCGGCCTTATCAGCCACATTGACCTGATTCATATACCTTTCGGTAACAGCCTTCACCACAGAGGTAACCTGAGTACCGAGCTGAGTACGGGCATTGAGGTCTGCAATAGTCCTGGCCATCTCCTGATCAGGGCTGGTTCCGGAAGCAGTGGCACGGAAATACTCCATATCGGACATGTCGGCAGGAGTATTGAACGGCATGATGATTTCTGTCTTGCCTGCGTTCATCTTTTTCTGACCGCCGCAGGAAGAAACGGCCACAACCATTGCCATGACGGCAAGTACCATAGAGAAAAGTTTTGTTTTCATACGTTTAAATAAATTATTAATTTAAAACACAAATTTAACATCTTTTTTATAAAAAGCAATAAAAATAGGAGTGCCGCACAAATGTGACACTCCTATTGTCAAATTTATGCTCAGAAAAGGCACTACATCTTGTCGTTGCTTCCGAGCACGTTGTTTATCTTGTGGATATACAGCTGTTTCAGCTTCTCGCGGGCAGGGCCGAGATATTTTCTGGGATCGAACTCCTCAGGATGCTCGACGAGCACCTTGCGGATGGCGGCTGTCATGGCCAGACGTCCGTCGCTGTCGATGTTGATTTTGCAGACTGCGGACTTGGCGGCCTCGCGGAGCTGATCCTCGGGAATACCGATGGAGTCCTTCAGATGTCCGCCGTAGTGGTTGATCTCAGCTACGATATCCTGAGGCACTGATGACGAGCCGTGGAGCACAATCGGGAATCCGGGGATGCGCTTCTCAATCTCGTGCAGAATATCCAGACGGATCTCGGGCTTCTGTCCGGGTTTGAATTTATAGGCTCCGTGAGACGTTCCGATAGAGATGGCGAGAGAGTCCACGCCGGTCTTGCTTACGAAGTCCTCGACTTCCTCGGGACGGGTATAAGTATGGCTCTCAGCCTTCACGTCATCCTCAACGCCTGCCAGCACTCCTAGCTCACCCTCAACGGTGACATCGTACTGATGGGCATATTCTACAACTTTGCGGGTCAGCTCGATATTCTCCTGGTAGGGCTTGGAAGAGCCGTCAATCATGACTGACGAGAAACCGTACTCGATGCAGCTCTTGCAGAGCTCGAAGCTGTCACCGTGGTCGAGATGAAGCACGATGGGGATATTGCATCCCAGTTCCTTTGCATACTCAACACCGCCCTGGGCCATGTAACGGAGAATAGTCTGGTTCGCATATTTTCTTGCACCGCTGGACACCTGGAGGATTACGGGAGACTTTGTCTCCACACAGGCCTGAATGATGGCCTGCATCTGTTCCATGTTATTGAAGTTGAAGGCGGGAATAGCATATCCGCCGTTGATGGCCTTCTTGAACAGCTCCCTTGAGTTCACAAGGCCGAGATCTTTGTAAGATACCATAATATATCTATCTTTAAAGTTAAATATCCGATATTCTTGCAATCGTTACGCAAATTTAGATATTTTTGTAATATGAACAAAAAAGTAATCATTTTCTCAGCGCCGTCAGGAGCAGGAAAGAGCACCGTCGTAGGACACCTGCTGAAGACTTTCCCTTATCTGGAGTTCTCAATATCAGCCACCTCCAGGGCTCCGCGCGGCACGGAGCGGGACGGCGTCGAGTACTATTTCTTCTCAGAGGAGCGGTTCCGCAGCCTAATAGCAGAAAACGCCTTCATCGAATACGAGGAAGTGTACCCCGGCTCGTTCTACGGGACCCTCCGGTCGGAAGTGGAAAGAATCTGGGACAAGGGCCACATCATACTCTTCGACATTGACGTCAAGGGCGGAGTCAACCTCAAACGGATCTTCGGAGACCAGGCCATGTCCGTATTCATAAAACCTCCTTCAGTGGAAGAACTCCGGCGCAGGCTCGAGAGCCGGGGCACAGACTCGCCCGAGGCGATAGACAGGAGGGTTGCGAAAGCGGCCGAGGAGCTGCGGTATGAACCGATGTTCGACAGAATACTGGAAAATGACCGTCTGGATAAAACTCTTGCCGAGGCGGAAGAAATCGTAAGCTCATTTGTCGGAAAATGAGGAAAGCCCTGTACTTCGGTTCCTTCAACCCGGTGCATTTCGGACACATCTCCATCGCACGCTATGCCGCGCAGATGGAGGAGACAGACGCCGTAATCATCATTCCCTCCCCGCACAATCCTTTCAAGGATATCTCCATGCTGGCCGATCCGGCACAGAGGCTCACTCAGGTCCGCAAGGCTTTCGAAGGACTTTCTCCCAAGATTTCAGTATCAGACATCGAATACCGCCTGCCCGAGCCGCTCTACACCATCAACACGCTCCACGCTCTGCAGGAAGCGGAACCGGAGACAGAATTCATCCTGCTGATAGGCGCCGACAATATCGCCAGTCTGGAAAGATGGTACAAAGGCAGGCAGATTCTTCAGGAATTCCAGGTATGGGTATATCCGCGCAAGGGATACGACGGAGCCCTCCTCTGCCGTGAATGCGCAGCCGGGACATCCGTCCGCGGAATACGTTTTCTGGAGAACGCTCCCCTTCTCGACATATCGTCAACACAGATCCGAAATCTTCGGGACAATAAAAAAACCGCCCCGGACATGCATCCGGGACGGCTTCAACACTAATTAATAACTATACTATTTGACTTCCTCGTAGTCTACGTCCTTGACATTGTCGTCACCTGAGCTGGAGCCACTGCTGGATGAGCTGCCGCCTGTCTGGCTGCCAGAGCCGGAAGCACCTGCGGAAGGACCTGCCTGAGCGGCGCGGGCCATATCCTCGGAGGCTGCGTGCCATGCGTTGTTCAGGGCCTCGGTGGCGCGGTCGATGTCGGAGATGTTCTGCGACTTGTGGGCCTCGCGGAGCTGACCGAGAGCATTCTCGATAGCGCCCTTCTTGTCAGCGGGTATCTTGTCGCCGTACTCCTTGAGGTTTTTCTCGCTCTGGAAGATGAGGGCGTCAGCGCCATTGATCTTGTCTATCCTCTCACGCTCGGCCTTGTCAGCGGCCTCGTTGGCCTTGGCCTCGTCACGCATCCTCTTGATCTCGTCCTCACTCAGTCCGGAAGAGGCCTCTATACGTATCTTCTGCTCCTTGCCGGTAGCCTTGTCCTTGGCGGATACGTTCAGGATACCGTTGGCATCGATATCAAAGGTAACCTCGATCTGAGGGATACCGCGGGGAGCGGGGGTGATGCCGTCTAGGTGGAAACGTCCGATGGTCTTGTTGTCGCGGGCCATGGAGCGCTCGCCCTGGAGGACGTGAATCTCCACTGAAGGCTGGTTGTCCGATGCGGTGGAGAATACCTCCGACTTGCGGGTAGGTATGGTGGTGTTGGCCTCGATCAGCTTGGTCATCACACCGCCGAGGGTCTCGATACCGAGGGACAGAGGAGTCACATCCAGCAGGAGGACATCCTTCACGTCACCGGCGAGGACACCGCCCTGAATGGCAGCGCCGACTGCCACTACCTCATCGGGGTTGACACCTTTGTTGGGTGTCTTGCCAAAGAACTTCTCGACGATCTGCTGGATGGCGGGGATACGGGTCGAACCGCCGACGAGCAGCACCTCGTCTATGTCAGACACCTTCAGACCGGCGTCGGCGACTGCCTTGCGGCAAGGCTCGATGGTCCTCTGGATCAGGTCATCGCATATCTGCTCGAACTTAGCCCTGGTAAGGGTCTTCACAAGGTGTTTGGGCACACCGTCCACGGGCATGATGTAAGGCAGGTTGATCTCTGTGGAGGTCTGGCTGGAAAGCTCGATCTTGGCCTTCTCGGCTGCCTCTTTCAGTCTCTGCAGGGCCATGGGGTCTTTCCTCAGGTCCACGCCGGGATTGTCGTTCATGAACTCCGTGGCCATCCAGTCGATGATCCTGTGGTCGAAGTCATCGCCGCCGAGGTGGGTATCACCGTTGGTGGACTTAACCTCGAACACACCGTCACCGAGCTCCAGGATGGAGATATCGAATGTACCGCCGCCGAGGTCGTAGACAGCCACCTTCATATCGTTCTTCTTCTTGTCCATACCGTATGCCAGTGCGGCTGCGGTAGGCTCGTTGATGATACGCTTTACCTTCAGGCCTGCGATCTCACCGGCCTCCTTGGTGGCCTGCCTCTGCGAGTCGCTGAAGTAGGCGGGCACCGTGATGACAGCTTCGGTCACCTCCTGTCCGAGATAGTCCTCGGCAGTTTTCTTCATCTTCTGAAGTATCATGGCCGAAATCTCCTGAGGAGAATAGAGACGGCCGTCGATGTCTACACGTGCGGTGCCGTTGTCGCCGCGCACTACCTTGTAGGGTACGCGGGATATCTCGTTCTGAACCCTGTCGTAAGGCTCACCCATGAATCTCTTGATGGAGAATATGGTCTTGTTGGGGTTGGTGATCGCCTGCCTCTTGGCGGGGTCGCCGATCTTCCTTTCCCCGTTGTCCGTAAATGCCACTACCGAAGGAGTGGTCCTCTTGCCCTCGCTGTTGATAATCACTGTGGGCTCGTTACCTTCCATCACTGCTACGCAGGAGTTGGTGGTTCCAAGGTCTATACCGATAATCTTTCCCATAATTCTTATATTTTTTAATTTTTTTCTACACTTGCCGCCGCCTGATTTTCAAGCGGTCGAAACTCTCTTACTCCAAGATTATGCCAAATACTGAAAACTGACAACATGTCATATTGGAATTGTGGTAATTATTCTCTTCCTTTGCAGGTCCAAATCCAAGATAAAACAGGCAAAGACATGTCAACAGAAGGCAACGTAAGGGTGATGACTACCCATAGACTACTGGAAATGAAGCAGAAAGGCGAGAAAATCGCCATGCTTACAGCATACGACTACACCGCGGCCCGTATCGTGGACGAGGCCGGAATAGACGTGGTCCTGGTCGGTGACTCGGCCGCCAACGTGATGGCCGGCCATGAAACCACAATCCCGATTACGGTAGACCAGATGATATACCACGCCCAAAGCGTAACCAGGGCTGCCAAGAATCCACTCGTGGTGGTGGACATGCCCTTCGGCTCCTACCAGGGCAACTCCAAGATGGCTGTCAGCAACGCCATCCGCATCATGAAGGAATCGGAAGCCGATGCAGTGAAGATCGAGGGCGGAATGGAAATCCTCGAATCAGTCGAGCGCATCCTCTCGGCGGGCATCCCCGTCATGGGCCATCTGGGCCTCACTCCCCAGTCCATCCATAAGTTCGGGACCTACGCTGTCAGAGCCAAGGAAAATGAGGAGGCCGAGCGACTGCTGCAGGACGCTGTTGCCTTGGAAAACGCCGGCTGTTTTGCCCTGGTGCTGGAAAAAATTCCGGCCATGCTCGGGAAAAAGGTAGCCGAGACTCTCAAAATACCCGTAATAGGCATCGGAGCCGGACGTTATGTGGACGGCCAGGTTCTCGTGATGCACGACATGCTCGGACTCACGACAAAGTTCTCTCCCCGGTTCCTGCGACGCTACGCCGACCTGCACGACGTCAGTCTCAAGGCATTCCGGCAGTACATCGAAGACGTCAAAACCTGCGGTTTTCCCAATGACAGCGAGCAGTACTAGCACCGTATACAGAATCCTGTCCCCGGAAGAGACGGAGGACATCGCTTCCCGCATCCTCTATGAAGACAATCACGTTCTGGTCTTCAACAAACGCCCGGGAGAAATCATTCAGGGCGATAAGACCGGCGACGAGCCCCTCGCAGAGAAGCTGAAGGCATTCATCGCCGCACGCGACGGCAAACCCGGTCAGGTATTCATGGGTGTACCTCACCGCCTCGATCGTCCTGTCAGCGGGGCCGTCATCCTGGCCAAGACCTCCAAGGCCCTGGAGAGACTGTCCAAGACATTCCGGGAAGGAGAGGCAAGGAAAATATACTGGGCGCTCACTGAACAATGTCCTGATCCCGCAGAGGGGAAGATTCACACCTGGCTGACACGCAACGAGAAGCAGAACAAGTCCTACAGCCATCCGCAGCCCTGCCCCGGTGCGAAAGAAGCCCTGCTGCGCTACCGCCTGCTGGCCCCCACAAGGAACTATTTTCTGGTGGAAGTGGAACTGCTCACCGGCCGCCACCACCAGATCCGCTGCCAGCTCGCCTCGACTGGATGCCCGATCAAGGGAGACCTGAAATACGGAGCCCGCCGCTCTAACCCGGACGGCAGCATCTCCCTTCACGCCCGTCAAATCACATTTGTCCACCCCACACGGAAAGAGCCGGTGACAGTCACCGCGCCCACCCCGATGGAGGGAATGCTGTCCCCTACCCGTCCACTGCTGTGAGATATTCATCATACTTGGCCAGGACATCCCTGACATACTGAACAGTCTCCTTCCCACGGAAACGTCCGTGACGGAGAAAGTCCGCCTCCTCGACATACTCATCCTCAGCCATCAGCGGAATAGTCTCCGCCACCACCTCCCAGTCGGTGAAATCCCGTCCCTGATTGAGTGTGAAGTTGATGCAGTCCTCGATACGGCTCTCCCCCGCATTGTAGGCGGCCAGAGTGAATTTGACCACATTGACCGAATCAAAGCCCATTGCCTGATACCTCCTCTCGATATGCCGCAGATGCATCACTCCGGCCTTTATATTCTGCTCGGGATTGAACAAGTCAGTAACACCGTACACCGCGGCAGTAGAGCGCATGACCTGCATTAGTCCCACCGCGCCGCGCCTGGAATAGGCTCCCATTGAAAAACGGGACTCCTTGAATATGACAGCCGAGAGCAGCCTCCAGTCCCATCCCAGGACGCGGCTCTGCTCCCTCACAATCCTGTCATAGGGGGATATCCGGTCAGTCCTGGTCCCGGTCTCCAGACAGCGAGTCAGACTGTAAGGACGGAAAAAACGATTTTCCATATCCTCATAGGCAGAAGTATGCACTGTCGTTCCAAGCCACATGTTGAGCTGATAAAGCAGGCCGGTGTCCTCTTTCCTCACCGCCCAGGCATAATCCCGGAACGGCATGGTAAGCACCACCCGGCCGGCCCATGCGGAGGGAACCGTATCATTGACATTGACCGCGACCACGTCCGCCAGGGAATCCGCAAGCATCTGCCAGCAGTTGCGGCGCTCATACACTCCGCAGAAACCCATACGCAGACCTGCATCATCGGCGAACGACGTCAGCATCGTATACTGGAAGCCGATAGCGAAACCGCGAGAGGTATACATCCCGCCGCGGATATTGAGACAGGCCGTAAGGGAATCCCGTCCGGATGCCAGAGAAACAGTGTGCGCGGCAGGTCTGAAACCTTCCCAAAGCCTGAGAACGTTGCCGGCTGCGAATATCACCGCTATAACGGCTGCTGTACGCCACAGTCTGCCCATGAGCCCTCCTCTATTCGATGTAGAAAGGCCAGTGTATTCCGAGTTTGAAACCGCGGTACGGCTTGATGTAGTGATAGGCTGAGAACATGTTTCCTCCGTCAGGCCATCCCTGTCCTATGTTGATGACCTTCAGGAAGACATTGACCCGCTTCCACTGAAGATTGAGGAAGAGGTCTATATAAGGATTGTAGCCTATGAGCTCCCGGGCCTGAAGCTGGAACGTACCCAGAGCGGGATTATACGCCGGAGCGTAATAGGGAGTATTCATCGTGGCATCGGCTCCCAGCTGCACCTTCAGAACATTCTTCACCGCCTCCAGCTCGATATAGTAGCGCATGTGGAAAGTCAGCATGGGCAGCGGAAGCACGTCCCTGTCGGACGAGTACTGGAAGAGTATCTTGTTATCAAGATGGAACAGCCACAGCTTGAAATCCTTGCGCAGATACCCGCTCATCACGCTGAGCAGGCCTTTGTCCTGACGGATTATGCCGAGAGTGTCGTTGTAGAGATAATTGTTCACGAGCCCGTAGCTGAAAGAAGCCTCCAGTTTCCATTTCGGAATGGCCAGGGAAGCCTCTACCCTGGTGGTGGACGTCTTTCCGAAATCATTGTCCCAGACATAGTGGTTCGAATAATAATGCTGGGAGTACCAGTCCGGTTCCTTCAGCGAGGTATGGAAACTGCCGCTCAGAGTGATGGGCTCGGACTTATCCTTGAACGGATAGAACGAAACGTCCACATCGGCATCCACGCTGAAATCATTCTGGTTGTATCCCAGGAAATAATACTGGGCGGAAGCTCCCCAGTTGAGATATTTCCGAAACTGCCCGCCGGCACCGGCGTATACATAGGCATTGTGATGATGTATATTCCGGTTACCGGTAAGAAACATATCCGGCATGAACCCGTAAATACTGTTCCACCTGTATCCCAAACCTCCGCTGATCTCAGACACCACCGCATCGCGTGCCCAGGGCTGCAACTTAAAAAACAGCTTGTTGTCCACGCTCAGCAACCTGGTGGAATCTGCCGAGGAAGTCGGGTTGATATAGAACATATTGTTGTAGAAATTCCGGCCGACTTCATCCGTAAGACTGATCTCATCAGTATAATACCTGTAAAACCTGGACACCTCCCCGATATGCCCTACGGTAAGCATAGGTCCGTCACCCTGACTTCCGAACAGCAGGGTGTCCAGCAGAGACTCCAGAATTTCATCCTCAGTAGGAGGCCTGAGCGTATCCGTAATAGAGGCCCTGAGCAGCGAGTCCTCCAGCATCCGCTGCAATGAATCCGTCACTGACGCACTCAGTGAATCAGGCAGAGGGAGCGCCAGTGAATCCACAGCCGCGGAAGGCATAACGCCTGCAACCGTAGAATCCGCGACGGCAATCGAGTCGACAGCAACCGAATCAACTGCAGCAGAGACAGAAACAGAGTCAGCCGGGACAGCGGTACTGTCCGTCATGGGAGTGCGCGCAGCCTCCATTGCCGCTGCGACCGCTGCCTCGTACGAGGCCATCCGCACGGCGATTATCGAGTCCACGGCCGCTGCCAGGGACGAATCTTCCTCCATTGCCTTACGCATACGCTTCGCCTTGGATTCCAGATGAATGTTATAGGAATGGTCTATGAAGAACGTATTACGCGAAAGCTTGTTGTGGGCGTTCTGCAGATTGACGGCTATAGTCTTGCCGTCCACCGTGGTATCCCTGACCATGAACGGGTCCTGGATGCCGCCGTTCTCCTCTCTGTCCACATTGTGGTGGATAAGACCGGCATGGGCGATATAGTTGCGGCCCAGATAGTTGGCTGTCACCTCCAAGGAATTGTTCGTCGTTTTCTCCCGGTTAAGCATACCTGCCGCCTTCCAGCCCTGGAAGAGAACGGCAAGATTGAGCTCGGGGGTTATGTTCTGAGTATGCAGGAACCTGACGTTTGTTTCCTCTTTCTCCTTGTAGGCGAAGAGGGTTCCCCAATAGGCAAGTTCTGTGTACGGTGCCTTGACATTGAAGAAAGGAGCGGTCTCCGGCACATGGGAATAGGTGAGATACGGAGCATAGGCTTTGAAGATATCAAACTCTCTTCGGTGGAAGAAATTCACATTCTGGGCCGCCGAGCCTACGGTACCGAGGTACACGGCATCTATGTCTTCTTTATAAAAAGGATATTCGGTATACCAGTCGTTGAACGTGGTATCCATGTGCATATGCCTGTATTCATTCACATACGGTCCCGTATTCCATGAAAGTATACGCTGATAATAGAGACTGTCCGGTACAAATCCTGTCTCCAGGACCCTCGGCTTAGACCAGCGGATACTGTCCCTCACGGACTTGAGACTGTCCCGGACATAGTGCGCGCTGTCACGGGCCGCCTGCTTGATCCTAAAAATGCTGTCGCGTACCGCCTGCTCCGCCTTTCTGGCGCTGTCACGGGCCATCTGCCTGCGCTGTCTTTCTGTATAGACCACAACGGAATCAGCAGCTGTTGCGGTATCGGCAGCAGGAAGAGACAGGGAGTCAGGCAGGGACAGGGAATCAGGCAGGGATAGGGAATCAGGCAGGGACAATGAGTCCGGCAGAAAAGCTGAATCCGACAGAGGCACGCTGTCCGGAAGAAGCGCTTCAGTAGAATCCCTTGATCCAGGGATATCCTGCATAATGTGATAAGGCCCGGACATACCTCTTATAATAGAGGCTCCGCACGGCAGCATCAGCAGGATGACGCACGCGCATAAAATGTCCCTTAACCTTGTTCTGTCCATAAGGGTGCAAATATAGGGGATTTTTTTTAATCATGGAAACGCATTCCTCCCATTGCGTATTCAAAGGAGTTTCATTACTTTTGTATTAAAGTCAAAGTCACGACATGGAAAGAATTAAACAGCTATTCGAGCGATATTCCGGAATGCGGGAGTACCGCATGACCCCGCTGCCGGCTTCTGGAGGCAACCGCCAGTACTTCAGAATCTTCTGGGACGGAGGCAGCTGCATTGCCGCGGCTGGGACGAGCATGCAGGAAAACGCAGCATTCCTCTATCTCGCCCGGCATTTCTACCGTTTGGGCCTGCCGGTGCCGAAAGTCCTGGCCGTCAGCGAGGACCGGATGTTCTACCTGCAGGAGGACCTCGGGGACACCACTCTATTCGATGCGGTGGCGGCAGGACGGGGAAGCGGAGTCTATTCTCCCGAGGAGAAGGCCCTGCTGCGGGCGGCGGTGGAGACTTTGCCGGCCTTCCAGTATGCCGGAGCCTCGGGACTGGATTTCTCACAATGCCGGCCGGTATCCTGCTTCGACCGTGCCAGCGCGATGTTCGACCTCAACTACTTCAAATACTGCTTTCTCAAGCCGTCCGGAGTGGAATTTGACGAAATGGCCCTCGAGGAGGACTTCGGGCGTCTGTGCAGCCGGCTGCTGGTGTGCGGTTCCGATACTTTCCAGTACCGGGACTTCCAGGGGCGCAACATCATGCTCACTCCCCGCGGGGAAATGCGCTTCATTGACTTCCAGGGAGGAAGGATGGGTCCGGTACACTATGACCTCGCCTCCTTCGTATGGCAGGCGCGGGCCCGCTATTCACCGGAACTCAAGACGGAACTGACGGAGGCATATCTCGAGGCACAGTCGCACTATGCGGTGGTGGACAGACGCTGTTTCCTCTCTGAGCTGCGGCACTTCATCCTCTTCAGAACACTGCAGGTGCTCGGAGCGTACGGGCTCAGGGGACTGTTCGAGAGAAGACCGCATTTTCTCGAGAGCATTCCGTACGCAATGGACAATATCCGGGAGCTGCTCGCCGAGCCTTTCGACGAATATCCGTGCCTGTGCGATGTTCTGATGCGGCTTATTCCATTGTACCGCAGACAGGAGAAAGACGGAACGGACGGACGGCTGCTGGTGAGAATTTTCAGTTTTTCCTATAAAAAAGGAATACCGGAGGACAAGGGCGGCAACGGAGGAGGCTATGTCTTCGACTGTCGGGGAGTACCTAATCCAGGCCGGTTGCCGGAATACCGCGGGATGACGGGGCTGGACGGTCCTGTGATTGAGTTTCTGCAGGGACATCCTGAGACAGAGGAATTTGCCCGGCACACTGCCGCTCTGGCCGACATGCACATAGACAACTATCTGAAACGCGGATTCACAGACCTGATGCTGTCATTCGGATGCACGGGAGGACGGCACCGGTCGGTGTATTTCGCCGAGAGGCTGGCGGACCATCTGGCAGGGAGGTACAGCGGCTGTTCGGACCGGCTTCGCATCACTCTTGTACACCGCGAACAGAACCTTGAAAGACAGGCACTATGACAGAAGACAGGCCAAGAACGGCGATGATACTGGCGGCAGGGCTGGGTACACGGCTCAAGCCGCTTACGGACTCCATGCCCAAGGCTCTGGTTCCATACAGGGGAACACCCATGATACAGAGGCTTATGCTGCGGCTGAGGGAAGCCGGATTCACCAGGGCGGTGATCAATGTGCACCACTTCGCGGATATGCTGGAGGATTTCGTCCGCTCGCATGACGGATTCGGTCTGGATGTGGCCTTCTCGGACGAGAGGGACCTGCTGCGCGACACAGGAGGCGGCATAAGGCATGCCGTCATGTCCGGACTGCTGGGGGAGGGGCCTGTGCTGGTCCACAACGTAGACATCATAGCCTCCGGAATCGACCTCCAGGCACTTTATCCGCAAGGCAGCACAGATACAGATGCAGGAAACCACGATGCAGCGACTCTTCTGGTAAGCAGCCGCACATCTTCACGCTATCTGCTGACTGACAGCACCGGCCTGCTCCGCGGCTGGACATATCCCGGGAAAGGACTCTTCAAAGGCACTACCCCAGAAGCCGCGGAGGCATTGCAGCCACACGCATTCAGCGGTATCCACGTCCTTACCCCTGCAGCGCTGGAGCTGCTACAATCCTGGCCCGAAGTATTTTCCATCATCGACTTCTATCTCGAAATATCCCCTTCGCATCCCGTCCGCTGCATCCAGGCCCCTGCCAGAGCCGTCATCACCGATATAGGGAAGCCCGGGCAGCTCCGCTGAACGGTCACCTTAACTTACTTTCAGAGTCCTGTCCGGTGAGACACGGGAAATGAAGAGCGACGGAATGACCATAATGAGCAGCATCAGGACAAATGCCGCCACGTCCACAGCAATGATATGCAGGGGATTAAGTTCCACCGGAACAAAATTGACGAAATAGTTCACCGGATTGAGAGTCATAGGCTTCAACCACTTCTGTACTGCCAGGAGGACAAGAGCCGCAACATTGCCCCACAACATACCGCGCAGCACTATCTCCCCGCCTCGGTAGATGAACACCTTGCAGATACTGGAAGTCCTCATGCCCAACGACTTGAGCAAACCTATCATGGATATGCGCTCAAAGAGAATAATAAGCAGGCCCGATACCATGTTGAATCCGGCCACCGCCATCATCAGCACCATCACCACCAGGACATTGAGATCCAGCAGGGCCAGCCAGTCGAAAAGCCCCGGATATATCTCGCCAATCGTCCGAACCACCACAGGCGCGTCTGCTGTAATATCCCTGTCCATTATAATCTGTCCGATTCTGTCGTACGCCTCCATCCGCCGCCTTTCCGCCGCCTTTCCGCCATCTCCGCCCATGGATATCTCCAGGCAGGACGACTCATGGTCCTCCCAGCCATTGAGCCTCCGTATCTGACGGATATCCACCAAAGCCAGCCTCTCATCCAGATTCTCCAGCTGAATATCATAGAGGCCGCTTATCGTCAGCCTCCTGACACGTACCTGGTCTCCTATGAAATACACCGTCATCCTGTCCCCTGTCTTCAGTCCCAGCATCACAGCCAGTCTTCGGGATATCAGCACCCCGTCGCTCATCCGCGGCCCCGAGAAATCAGGCAGCTCCCCGTCAACCAGAAAATCAGAGAAAAAATCCAGCCGGTAAGTCGAGTCCACACCCTTGAACATCACTCCGTGCACATCTCTCTTCGATTTGACCATCCCAGGCTTGTAAGCCGCCTCGCTTACTGACTTAATTCCCGGCACTTTCTCTATCTCCGGCAGATAGGACAGATCCGCCTTCAGGGGATACACGTCGTTCATGAAATCCATCCCCGGCACTGTAATCAGAATCTCCCCTGTGAATCCAGCCGCCCTCTTCCCTATTTCCTTCTTAAAGCCCTCCGATATCGCTACTGCCATCAAAATCACACCTATGCTGACCGCCACCGACACGCAGGCTATTCCGTTGCCTGTAGAACTGATACCCCGGCCCTTAATTTTTTTGGCTATAAATAAATTTAAATTCATATATTTGCAGTCCCAAGAATTGCAAAGGTAAAAAATTTTCGCGGAAATAGCTCAGTTGGTAGAGCGTCGGCTTCCCAAGCCGAAGGTCGCGGGTTCGAACCCCGTTTTCCGCTCAATAAAGTTCCCAGAGAACCACCGACCGCAGCACCCCCGCTGCGGTCTTTTTTTTATACTGCCTCCCGCACCCGAGCGGAAAACGGGGTTCGCCCCAAGACCTTCTCCTCCCTCCTGTGGAGGGCCGGGGAGGATATAAAAAGGCGCGGAACACTCGCGCTGATTTCGAACCCGAAGGGAGAGAAATCAGTGCGGGTTCGAACCCCGTTTTCCGCTCAATAAAGTTTCCAAAGGACCACCGACCGCAGCACCCCCGCTGCGGTCTTTTTTTTATACTGCCTCCCGCACCCGAGCGGAAAACCATCCTCACA
>CALUSM010000034.1 GCA_944323445.1 uncultured Bacteroidales bacterium
ACCTGTTACGAGAGCGAGATGCGCTATCCTACGGATGCGAAGCTTCTGTGGGAAGGAATAGAGAAGTCATATGAGATAATGTGCACTCTGAGTGCCAAGCTGAATGTGCACCGTCCGAGGACGAAGTATCTGGACGTGGAGAAGGCCAACCTCGCGTACAGGAAGCAGCGCAGACGCACGAAGGCGCAGACCAGGAAGATAACCAGACGCCTGCTTAACCTTCTGGGGAAGATACTGAATGAGATACGCAGGATTGAGAGGGAGAACGCATGTGCGGAGAAATTGCTGACGGCCAGACAGAAGAGTGACATGGAAATCATCACGAGGATGTACCGTCAGCAGAAGAGGCACTTTGACAGGAACGCCCCCCGGGAGAGCGTGAAAGACAGGATAGTGAGCATCAGCAAGCCCTATGTGAGACCGATAGTGAGAGGGAAGGAGGTCAGGAGTGTAGAGTTCGGGGCGAAGTGCAACAACATCCTTGTGGACGGACTCTCCTTCGTCGAGAAGCTGTCGTTCAATGCCTTCAACGAGGGGACGAGGCTGCCGCACTGCCTGAAACTGCACCGGAGGCTCTTCGGTGTGGATGCGAAGAAAGTCGGAGGGGATGCGTGCTATGCCGTCAACGCCAACAGGGATCTGTGCAGGAAGAAAGAGATACAGACATCGTTCGTGAAGAGAGGCCGTCCGGCACTAGTGAAGAAGGAGGACGACATCATCCGCAAAGAGCTGGCGAGGGTAAGGGCGACAAGGATGGAGGGCTCGTTCGGGACCCAGAAGGAACACTATGGCCTGAAACGCATCAAGGCAAGGACGAGGCTTACCGAGATCCTGTACATCTTCTTCGGCATCCACACGGCGAATGTGGTCCATCTTGTCCGGCGGGAAGTCACCGAAATTGTCCAGGCCGCCTGATGTTCCACATGTGGAACGGAGCCTTTACGGGAGTATCGGCTCCTGTCGTGGCCGGAAATGAAAAAAACGGCTCCGATACGAAGCCGATGATATAAAAAAGATGAGTTCAAACGGGAAAATACAGGGACAATCTGCCGGGTGACTCATAATGACGGAATTAAACGACTGTCCCTAATTTAAACTTTGGTCAAACGCGAGTAACACAGCTGCCGGCCGGCGTGGATGCTGATTGATAACAAGTACTATTTCGTGGACAGGATGTAGGCGTAGACCTCTCGATAGACGTGCGTCTGTTTTGAGTTTCAGTGTATATTTTTTAAATTTGCAGGGATTAAAATGAATTAGGAACAGGTATGATGTGGAGTAGGATATGTGCTGCGTCAGTGGCGGTAGTGCTGTGTGTCTGCACACCGGGTCTGTGTGGGCAGGAGAAGAGCAGCCCGTACGTGGTGTTCTGGAATCTGGAGAATTATTTCGACCCTTTCGATGATTCGCTGACGGTGGATGAGGAGTTCACTCCGGCTGGGGATAAGCACTGGACCTGGAAGAAGTTTCTGGTCAAGCGCAATCTCATCGCCAAGGCCCTTCTGTCGATGCACGACAGCTACGGGGACTGGCCTCTGGCCGTGGGCTTCGCGGAGGTGGAGAACCGGATGGTGCTGCGGCAGCTGACGGAGCGGACTCCGCTGGCGAAGCTGGGTTACGGGGTGGTGCACCGGGACTCTCCCGACAGCAGGGGGATAGACGTGGGCTTCATCTACCGGGAGGAATATATGACCGTCCTGAAGGTGGAGGCCCGCACAGTGCTGACAGGGAGGGAGCGGCCTACGCGGGATATCCTTCATGTGACGGCAGGGCTTCATCTGCCGGGAGGGACGCCGGATACCGTGCATTTTATCATCAATCACTGGCCTTCCAAGTTCGGCGGAGAGGAGTACTCCCGTCCCTTCCGCCAGGCAGCCTCCGATACTCTCCGGAGGGTCGTGGAAGCTCTCAGGGACTCCGCTTGCGGGGAGCTGCCGCCTGTGATTGTCACAGGGGATTTCAACGATACACCGGACTCGGAGCCGGTGATGTCGCTGCAGAGGGGGACGGGCCTGCTCAATCCGGGATTGTCCCTGCATGAGAGAGGGGAGGGGACCCTCAAGTACAATGGCCGCTGGGAGCTGATAGACCTTTTCCTCATCAGCCCGTCCCTGGAGGATGCCCGGATGGAGATATATTCTCACCCGCTGCTGCTCGAGGAAGATGAGAAGTTCTTGGGACATAAGCCGTTCAGGACATACTACGGGCCGCAGTGGCACGGAGGAGCGAGCGACCACCTGCCTATTGTCCTCCTGCTTCCGTCAGACTTTTAATGGAAATTCATTACCTTTGGCGGACGTAAAATTTAAACAGCCATGAAGCAGTATCTGGATCTTTTGCAGCATATCCTGGACCACGGGACGGTAAAGTCGGACCGGACGGGGACGGGGACCAAGTCGGTGTTCGGTTATCAGATGAGGTTCGATCTCTCGGAGGGATTTCCCCTGCTGACGACCAAGAAACTGCATCTGCGCTCGATCATCTACGAGCTGCTGTGGTTCATCAAGGGCGACACCAATATCAAGTACCTGCACGACCACAAGGTCTCGATATGGGACGAGTGGGCCGATGAGAACGGGGATCTCGGGCCGGTCTACGGGCATCAGTGGCGGTCCTGGCCCGCTCCAGACGGACGGACCATCGACCAGCTTTCCCAGGTGCTGGACTCACTCAAGCGCAGCCCGGACTCGCGGCGACACATCGTCTCGGCGTGGAATCCGGCGGAGGTCGATCAGATGGCCCTGCCTCCCTGCCACACCCTCTTCCAGTTCTACGTGGCCGACGGGCGGCTCTCCTGCCAGCTCTACCAGCGCAGCGCCGATGTCTTCCTCGGAGTGCCGTTCAATATCGCCTCCTATGCCCTGCTGACCATGATGGTGGCCCAGGAGTGCGGCTATGTCCCGGGGGACTTCGTGCACACCTTCGGGGATGTCCACATCTACCTCAACCATTTCGACCAGGTACACGAGCAGCTCTCCAGGACACCGCGCCCTCTGCCGCGTATGGTGCTCAATCCTGAGATTCACTCGGTCTTCGGTTTCGATTACGATGACTTTACCCTCGAGGGCTACGACCCCTGGCCAGCCATAAAGGCCCCTGTCGCCGTTTAGCTGAAGAACATTTCGAAACGTGTGACGCCGTCCTCCCCGGTGCCGAGGCTGAAACGGATGCCGGAGCGGGTCAGAATCTCGTGGATGACTATCAAGCCTATGCCCTTGCCGTCCGGCTTGGTGGAGAAGAAGGGGGTGAAGAGGTGGCGGGCGGTCTCCTCGGGGATGGGGGTTCCGTTGTCGGCCACGCACCAGTAGCCGGGGCGGGCGGTGACGGTGATGCGGGCGTCGGGCGAACCGTCCGGGAAGGCCTCCACCGCGTTCTTGACGATGTTGGTCAGCACCTGCTCCATCAGCACCTGGTCTATCGGCACTTCTCCGGCCTTCTCATCTATCTCGGTTACGAACGATATCTGTTTCTGGCCCCTGAGGCTCTCCAGGAAGGGCAGCACGCGGCGCAGGAAGGCACAGGCGTCCACCGGCCTGCATACCGGGTCGGGAATCCTGGCCATCGAGGCGTAGTCGGTGATGAAGCGGCTCATCCGGTCTATCCGCGAGAGCAGTATCGACAGCATCGCGGCGGTGTCCCCGTCCCCCGAGTCCGTGGATGTCTGCTGTATGGCGTAGAGGGCCGAGGTGATGCCGGCCATGGTGTTGTTGACCTCGTGGGAGATGACGCGGATGACCTTCTTGTAACCCCTCTTCTCGGCCTCGTACAGTTCTTCGGTCAGGGGCTCGACCATGTAGAAAGGGTGGGGGAAGCCACGGTCCATGAAGGACGAGAGGGTGCAGCGGTAGATGTGCAGGGGGTCGGTCTGGAGGATGCGGCCCTCGTCCGGCTGCAGTCCGGCGAGCAGTCTGAGCAGGGGCAGGGGGCTGTCCTGCAGGAGCTGTCCGCGGTAAAGCTCAATGCTCCGGACTCCGAGCATCCGGTCCAATGCCGGGTTGGACGAGTCGATGCGGTGGCCGATGTCCATGATCAGCACCCCGGCCGGGGAGGCGGCGATGAGCTGGTCCAGGAAGTGGTTCTGCTCCTGAATCCGCAGCTCCTCGTTGTGCAGGCGGTCGCTCATGCGGTTGAACAGCTCTATGATGCGGTCGGCGTCCTTCTGTCCCACGGGTCTCAGGCGGGTGGAGAAGTCCTGCTCCTTAATCAGGTCGATACCTCCGGAGAGGGTGTTCAGCGGCTTTATGGTCTTTTGGAACAATATCACAAGGAGGACAACGGCAGCTATCAGCAGCACCTGCGCCGCGACATATATCCAGCTGCCCGTCACCTCGTCCGCCATCATGAGGGCAAATCCTATGGAGGCCGCCACCACCACGACGAGCAGCACCGCTATGAGCCGGAAGTATCCTCTTGATCCCATGGTCCTAAAGGTTGATTTTGAATTTTTCGATGCGGCGGTAGAGGGAGGCCCGGGTGAGGCCTAAGGCTGCGGCGGCGCGGGAGACATTGCCGTTGCAGTCGCTCAGGGTGCGGAGGATGCGGTCCCTCTCCATCTCCTCGAGGGTCTGGGCCGGGGTGTCGGAGTCCTTGGCGGCTGTTCCGGAGGCAGCGCCGTGCTCATCGGGGGCGCCGGTGCAGCGGACCACGTCATCGCGGGAGATGGTCCCGCTGCCGCCGAGGATGAGGGCACGCTCGACGATGTTCTTGAGCTCGCGGATATTGCCCGGATAGGGGAGGCGGCTGAGGTATTCCATCGCCTCCGGGGAGAATGCGGCGCGGCTGCCGGCATTGCGGGTAAAATACTGCACTAAAAGGGGGATGTCCTCCCTCCTCTCCCTCAGCGGCGGCAGGTGTATGGGGATGAGGTTGAGCCTGTAGAACAGGTCCTCGCGGAAGAGGCCCTGACGGACCATCTCCTGCAGGTCGCGGTTGGTGGCCGAGACCACCCGGACGTCGGTGCGGCGGGGGATGCTCTCGCCCAGCGGCTCGTAGGTGCGGTCCTGGAGCACGCGCAGGAGCTTGACCTGGCAGACGGGCTCCAGCTCGCCTATCTCGTCGAGGAAGATGGTGCCCTTGTCGGCCAGTTCGAACCGGCCCTTGCGGTCGGTCCAGGCGTCGGTGAAGGCGCCCTTCTTGTGCCCGAACATCTCGCTGTCGAAGAGGCTGGAGCTCAGGCCGCCGAGATTGACCTTGACGAAGGGACCGCTGCTGCGGGGGGAGTTGAGGTGGATGGCCTCCGCGATGAGCTCCTTGCCCGTGCCGCTCTCCCCGGTGATGAGCACCGAGGCGCCGGTGGGTGCCACGCGGGTCACTGCGTCCAGCACCTCCTTGATCTGGGGGCTATTGCCTATGATCTTGTCGAAGCCCCTGCCGGTGATGTCCTCTTCCTCCTGCCGGTCGGAGTTCAGATGCAGGGCGGTGCGGATGCGGTCCATCAGGGCCATATTGTCCCAGGGCTTGGTGATGAAGTCGAAGGCTCCGAGGCGCATGCCCTCCACAGCGAGGCTGATGCTGCCCCAGGCCGTCATGAGGATGACGGGAGCCGCCGGGGCGAATATCTTGATCTTGCGCAGCAGTTCCAGCCCCTCCTCCCCGGTAGTGGACAGGGAGTAGTTCATGTCCATGAGGATCAGCTCAGGCTCCTGCAGCCGCACCTCGTCCAGAGCCTCTTTCGGACCCGGAACGGCCTTGGCGGTCAGGCCCGAGCGCTTCAGGAGGAAGGTCAGGGATGCTCTTATGGCGTCGTCGTCGTCGATTATCAGTATCATAACCTTACAAAAGTAGCACAATTTCCCGAAAATTTTCCTTAATTTTGAACTTCATTTCAACTTATCAGAATCGAGCCTATGATATCGCTTATCGTCGCCAAAGCCGCCAACGGCGCCATCGGAAAGGGCAACCGGATGCCCTGGCACATCTCCGGCGACCTGAAGTACTTCAAGCGGGTGACCACCGGACATCCCGTCATCATGGGCTACAATACCTGGCTCTCGCTCGGCGGGCGTCCCCTTCCCGGACGGCGCAACATCGTGGTAAGCCGCTCGCACAGTGCGGCTCCTGACTGCGGGGCGGAGTTCCTGCCGTCCTTGGAGGCCGCCGTCGCCGCTGCCGGTGTCCCGGATGTTTCGGACGCTTCGAAGGAGGTGTTCGTCATAGGAGGCGGACAGCTCTATCGTGCCGCCATGCCCCTTGCCGGCCGCCTGTATATCACCGAGGTGGAGACGGTCATCGGAGATGCGGAGGTATTTTTCCCGGATGTGGATCCCGCGCTGTGGGAGGTGGAGAGCCGTTCCGAGCGTTATTTAGATGAAAAGACCGGATTTTATTATTCATTCCTAATACTGACCAGAAAATGAGAGACAACTTCAAATCCTCCTTCGGCGTGCTCGTAGCCATGGCCGGCTCGGCTATCGGACTGGGCAACCTCTGGCGCTTCCCCTATCTGATGGGTACCAACGGCGGCGCGGCATTCATCATCATCTACCTCGTGCTGGTATTCCTGCTGTGCCTGCCCATCATGATGTCGGAGTTCGTGGTCGGACGCCGCAGTCAAGTCAATGCTGTGAAGGCCTTCAAGGTGCTGTCACCCAAGGGACACTGGGGACTGGTCGGTGTGCTCGGCGTGCTTGCCTCGGTGGCTCTGATATCCTTCTACTGCGTGGTGGGAGGCTGGACGATAGACTACCTCGTGCATGCCGTGTCGTTCACCCTGCCCGAACAGGGCTCGTCGGAGGGCTTCTTCGCCGCGGCCGTATCCACTCCCTGGAGGACGATACTCTACACCTATATTTTCTTGGCTCTGACATCCCTGGTGCTGCTGGCCGGCATCAAGGACGGCATCGAGCGCTATACCAAGGTCATGATGCCGCTGCTCTTCCTGACCATCATCATCATCGCCATCCGCTCGGTGACCCTGCCCGGGGCCGGTGCCGGTCTGGAGTTCCTCTTCAAGCCCGATTTCTCCAAGGTTACCGGAAGCACTTTCCTCAACGCCCTCGGCCAGGCCTTCTTCTCCCTGAGTATCGGCTGCGCGACGATTCTGACCTACGGCTCGTATGTCAAGAAACAGGAGAAGATCGTCAAGCTCTCCTCGCTGACCGCCATCTCCGACACCTTCTTCGCCATCTTAGCCGGACTGGCCATCATGCCCGCCGTCTTCGCCTTCGGCATCTCCCCCAGCGAAGGTCCCGGCCTGCTCTTCGTGGTGCTGCCCGATATCTTCGATCAGATAGCCGCCGGCGGAGTCATCGCGATACTCTTCTTCTTCGTGCTCTTCATCGCGGCCATCACCTCGTCCATCTCCCTCTTAGAGGTGTCCGTGACCTATCTGATAGAGGCCTGCAGGATGAAGCGCCGCATGGCCGTGCTGCTTTCCAGCGCCGTCTGCCTGGTGCTCTGCACCCTGTGCGCCCTCTCCGGCAGCGTGCTCTCCGACGTGCACATCCTCGGCAAGACCTTCTTCGACTTCTTCGACATGATATCGGCCAACCTGCTGATGCCCCTGTGCGGACTCTTCATTGTGATATTCGTCGGCTGGAAACTCGGCCGGAAGGATTTTGTGGACGAGCTCTCCAACGGCGGTACCCTGCCCAACAAGCGGCTGTACAACGCCATCTTCTACCTCGTGCGCTACGTCGCTCCGCTGGTGATAGCCGTCATCATGATTTTCGGCTGGCTGTAGAAAAATAATTTTGTAAATAGAAAAATTACCGTATCTTTGCGGCACTTTTTCATAATAGTGGAGGGGCATTAGCTCATTTGGCTAGAGCGCGACACTGGCAGTGTCGAGGTAACCGGTTCGACTCCGGTATGCTCCACTCGGGACACAACTCCTTTCGGGGTTGTGTTTTTTTATTGACTTGAAGCAGTATCTGCATCATTTTTCTATTTAATGATGCAGATTTGTCTGTTATGATGCAAATAAACTGTGAAAAAGATTAACTTTGCATAAAAGTTATTTTATATGCATATATTTGATTATCAAGAAATACCTTCTACTCTGCTGATTCCAGAAATCGTCAATATGCTTTCCGCGCTCCACGAATTCAAGGGGAAGCAGGAGCTGTATATAGAAACAGAACCGGATGTGCTGACCGCATTGCTGGATATAGCCAGAATCCAGAGTACGAAAGCGTCCAATAAGATAGAGGGCATATATACCTCCGATGAGCGTCTGGAGGCACTGGTCATGGAAAAAGCAGAGCCCCGTAACCGCTTGGAGGAAGAGATTGCCGGATACAGGGAAGTTTTGGCGACAATACACGAAAGTTATGAATACATCATGGTTCGTCCCGACAACATACTGCAACTGCACCGTGACCTGTACAGTTTCAGCAAAAGCGGTTCGGGCGGCAAATTCAAGAACACGGACAATGTCATTGCGGAATCGGGAAAGGACGGAAAGCAGCGGGTGCGTTTTGCCCCCGTCCCGGCATTTCAGACACCAGAAGCGATGGAGCAGCTTTGTTCGCAATTCAACAAAGCGATAGACGATGGACTATATGACCCGTTGGTTCTAATCCCGATGTTTGTCCTCGATTTTCTGTGCATACATCCGTTCAATGACGGTAATGGGCGTATGAGCCGCCTGCTGACATTATTGCTGTTGTACCGCAGCGGTTATATTGTCGGGAAATACATCAGCATGGAAATGCTTATTGAGAAAAGTAAGGAAACCTATTATGAAGTTCTGCAGAGCAGTTCGTATTCCTGGCACGAGGGTACCAATGACTATATTCCGTTTGTTAAGTACTGTCTGGGGATTATGCTGAAGGGATACAGGGAGTTCCAGGATCGGGTAGAGCATCTCAGTTACCGTAAACTATCCAAAGCCGAAAGAGTAAAAGCCGTGTTCGACAAGAAATTAGGCATAGTAAAAAAATCGGATATCGCGGCATTCTGTCCCGACATCAGCGAAACGACTATAGAACGAACCCTTAAAGAGCTGCTGGAAGCCGGCTATATCGAAAAGGTGGGCAAGGCAAGGGCTACCGGATATGTCAGGAAAGAGCATGCGGCACATTGACTGTGCCTGCGGGGCGTCAGCTGCTCAGAACTTGATCTGCGCTCCGACCAGGATGTTCATGGGGCGGATGCGGTAGGAGTACCGGACGGCCTCCAGTGGGCCTATGTAGGAGTAGGCGTATTCTCTTTCGTCCAGGAGGTTCCTGGCGTGGATGAAGAACTGGAGGCGGGAGTTGACGAAGTACCAGGCTGAGAGGTCTAGGAAGAAACAGTGAACCGGCGATTCGGAGCCGAACTTGCTGAAATAGTATTCGCCGGAGAGATCCAGTTCCATGGACCTGAACGGGAAGAAGGATAGTGTGAGGGCATGGCTCATGTCGTGATTGTCTTCTCCGCTGCGTTTCCCTCCTGTGTAGTACAGGGAGTAGACGTAGTCGCCGGAATATTGGAGGCTCAGCCAGGAGGCCAGGCCGCCGTTGTAGCGCAGTCCGGCAGAGTAGCTGTCCGAGTCGTAGTCTGTTACGATGCTGTTCTGGAGGATGGACGATGTGTACCGGGTGTAATCGAATATTCCGGTGATTTTGCCTGCTAAGGAAGTGAAGGCTTTGGAGATCTCGGCCGAGGCAGAGAGCAGTGAGTAGTCGTTTACATCGTTGGACTGTACATTCACGATGTAGTCGTCTCCGATGAAGTATCTGGTGAGTTCGAATGAGCGGCCTGCGCTCCAGTATGCTGAGCCTTTGAGGTACCATCCGGAGATGGGGTCCCGGAAGTCTATTTCTCCGTCGATACTGTATCCGGGCAGCTGTTCCAGGTCGGTACGGCCCTGTGTCAGGTATTTGTAGTTGCGCATGACCAGGCCGGTAAATATCTGCTGTTCGTCTATCGGGCTGAGCCTGTACGCCGCTCCGGCCCTTATCCCGAATCGGGGACCGAAGTCGTACTTTATGCTGACGGTGGGGTTGACTGCGAGTTTATGGTCATTGCCACGGCTGTCTGTGTGATAATTGATGTCTGGCTATTGCTGCTGAGGCATTGATGAAGCATCTTTGATAAAGTTCCCCGATTCTGATATTGATCAGTCCGAGCTGCTCGAGGTCTCCGCCGCGCTCCGTTATCGGCTCCGCTTCCTTATATGCAGCCATCGCACCTTCAGCGTCTCCCAGCTCGGAGAGCACCGCTCCCTGCATGGTCAGTGCCCGCGCCAGCCTGTCCTTCGGTCCGCGGCGGCTGTAGTGCCTCACTGCCTCGGATATGGTCGTGTCCTGCGCTACCGGCAGCCAGCATTTGTACTCGGCTTCGGTCGTCAGCAGGGTGTAAAAGGACCTTTCGCTCCGGTCCATCCTTCTGACCCGGTGCTGTCGATGCCGCTCAGGGTGTCGAGGGCTGCCTGCGGCTGAGTCAGCATCAGCGAGTCGGCTGCGGCCAGCGCGGAACTCACCTGCCCGCTTTGGTCGGAGCAGGACGCGGCTGACAGCAGGACGATGACTGCTGACAATAGTGCAGGACGATATGCGCTGAGGAATTTCATACGGCAAAGATACTAATTTTAGCAGACGGCATCTGGATTTTTTACTCTGCCGGCGCGGGTGAAATCGGATTTATACTTAAATTTGCAGAAAAAGGAGGAAGATATGGTTTATTATGGAGATGAAGTAATCCGCTTTGACTGGGCCATGAAGCGGCTGCTGCGGCAGAAGGCCAATTTCGCTGTTTTGGAGAGTTTTCTGAGTGAGCTGCTCGGAGAGAAGGTCGTAATCAAGCGCATGCTCGAAAGCGAGGGCAACAAGGAGACCCCCGACGACAAGTTCAACCGGGTGGACGTGCTCGCCGAGAATTCCAAAGGTGAGCTGATCATTATCGAGATACAGAACAACGCCGAGATTTACTATTTCCAGAGGATGCTCTACGGGACGTCCAAGGCCATCACTGAGTACATCTACGAGGGCGACGAGTATTCCCAGGTGCGAAAGGTGTACTCCATCAGTATCGTCTACTTCGACATCGGTCAGGGCAGCGACTACATCTATCACGGAAAGTCGGTATTCAAGGGGGTGCACACGGGAGACACCCTGCGGCTCTCCGTAAAGCAGCAGGAGAAGTTCACGAAGCATGATGCGGGAGATCTTTTCCCGGAGTACTACATACTTAGGGTAAACGAGTTCAACCAGCACGCTGTGACTCCTTTAGATGAGTGGATAAGGTTCCTCAAGTCTGGAAAGATCGACGAGAATACCCAGGTGGAGGGTCTCCGTCTTGCCCGCAGGCAGCTTCAGATATCGTGCCTTTCGAAGGAGGAGCGCAGGGCCTACGAGCGTCACATCGAGAACCGCCGCATTCAGTGGGACGTGCTCAACACTGCCCGCGAAGAGGGGCTGGACGAGGGTGTGGCTCAAGGCCGGGCGGAAGGTCGGGCCGAAGGCAGAGCAGAAGGCAAAGCAGAAGGTCTGGCCGAAGGCAGGACTGAGGCCATTTGCGACATCGCCAGGAATATGAAAGCGCAGGGCCTTCCCTTGGAACTGATTGCACGGACTACCGGTCTATCTCCGGAAGAGATTGACAAGTTTTGATTACAGCACCGGCGTCATGTACACCGGCAGATACAGCAGCCCGCTCTCACCTTTCTGCAGGTCCTTGGTATAGAGTACATAGCTGTTCTGTATCCGGGTCTGGTATTTCTTCCTGAAGGCGTCGAGGGAGGCGTGGGTCATGTAGCTTGAGGACTTTACGTCGACGGGGCATATCTTGCTGCCTCTCGTCAGCATGAAATCTATTTCATAGAAGTGCTTGTCGTCTTTTTCGAAAGTATAGTAGAACAGCTGATTGCCTGCCGCGGTAAGCATCTGCGCCACAAGATTCTCGTAAAGATACCCGAGATTGGCCTCCAGCTTGTCGGACAGCAGCTTCTGGTAGATGATGTTCTCCGCAAAGCCTTTGTCCCAAAAAGCCATCGTGACGAACAGGCCGGTGTCTGCGGCGAACAGTTTATATCTGGAGGTGTCTTTTGTCAGCGACAGGCCCACGTTAGGGTCATCGGAATGATATGATACCAGGACGGTCTTGCTGTCTTCGAGACTGACGAGCATTTCCTCTTCTTTGTCGTTGTCCACACTGCCTACGACTGCGCTCATGTAGTACCGGGAGGTTTTCCTGCTCAGCTGGGCGGGAATGGACATGAACAGTCTGCTCAGCCTGCCTGTGGCGTCTATTTTGAGGAAGTCCTCGGAATAGAGCTGGATGATACGTCTCTTTGCGGCGTCTACCTTCGCGAGATTGTTTGTCTCCAGATATTCATTGACGGCCTGCGGCATACCTCCCACCAGCATATACAGCCGCAGGTCTCTCTGCATGGATCTGTGTGCGGCACCCAGCGGCATCCGCTTTTCAAAGAAGGTCCGGATAAGGGGGACTGACGCGGTATCGCCCATGGCCCACCTGAATTCCTCGAAGTCCATAGGGTACATGTCCATGCGTTCCTCCTCGCTCGGGATGGTGATGTCTTTTGTATTTTTCCTGATGCTGATGAGGGAACCGGTCTCGATGTAGTCATATCTGCCGTCCTGAACGAGGTATTTGATCGCCTCGCGGGCCTTGGGACATTTCTGCACCTCATCGAAGATGATGACTGACCTGCGTCTTTCCAGGACGACACGGTATATGGTCTGCAGCTGGAGGAAAATGAAATCCAGGTCCGTCAGGTCATCGAACAGGGCTTTTACAGCGGCGGAGGCCCTGTTGAAGTCAATCAGCAGGTAGGAGGTGTATTCGTTCCTTGCGAATTCCTCGACGATTGTAGACTTGCCGATACGCCTGGCCCCTTGGATTAAGGCGGCGCTTGTTCCGTCTGCTTCCTGTTTCCATTGAAGAAGCTTGTCGTATATTTTCCTTTTAAATATCCTATTTGTCATAAATACAGATGTCTGCCTATGCAAAAATAGACAAATTCTCCGTTTCCCCAAAATCTTAAAGCAGAAAATACCCTATTTCCCCGAAATTCTAAATGGCAAAACACCCTGTTTCCCCGAAATCCTGGCGGGTCAGCGGGTGACGGTCCGGTACCAGTCGGGTACGGACAGGATGTCACGGACAATGACGCGGGTGGAGGGGCGTACGATGAACTCGGCGGGGCCGATGGCCGAGGGGGAGCCGCTGTGCCAGTCGTAGGTGTAGCCGAGGCGGGTCCAGGGGTAGGGGGTGTCGGAGTAGTAGGCGGTCCGGCAGTAGTCCTCGAACCAGGCACGGTAGCGGGGATCCACGTCGTCGCGGAAGTCGAGAAGGACTTCGCTGTCATGGATTTCCGGGTCGGGGGTAGGGCGGAAGAGGCTGTCCTTCTCGGCCCAGAAGAGCACAATGCGGTTGCCGCAGTAGTCGGGCGGCAGGCCGAGCATCTGGACGACGCGCATCACTATGCCGGCGCTGTCGGTCTGGCGGGCGTCTGCTTTCAGGCGTGCGGTCAGGTCGTAGGGCAGGGAGACCCAGGGCAGACGGTCGTCCAGCAGAAACATATCGACTTGTCCGTCTTCCCAGTACCGGCATTCCTCCTCTGTCATTACCGAGCCGACCAGCACGAATGTCCGGCCGTCCTGTTCCAGCCACTCTATCTGTGGGTTCTCTGCCGGCGATACGATAGTGGCTAAGTCCGGATCCATCTTCTCTGCCGCAGCCACTTTCGCGTCCTCGACCGCAGCCATGTAGTCCTTCCACAGCCGTCCGGTATCCTCGTACCACGGCAGCTCCTGTCTGCCGCAGGAGGTGAGGGCAAGGGCAATGACCGCGGCGGCGGATATCGTGCAGAGAAGGTGGCGGTGTTTCATTTATTTATCGGAAAAATTACGGATGCGGAGGGCAGTGTTGCGCCTCAGGTGGTCCTGGTATAGGGTGAGTTCCTGCAGGTGGTAGTTGCCCTTGGAGAACATTGGGGCGAGCGAGGGCATCCAGTACTGCTCCGGGTCGAGGCCGTCCACTATCAGCAGGTGGTGGTCCGTGTCGACGGTGACGGTCACCGAGTCGTTGAGCTCGGCGGGGGTGGCACCGGTGGTCCAGTTCACCGGATTGATGCAGATGTCGGAGGGAGAGAGGACCGCGCAGGCCGCTTCGGGGGTGGCTACGGAGTTGTAGCAGATGATGGTGCCGGTGCCGGTCGAGTCGACGGCGGGGCGCAGCTGGGGGTATTGCGCCAGTTCCTCGTCAGAGACGCGGTAGCCTATCGCGTAGGCGGCGACCATCCGTTCATATGCCGGGGCGGGGAGGTGCTTGACCAGCTCCACCACGGCCTTGCCGCCCTGGCTGAACCCTGCGAGGACGAAGGGCCGGCCCTCATTGTAATTGTCTAAATAATAGTCAAATGCCGCGCTGACGTCCTCCATCGACAGGGGGAAGAGTTCTTCTACCGCCGCCTCTCCGTCCATCCAGACGTTGAGGGAGATCTGCCGGTAGTAGGGGCAGTAGAACCCGTATTGTCCCTGGGCGAAAATGTCCTCGGCGAGCTCCATCGAGGGGAGGAATGCCTCGATATGGTCCGTGCGGGTGTAGTCGGAGTAGCGGCAGGTCTGCCCGTCCGCGGCGGTCCAGTCCCAGATGCAGGTGGGGAGGATGTAGAAAATGTCCGCTGCGGGGGCATTGTCCCCTGAGGGCTGCGAGATGTACCATGCGGCGGCATCCGACCAGTCGGGGACGGCGGGTATGAAAGTATCGGTCCCGCCGCTGTTGCCGCGGCAGGACGATACTGTGAGTGAGGAGGCAGCGGCCAGTGCCAGGAGGACGGCCGCTGCTGCCATGGATTTACTTGAAGAGCACATCGGGACCCTGGATAAACTGGATGTCCTTGGGAATGCCTGCGGCGTTGATGCGGTCGAGGTCGGCCTGGAGGGCGGGGGTGATGCCGCCGTTCTTGGCGCGGAACTCGGTGGCGAAAGCTACGTCACCATTGCCCTGGGTGGTCAGGATGAGGTCGGCCCAGGCGTTGACGGCGGCCTTGGACTTCTCGAAGTCGATCTGATAGAGGCCCTCGGCGTTGCGGGAGAAGGCGCCCTGCTGCTCCATGAAGTTGAAGCACATCATATTGGCCTTGCCGTGGGAGGAGGCGGCTCCGAAACGTACCGAGCGGAGGATGCCGGCGATGTAGGTGGTGATGGCGTCCTCGACGGAGATGTTGGTGATCTCGCCTTTCTCGATCAGGCGGCATACCATGAAGAGTCCGAGGATGTCGGCCTTGGCCTCTTCCCAGGAGGTCTTCTCGGTGCCCATCGCTGCGTCCACGCTGCCCTTGCCGTTGATGGTCTCCTTGATGCCGAGGCCGTGGGCCACCTCGTGGAAGGTCACGTTCCAGAAGAAGGCGTCGAACTTCAGGTGCTCGTGCTCTTCGGGAGCGAGGATGAGCTCGCCTATCGGGAGGAGAATCTTGTCGAACTTGGCCTGCATCGAGTTGCGCAGCTGGAGACGGCGGGTGCCCTTCATGGCGTGTACGCGCTCGTCGTTGGGCAGGTTGATGGCGATGGTCTTGCTGCCGGCGTTGCAGTCTCCGGCGTAGTAGACCACGTCATAGACGTTGAGGTCGGAGGAGGTGCCGGGTACGAAGGTCTTGTACTCGGGCTTGCAGGGCAGCTCCTTCTGCAGGGCGGGGAGCATGGCCACGAACTTAGCTAAGTCCTTGCTGCGCTCGGTGTCCTTGAGGAGGATGAATGCCTCGTAGGAGGTCTTGGTCTCCTGGAACTTGTCGTCGTAGCTCTCGATGGGGCCGACCACGAAGTCTATCCGGCTGTCCTTCATGTCCATCCAGGCCAGGTCGCTGGCCAGGTAGTCGTCGGTCCTGAAGGCCTTGATGCGCTCGAGGAGGTAGTTCTTCAGGCCGGGGTCCTCGGCCAGGTCGGCAGCCTGCTGCATGAGCTCGCACATGCGGTTCACCTGCTCGGCGTACTCCTCATGGTACCAGACGGTCTTCAGCTTACCGTTTTCGTCGCGGCGGAGGACTGTGTACCAGGATGACTTATTCGGGTCATCGTAGGCGTTGAACTCCTCGAGGGTGATGTCGGCGGGGTAGTAGGTGCATACGTCGGGCTTGGCGCCGTAGCCGTCGATGAAGGGCTTGTTGTCATCGAGGCGGTCCCAGGGGCCGTAGTTGATGTAGGCAAACTGCTTCGCGTAAGGGTCTTCGAGCCGGTCCATCAGGCTCTTGTCCCCGAATGTCTGCTGCCAGAACAGCTCGTCGGCGATCTGTCCTATCTGGAAGAACAGCTCTACTATCTGCCTCTCGCTGTCGCTCAGCTGAGCTGCCAGAGGCGAGGACAGCTCGAACGGTGCGTATTCCTCAACTTTCTGTTTCATGGGTGATTCTGTCTGATTACCTGCGCAGGAGGCCGCTCCCGCTACTGCCGCCGCCCCGATCAGGGCCGCGCAGATGGATTTGGCTGTGGTGTTGATTTTCATTTACGGTAGTGTTTATATGTTATGTCTGCAAATTTAACAAGAAATGCGGATAGCCGGTAAAAATTCAGCAGTTGTCGGCTCGTTCGTTGTTTGTTCGGTTCGTCCAGCCAGCTCGTTCAGCCGGTTCGCTTGATCGGTTCATCCGGTCATATCGTTCGACCATCTCGTCATGCCTATTTGTCCGGCTAGTCATGACCTTTGATCTTTCATCACGTGTCAGTCATGATGAAGATGAAGATCTCCAATCTTCGGCACAGTCTGTAATCTGTAATTTAAGTTATTCTCTTGTAAATCAGTATATATCGTTAAAAATCAGAAAACAGACTGCCGGTGGTTTGTGCCTGTTTCTGCTTTTTCCTCCCTCAGTCTGTTTTTAATGAGAACGTGTAACGTATTGGCAACAAGAGTGATACCTGATAGTGTCTCTTATAGACACTGGTGTGATGCCTGCTGTCTGTAATGCCTTGATTTGTGGTAATGCATTTTGTTACAGCAGTTTAGGTGTAAGTGGGGAGAAACAGATTCCATGCGTGACATGTGTGTTGACTCATCCGTGTCGTGATATTTAACACCCTTTCGGTCCTTTGGAATGAGTGTGGAAGGGGTGGTACGGGGAAGGTGGCGGCAATATGCCGTTTCACCCGGCACCTTCTTGAGGGCGTTTCCGGCAAACCCAGCAGGAGGCGCATCTATGACGAATCTGCTTATAACTACACCTTTTAGTCAACCGGAATCAGGAATACCTTCCGGACGGGGGACCAATGAAGGTCCATTCATAGGGCTTGTAGATGCAGTTTGCATCCAGCACTGCCGGTAGACGATCCGGAACAGGTTGGCGGCATCGTCAGAGACAAGGCTGAAGTGTCAGGTGATTATGGGGTTGATTGCTAAAGACCGGTGTTGTCGTTATGCTGTTCCACGAGAACAGATTCAGACCAGAAATCGTGCATTGGGGGCTGGTAATAACGCACGTGGAAGGCTGCGGAACGTTTTTCCTCATTGCCGGGATTTTCCCATTCCGAAACATTCACAGTGATTTCTTTCCAGTAGTTCCCTTCCTTTGCAGATAATGAAATCCAGTCGGCATCGCATATTATCTCCCAGCCGGTATCTGAGTCTAGGGCTATAGTGTAGGAGCCCCCTTGAGCAGGGCTCTGTATATTATTGCTGCTGAGACGTAGATAAGCAGATGGGCGGCTGACATGATCCACACCTGGTCTTTCGAAGTTGTCATCGTTTACCTGACTTATAAGGACCAATACGGTGTCGGTGTTGTCGGTGAGATGGACGCCGGCCAGACGTGCTTCCTCGCTGTCCTCGTTGGCCCATGCTTCTACGCCTACGGTGACGGTCGCGTCACCTTCGCCGGATTCTGGGGTCACTGTCAGCCATTCGGTGCAGTAGAGGGCCTTCCAGGGCTTTCCGGAAGTCAGGTTGATGTCGAAGGTGCCTCCGCTGAGGGGGTAGCTTATGCTCTCAGCGTCCACGCTCAGGCCGGTGTTCTCAGTGTTTTTGTTGCAGGAGGAGACGGTCATCGCAGCAGCCGCTATGACCGCAGCCGTCAGAATCAATTTGTTCATAGTACTTAATGTTGAAATTCAAAAATCATACTAAGATACGCAATCTCACGTAAACGGCAACAATATGAATTGTCACTTTACCTATTCGTTGTGTCACTCCTTCGGAAGGAGTTGAGCCGTTGTGGCAGGGCGTGGAAGGGGGTGAGCCGTACTGGTAGCAATTGCTGTGATTTTGCGTACATTTGCCGCCGATATGAAAAACAATGTGGAGCATATCACGGGAGACCTGCAGTGGGACGGCCTGCACCGCCCGAAGATCTACTATGCTGTGGCGTCGGTGTGCTGCGGCATCTTTCTGTCGGTGGTGGACGGCAATATCTGCAATGTGGCCCTGCCGACCATCTCGCAGGAGCTCGGGGTGTCGTCGGCGGACTCGATATGGGTGGTCAATGCCTTTCAGCTGGTTATCATGATGACCCTGCTGTCGTTCTCCTCGCTCGGGGAACTGTTCAGTTACAAGCGGGTGTATGTCTCCGGCGTGGTGCTCTTCACCGTCGGCTCGCTGTTCTGCGCCCTGTCCCATACACTGCCGCTGCTGATTGCCTCGAGGGCTTTTCAGGGTATCGGAGCAGCGATGATGATGAGCGTGAATACTACCCTCGTGAAGATTATCTATCCGAAGAAGTACCTCGGCAAAGGGGTGGGTATCAACGCTACGGTCGTGGCTCTGGCCGCCGTGACCGGTCCGACCCTGGCCGCGGGCATCCTCTCGTTCGCCTCCTGGCCCTGGCTATTCGCGATAAACATTCCCATAGGCATTGTCACCTTCTTCATGGCCTTCCGCCATCTGCCGGATAACCCTACCCATGTCGAGGGCCGGCATTTCAACGTCCGCGATGCCCTGCTCAATGCCGCCGTGTTCGGCCTGCTGATCGGCTGTATCGAGATGTATTCCCACGGCGCTTCCCTGACGACGGTGCTCGTGGGCGCGGCCCTGCTCCTGCTGCTCGGGTTCATCTACGTCCGCACCCAGCTGCACCGCCAGTACCCTATGCTGCCGTTTGACCTGCTGCGGATTCCGGTCTTCTCGATGTCCGTGCTCACCAGCATTGTTTCCTTCACGGCCCAGATGATGGCCCTGGTCGCCATACCTTTCATGCTCCTGCATACCTTCGGGATGAATGCCGTGGAGACCGGGCTGCTGATGACTTCCTGGCCGCTGGTCATCGTGTTCGTGGCCCCGCTGGCCGGCTCGCTGATAGGCAAGGTGCACCCGGGCATACTCGGCTGCTTCGGCCTGCTGCTGATGAGTACCGGCTGCTTCATGCTCTCGTACATTCCCGCAGATGCCTCGCATCCGGACATAGCCTGGAGGCTGGCCCTCTGCGGTACCGGCTTCGGTTTTTTCCAGTCGCCCAACAACCACATGCTCCTGAGTTCGGCCCCCAACCACCGGGCCGGAAGCGCGGGAGGCATGCTGGCGACAGCCCGTCTTGTCGGGCAGTCCACCGGCGCGGCCCTCGTCGCCCTCTTCTTCCATCTATTCGGGGACGGCGCACCCCACGACGCCATGCTTCTGGCCGGAGCACTGACCATCTGCGGCGCCCTCTCCTCCGTCATCCGTTTCGGCCTCCGTCCACCGGTGAATGAACGGTAGGTACTGCAGCGCCACGAAAATGTAATCACTCGCTGATCAGTGTGTTACCGGACTGAGGTGTGCTTCCGGAGCAGTCCGAACATCCCCAAAAGAACACACCGTGTCGCTAAGTCATTGATTACTGAGTGATTGTAAAAAGACTCTGCTCCCCTGCTTACCGTTCCCTCATTTTCCGTACATTTGTTGCAGTCAAGTAGTCAAATGGAAGAGGAACGCATCACCGGCAATACGCAGTGGGACGGTCTGGGCCGCCCGGCGATATTCTACGCCATGATCTCGATCTGGTGCGGTATCTTCCTGTCGGTGGTGGACGGCAATATCTGCAATGTGGCCCTGCCGGTGATAGCGCAGGAGCTCGGCGTCCCGTCCGCGGATTCTATCTGGGTGATCAATGCGTTTCAGCTCGTGGTCATGATGGCGCTGCTGCCGTTCTCGACGCTCGGGGAGTTGTACAGCTACAAGAAGGTCTATCTTTCGGGAGTGGCGGTGTTCACGGCGGCATCGGCTCTCTGCACCTTCTCCCACAGTCTGCTGATGCTCATCGTCTCCAGGGCGGTGCAGGGTCTGGGCGCGGCCATGATCATGAGCGTCAATACCTCCATCGCCAAGCTCGTCTTCCCCCGCCGGCATCTCGGCAAGGGAGTCGGGATCAATGCAACGGTGGTGGCCCTCTCGGCTGTCTCCGGTCCTTCGATAGCGGCGGTCGTCCTGTCGCTGGCCGACTGGCCCTGGCTCTTCGCCATCAACATCCCGGTCGGCATCCTCACATTCCTCATGGGCTGGCGCTTCCTGCCGGACAATCCCACCCATATCGAGGGCCGCCGTTTCAACATCGGCGACGCCCTGCTCAACGCCGCCGTCTTCGGTCTCCTCATCGGCTGCATCGAGATGTACTCCCACGATGTAAGCAGCCCCGTCATCATCGGTGCCGTCGTACTGTTAGGAGTCCTCGGTACCGTCTATGTCCGCACCCAGCTCCACCGCCGCTATCCGATGCTGCCCTTCGACCTGCTGCGCCGTCCATTGTTCTCCATGTCGGTGATTACCAGCATCGTCTCCTACACCGCCCAGATGATGGTCCTGGTCGGCATGCCCTTCATGCTGCTGCATAACTTCGGGATGGACCCTGTCCGTACCGGAGCGGTGATGACATCCTGGCCTTTCGTGGTGATGTTCATCGCCCCTCTGTCCGGCTCGCTCACCGGCCGTATCCACCCCGGCATCCTCGGCGGCCTCGGTCTGCTGATGATGAGCGCCGGCTGCTTCCTCCTCTCGCACATCCCCGCTGATGCCGCTCCAGTAGATCTCGGCTGGCGGCTGGCCCTCTGCGGCGCCGGCTTCGGCTTCTTCCAGTCGCCCAACAACCACATGCTCCTGACCTCCGCCCCCAACCACCGCGCCGGCAGCGCCAGCGGCATGCTCTCCACCGCCCGCCTCACCGGCCAGGCCACCGGAGCCGCCCTCATTGCCCTCCTCTTCCACCTCTGCAGCGACCGCGCCCCCCACGACGCCATGCTCATCGCCGGAGCCCTCACCGTCTGCTCCGCCATTTTCTCCTTCCTCCGCCTCTGTGCGAAAACTTCCTGAGTAAGTATGCGGTCTTGGTGGGTGCCGGTCTTGCCGGTATCAGTCTGTTCAGTCTCTATTTGCATATCTTACTATTTCATATGCGCTTACGTAAAACGAGCGATTTACAGACTGCGGATAGCCGCCGCGTGTCTGTAATCTGGGTTTTTCGTGGATATCGCTGTCTAACAACATAATACACGGATATTTCGATTACAGACTCGTCCAGGAGAAAATGTGCAGACCGCGGACAATCCATGCCACAGCACTTCCTGGACGCATTTAAAGAAATACATGCCCGGGTGCACTGTTTAGTCTGTTGTCGACGTGACTCAGTAATCGTCTGTTTCACAGCGAGGTATCCAAAACGTTCAATTACAGACTTGCAGGCGGTGCGGCCAGGCAGGATGAAAAAGTGCGAATGAAGTCAGGGGTAAGTTTGCGGATAATCATGTGTAAGTAATGTCAAAAATACTGTGTTTCGCTTTCACCGAATTGACTTCGGTGTGCATCGTAAAGGATAACCATTTGAAAATCAAGTGTCTGTAAATTCAACTGCACATTTGCTCATTACATAAAGCAGGCAAATGTGCAGTATGCTTTGTAATGAGCTGAATTACAGATGTGTTTTTCTTACAGTGCACAACGAGGTCAATTCGTTGAATAAGTGTGCTAATTCCCGAGTCCGATGAAATAGGGTCAGGTGCTTAAATAGCAGATGATGTAAGGGGCAGTTTGAGGAAAAAGAGTATCTTTGCAGGTTGAGTACAAGTCAAATCAGCATTGAAAAATATGAATGTCAAGGAAATACTGAAGAAGGCCCTGCCGTATGTGATTATCGTGGCGGGGTTTGTGGTGATTGCCTATGCGTATGCGCCGCAGGTGCTGCAGGGCAAGGTGGTCAATCAGTCGGATATCTCTTCGTGGAAGGGGATGTCGCACGAGATTCTGGAGTGGAACGAGGCTCATCCGGATGATCCGGCGCTGTGGACCGGGTCGATGTTCGGCGGTATGCCGGCCACGCAGATATCGGTGCAGTACAAGGGGGATGCGACCACGCCGCTCTACGACCTGCTGTTCTGGGGACAGCGTCCGCCCAGCTATCTGATTATCTCGCTGCTCGGCGGCTTCCTGCTCTTCCTGGCCTTCGGGGCCAATCCCTGGCTTTCGGCGGTAGGGGCCATTGCGGTCACCTTCTGTTCCTACAACATGCAGATCATCCAGGTAGGGCACAATACCAAGATGGTGGCGATCGCCTTCATGCCCTGGGTGCTCGCGGCTCTTGTCTATGCCTACCGGCGCAAGGCCCTGCTCGGAGCGGTGCTGTTCGCCTTAGCCCTGAGCTTTCAGATCAAGGCCAATCATCCGCAGATTACCTACTATCTGGCATTCATCGTTATAGGATATGCTATCGCGGAGTTCTGCGGGGCAGTGGCTGCTCAGAGGAAAGTGGAGCGGGCTCCGTTCCTGAGCACTCCGGTAGGCCGCTGGCTCATGGCCTCCGTCCTGGTGCTGGTAGGCGGCCTGCTCGGCATAGCTACCAACGCCAACAAGCTCCTGCCCACCTACGAGTATGCCGGGTACACCATGCGCGGCGGCTCGGAGCTGACCCACGACGAGCACAACCAGACCGGCGACGGCCTCAAGCTGGACTACGCCACTGCCTGGTCCTACGGCATAGAGGAAACTCTCAACCTGCTTATACCCAATCTTAACGGCGGTTCCTCCTCCGGTGAGCTCTCCCGCGACTCCGAGACATTCAAGGCCCTGCAGTCCTACGGGGTCAATGCCGAGTCAATGCGCAAGGGCATGCCCCTGTACTGGGGTCCCCAGCCCTTCACCGCCGGCCCGATGTACCTCGGCGCCGTCTCCCTCTTCCTCTTCGTCCTAGGCCTCTGCGTTATCCGCGGCCGCTACAAATGGTGGATAGCGGGAGTCTCGGTCCT
>CALUSM010000035.1 GCA_944323445.1 uncultured Bacteroidales bacterium
CCCATACTGACGCGGTTCACTCCGAGCCGCCGCAGGGCCCGGGCGTAGGCCTCCGTGACATCGTCCGGATTGACCTCGACGGTAAATTCCGCGAAGATCCCGGCATCCCCCCGACCATTCCATGTTCCCGGGACAGTTCCGCCACCCCCTCCCGGAGCACCGCAAGGACGTCCGTAGTCCGCCCCCCCCTCCCGGAGCGCCGCAGAGACCGCCGCCACCGCCTCCCCCAGCTGCTCCACCGGCCAGAGCGAGGGAGTCCCGCCCCCGATATAGAGCGTGGCAGGCGCAGAGCACCGGCATAAAAAAACCTTCCGCAGGGAGATTTCCCGCAGAAGGCTCTGTGTGTATTGCGATATCCTGTCCCTTCCCCTCACAGAATAGAAGTCGCAGTAGGTACAGAACGACTTGCAGAAGGGGAAATGGATGTAGATCATCGTAGCCTACTTGAGCAGAATGTCACCGGTTCCAAGCAGACCGGACTCGGTGTAGGCCTCGACAGTATAGACACCCTTGGTGAACTCTTCCGAAGCAAAGTAGATGCATACCTCTACCTCGGCGCCCTGATAGTCAACCTCACGGGACTCGGAGTAGACAAGCTGCTCACCGTTCATCTCGAATATGCTCTGCTGGTCGGAAGTCATCAGGATTCCGTCAGGTCCTTTCACGCGGATGTACACCCTCATAGGACCCCTGGGAGCAATTGAGTTCTCGATAAGAGAGAGACATGTACGCAGCTTCTTGATACGGCTGCTGCGGTTGGTCTCCTTGTTGGAGGCGTTGATACCCACGACATTGACGCCGCGTCCCTTGATTTCAGAGCCCTGTTCCACCAGTTTGGCGTACTCGTCCGTAGTCTTGCTCAGCTCCTGGTAGCGTTCCTCAGTCCTGCGGGCCTCCAGACGGGCCTGCTCAGCGTCCTTACGCAAAGCGATATTCAAGGTATTCAGCGAGTCTATCTGGAAAATATAGTGCTTCATGATAGAGCGGAGCGTGCCCAGTTCCTTCTCGTACTGACGGATCTTGCTGCGGTTGGCGGCATCGGTCTGTCTTATTCGCTCGAGCAGCTGGTCAACTTTCTCGCGTTCACGGTCAAGCTGGACATTCAGGCTGTCGTTGTCGCTGGAAAGCTGGGAATATTCGCCCTGCAGCTCGATCAGTTCGTTTGTCAGATTCTGCTTGTCGACAGTCAGGTCATCAATCATTTTCTGTCTGTCCACCCACACGTACGCAAATACACCGGACAGCACCACCGCCACTACTGCCAGTACGACAGTCGTGATTTTAAGCACTTTATTACTGTCGTGACGATTGCTGTCCTGTCTGTTGACCGGGGTCTCGTTCCCCGGTACGGGGGCACCGCCCGCCGGTCTGATATTATCTTCCATTTCAATAATGCTTTGTTCTTAAGGCAAAAATAATACGATTTGCTATATTTGCAGCAAATTTAATCAAAAACAGCGAAAAATCATGAATCCTAAAGCACGCAGGGTCGTCAGATCCGTCAAATACTTCTTCGTTTTCATCATCCTGGCAGCAGTCGTCCTCTGCATCGTCACCCTCCTCAGCGGAGAGAGCGTGACCAAACTCTTCCTGCCCATGTCCGAGGGCGGAATGCTCAAGGAAGGAGCCTGGTGGCAGATGCTGCTGATTTTCGGAGCCATCGCCGCTGTTTACCCAGGTCTGACATTCGTCAAGAAAGAGGTGATGATCGAAGGGGATTTCGAGGATCACAGAGATACAATAATCAACGCATTCGAGGGTCTCGGCTACAAGAATACCGATGAGGACGGGGAGAAGCTCACCTTCCGCCTCCGCAACCACTTCACCCGCTTCATGAGGGCCTACGAGGACGGAGTGACCATCACCAAGGGAGAAGCTCCCCTCATCCTGGAAGGCAACCGCAAGGATATCCTCCGTCTGGCCAGCCACATCTCCTATGCCCTGAAGGAGGACATCGGCGTTACGGAGCAGAAGCACGACGACCCCTACGATTTTGGGCAGCAGGACAATAACACAGAAGAAACAAAATAACATCATGAAAGTAGTACAGAAATTCAACAACGCCATATCGGCCAACATCTGCAAGGGCGTCCTGGAGGAGAACGGCGTTCCTGCCTTCGTCCTCGGCGAGAACCTCGTCTGGTCCACCGGCGCCGTCAACACAGACCTCGTTTCCGTGGAAGTAGTGGTCGACGACTCCCTATACGACCGCGCCATGGAGATTCTCCGTTCCTCTCCTATAGAAGAATAAACCACAAACCACTTAATCTGACAACTATGAAACTCCGCACCGTACATCTGGCCATCCTGCTCCTGACCGTCATCGCTGGCACATTATCCTCCGCGGCACAAGAAATACAGGAAAGAACTGTAAACCTTCTGGTCAAGAACGGAGCCCGCTTCGACCACCTCATTCCCAGCAGCATGAAATACATACTGCCGCAGTTTGAGGAATGCCGCCTTCTAACATCCTACGGAGAAGAATACGTCGGGCTGGTCAACGCCAACATCACGACCGGAACCCTGAACACTATCTCCCCCGAAGGCGACACCGTGGGCGTCACCATCTCTGATTACATCAACCGCATTACCGCCTCCAACCGCACGATAATCAAAAGAGACGGGAAATACCTCTCCGTGATGCTGGAGCATCGGGACATCGCCCTCTGCATCATGCCGACCCTCAGGATAGACATGTTCGCCGAGGCCGATCCCACTGCCGAAGCTTTAAATTCCATTAAGGACAAGATATCGACCACCGGTTCCTTCACTATGGTCATGTACTCAGATTCCAGGCGCCCTACTTACAGGTACTATTCTGACATGGTCACTGTCAGATGCAAATACAGCACACAGTACGTCATCGCCATCGGTGAGAAAATCTATCCCTGTAAGCTCAGTTCCTTTCTCAAGGCCTTCCCGGAGAAGAAAAAAGCCATACGGGAATACACGAAGCTCTACTACACCGACTTCACCAACGACGAATCTCTGCGGATGCTGTTCGAGTACTGCGCCGGCCTCCGATATTAACTCATCATCCAGCCCATGAAACACCTTGCTATCCTGCTGACACTTTCTATTCTCACATCCACCCGGATCCGTGCTCAGGAAATGGAAACGGATTACAAGGCCTGACCCGGTCAGATGGTCGAAGACGTCCTGCCCATAGACATACAGTATCTGCTGCCCGTGTTCGAAAAAGCCGCTGTCACCCTACAGTCCGGAGAAGAGCAGACAGGCAGGATAAACATCCACACCCCCACTCAGAAAGTACACATGCTGGATGAAAAAGGCGACACCATGATGGTTGCCGGTCAGGAGGACATAGTCCGGATACAGACCCGGGACTGCACCATCATCCCCGCCGATACCTGCTGGGTCACTGTCATCACTGAGCACGGCGGCATCACTCTGTCCAGCCTGGCTTCCATAGAGCTGGAGTACCCCGACGGAACATTCACCCTGAGGTGCATCTACAAGACCGAGTTCGTCCTCACCTCCGAAGGCAGGATGTACCCCTGCCGCCTCCAGTCCTTCCTGAAACTCTTTCGGAAAAGAAGAAACAGATCCGCGGGTTCGCCAAGACCAACTACACCTACTTCAACGAACTGAAATCCGTCATGCAGCTGTTCAACTTCTGCGCAGGAACCTAAAAATGTTTCCGGCCACTTCCACAACGGCACCGTTTCCCGCAATTCGCTGCCGTTGCGGCACCGCGTACTCGAAACTACTGCGTCCGCAGGCCACGCAGGGCGCATCCAATCTACCGACCACTTCCACAACGGCACCGTTTCCCGCTATTCGCTGCCGTTGCGGCACCGCGTACTCGAAGCTACTGTGTCCACAGGCCACGTAGGGCGCATCCAATCTACCGACCACTTCCACAACGGCACCGTTTCCCGCTATTCGCTGCCGTTGCGGCACCGCGTACTCGAAGCTACTGTGTCCACAGGCCACGTAGGGCGCATCCAATCTACCGACCACTTCCACAACGGCACCGTTTCCCGCTATTCGCTGCCGTTGCGGAAATTGATGGATTTCCCTCTGCCCCACTCCTTCGGAAGGAGTAACGTCTGTCCGTCCTCCGAGCTCGCACGCCGAACTCTCACAACCAGCTAACAATCATCATCTTGTAGAACATCCATGTGCTTTGGTCTGTTCTGAAACCGCACTGAGACACCTGCAAGCCTCGAAATACCTTGATTATCGGATAGTTATATAGACGCCCCGTGCGAACGATTCAATTTCGTTCTTGTTTCAGCATATAAAAGTTCATCCCGTCACCTCTCCCACCTTCGGAAGGTGAGACGAAAATGCAGGGAAACGACGCACCTTCGGAAAGTGGGCATGGTACGGTGGAGGGGGAAACGCGGCGACAGGCGACTCTAGTGGCGGTGGTGCCTTTGCGCACCTTCGGAAGGTGAGACGAAAATGCGGGGAAATGACGCACCTTCGGAAGGTGGGCATGGTGTGGTGGAGGGGGAAATGCGGCGACAGGCGGCTCTAGTGGCGGTAGTGCCTTTGCGCACCTTCGGAAGGTGAGACGAAAATGCGGGGAAACGACGCACCTTCGGAAGGTGGGCATGGTACGGTGGAGGGGGAAACGCGGCGACAGGCGACTCTAGTGGCGGTGGTGCCTTTGCGCACCTTCGGAAGGTGAGTAGAAAATGTGGGGAAATGACTCACCTTCGGAAGATGGGACGAGAACGATGAATGAAAATGCGACAGCAGAAGTCCAGGTATGCCTTGATGGCAGCGGCTCCTGCCTTAGCCGGGTTTGGTGAGCCGGGTTTGGTGACAACCGTAGGGGTAAAGACCTGGAAAGCGTTCAGGAGCGGGGGAAATCAAAATTTTTTCAAAAAAATTTGGAGAAAGGAAATTTTTGTCTACTTTTGCAGTGTACTAGCAAACTAATACACTGAAAAGGTAAGACATTTGTGACAGCAATCAGACACCTGCGACGGCACAAGAGTATTGACGGCACTGACAGCACAGAGCAATGACAGCATTAACAGCAGCACCATAAGGCAATGTCTGAATTGACAGCATCGACAAGACAATATTAACGCAAAAAGTATAAGTTATGGACACCAACAACCCGGTCGTAAAGATCGACCACCTGAAGTTCAACTACAAGAAGCACATCGTGTTCGAGGATCTGAGCCTCGAGATGGAGCCGGGCCGCATCTACGGCCTGCTCGGTGAGAACGGCGTGGGCAAGACCACCCTGCTGCGCACAATCTGCGGCCTGCTCCGCGCCGAAAGCGGCGAATGTACCGTCATGGGCATGCGCTCCGCCAGCCGCAATCCTGAAATGCTCAAGGACATCTACTTCGTTCCTGAACTGTTCGTTGCCCCTCCTATCTCCGTAAAACGGTTCATACAGAGCAATTCTCTGCTCTACCCCCGCTGGGACGCAGCCCAGTTCTATAAACTTTGCCTCACTTTCGATGTAGACCCCTCCTACCGCTTCGACAAGCTTTCCCACGGCCAGCAGAAGAAGGCACTCATCGCATTTGCCCTGGCTCTCAACACCAGGGTACTGCTTATGGACGAGCCCTCCAACGGCCTGGACATCCCCTCGAAGACCACCCTGCGCCGCGTCATCTCCGAGTGCGCGACCGAAGACAGGGTCATCGCCATCTCCACCCATCAGGTACGTGACCTGGAGAACCTCATTGACCCAATCATCATCCTGGACCGCAGCGGCATGATCCTCAATGCCAACATCGAGCAAATCAGCGAGAGACTTCTGTTCACCGTAAGCCCGACTCCCGACCCCGGGGCCTACTGGAGCGAAACCAGCCTCAACGGCTATTACCAGGTCGTTCCCAACCATGACGGTCTGCCGTCCAGAGTGAACCTCGAGGCCCTCTTCAACGCTACCCTCCGGAATAAAGAAACATTCAAGAAACTTTTTAAATAAATGACCATGAACGCAACATTCAGCATACACCGCCTGGGCCTGACCATCTACAAGGAGCTTCAGGAAAAATACATGATCATCCTGACCAGCATAGGCATCATCCTCATGATCTACCTTGCCTTCTGGGCCCTTAACCTCATCGATGGAGAGCCTGTCTCAACCGCTGCCCGCGCAGCTTCCGCCGCAACAACCCTCAGCATCATAAGCTGCCTGGCTCCCTTCTTCCTCTACAAGAACGAAAACCGCCGCATGGAAGGCGTATTCTACGCCGTCTCTCCCTCCTCGACCCTAGAGAAGACCATCAGCATGCTGGTCATCTGCTCGGTCATCTTCCCCCTGCTGTCCACCGTCCTGCTGATGAGCCTCGACTCCTTGCTCACCCTAATGCCGTTTGAAGCCAGCTACTCCGGCAGCATCTGGGGCAGCATGTTCTCTTCCAAGGAATATCTGGACAAAATAACAAACATTTTGAATTTCAATACTGATCCAATGAGCATCGACATGGTCAACAGGATGTATGATACCATAAATCCGCTGTCCATACCGCCAATCGTAGGCCTCGCCCTGTCTCAGAGTGCATTTGTCCTGCTCAACATGCTCTTCCGCCGGCACAAGATAGGCTACACACTGCTTACGCTTCTGGGTATATGGGTAATAGTAGCTGTCATCCTCGTCATTTCTGCCGTCAGCTTCTTCGACAACATACAGAGCAATCCCGACATCGACCCCGAGCTCATCTACCAATGGATGATAACCATGTACAAAGCAGTCACACTCACTTACTACATCTTCCCCATAGCTTTCTGGGTACTCACATACTTCCGCATCCGCAGGCTCCAGTATTAAGTGAACAAGAAAAATGCAAGCAACCATGGAATTCGACCAGCATAAACCCATCTACCTGCAGATAGCCGACGCAATATGCGAGCGGATATTGACAGGCACATGGCCCGAGGGCGAGCGCATTCCCTCCGTCAGGGAATGCGGTGTCTCCCTCGAGGTAAATCCCAACACCGTCGCCCGCTCCTACGACGAACTCTCCTCCGAGGGCATCATCCACAACAAGCGCGGCATCGGGTATTTCGTCAGTCCGGGAGCCAAGACCGTCATCCGCGACAAACAGCGCGGCAGCTTCATCTCCGGCGACCTGAAGGAAATGTTCAGAAAAATGGAAATCCTAGGCATATCCATCGAGGACATCACCACCCTCTACAAACAATACATCTCCAAGGGCAATAATTAACCAAGCACAATGAAACGCAGCTTAATAAGGTCAGTAACGGCCATCACCGTCCTGCTTATCTGGGCAGTCTGTACCTCCGCCCGGCCGCAGAACGTACGCAGCATTTCGGGCACAGTCACGGACGCAGTCACTGGACAGCCGATAGAGTTCGCCACCGTTGCCCTGATAGCCCCCGACAATACGGTAGTCAACGGTACGACCACCGACTCCGCCGGCCGGTTCACCATCGACCGCATCCCCTCTGCAGGCGGATACAGGCTGCTGGCCTCCTTCATCGGCTACCGTGACCTGATAACCGACCTTAGCGCAATCCCGCAGCAAGACGCGGTAATCTCCCTGGAACCCGACACCGAGATACTCGAGGAGGCCGTGGTCACCGCCCGCCGCCCCGTGATAGAGCAGAAAATCGACAAGATAGTGATGAACATCACCGACGCCGTATCCACCGAGGGCAGCAACGGCACCGACCTGCTCCGCAAGGCCCCCGGCGTGACGATAGACTTCGAGGGCAATGTCAAGCTCAACGGCTCCACAGTGGCCGTATGGCTCGACGGCCGTCCCTCCAACCTCTCCGGCAAGGAGCTGGAAGTCCTGCTCCAGTCCACCGACGGAACCACCATCGACCGCATCGAGATCATGTCCCACCCCTCGGCCAAGTATGACGCGGCCGGCGGAGGCGGCATCATCAACATCGTAACCAAGAAGAATTTTATGGAGGGCTTCAACGGCTCGCTCAACCTCGGCTACGGCGGCATGTACTTCGACCGCTGGGACCAGAGCGCCGACGGCTCGGTCAACCTCAACTACCGCGGCCGCAAGACCAGCACCTTCCTGACCTACAGCGCCCGTTACGACGACATGACCGCGGACCTGCTCTCCAAGTCCCTCTACGGTCCCGCAAACGAATACACAATGTCCGGCACCTCCCACCTGCTGATGAGCAACTTCAACCAAATGTTCCGCGCCGGCAACGACTGGTACATCACTGACAGGGACATCCTAGGCGTCATCGTCAACGGCACATTCCGGGACAGCCGCTCCGACACCTACGGGGACAACTTCACAGAGCACCTCCTCGGGGAGACCCTCCTCGGCCGCCTTAACAGCGACATCGACAACAGCGACGACTTCAACGGTGTCTCGGCCAACCTCAACTACACCCACACATTTGACCCGGCCAGGATGCAGGAACTCACCCTCAACGCCGACTACTCCTGGTACGACATCCGCAACGGCAGCAGCCAGAGCGACATCCCTGACCCGGCCGTAACGCCTATGATAGCCCTGGACTCCACCGTCTTCCGCCAGGATGCAGCACAAAACCTCCAGATATGGTCCGCCAAGGCCGACTACCAGCAGCTCTTCTGGCAGACCGGACTGCTCGAGGCCGGACTCAAGTGGTCCCGCACCATTACCGACAATAACTCCGTCCGCGAGGACTACTACAGCGGAGCCTGGAACTACAACGACAACCTCTCCAACCACTTCCTCTACGACGAGCAGATAGCCGCCGCATACGTTTCCGCCGCCAAGAGCTTCGGCACGAAATGGTCGGCCAAGATAGGCCTGCGCGGCGAATACACCTACGCCCGCGGCGACTGGCGCAGCGCTGGGGAAAAGAGCGTCAAGAGCTATTTCAACCTCTTCCCCACCGCCTTCGTCAGCTGGATGCCCACCCAGAAATGGCGTCTGTCCGCATCCTACACCCGCCGTATCAACCGCCCCGGCTACAGTCAGCTCAACCCCTTCCGCACCTACATCTCGGCCAACTCCTTCACCGAAGGCGACCCCGACCTCGACCCCCAGTTTTCCGACCAGGTGGCCCTGACCGTCGGCTACGGCCAGCATCTCAACCTAAGCCTGCTCTACCAGCACAACTCCAACCTCATCATGCAGCGTCCCGAAGTCAATCCCGACAACGGAGAGCAGCGTCTCATCTGGGAAAATTTCGGTACCCAGGCCCTCGCCGGAGCGTCCCTGTCCGTCTCTGAGCTGCCCATAACCAAATGGCTAAACCTCTCGGCCAACTACTTCGCCGCCTACAACGGCAACACCAGCACCGAAGGCAGCTACGCCGACGGTTCCTTCGTCCAGAGCTTCTACGGCAGCCTCAACTTCCTGCTGCCCAAGGAGTGGAAGATCGAGGCCGGCGGATTCGGTTCCGGCAATATGACCGTCGGCTACATGAACATCCGCCCGATGTACATGCTCTTTGCCGGCATCAAGAAGAACCTCTGGGACGGCCGCGGCACCATCGCCCTCAACGTCCAGGACATCCTCCGCTCTTTCAGCACCGACATCACCTCCTACACCGGTGACGTGCAGACCTACAGCATCCGCCAGCGCATCAACATGCAGAAGATCACCCTCTCGTTCAGCTGGCGCTTCGGCACCACAACCAACGTCCGCCGCCGCAACGTAGGCAACGTCGAGGAGTCCTCCCGCGTAGGCAGAGGCACCGGCATCAGCACCGGTCAGCAGACCGGCATGGGCAGATAAATCCTAAAGACAATGGGAAGTCCGTATTTCAGATTCAAACAGTTCACCGTATGGCACGACCGGTGCGCGATGAAAGTAGGAACCGACGGGGTCCTGCTGGGAGCGTGGGCCGGCCAGGGCCGTCCCGGGAAAATACTCGATGTCGGCACTGGCAGCGGCCTGGTCGCCCTGATGCTGGCCCAGCGTTTCCCCGAAGCGCAGGTAACGGGCATCGACAGCGATCCGGAGGCAGCGGCCCAGGCCCGGGAAAATTTCGCAGGCTCTCCGTGGCCGCAGAGGCTCAGGGCCGCTCACCTCTCCCTCCAGGAATTCTGCCGGGATACCGCTGCCACAGCTGCCGCCCGCCGCTTCGACCTGGTAGTCTCCAACCCGCCGTTCTACGACACCTCCCTCACCAGCCCGGACCCGCTCCGGACCGCCGCCCGCCACACCGGCGGCCTCACCCACGAAGAACTGCTGCTGCTCTCTGCCGGCCTTCTCTCCGACACGGGGGTCTTCAGTCTGATCGTTCCATCCGAGTCAGAGAAATCCATCCTACGTCTGGCGGACAGAAGCAGGCTCCATCTGCACCGGCTCACCCGCGTCTATTCCAAACCGTCCTCCCGGCCCCGGCGCATCCTGGCCACCTTCGGCAGACAGCAAATTCCGAATCCATTGGAAGATACCCTTACGCTGACCGATACCGACGGCACCCGCAGCCCGGGACATACCCGCCTCACACGCGATTTTTACCTTGAATACTAACCCCAAAAACATAAAGACAATGAAAAGAGCAACGATTCTTACCGCAACCCTCGCCCTCCTTTTCCTCACCTGCACCGCCGTCAAGGCTTCAGCGCAGAACGACACGACAGCTGCACAGACCGCTGCAGCCACAGGGGCTACGAAAGTCTGGTTCTCATTCCTGACCGAGATCAGAATGGGGAGCGACATACTCGACTACCCTAAGTTCATGACATACGACTGGAACATCGCCCCGGGAGTATCTTTCCGAAACGGTCTCTCCCTCAGGATTCCGGTCGAGGCCGTCTTCGGCATGACAAAAGAAAGCTACAATGACTACGACGGATATTACAGTTCCAACGGAACACTCGGTCTCAACCTGGGTTACGACTTCCTCAACAAGAATGACAGGATGCGCCTGGAGCTCAATGCCTCCGGAGGCTCCACCTACCTCAAGACCCCTTACCGGTTCGCCTACGCCGACCTGAGCCTGAAGTTCGGCTCCAAGCACCTCGGAGCCTACAACCTGTACGTCGGCCTGGGCCTCCGCTACCTCAGTCCCTACAACCCGGACATGACCCAGAAACTCCTGTTCAACTTTACTGTCGGCTTCTGGGCTCTCTAAACTGCTCATACGCAGCCTCCAGTGCTGCATAGAATTCTTCTCCGAAGGCATCCGTCAGAGGCTTCTGCAGGAAGCGGAAGACCGGGATGCCTTCCTTTTTGCCCTTGGCGAAGGCGCAGGAGCAGATGTTCCAGCGGTGGAGATTAAGGGCGGTCATGCCGTTGGAGAGCCTGGAGACCCGGATCGGGTAGAGACGGCAGGAGATAGGCTTGACAAAGTCCGATCCGCCGCGGCACCAGGACCGCTCGATGGTGCAGAACCAGCTGCCTTCCGCGTCGCAGGCCGCATAGGCGCATTCCTCCCGGCCCGGGACCAGCGGAGTGACCATGTCCCCGTCCGAGTCTATCTCGAAAAATCCCTTCTCCGCCACCACCGCCCGGCCCTCGGGCGACATCTGCGGGGAGAACCTGCCGTAATTGGCCTCTATCCGCTCCGGCTCGTCCTCATCCATCGGAGCGCCGCTGTCCCCGATGACGCAGCACACCCCGCCGCAGACTCCGTAGTCGCAGGCAAAGCACTCCGTAAATATTTCCGAGGAAATGATTTTGTCCCCGATAACTACCATTGTATCCATATTCATGTCCTATTGTCCTTCAACTTTGCCGTACGGTTCCTCTTCAGGAACAACCGACAGCAGTGATATCCTGCCCTCGTCCAGAATCCTGTGCAGAGCCTCGTCCACCTGTTCCACCGTAACAGCATTCAGTGCCGCTTCTCTTCTGGTATAGAAGTCCTTGCGGTCGACATACCGGCTTCTGAGCAGATATCGCCACCATTCGAGGTCCACCCTCTCCCTGAGCTCGTCCTTGAGCAGGATATTGCGGCACACACCTTCCACTTCCCCAGGACTGACCCCGCGATAGGCCAGATTCTCAACGATATCGGCGAACATCCCGCCCATATCTGGAATATCCTCATAGGTAGTGAAATGAAAATCTATGGTGAGCACCTCCTCCGGATAGCGGTAGAAGCGCTGCTGCGCGTCTGCAAGAATACCCCTGAGGGACAGCTGACGTATGACCTCCCGCTCTATAATCCTTGCCGTAACCTCAGAGAGAGCCCGGTCATCGGTATTGAGGTCGGACGGGATGGTCAGCTTGCAGCTGTGCAGCCTGCGCGGAAATTCCATAGGAATACGCACCACCTCCTCATCATCGTAAGAGGCGATGAAGAAAGAACGGCTCTCCTCGCGGAGGGAGCTGACGCTGCGCCCCGGAAGCTCTGCCAGAGTACTGTAGACCGAGTTCAGGAGCTGCTGCTCATCGAAGTCGCCCATAAATATGAAAGAGAATTCAGCGGCATTGGAAAAAAGGGCATTGACAAAATCAAGGGTCTCTCCATAATTCAGCGAGTCCACAGAGGGGATTTCCCTGTCCAGGCCGTATCCGGAACGCACATCCCTGTTGTGCAGGCTCCCGAACACCTTCTCCGGAGAGCGCATGGCATACGGCCTGCAGCCCAGGAGCATGCGCCGGTACCGACCGAAAGTCTCCTCGTCCGGAGCGGCTTTTCTGAAATACATTGAGACCAGCTCCAGGAACTGAGCCTCGGCTCCGGCGCTGAACGAACCGGATATACGCCTCTCTCCCACCGTTATCTCCCTTGAAAGGTCCATCTGGAGGACATCCATCAGCTTGTCCCGGCTGAACATGTCCATACCGCCCACCAGAGACATACGGGCAACGTCATTGACATAGGTGCGCAGCAGGCTGAGATGCCCGTCCGCAAGCGAGACACCTCCCCTGGCCACAGCTTCGAAATACACCTTTCCCGGTTCCTGAGTCATCTTGCGGTAGGCAAGGGTAGCCCCGTTGGGCAGGCGCCGGGATGTCACGCCCGTAGACGGATTGACAAACTTCCGGCGGGAAAGTTCCTTACCCGCTTGTCCAGGAGACAGGGCCTCCGTCATCCCATGGACAAGAGTATCCGGGAGCGCCGGTTCCGGATCCACTGCGAAATACTCCAGTCCGCCGGTCTTCAGCGGCGAGGTGCACACTACAGTCCTGGAATTCACATCAGAGAACACCGAGTAAAGGAAACGGTAGACATCCGTACTGTCCATACCCTCCATCGCCATCTCCAGGTAGCTCTTGTTGAGTTCCACACCGGCCATGACGTATCCGTCCAGAAAATGGTTCCTGCACAGCCGGGAGTAATACTTGTTGTCAAGCGAGGAACGCCTGCGGTAGGTCTCGTCGAGAGTCATCAGATAGTCGCGGCAGCTCCGGCGGTACTCATAGCCAGAGACTCCGTACCTGAGCAGCCTCTCCACCTCCGTGAGGATGAACTCATAGGCCAGGACATAGTCTTCCGGAGCACATTCCACGGAAAAACGGTACGAGAGATTGTTCAGGAAAGGCACAGCCTCCGCGCTGACGCTCCTGGCATAGAACGGCGCATCCCCCAGCGCGTCCTGAAGCCGCCTCTCCATGATATCGATGCCTACGGACGAGAGACAGCTGTATATAAAAGGAACTGCCGTCCGTCGGAGAGCGGCGTCCACCGGCCGGACAATATAGTCAAATGTCACGCGGGCGCAGTCGGCCTCCAGGTCCTGAAAATAGAAATAACCCCCTCCTGCGGCATCTCTGAGCGAATCCGGAAACTCAGGCGTAGGCGTTCCCGGACGGGGAACGACCTGAAACAGAGCCCGAATCTTGGATTCTACGGCCGCAGGGTCGATATCCCCCGCTATCACCAGCGCCTGCAGGTCCGGACGGCAGCGGGTCCTGTAATAACGCCGCACGTCTTCGGTCGTATAGGCGTCAATACGCCTGAACAGCTTGTCCTGCCGGAGCGGAGCCATGGATGTCCCGGCGAAATAGTACCTGGCCAGCGAGTCCTTGACCCTCTGCTCAAGAGTCTCGGCAGCAGAGAAGACATTGCGCAGGAAATTCTTGCCGCGGGTCACCGAACGGTCATCCACGATAATGGCCGAGGACATGTTGTAGATGGCCAGAAGCATGGAGTCCACCATGGAACTGTTCTTCTTGAGCGGCACATCGCTGAAAGTATAAGTCATGTAGTAGTCTCCCGCGTCGATGACGAGACCGTCGGTACGGTCAAGTCCCATGTCATCGATAAAGGTGAAGACAGCGCCGTCAGGGAAGTTGACCGTCTCGGTCAGAGCCATACACTCCATCAGCCAGGTCATTCCCCTGGAAGAGCTGTCCTCCATGGCGATTCCCGTCTTCTGGATAAAGGTAAAATCAGCGTATCCTTCTATAGACGAATTCTTTACCAGATAATATGACAGTCCGTTGGGCATAACGCCCCGCACTATCCTTTCATCGTCCTCCAGCTCTCCAACCATCTGAGGAAAAGCCGCGGCCGCGTGGAGCAGCAGGAACATTATTAAGAAAATTTTCTGTTTCATAAGACAAAAGTATGAAAATATGCGTATATTTGGCAGTTGTTTTTCCCTATGGATACATAAACTCTAAAAATATGAAGAAAATACTAGCAATTCTGACAATCGCAACACTGGCCGCGGTATCTCTGTCCGCCCAGGACATGGAGTCCGCCACCGCCCTGTACAACGAGGGAGCGACAGCTCTCAACGCAGGAGACAAAGAGACAGCACTGGGTTATTTTGAAGAAGCACTCGCTCAGGCCGAACTGATAGGACCTGAGGCCGAGGAGCTGGCCTACAACTGCAAGAGAAACATCCCTACCCTCATCAACTCTATCGGCAAGGAGCTGGCAGCCGCCAACAACATCGACTCCGCCATAGTAGTGCTGAACAAGGCCGTTGAGAAAGCCAACGAATACGGTCAGGACGACATCGCCGCTGACGCCGAGTCACTCATACCCCAGCTCTACATGCAGCAGGGCAACCTCTTCCTCAACCAGAAGAATTATGCAGAAGCCATGGCCTCCTATCAGAAAGTAGTGGAAATCAACCCTAACGATGCCAACGGATATCTCCGACTGGGCCAGGCCGCTTCCCGCGCCGATGACATAGAGACAGCAATCAGCGCCCTCACCAAGGCCTCCGAGCTCGGACAGAGCAAAGCTGCCGACAAGGAGATGGCTACCCTCTATCTCGGCCAGGCCGCCGAGGTGCTGAAGGCCAAAGACTACGAAGGTGCTCTTGACTATGCCCAGAAGTCCCTCGCCATCCTGCCCAATCCTACAGCCATGCAGATAGCCGGCACCGCAGCCCTCCAGCTCAAGGACTATGACGCGGCCATCGCTAACTTCGAAGGCTTCGTAGCCGCATCGCCCAACGCCAGGAACATCGACCAGATCCGCTACCAGCTCGCAGCCTCCTACGAGGCCAAGGGAGACAAGGAGAATGCCTGCGTGAACTACAAGGCCATCCTCAACAACCCTCAGTTCGCCGAGTACGCCAAACACAAGGTAAACAACGAGCTCAAATGCCAGTAACAGCCCTCGAGCTTCTGGCTCCGGCACGCAATAAAGACATCGGCATCGCAGCCATCGACTGCGGTGCCGATGCCGTATATATCGCAGGGCCGTCATTCGGAGCACGCGAAGCCGCCGGAAACTCTTTCGAGGACATCGCTGCCCTGACCGCCTACGCACACCGTTTCGGAGTCAAAATCTACCTTACTCTCAACACTATAATCTACGACAACGAGCTGGAGGAGGCCAGAAGATGCGTATACCGGGCCGCAGAGGCAGGATGCGATGCCCTCATCGTACAGGACCTGAGCCTGCTGAAAATGGACATACCCCAGATAGAGCTGCATGCCTCCACCCAGTGCAACATCCGGACAGCGGAGCAGGCCCGCTGGCTGGCCTCCCTGGGCTTCCGCAGGCTGGTGCTGGCGCGTGAGCTGAGCCTGACCCGGATACGGGAGATTGCAGACGCCGTACCGGGATGCGGAATAGAGTGCTTCGTCCACGGCGCTCTGTGCGTAAGCTACAGCGGCCAGTGCTATCTGAGCCAATATCTTGCAGGCCGCAGCGCCAACCGCGGCTGCTGCATCCAGGCCTGCCGTTCCCGCTACGACGTAAAGGACGGATCCGGCAACGTGCTGCTGCGAGACAAGGCCGTCCTGTCCCTGAAGGACCTGTCACTGACGGACAGACTGCTGCAGCTGGCAGATGCAGGAGCCTCGTCTTTCAAAATCGAGGGCCGGCTCAAGAATATCTCCTATGTGCGCAACATCGTACGGGCCTACAGCGACGCTCTGAACAGAGCCGTCTCGGAAAGCGGAGGAAAATACTCCCGCCGCTCCTGGGGTTCCCCCTCCGGCGGATTCACACCTCACCCTGAAGCGACATTCAACCGCGGCTACACCCGCTATTTCATCGACGGTACCCGGGGGAAATGGAATTCCGGCGAATACTCCAAGGGCATCGGTGAGCCCGTCGGGGAAGTCAGCAGAATCAACGGAGAGACAATGGTAATACGGCCGTTCAACGGCATCAGCACCCCGCTTTCCAACGGGGACGGTCTGTGTTTCATCTCAGCGAAAGGGAAGGTGACAGGCATGAGAGCCGACAAGGTACAGGGCGATACCGTAGTCTTCAGTCAGACAGAAGGGGCAGCCCCTGCCCCCGGCACCAGAATCTACCGTAGTTACAACCATTCCCTAGAGAAAGCCCTGGAGAACAACCCGCCGACAAGACTGATTCCGGCGGAGATACGCATGGTACATAAGAACAGCGGCAGATACATGCTGAATGCCGCCGCTGCATGCGGAACCTCGGCATCGGTGGAGTTCTCTGCAGAACCCGCCCGGAACCTGGATAAGGCCGCCGCCGGACTCCGGTCATCCCTGTCCAGACGCAGCGGAATCTTCACATTCACCCTTGCGGAACTGCCGGCAGACGGAAGTCTCCCCTTCCTTTCCCCCTCCACCGCGAATGCCCTGCGCCGTGACCTTGCGGCCGGACTGGAGCCGGCACCCCCCGCGCCGGACATGAGGGGAAGTATTCCGTTCGACCGCCTGGACCGTAGCGCAATCACACCTCCCGCACAGCGCAATCAGCTCAACTGTGCGAACTCATTGTCCAAAAGTGTATACGAAGCTGTCGGCATTGAACCGGAGCCGGCATTCGAGACCGATCCCTCCCTCCCTGTAGAACTCATGCGCTGCAAATACTGCATCCGTTACGAACTGGGACGCTGCCCGAAACAGCGCCCGGGAGAAAAGGCCGAACCGCTCCACCTGTTCAACAACGGCCGCCGTCTGAAAGCCGTCTTCGACTGCGCCCTCTGCGAGATGGCTATAGTGCCGGATGGTGATACCGCCCCTGCGACTGTGTGATGCCGCCCCAGTCTATGGCGCGGACCGGACACCGGTTGATGCATGCCGTACACTGCACGCAGCCGCGGCCCCAGACGGGACGGCCGTCCTGCATCGTTATGACACCTGCAGGACAGTTGCGGGCACAGAGTCCGCAGCCGGTGCACGCGTCGCTGACACGGAACTCCGTCCTGCTGTCCGGTCCTGCCAGAAAACGGCGGAAGAGGGGGTTGATGACGCGGGTCTTGAGCCACGGTTCCTTACCCACGGTATAACAGCGGTAATGACTCTGCCCGCGGATGGCCCCGGCTATGGCCTCGATCTCATGAGGAGCCGTATGCAGCTTGGTCTCGCGCACCTCGTCGGTATCCACCCCGAATCCCTTCATAAGGATGTAGTTGTTCGGCATACGCACTGACCAGCAGGCAGTGAGAGGCAGACCGCGGCTTTCCAGGGCCTTCCTGATCATCCGGTCAGTCCAGCCGCAGGTATCCCCGCAGGTGCACACAGCATAGACAGGCTGTCCGCCGTAATTGCTGATCTCAAGATGCGATACGAATCGCAGCATCATCACCGCCGGTCCCCAGGAATGCACCGGGAAAACCAGGATCAGCGGCTCATCAGCCCCGAGGGAATACCTGCACATCCCGGACTCTCCGGCATTTCTCAGTTCCTCATGCACCGCCGCGGGAGTCCCGCAGTCCAGAATCTCCGAGAGTTTCCCCGCGACCCAGCGGGAATTGCCCGTACCTGAAAAATAGAATATCATAATTATTGTTTTTTCCTGAAATTAACCAAAGCGAACAGGACATTGGCCAGGTGACAGAACACCATCTTTGCGTTGACATTGGCCTCGACCATCGAACGGGCCTCCTCCAGCGCATTGAAAGCCTTTTCGTAGAATGCTCCGGAGAAAACCCTGCTGAATCTGTCCACCGCTCCGTCCTCCTGCGGAAGGGTATCGGAGACAGCATCCAGACCGCGCCCGTGCATCATCATCTTGCGGAGCAGGGACTCCATGTACAGGCAGAACTCTTTCTGACGCTCCCGGCCCAGTGCCAGGACCGCGTCATTGCCCTCCAGCAGACCGACCAGGTCCCCGGAAACCGCCGACTCCAGCATCTGCGATGCCATAGGGAGATAGACGGAGGCGGACGAAGCCTCTCCGGCCATATCCAGGGCAGCTCCCGGACTGCCGCCGCTGATACGGGCGTAGACCGTCGCCTCCTGGGGAGAGAGTCCTGCACGGACCTCCAGCATCGGCGCCAGTTCCTGTGGCGCGACAGGACAGAGACGTATCTGCCGGGAACGGGAACGTATCGTAGCGATGATGCGTTCCGGCGCGTGGGTGATGAATATAAAATAGGTGTCCGGCATGGGTTCCTCCACTATCTTCAGCAGACGGTTGGCAGCCTCCGCGTTCATCCGCTCGGGGAGCCAGACTGTCATGAACTTGCCCTTGCCCTCGTAGGGCTTGAGACTCAGAGCGTCCAGAATCCCGCGGGCTTCGGCGACACTGATTGTCCCCACCTTGTCGGCAATACCCAGACGGGCGTACAGATCCCGCTCCGTAAAATATGGATTGTCCTTGTAGAGCTGTCTCCACTCCTGGAGAAAGGAGGCGCTGAGCGGCTTTCCGGAGCTTCCGGACTTCGACGTGACGTTGACCGGGAAAACGAAATGCACGTCCGGATGGACCATCTCCGCTATCTTCCGGCAGGTGGGACAGACTCCGCAGGAATCCTCCCCGGGACGGCGGCACGGACACATCATGTACTGCACCAGGGCCATGGCAAGAGGCAGGGCACCGTAACCGTCCCGCTCCACCAGCATGAGGGAGTGTCCGGTACGGCCGCTGTCCACCATACGGAGCAGACGGGCAATGAGATTCCTGTTTCCTAATACTTCCTTGAATTGCATACCAAATTCAAAGATAATTAATATCTTTGTAGTTTATGGATAAAATGGAAGAAAAACACATAATATATGACAGCTCCCGCGGCTGCACCACCGAACGTGCCGAAAACGGGGAGCTGCTGTGCAGCTATTATCCCGGATGCTGCAAGCTGCACGATTTCGACTGGCTCAGCGGCATCAGCGATCCACAGTACAACAACCTCTACGAAGTCCGTTTCAAGAACACCCGCAAGGGATTCTACGAGAATACATCCCGTCAGCTGCTCAAGAGAGGAGACCTGGTGGTGGTGGAAGCCGCGACCGGCCATGATGTGGGCATAATCACGCTTGAAGGTCCCATCGTGGGACGGCAGATGCTCCGCAACCATTTCGACATGACTGCCAGGGAACTCAGGAAAATCTACCGGAAGGCCCGTCCCCTGGACCTGGAGAAATGGCAGGAGGCCCTGGCCCGCGAGCACACCACGATGATCCGGGCCCGACAGATAGCGGCAAGCATGGGGCTGGACATGAAAATCGGAGACGTGGAGTTCCAGGGTGACGGAACCAAGGCTATTTTCTACTACATCGCCGATGAGAGAGTCGACTTCCGCCAGCTCATCAAGGTATTCGCTGAGGAGTTCCGCATAAGGATAGAGATGAAGCAGATCGGCGCCAGGCAGGAGGCCGGTCTCATCGGAGGCATCGGAGTCTGCGGACGGTCCCTGTGCTGCTCCAAATACATCACCAACTTTCAGTCCATCTCCACCCAGTCGGCCCGCTGCCAGGACCTGTCCCTCAACCCGCAGAAGCTGGCCGGACAGTGCGGCAAGCTCAAGTGCTGCATCAACTACGAAGTGCCCGTCTACATGGACGCCCACAACAACACCCCGAATGTCAACGCCCCCCTGGAGTTCCAGGACGGGCAGGCATGGCTGGTCAAGACCGATATCCTCAAAGGCATCATGTGGTTCTCCTACGAGGAAGGCAACATGTCCAAGATGACGCCCCTGACTGTAGACGAGGTACGCAGAATAATGGCGGCCAACCGCAAGGGAACGAAACCGGCCACAATGCTGAAGGACGGCGGCAAGGAGAGCCAGCCCATAGACTTCGTCTCATCCATAGGCGACGACAGCATCGACCGCTTCGACAACAAGCGCAAGAAAAAGAAAAAGAAAAAGAAACCGGCGGCCTCCAAAAACAGCTCCGGCAACGGGGGAAACGGCGGCGGCAACAAAAACTCCGGCAGACAATGAGACTGTCCCGCTGGCTGACATGCATGCTGACGTGCTCCGTACTGGCCGCCTGTACCGCAGCTCCGGACTCAGAGACATGGTTTCACGAGATGAAGGATGAAGACAGAGGCAGGGCCACTTTCACCCTGGATCTCTCGGACTCGTCCTGCGTCTACTCCATCAGCCTGATTGCCAGATTCCACAAAGGGGACAGACCTTCGTCCGTCACCATGGATCTCAGCCTCACCTCACCCTCCGGCATCCGCGGTACGGAGACAGTCACATTCCCCTCCGACTACGCCGTGCTGAAACGGTATCTCAAGGAACATCCCGACGACAGCCGCATCTGCCTGGCCTCCACGCCCGACTACCACGACATCAGCTGGGCGTACAGGGACAATATTCAGCCGTCTGAGCCCGGAGCGTGGCTGATGACCGTCTCGCTCCCGGATAGCAGCCGCAATCTGCGCGGAGTGGGCCTTACCCTCTCAAAGAAACATAACTGAATATGGGAAAAGACAAGATTCGTAAATTCAAGGAAAACGAGACATTCCGCTGCCTCATCCAGCCCCCTATGGACGAGGTGCTGCACAAGGACCATCCGCTGAAGGGACACTGGGGTGCTGAGGTCTTCGGCAATGATCACCCCATAATCCTCGAGCTGGGCTGCGGCAAAGGAGAGTACACCATCGCCCTGGCCGAGCGCTTCCCCCAGAGCAACTACATCGGAGTGGACATCAAGGGCGCCCGCCTCTGGAAAGGCGCCAAGTACGCCACCGAGCACGCCCTGCCCAACGTGGCCTTCCTCCGCACCCGGATAGACTTCATCGACTCGCTTTTCGGCCCCGGCGAGGTCTCGGAGATATGGCTGACCTTCTCCGACCCCCAGCCCAAGAAGCCCAACAAGCGGCTCTCCAGCCCCATCTTCCTGGAGCGCTACTCGCACTTCCTCAAGCCCGACGGCATCATGCACCTGAAGACCGACAGCCAGCTCCTGCACGAGTCCACCCTCGAGGTCATCCGCGAAGGCGGCCACACCCTGCTGCTGGCCGACAACGACATCTACGGCACCGGCCTCGCCGAGAGGGAGCCGCTGCTGTCCATCAAGACCTTCTACGAGTCGATGTTCCTCGCCGAAGGCAAGCCGATTACATACGTGAGGTGGAGACTATAGCCCACTGACAAAACAAAGCGCACTTTCTTTCGCGGATATTTAAAATATTTTGGTCTAGTCGACAAAATTCATGATGAATCATGAGTAAATATTCCCTAGTCGACAAAATTCATGATACTTATGTCAAT
>CALUSM010000036.1 GCA_944323445.1 uncultured Bacteroidales bacterium
TTGGTCTTCATTTTGGGCATTGTTACAATAAATTTAGTTAAACTATTAAAAACGTTACAAAACGGTTATTTCTTCTTCACAGGAGCGATCATCATTATCATCCTCTTTCCCTCCAGCTTGGGCATCTGCTCCGCCTTGCCGTACTCCTCGAGCTCGAGGGCGAAGCGCAGCAGGAGCTTCTCGCCCTGCTCGGAGAAGAGGATGGAGCGGCCGCGGAAGAACACATACGCCTTGACCTTCGAGCCTTCCTGCAGGAAATTCATGGCGTGCTTGAGCTTGAACTGGAAGTCATGCTCGTCGGTGTTCGGTCCGAAGCGGATCTCCTTTATCACCACCTTGGAGGCGTTGGACTTCATCTCCTTGGCCTTCTTTTTCTGCTGATAGACGTACTTCTGGTAGTCTATAATCTTGCAGACAGGCGGATCCACCTTGGCGGAAATCTCCACCAGATCCAGTTCGAGGCTCTCGGCCAACCTCTGGGCTTCCCGCAATGGATAGATACCCGGCTGGGGAATATTGTCTCCCACAAGCCTGACCTTAGGAGCCGTGATCTCGTCATTGACCCTCGGGCCTTCGTCTTTCTTATGGTCGGCCGGACGGCCTCCCGTTCCATTGTTGTTGCGGCCCTCGTTGTGCTGCTGCGGCGCGGCTGCGGGCCTGGGAGCACCCGTGTAAGGGCGCTTTTTGACAGGTGTTGCGATAAAGATGTCCTCCTTAAACTTTTAGTTAATCATGTTTTTTACTTCCTCGTTGACTTTCGCAGCGAACTCCTCGGGAGTCATCGAGCCCTGGTCGCCCTCGCCCTGACGGCGTACGGAGACGGTTCCGTTCTCGGCCTCCTTCTCTCCGACCACCAGCAGGAAGGGGATGCGCTTGAGCTCGTTCTCCCTGATTTTCTTGCCGATAGTCTCGTTGCGTTCGTCAATCGAGGCGCGAATATCGTAATTATTAAGCAATTCGCAAACTTTTTTTGCGTAATCGTTGTATTTTTCACTGATGGGCAGCACCACTGCCTGCTCGGGTGTGAGCCACAGAGGGAACTTGCCGCCGGTGTGCTCGATGAGCACTGCCACGAACCTCTCCATGGAGCCGAAGGGGGCGCGGTGAATCATCACGGGGCGGTACTTCTTGTCATCGGCACCGGTGTACTCGAGCTCGAAGCGCTCGGGCAGGTTGTAGTCCACCTGGATGGTACCCAGCTGCCAGCGGCGGCCGATGGCGTCCTTGACCATGAAGTCCAGCTTGGGGCCGTAGAAGGCGGCCTCACCGTACTCGACGATGGTCTTCAGACCCTTCTCCTCGGCGGCCTCGATGATGGCCTGCTCGGCCTTCTCCCAGTTCTCGTCGGTACCTATATACTTACTGCGGTCGTTCTTGTCGCGCAGGGATACCTGGGCGATGTACTCATCGAAGTTGAGGGTCTTGAAGATGTAGAGCACGATGTCGATCACCTTGCAGAACTCCTCCTTGAGCTGGTCGGGACGGCAGTAGATATGGGCGTCGTCCTGTGTGAAGCCGCGCACGCGGGTCAGACCGTGCAGCTCACCGCTCTGCTCGTAGCGGTACACCGTGCCGAACTCGGCCAGGCGGATGGGCAGGTCCTTGTATGAGTGGGGCTTGCTGCGGTATATCTCACAGTGATGAGGGCAGTTCATGGGCTTCAGGAGGAACTCCTCGCCCTCCTGGGGTGTGGTGATGGGACGGAAGGAGTCGGCACCGTACTTGGCGTAGTGGCCGGATGTCACGTAGAGCTCCTTCTGGCCGATATGGGGAGTGATTACGGGCAGATAGCCGTAGTCCTTCTGCACCTTGCGCAGGAACTGCTCCAGACGCTCGCGGAGAGCGGCTCCCTTGGGCAGCCACAGGGGCAGGCCGGCTCCCACTCTCGAAGAGAATGTGAAGAGCTCCAGTTCCTTGCCTATCTTGCGGTGGTCCCTCTTCCTGGCCTCCTCCATCAGGGCAATGTACTCGTCGAGCAGCTTCTTCTGGGGGAAGGTGATGCCGTAGATACGGGTGAGCATCTTGTTGTGCTCGTCACCCCTCCAGTATGCTCCGGCGATGGATGTCAGCTTGACGGCCTTGATGACCGAGGTGTCCCTCAGATGGGGTCCGCGGCACAGGTCGGTGAAGCTGCCGTTGGTATAGAAGGTGATGGTACCGTCCTCGAGACCTCCGATGAGGTCGCACTTGTACTCGTCGCCTTTCTTAGTATAGGTGTCCATGGCCTCGGCCTTGGATACTTCCTTGCGTACGAAATGCTGTTTCTGGCGGGCCAGCTCTATCATCTTGTCCTCGATCTTCTTGAGGTCCGAGTCGGTGATGGTCCTGTCTCCCAGATCCACGTCATAGTAGAATCCGTTCTCGATCGAGGGACCGATACCGAACTTGATGCCGGGATAGAGCAGCTCCAGGGCCTCGGCCATCAGGTGGGACGACGAATGCCAGAACGTGGACTTGGCCTCCTGGTCCTCCCATTTGTGCAGCCTGAGCTCTCCGCTCTCGTTCAGGGGAAGCTCCAGGTCTATTACCTTTCCGTTGAATGATGCTGCAAGCACCTCACTTGCAAGGCGCGGAGAAATCTGCTCCGCGATCTGAAAAGGAGTGATACCCTTCTCGTAACTTCTGACACTGCCGTCAGGAAATTTTATATCTATCATAACAGGATAAATTTTCGTTGTCTGTTGTTTTTCCAAACTGCAAAATTACTAAATTTGCAGTCAAATCCAACATTTTCCACGATGAACTACAAACTTAACTGGTCCGAAGCCGCCAAATACGGTCTGATACTCGCAAGTGTCTCCGTCGTGATCAATCTAGTCACAAGCCTCCTCGAGCTTCCCGGCTTCCTCAACACCCTCCTCAGTGCATTAAAATTCTGCGGTTCAGTCTATATCGTATACTATGCAATGAAACGCAACGCCGAAGCCTGGGACTACGTCTCCTACGGCCAGTCATTCGGTTACGGAATGGCGGTCTGCACACTCTCCGCCGTGGTCTGCACCCTTTTCGTACTGCTGACCTACACCGTATTCATTCCTGGCTCGCTCACTGAACTGCTCGACCAGATATTCCAGACCTACGAGACCATGGGAGTAGCCGGTATGCTGGACTACGACACCCTGGCCCGCTCAATGCCAGCCATCCTTGCCATATCCCAGTTCATAGGATGCGTCATCTGCGGCCTGATCGCATGTGCCGTAGTAGCGGCCATTGCCAAGAAAAACGACTCCAATCCATTCGGAAACACTGAGGAATAACCCATGGACCTTTCGATAGTCATTTCCCTGTACAACGAGAACGAGTCCCTCCGCGAGCTGACGGAGTGGATCGACCGGGCCATAGCCTCTTCCTCCATTGCGGGCATAGATTACGAGATACTGATGATAGATGACGGCAGCGATGACGGATCCTGGCAGACAATCAAGGATCTCTCGAAAACCGATTCCCACATCCGCGCCTACAGTTTCCGCCGCAACTACGGCAAGTCCGCTGCCCTCCAGACCGGCTTCCGCGCAGCCTCCGGCGATGTGGTCATCACCATGGACGCAGACCTGCAGGACAGCCCGGACGAGATACCGGAACTCTACAGGATGATACGTGAAGAAGGCTACGACCTCGTTTCCGGCTGGAAGAAGGTCCGCCACGACAATACCCTGACAAAGAATATCCCCTCGAAGATATACAACTTCACCGCCCGCAAGGTCACCGGCCTCAAGCTGCACGACATGAACTGCGGCCTCAAGGCCTACCGGGGCGAGGTGGTCAAGGAGATAGAGGTCTACGGGGACATGCACCGCTACATCCCCTACATCGCCAAGAATGCAGGTTTCACACGCATCGGTGAAAAAGTGGTGGTGCACCGCAAGCGCAAGTACGGGAAGAGCAAATTCGGCATGAGCCGCTTCTTCAACGGCTTCCTCGACCTGATGACGATATGGTTCCTCTCCGGCTTCGGCAAGAAGCCCATGCACATCTTCGGCGTCTGGGGCATAGTCTCCTTCCTGATAGGCTTCGTCATCGCCCTCTGGCTCATCATCGACAAGGTCGTCTCCCAGGTCCACGGCCTGCGCTTCCGGTACGTCACCGACCAGCCCCTCTTCTACCTGGCCCTCGTAGCCATCCTCGTCGGCGCCATGCTCTTCCTCACCGGTTTCCTCGGAGAACTGGTCTCGCGGAACAGCACAATCCGCAACGAATACAAAATAAAGGATACGGTAGAATAAGGGTCATCACATTTCCTGCAGCAGCGCGGCACTGCCAGTTTCCCCCCATCCAAGACTACCCGGCAGGTATGACAAATCTCCGAGGAAGGGGGCAAATATCCCGCTAATTTGAGTGCTGTTTGTAAAAAATCACTATCTTTGCATTGTCTTTCAGAGCAATCTGCTGGACATACATATTGAAAGTGTTTTCGCACTGTCCTTACAAAGAAATCTGACAGTTTCAATTGAATCGAGGACAACGAACAGCACTCATTCTTGTTTAGATTATGGCAAGGGTTCCAATACCCATACCCGAAAAAATCGAAGCCCAGATTATAGAGGTGAATTCGGAATCCGTATCATATAAAAAGGCCAATTATCTGGACGGTCCCACATTCTCTGTCAAGATAACAGAAATCTCATCCATCATCTACGCCAACGGGGATGTTCAGGCATTCAATTCCGCCACGGAAAACACCGCAGCAGCAACCTCAGCCACTAGGAACACAGCAACTTCCTCCGCTGCCCCAACTTCTGGAAAACAGGCCGGAATTTCCGGCAATAAACTGAAATTCAACCTTGAGCCACAAGGAGCAAAGCGCACGTTCGGTATTTCTGTAGGCTATACAAACAAGCAGATGAAAGACAGCGATGGAGAAATATATCCATGGTGCTACATCGGAGATGACGAAAACAAGAAATCATCCGCCGCACTTAGAACTGGACTTTACTGGGCACCTGAATTCCGTTACGGCATCGGCCTGCAGACCAGACTCTACTACGACATGTCCACATCCAAATACAATGAAGATGACTACTCCCTGAGTCAATCCGAACATTCTCTGTCCATCCCTCTGAGGATTCAGTACCGCTATGAGATTATTCCTGACCTCAGCATATTCCTATACACGGGCCCAAGTTTCGACATATCTCTGGCCATGACCGTAAAAGAATCTTACATGGGAGAAACTGAAAAGTACAATATTTATGAGGATGACAGCGACATTAACCGCTTCAATATGCTTTGGGGCGTAGGCGCCGGTGTAAGATGGAAAGGCCTACAGCTCATGTTAGGTGGAGACTGGGGACTCACCAACATATACAAGGATGACACCTGGAAAACCAAACTCAACAAACCTTTCTCAATCTCCCTCACCTACTTGTTCTAGGCACACAGTATCATAAACCGCCCGGCAACAAACTAATCTTCTTCATCTTGTATTTGCCGGGTCGGTTTTACAATAAACTTAAGAAATCAGACATCTGTTATATCGATCTGTGGTCTGAGGGTGTTAAGAATACAGGAAGTGGCTGTATTGTAGAGTTTGAGTTCCAAAGCTACAGCCCTACAGAGGAACAAGGACAGAACATACCTGAAGGCTCTTTCACCATTGGAGACGAGGTGTACGCCGTATTTACCACCGGAGAGAGTTTTGACGATACGGGTACTCATTACTACCCATCAGAAGGCATCCTGACCATCAGTGGAAGCAGGAGCGGAAGTTACAATATAGAGTTTTATGGAGTTACCTCCTCCGGTATAAAACTGATTGCCAGCTACAAAGGCAAAATGGACATCCTTCCACAATAACAGTTTCACATTCGTTATCACAAAAAAGAGAAGTATACAGATTCTTACCAAAGCCTCAGAACCGATATACTTCTCTTCTTTATGCTGTAGAAAGAGTCAGCTTACTTGCCTGCTGGAGCGGCAGCAGGCTTAGGAGCGGCGTCCTTGTTGAGTTCGGGAATCTCGTGGAGACACTTGTTGTACTCCTCCTTGGTAATGATGTGGCAGGAACCGTTGTAGATGACTCCGACCTCGATGCCCAGCTTGGGAGTCTTGAGAGAGCCGGAGAAATTGGAGTTGGCCTTGAAATTGACGATATCCTCAATGAAGATATCTCCTTCCACATGGCCCCATATATCGCAGCTCTGAGCGAAAATCCTGCCTTTTATGTTGGCCGCCTCACCGACGACCAGCTTGCCCTTGGTATACACGGTACCGTCGAACGTCCCGTCGATACGTATGTCCGCCGTCGAAGTCATGACGCCGGTAATTCTGGTGCCCTTGGATATCCTGCACAGCTCATTGGCCTGGGGGATTATTTCTGTTTTTGCCATGATATTGACTGTTAAAGGTTAATTCTACTGATGAATGCATTCTCCGTGAGAAGCCTCCGCCGCCTCCATTATCGCCTCGCTCATAGTGGGATGAGGGTGTACGGAATGGATCAGGTCGGAAGCGGTCATGCCGACATTGCGGCCTGCTACGATACCCGATATCATCTCGGTGACATTGGCACCCACCAGATGCGCTCCGAGAATCCTGTCCGTCGCCGCATCGACAATCAGTTTCACGAAACCGTCCTTCTCCCCTGCCGCCGCGGCCTTGCCCGAAGCCAGGAAGAAGAATTTGCCGACCTTATACTCTATACCGGCCTCCTTGACTGCCCTTTCGGTCATGCCGACAGAGGCGACCTCAGGGGTAACGTAGGTACAGCCGGGGATGTTGCCATAGTCGATAGGCTTGGGATTGAGACCGCAGATAGCCTCCACACAGCAGATACCCTCGGCGGATGCCACGTGGGCCAGGGCCTGGGTCGGGATGATGTCACCGATGGCATAGATACCCTCTACGTTGGTACGGTAATATTCGTCCACCTTGATCTTGCGGCCGCGGACCATCTCCACTCCCACTTCCTCGAGTCCGAGGAAATCTGTGTTGGGGATAACGCCCACCGCAGAGAGAACGGTCTCGGCCTCGATCGTCTCGGTACCTTTCTTGGTCTCTACTGTCAGCTTGCAGAGCTCACCCGAGGTATCCACGCTCTTGACCTGCGCGGCCACCATCACCTTGATGCCGGCCTTGCGGAACGAGCGGCTGATCTGGGCCGACACATCGTCATCCTCCACAGGGAGAATACGGTCGAGATACTCTATAAGGTACACCTCCACTCCGAGACTGCGGTAGAAGAAGGCGAACTCACTTCCGATAGCTCCGGAGCCTATGACTGCCAGGCTTTTGGGCAGCTTCTCGGGCACCAGTGCCTGACGGTATGAGATGATGCGATCGCCGTCAATGGGCGCAAAGGGCAGGGAATTGGCCCTTGACCCCACAGCCAGGATGATATGGTCCGCCTCGTAAACAGTCTTGGTGCCGGCCTCGAAGTCATTGACCTCGACGGTATGTCCGCTCTTGAGGACAGCATCGCCGTGGATGAGGGTTATCTTGTTTTTCTTCAGGAGGAACTCTACGCCCTTGGACATCTGGGCGGCCACTCCGCGGCTGCGTTCCACCATCCTGGTGATGTCGGCCCTTACATCAGAAGCCTCGAAGCCATACTCCGCGGCATGACGGGCATAGGTATAGGCCTGGGCGCTCTTGAGCAGGGCCTTAGTGGGTATGCAGCCCCAGTTGAGGCAGATACCTCCTATCTCCGAACGTTCAATGACTGCGACTGACTTTCCGAGCTGAGCGGCACGGACCGCTGCGACGTAACCTCCGGGACCGGAGCCTACCACTATTATGTCAAATTTTCCCATATCTGTTTTAATTTAATTGTTTTCCAGTCTTCCGTGACAATTCTTGTATTTCTTGCCGGAGCCGCAGGGACAGGGATCGTTGCGGCCGACCTTCTTCTCCACATGGACGGGGGCATTGCTCTTGGGCTGTCCGCCGTTGGTCACCATATCCGTCCTCGAAGTGCGCATACGGCTCATGTCCGTGCGGCGGCGCTCGGTCTCCCTTACATCCTGAGGTGCATTCTCCCTTACGGGAATGGCTGCCCGCAGCAGGAACTTGACGACCTCACGGCTGATGCGCTCGATGATGCCCTTGAAGAGGTTGAAACTCTCGAACTTATATATGAGCAGAGGGTCTTTCTGCTCGTATGTGGCGTTCTGCACGGACTGCTTGAGGTCATCCATGTCGCGGAGGTGCTCCTTCCATGCCTCGTCTATCATGATGAGGGTAATGGTCTTGCTGACTGCACGGACCAGCTCGCGGGCCTGAGTCTCGTAGGCCTTCTTGAGATTGACGACAACGCGCATGACCTTGGTTCCGTCACCGACCGGCACGGCCACATTCTCAAACTGGGCGCCCTGACGCTCGTAGATGGTCTTGATGACAGGCCAGGCCTGGGCCACCAGTGCGTCACTGCGCCTGCGATACTCTTCGCGAATCTGGGTGTTGAGCGCCTCGACAATCTTGTCCCTGGACGCGTCGCGGTAGAACGCGGCATCGAATTCAGGATCCACGGACAGTGTCTTCATCACCTCCAGCTTGAAGTCCTCGTAGTCCATGCTCTCGGAACGGTCGGCAAGCACCTCGCAGCAGTCACCTATCATGTTCTTGACATCCACATCTATGCGTTCTCCATAGAGGGCATTGCGCCGTTTGTTGTAGATCACCTCCCTCTGGGAGTTCATCACATCGTCGTACTCCAGGAGACGCTTACGGATACCGAAGTTGTTCTCCTCGACCTTGCGCTGGGCTTTCTCTATAGAGCCTGCCAGGAGAGAGTGCTGCAGCGGCTCGCCCTCCTTGAGCCCCATCTTGTCGACCATGACGGCCATACGCTCTCCGCCGAAGAGACGGAGAAGATTGTCCTCGAACGACACATAGAATACGGAAGAGCCGGGGTCTCCCTGACGTCCGGCACGTCCGCGCAACTGACGGTCCACACGGCGGCTGTCGTGACGCTCGGTGCCGATGATGGCCAGACCGCCGGCCTCCTTGACTCCGGGACCGAGCTTGATGTCGGTGCCTCGGCCCGCCATGTTGGTCGCGATGGTCACAGCACCGGCCTCGCCGGCATGGGCCACAATCTCAGCCTCACGGGCATGCTGCTTGGCATTGAGGACATTGTGCTTGATGCCGCGCATACGGAGCATCTTGCTCAGCAGCTCGGATATCTCGACCGACGTAGTGCCCACGAGCACGGGACGCCCGGCCTGAGTAAGCTCGACTATGCGGGCTATCACGGCATTGTATTTCTCTTTCTTGGTCTTGTAGATGATGTCATCCTCGTCCTTGCGGATGACGGGGCGGTTGGTAGGGATGACCACCACGTCCAGTTTGTAGATGGACCAGAACTCGCCGGCCTCTGTCTCGGCTGTACCGGTCATACCGGCCAGCTTGTGGTACATCCTGAAATAGTTCTGGAGGGTGATGGTGGCGAATGTCTGGGTGGCGGCCTCGACCTTCACATTCTCCTTGGCCTCAATGGCCTGGTGGAGTCCGTCGGAGTAGCGGCGACCCTCGAGGATACGGCCGGTCTGCTCATCCACAATCTTGATCTTGTTGTCCATCACCACATACTCCACGTCACGCTCAAACATGGCGTAGGCCTTGAGCAGCTGAGTGACAGTGTGCACGCGCTCGGACTTGAGGGCGTAGTCGGCAAGCAGGGCGGCTTTCCTGGACTGTCTCTCCTCGGGCGACATCTCCTCTTTCTCCAGTTCGGCTATCTCGCTGCCTATGTCGGGAAGGATGAAAAACTTGTCATCGGACACGCTCGCGGCGATGAGGTCGTTTCCCTTGTCGGTCATCTCGACAGTCCTGGTCTGCTCCTCGATGATGAAGAACAGGTCGTCGGTGATAAGGTGCATCTGCTTGTTGTTGTCCTGCATGTAGAAATTCTCTGTCTTCTGCAGGAGCTGCTTCATGCCCGGCTCGGAGAGGAACTTGATCAGCGGATTGTACTTGGGAAGTCCCTTGTGGGCCCTCAGCAGGAGCTTGGCACCCTCAGTCTCCTTGCCTTCGGCGATGAGCTTCCTGGCCTCGGTCAGGAGCTTGGTGACCAGCTGCTTCTGGGCATTGTAGAGGCGTTCCACATAGGGCTTGTACTCGGCGAACTGCTGGTCGTCGCCCCTGGGTACGGGACCTGATATGATAAGAGGCGTACGGGCATCGTCAATCAGCACCGAGTCCACCTCATCGACTATGGCGTAGTGATGCTTGCGCTGCACAAGGTCGTTGCGGTCGATTGCCATGTTGTCACGCAGGTAGTCGAAACCGAACTCATTGTTGGTGCCGAAGGTGATGTCGGCCCTGTATGCGGCACGTCTTGCGGCTGAATTGGGCTGGTGCTTGTCGATGCAGTCCACCCTCAGGCCGTGGAACTGATAGAGAGGTCCCATCCATTCGGAGTCTCGCTTGGAGAGGTAGTCGTTGACGGTGACCACGTGCACTCCCTTTCCGGCCAAGGCGTTCAGGAAGACCGGGAGAGTCGCTACCAGGGTCTTTCCCTCTCCGGTGGCCATCTCAGCTATCTTGCCCTGGTGCAGGACTATACCGCCGATGAGCTGTACGTCGTAATGGACCATGTCCCAGGTGATCGGGTTGCCGCCGGCCATCCACGTATGGCTCCAGTAAGCCTTGTCTCCCTCTATCCTGACATAATCATGCTTGGCACTGAACTCACGGTCCATATCGCTGGCAGTCACCTCGATGACCTCTTTCTCCTTGAACCTGCGGGCAGTGGACTTCATCACTGCAAATGCGTCGGGCAGCACCTCGACAAGGACCTCCTCGATCTCCTCGTCTATCTTCTTGGTCAGCCTGTCCACCTCGGTGGCCAGCGCCTCCTTCTTCTCGACGTCGATGCTCACGTCCTCGAGCTGCGCCCGGAGCGACTTCTTCTGCTCCTCGTCCGCCGCCGTCCTGCTGTATATGACTCCTTTTATTCTTTCTGTCTCGGCTCTCAGCCCGTCATCCGAAAGCTTGTCTATCCTTTCATAAGCAGCCAGCACCTTGTCCAGTATAGGTTTGATCTGCTTCATGTCCCTGTCGGCTTTCGAACCGAAAAGTTTCTTCAATAATCCATTAATTGATGCCATCTGAATACATTTTTTGTACAACCTACAAAGATATGGAATTCCTTGGAAGATTTGCAAAAAATATATAGCCGGAAATTTCTACTCCCCGGACATTAATAATAAATGCGCGCACGTGATATTATCTTTTCCGCACCTTTCATACACTCGAATGGGTAAATTTCACGGTCATCGCAATTTTCACACAAATTGGTCATTCTTAACAACATAAGCGTAAATACACTTTTGAGTATTGCCACTTCACAAAACTGTTTCTTCCTTTGCGGCCGAAAGGATTTACAACAATTTTTAATTTACCATTTGTAATTATAAATAAATTTACAGGCATCTCAGAGCGCTTGTTATGCTCCGTGTCCGCACACTGCCGTGATGCGGGCGTTGCTAACCTCCGTTCATGCTCCACTATTGTCTGAAAATTAAATTTTTACAGATTTACAGAAGTGAGAATATTATCAGTCATATTTTCGCTCTTTGTACTGTCATACCTGACCGTCAGGGATATGGCCGCCCAGTCCGTTGTGCGTGACACCGTTCTCGTGTATTTTGAGCAGGGGCTGTCCGGTATTGCGCCCTCACTCAGAGGCAATCAGAAATCACTGGACAGCATCGCCGCCATCACGGGGCGATATTCCCGGAACCCGCAGTTTCACCTCTATGTAAAAGGCTGGGCATCACCAGAAGGCACGTCCGCTTTCAACACCGTTCTCTCCCATGACCGCGCTGCCGCTGTCATCGCCTGCATCGAGAGCCTCTCCGGCAGAACACTCCCGCCGTCCGCATACACTTTGGCCGGCATGGGCATAGACTGGGAGGGACTCTCGCGGATACTGAGCAGATGGGCCTCCTTCCCGGGCCGTGACGAAGTCCTGCGCATCATCCGCAATACCCCCGTATGGCAGATTACGGACGGCAAGGTGACCGGCTCACGCAAGAAATCCCTCATGGACCTGCACCGTGGAGAGACCTTCAGATACATGACTGACTCATGCTTCCACACTCTGCGCAGGGCCGAAATCATAATGGAATATGTACCGTACCCTCCGGTGGAGGCGACGGCACATCCCGTCTTCGACATCAAAGCCCTTGACAGTATTCTGCTGTCGCCGAGACCTCTGCCGGAGCATATTCCAGATTATCGATTTGCACTGAAAACCAACCTGCTCGCCGATATCGCCCTGATGCCTTCCCTGGAAGCGGAATACCTCATACGGCCGGAATGGTCCGTCGCCGTACACGGAGCGGTCGCATGGTGGAGCATCCGCCCGAGACACCGATATTACCAGATAGCCACTATCTACCCTGAAGCCCGCTGGTGGTTCCACACCCGGGCGCCATGGCACGGCCATTACCTCGGACTCTTCGCCGGCGGCAACTGGTACGACCTGGAGAACGGCGGCCGCGGCTACAAGGGCGAAAGCGGATTCGCCGGTCTGAGCTACGGCTACATGATGCCGGTGGGAGAACGCCTGTCGCTCGAGTTCGGCATCGGAGCCGGCTGGCTGTTCACCGAATACGAGGAATATCTGCCCGTTCCCTACATGGGCGGGACACACTACGTCTATCAACAGACATCCAGAATGCACTATTTCGGGCCGCTTAAACTCAAGTTTGCCCTCGTCTGGAGATTCGGAGACTTCAACAGAAAAGGAGGTGGAAGATGATGCGCCTCTCATCCGGCACACTGCGCCTGTCCGTACTGCTGCTCTCTGCCGCGGTCCTCGTCCAGCTGCTCTCCGGCTGCCGTAAGGAACTGTGCTACGGTCATGACCTGCACGGACTCAATGTGAGAGCTTACATCGACCCCCAGTGGGAGCAGACATGGATGCGCTGGTACGGAGATAAAGGAGGAGGATGGGACGTCTCGTCAGGATACGGCATCCTGACCGACGAGTTCCTGGAGAGCCTCATTCCCGAACCAGGAGAGGGCATAACCTCTGTAGCCTACCACGAGGTGGGAACGGTACACCGCCGCCACATCAGCGCCGACGGAGGCCTGATCCACATGCAGGAAGGCAATCACAACATACTCTTCTACAACAACGACACCGAATACATCGTATTCACCTCCATCGACTCATACACCGAAGCCAGGGCGACCACCCGCACACGCACCAGGGCATCTTTCAGCGAGCTGCATCCCAACGCCGAGACAGTCAACGAGCCGGACATGCTCTACGGCGCCTGGGTTGAAGACTACGAGGGAATACTCTCCTCCGAAACCGACACCCTGGGCATCCAGCTCAGGCCGCTGGTATACACCTACGTAATACTTTTCCAAGTGGAGGCCGGCATAGAGCTGGTCCGGAACGCCCGAGGTGCCCTCTCAGGCATGGCCGGCACCGTCTACATCCAGGACGGCCACACAGGAGACGACCGGGTGTCAGTCCTCTTCGACAACTCCATCGTGGATGTCAGCAGCTCCACCATCATAGCCACAGTCCAGACCTTCGGAGCGCCCAACTTCGACTACAGTTCGCCGCTCAAATCCCCCGAGCCGGAAGACGTATTCGCGGTGTCCCTGGAAGTCTCCCTGGCGACAGGCATTTACGCCTTCCCCGACGACTTCTTCATCTCAGAACAGATACACACTCAGCCCAGAGGCGGAGTGATAGTAGTACAGGTCCCTGAGATCAAATCCGACGGCAGCGGCATGTTCCAGGTCGATGTGGATGACTGGGAAAACGAGGAAGAGATAACGCTGCCCATGCAGAAGCACAGCACGATATAATGTAAAATACTAAAACACATTTATTTATTCATTTTTAAATTTTTAGAATTATGAAAAAAGCAATTTTCACCGCACTCGCAGCCGGAACTCTGATTCTCGCCGGGTGCACCAAAGTCGAGACAACGGATATCCCCGAGAGCAGGATTATCCAGTTCACTGATTTTGTTACCAATGATGTGAAATCCATCGAGACCGCCGATGACCTGACTATGTTCCGCGTATTCGGAGCCGTAGGGGAAAATGAAGAAGACAAAGTTTTTGACCACGGTTTTGTTTCAAAAAGCGAAAATGAGTGGCATACAGAGACAACTGCATACTGGCAGCCAGGCTACATATACAAATTTGCAGCATACTCCAATGAGAATACTACTATCACGGAAGGAACTGATTTTGACTATGCAACAGGTCATTTGACTATCAGTGACTACACAGTGGAACAGACTGAGAACGGAACATTGGACCTCGTATACGCCACAAGTGACCCCATTTCCACTGAGGATTGGGACGGCACTACCCCTATGGATAAGGTTCAGCTGACTTTCAACCATATTCTTTCCATGATTGAGTTCAACTTCACCAAGGACGAGACACTCAACGGCCACGACATCACTATAAGCAACATCAAAGTAAATGCCACCTCCAACGGAACATTTACAGGAACAGACTTGACATCATCGCAGTATCCTTTCACCTGCTGGACAGCGGCTACAACTCCTGCCAAGGCAGATTACGCTTTTGATGATTTCATGAACCCCTCAGACGGCATCATTTCCGGTTCCACAAACGAGCGAAACCCCGACCAGGACCCCAACACTTCGTCCAACACCGTCATGCCTGTCGAGACTTCACTGATTATGCTTCCTCAGGAGACCACTGATCTTAACGTCACATTTACACTTACATGGAAAGAAATTCTGATCGACGGAAGTACTGGTACAACTGATAAAACCAAAAATTACACCGTAAGTCTCGCCAATGCCGCAGAATCTGCAGATGACTCCAACAAATGGCTTCCCGGCTACCATTACACATATACTGCCACCATCGGCGCCACCAACCTGGACCTCGTGCCTATAGTATTCGATGTTGATGTCTACGACGGACTGGCAGGATGGGATGATCCCTATGATGTTCCTGTTGAGACAGAGGACATCAATGACAATAATTAATTTACAACACCTACAATACCGGCCGGGCGGGGTTGAACGTCCCCTCCCGGTCCCTGAACAAGTTTCACTCCAACCTTTAAAAGTACAGATTATGCGCACACAAAGACATCCACATCCCGATGGGCCCATCCCTGTGCTTGGCAAAAGCCCGCGCCTGGTGCCGGCAGCTCTTGCACTGGTTTCGGCTATTATGCTCTCGGCGTGTACCCTCATCGCTCCGGTGCACAGCTACTACGACCGTGAAATATGTTTTACGTCCGCAACTCCCGGTTCATTCGACGTCTGGGGATACAACCACGTACCGGATGACAGCACACGCAACAACGTCATTTTCAACCGTGAGCCCGTCTCATTTGAGAATGGGACATGGATCTATGCGGACACCCGCTACTGGATTCCGCAGATGACCTATAATTTCTACGCCGTGGCCCCGACCGCTACTGCCGCAGAGCTGCGCACCAGCAACGAAGAGCCATGGCATCTAACCATTTCCCGCTACGACATCTCGACCCTGGCTGAGAGCGGCACTTCCGCCGACCTGAAACTGGCCTGTGTCTCCGGTCTCATATTTGACCCTGACAATCAGCCCGTCGGACCCTCCTCCGTTCATTTCAACTTCAACTGCCTACTGGCCAGCATCAGTATCACACTGGAGAGAAAGACCGGCTCCGAGACAGGAGCAGAGGCGGATGCCGGAGATTTGTCAGCCATGATAGTGGGCCTTCCCCGCTACGGCACGTTCTCCTCACGCAACTACGACCCCACAGACGAATCCACCGCCAACAGCTGCTGGACCCTTTCCCAAGAGACCTACACCGAAACCCGTCTGACCGGCCTGCCCGTATTTCCTCAGGTCCTTGACGGCAGCATTGCATTGAATCTCAGCGGCCTTCCGACAGCAGACAGAGACGGTGACGGAAGAGAAGGCGACACCGCTATCATCCGACTCAGCACCCCAACAGGGCTATGGGAGGCCGGCATACACTACCACTACACATTTACCGTCGAGGAAGACGGAACCTTACGCCACGGCGATCCGGAAACAGAGCCGCTGGACTGAGATTAAGCATTAAGAAACATAGACAAAAACCAGACAGATGCACGACTCCCGTCACATATCAACACCTACAAGGCAGATCCACCAGGTCCTGACCCTTCTGCTGCTTACAGCACTCGGAGGGTCCGCCGCAGTTTCCTGTACGAAGGACGTACCCGGACACAGCAGCACCAGTCCGGTCATAGACTTTACCTCCACCACTGTCACCAAGACTCTGGTCCAGGATATCAGCGATATCCATGAATTCAATATCTGGGGATGCGCATACGGAAACACCTCCACCCCCTCCACTGCCGTCTTCGACCAGGTGAGGGTCACGAGCGGAGGCACGGACAACTCCTGGACTTACAACGGCATACGCTACTGGAAAGCCGGAATGACCTACGACTTCTTCGGTCTGTACCCAACTGCCGCCGGAGCATCCCTCAACCTTGAGACACGGGAATTTACCATAACCGGGTACAATGCCCTCAGCATCTCTGACCCCGACGGCACGCAAAGCGACCTACTGCTCGCCTCCGCCACCGGCCTCACCTACGACCCCGCCACACAGCCGGACGGGCCCGGAGCAGTACAGCTGACATTCACGCATCTGCTGGTCAAGATCAGCATCGCCGTACGCACCGAAGGACTCGGAGAGGGTACCGTATCCCTTACGGACCTGCAGCTGCTTGGACCTGAGCCTGTCGGCACATACACCTCAGATGGAGGCTGGTCGGAGATACCGGATCAGGGTAATGACATCATAAAAGAATACAGCCCCGTCCAGCCTGACGGCACCGACCTGACAGACAAAGGGGAGACATTCATAGACGATCTGCTCCTCATCCCCACGGAGCATCCCTCCGCATACCAAGTCAGGATATCCTACACTGAGAACGGAACTTCCCCAGGCAAGGATATTACCGTCGCAATCCCCGCCATCCCCTTCTGGAAGCCCGGCGAATCATATCTCTACACCCTCACCATCAAGGGTGACTACATCGGATTTGACAGGCCTCTGGCAGATGACTGGGACGATGCGGACGGAGGCATCATTATCGTGGATTAAATGAATATGGACATGAAGATTACTGATATCCTGCGCGTAACTCTCCCGGCACTGACCGTTGCTCTCCTGACCGGACTCTCATCCTGTCAGCAGCAGAGACCATCGTCCGCTCCCGAAGGTGCCATCATTTTCGGGAGTCCGTCGGTGTATATATCCGGAAACACCCGCAGCACGCTGATCAGCGGAGAGTTGGGGGACGGAGCGTCTTTCGGGGTCTTCGGGTACTGCCTGAGCAACCGCATCGGAACTACCGGACTGGACAACCTTGACCCCAATTCCGGTGCCACCAGCTGGTCCGGCAAGGAGTCCATGTGTCCTCCTTCGGTATTCTTCAATCAGAAAGTGACGGTCAGAGCCGGCGGCTGCGATTATACTTACTCCGGTTCAGACAATGACGGCAACCAATACAGGAGCTGGTACCGGGACGGTCGCGGACTGGACGGCAATGTGAACAAAAATATCCACGAGACCGACCGCTTCCGATATTCGTTCTTTGCCTATTATCCCTATGATAATGACACTTATGACGCGGCCGGATTTGACGTAATCAACCTTGATTCACCGGATGACTTCGGCGCACCTTCCTTCAGGTACACCATGCCGTTCTCGGACGGGGACGTCAGCACGGAACTGGATCACATGAAAACACCGGACGCCATGCTGGCCGTCCTCTACAACCGCTACAGCTCCGAAGGCAACCTTCAGTTCACCTTCAGCCATCTGCTTACGGCCCTCGGGGTGGAGGTCAACAACTTCAGCGACCACCGGCTGACCATCCACAGCATAACCCTCTCGGGGACCTTCTACCGCACGATGTATGTGGACCTTTCTGGACAAAACGTGAGATTCACATCTCCCGGCACCGATGTGTACAAAGGACACTACGTGTTCCTGGACCAGTCGGATTACCCTGATGCGGAAGGTATCGTACTTGAGCCTGTCGAGGACGAGTTCTCGGCCACCTCATGGAACATTGGACCGGAAGACTATCTGCTCCTTATCTCGGGTGACGGCGGCAGCGGAGGAAACTATCTCGGTCCGAATCCTGACGATCTGCACATGAACATCTCATACTCCTTCGATGACGGAGGGGAAAATCCCAGAGATGCCTCCTTCACACGTCCGACCTCCTTCACCCCCAGCCCCGGCACCAGATACACCGCCCAGCTCAACTTCGTGGGGGATGAGTTCGTCCTCCTCTTCGCGGTGGACAACAACGGCGAATGGTGGCTCGGCAATGAAAACGATGATGATGTCATATTTGAATAAAAACGAGTACACGATATGAGACACAGCATATATCACAGTATCACAACGGCATTTTTCCTGCTGGCAGGACTTCAGTCCTGCTCCTTCGAGGGGCCGCTGGAGCCGGACTTCCATAACTCTGATGAAGGTATCTCGCTCACATTCACCAATGACCCCATGCTGCCGTACAAGGTGACCACCAAGGCCCTCGATGTAGCCGCCGATTCCAAGGACGAGGAGGAAAAACGCATCAACAACCTGCATATCTTCTTCTTCACTCAAAACGGAGAATACCTTACCGGAGGATACCTTCAGGGCTACACAGACGACAACGCGCCGCAGACCGGAGGCTATTATGCTCCGGGAAGACAGACGACTGTCCTTAAAATATCCAAGACTGACCAGGATGGTAAAAGCCTTTTCGACAACCTGGATGAGGATGGCAAAGCGATAGTCTATGCTGTTGCCAATGTGGACGCCTCGTTGTTCAATGAGAAAGATGAATACGGCAGGCCTAAGATCATTGCCGACAGAGTTGCTGGGGGCATAACACCCCGGAAAGCCCTCGAAAGCCTGATATTCAATCCATCCCAGGGTGTATCGGTAGGCATTCCCGCAGAAGGCATGCCCATGGCCGGCTACAAGGAGGTCGATTTTAATGCCGATGGCGGTACCGACAATGATAACTCCGGAGAACGCACCATCCTCCTCAAGGCCCTCATGGCCCGCGTGGACGTCAGCATCGACCTTCGTTCCGAGACCTCCGAAGGCCGTCTGCCCGCATTCCAGCTTATGGACTGGACCGTACACAATATGCCTATGGGCAGCACTATAGGTGAGCGGGGAGCAAATGAGTACACCGGTGACTTCGGAACCGATGCGAACGGCATCGAACTCACCGAAGAGACCGTCTCCTTCCAGCGTGTCATCTACAACAACAACGAGCAGAGCATCGACTTCTCATTCTATGTCTTCGAGAACATACAGGAGGCTGAGTGGATAAAAGACGAAGGGGAACAATGGGCCAACAGCAGCATGTCCGACGGGGATTCCGGAGACAGGTCTGATCTGTACCCCAAAAATGGAGAGAACGAAGAAGGAGGTTTCGAGGAACATCATAAGCAGCGCTACAAGCCCTACATAGCTGACCGCGCCAACGCCACCTCCCTTGAACTCCACGGCTTCTACACCACTTACAATGACTACACCTACGAGATCCGCTACACCCTCTACCTCGGTGCCAACCATACCGATGACTTCACCCTGCGCCGCAACCACCAGTACATCAACAACATCACCATCAAAGGTATAGATACTCGGGATGACAACTCAGGCGAATATACTTTAGATGCCCGCGTCAACGTAGATACCGAGGCCAATAACTTCTACATCTCCATCCTCCGCGAGCGCAACCACGACGCTCATTTCTGTGTCACGCCGATGGATGTCTACCTTTTCGCCGATGAGAGCAGGAATCCAAGGATGACCGTAAGCATCGACGACCCCGATGACCAGAAATGGATCAAGATGGAGCTGATCAAGGCTGCGGATATGGAAGCAGGCACTGTCTCTGAATCAGGGTTCACAGCATACACAGGATCCGGCACCGGAGATCACCTTGCCACCGGTACTCCCTGGACCGCCGGCAACGGCAAGCGGGCCTTCTTTACCACGTCCCTGTTCAAGGATGGAACTCCACTCAAGGATGAAGTAGAAGTCACTACCACCCGCGACCGCGTCTACTTCTATATCGACGAGAACCTCTCCGACTCAGAGGACCGTACCGCCACCGTTACCCTCACCTACTACGAAGGAGACAGCGATATTCCGGTCGAGACCCGCGAGCTTGATATCACTCAGGTGCATTTGCTGAAGGTGCAGGTGTATAAGACACATAAAACAATGTATCGGGACGAAAATGGTACTCTTCACGACGAACAGGGACAGAACCGGGTGCCCGTTCCTGTCAGAGAAGATCCATACGCCGAATATGAGGAAGATGGAGCTCTCGGAGGTGTAATTTATATGGAGCAATTCGAAGAATACCTTGACCACTATGATCCACTTGACAATTATAATACCGAACAAATCTACCCTGGATTGAAATGGGCCACCTCCAACACTCCTGTCGATGTTGAATACAGAGAATTCTGTCAACTTGACTATTGGAACTACCACAATTCCAATTAAATTTATGCAGGTGCTTATATTGATAATTGTTATGACAATTATATCGATGGTCACTCCTACACTGGATATATAATCAATCAAACAGGAGAAGGAATCATCACATTGAATGAAGAGATACAATCTGCTTTCCAATACTGTCATAATAAGAACAATCGAAATTCTGATGGAGAAGTACCATATTCTGTTGAATACCATCGTTCTGAATATATAGTGTTTCCATACCAGACTATCATTTATAAAGGCAAATGGTTCCTTCCTGGTATTACCCAGATGGAAGATGCACTGACCACATACTACAATATGTTTCCGGAATTTCAAGGCAATTATTACTGGTCAAGTTCTGCAGCGAAACAAAGTTACTTGGATATTTTTTATGAAGAAGATTCAGACAGAGCACGCGCGACTAAGATAGATCCCCAGGGATTCTATGTTGAGAGCGATCAGAAGACTGATAATTATTACCCAAATGGCGGTAATGCCCCCCGATCACAAGTACTCCGCATACGCGCCTTCCGCATCGACCTAAAGCCATACGACTACTAGCCCCATCCATCCCACCTTCCGAAGGTGTGCAGTTTCCCCGCGATATCGTCCCACCTTCGGAAGGTGTGTTTTCATGCCACGCCCTCCAGGACGTCCGTATCCGCGTTTCCCTTCAATTCTGACCTTTCCCACCTTCCGAAGGTGCGCAGTTTCCCCGCGATATCATCCCACCTTCCGAAGGTGAGTTTTCATGCCATGCCCTCCAGGGCGTCCGTATCCGCGTTTCCCTTCCATTCTGACCTTTTCCACCTCCCGAAGGTGCGCAGTTTCCCCGCGATATCATCCCACCTTCCGAAGGTGAGTGCTCTTGCGTTTTCAGAAAAGTCCGG
>CALUSM010000037.1 GCA_944323445.1 uncultured Bacteroidales bacterium
GGCAAACAGGTGGACCGCGGTCACATCACGGAGGTGATACACATCGCGTTCTATCCGGTGATACTGTGCTTCCTGAGTCTCTTCCTGTGCGAGAGGGTGGCGCCCCATTCGATACGGGCGGCGGAGATCATGCTCTATGCCACGGCACTGGTGCTCGGAGCGGGCTTCGGTACGATGTTCCCGGCCTTCAACACCATGTTCGTCAACCTCGGCCGGCACGACCAGCGCGGCACGGCGACATCGACCTATCTCACCTCGTGGGACATAGGCATCGGTATCGGTCTGGTGCTGGGAGGAATTATAGGGGAGCGTCTGTCTTTCTCCTACGCCTACCTGACAGGAGCCTTCCTAAGCCTCGTTTCCCTTCTCGGCTTCGTCTTCTACGCGGCTCCCCATTTCCACCGCAACCGGGTGGAGTGACGTTTCCTCCGGGCATGATCATCGGCAGGAATATGACCAGCGCGACGTAGGAGAAGAGCATGCCGCCCATGGTGCCGATGGCGAAGGCGAACCAGAAGACCTCTTCCTTACCGTCGAGCAGGAAGGGCACGAGACCCAGCACTGTGGAGAGGATGGTCAGCGATATCGGGATGATCTTGTGGTTGTAGGCCCGGATGAAACTGCGGCGGTGGGCCGGCATGCGGTTGTACTCGTTGACGATGTAGATGCCGGCGTTGACCACGATGCCCGCTAGCATGATCATGGACGCGAAGCCGCCCTGGTCGAAAGTCGTCTCAGTGAGGCGGAAGGCCAGGAAAATACCTATGAACGAGACGGGTATGAGCGAGATGATGGCCAGCGGCTGCAGCAGGGACTCGAAGAGCACGGCGCATATCATGTAGATGATCACCACTATCAGCACGAGCAGTATCCACTGGTTCTTGGCCTTCTGCATCCAGTCGTACTGGGGGGAGGAGGCCTTGAAGCCTATCGGGAGGACGGAGGAGTTGAGCCGCTCGATTTCGGACTCCATGAGGCGTTCCTCCAGCTTGTATGAGCCGATGAAGTTGTAGCGGACGCAGAGGATGTACTCCTGGTCCTGGCGGAAGATATTGTTGCCGGAGTTGCGGCTGTCTATAGAGCCTATCTCGGCGAAACGGATGTCCGTGCTGTCTATCCGGATGTATTCGTTGGCCAGGTGCCATACATCGAAGTTCTCGGTGTCGTCCGATATCAGACGGACGTCCATCCTCGTCCCGTAATCGCCCGGCGTGCTGCCTACGTACTGGGAGAAGAGCCTTTCGCTCAGGGCGCTGAATGCGGATACGGGGCTGATGCCGTAGAGTGAGAGGTTGTCGTAGTCGTAGGTTATCAGGTACTCGCGGCTGCCTTCGGAGGAGGAATAGTAGTAGCTCTCGGGCCCCTCGATGCTCAGGTCCGTTACCCTCGGGTTGGCGGACAGGCGCTCCACCAGGTCCTCGCAGAAACCGTAGAGGATGTCGTAGTTGTATCCCGAGAGGATGATGTTGCCGTTGCGGTAAGTAGCTCCGCCTATGTAGTTGGAGAAGTTCTGGTCGTTGATGCCGTAGACGCTCCAGTTGGCGCCGCCGTAGTCTATGGCCTTGCGGATGACCTGCTGCTTGAGTATGGCCGGGAATGAAGTGCGGTTGATGTCTTCGTGAAACTCCACGGAGATACTGCCCCTGTCGTAGGATGTAATCGAGGTGCGGAACAGCTTGATCTCATCGAAGCCGGCCAGGAAGTTCTCCATGTAGACCATTATCTCATTGAGCTGCTGGACGGAGCAGCCCTCGGGCATGCCGGCGCTGATGTACAGCACGGGCCGTTCGGGCTGGCGGAACATCGATGCGAAGCCGTCCAGGCTCTTGCGGAAGAGCATGAAGGAGCCTCCGAAGGCGAGGAGGAAGAAGAGGATGACGGCCCAGTTGAATTTCTTTACATAGAAGATGAACCGTGCGTAGCTCTGGGAGAAGCGCACTATCTTCCTGCGGCGCCGGATGGAGAACGCGATGCTCTCGGACTTCACCGGCAGGTAGTCGAGCAGGGCCGGCACGAAGAATAGGGCTGTGACCATCGATACGCTCAGATTGATGATGATAACAGTGGAGAAATCCGCCAGTATGCGCTTCTGCTCCTCCGGCAGGAAGAATATCACGGCCAGCGAGCCTATGGTGGTGAGCAGGGCGGCGAGTATCGCGAGGAACACCTTGCGGTCCCGGTAGTAGGAGTAGTGCGAGACCATGATGATGGAGTTGTCGATGATGATGCTCAGCGATATCGATATGCCGGCCAGGGAGTAGATGTGTATGTCGATGTCCAGCAGGACGTAGAATATGCAGGCCACTATGAGGTTGACCAGCAGGGTCAGGCCTATCAGGAAGGTGTACCGGAGGCTGAATGTGGTGGCCAGGATGAAGGCCAGCAGGATGACCACGCAGAGCAGGGTCCTGCGTATGAGCTTGCCCACCTCCTCGCTTATCTCGGTGGATACGTCGTAGGCCTTGAGGGCTGAGAATGACTCCGGGAAACCGGCCTCGAGCCGTGACATGGTCTCCTCCACGGTGTGGCAGACCTGGACGGTGTTGATGGACTCTTCCGGGTAGACGGTGATGTTGATGGTGTTGAGACCGTTGATACGGTAGTAGGAATCCGGCTGCCTCTCCTTGAGGGTGATGGAGGCCACGTCGCTGAGCCGGATGATGCGGCCTTCCTTGTTGGCTACGGGTACGCTGCTCAGTTCAACCGGGGCGTTGCGCAGGATGATGTCCGGCTCCTCGTCAGGGTTGTAGGCCGGAGCGCTGCCGACCACGCTGGTGCCCTGCAGGTATGACGAGACGGCGCTGTAGAGTTCAGATGTGCTGACTCCCGCGGCCTTCATCTTCTCAGGATTGAAGGCTATCTCCATGTAGTTGGGCGTAGCCCCGGAGAGCCTTACCGAACTGACTCCCTCGATGATGGAGAGGTCCTTGAGGATGTGGTCGTTGATATACTGCTCTATCTGGTTGGTGGGCAGGTCGGCGTTTACGGTGTAGGTGAGTATCGGGTCTACATTTGCTCCCCCGGTGGATACGGACAGCTCCGGATACGAGACTCCGTCCGGCAATTGGTCGTAGAGGGAGCGGAGCGCGGAGGATATCTCGAAACGGATAGCATCCACGTCCTCTTTCTTCTTCAGGGTGATGTTGATCGAGCCCTCCTCCTTGCGGCTCATCGACGAGATGCGGCTGATGCCCTTTATGGAGGCGATGTAGCCCTCTATCCTGGAGGTGACCTCACTCTCGATGACCCTTGCCGACGCATCCTGCCAGTAGAATGTGACGGACATGGTCTGCTGCTTGTCCCGCGGCAGGTACTGCAGGTTGAGCGACGGCAGCATGGCCGCGCCGATGACCGTGAGCACCGCGAAGATCAGCAGCACTGAGAATGACGGTATCCTTAGGCCTCCTTTCATCTGCTCTTCTTCCTATAGATCCGGTAGTATATCAGAGGTATGCCGAAGATGCTGACTATCAGTCCGACTATCATGCCGCCGATCATCACTATCGACATCGGGTACTGCAGGTCGGAGCCCATGTCCCCGCGGGTGAGGAAGGGCACCATCGCGAGCACGGTGGTCAGGGTGGTCATCAGGATAGGGTTGAGCCTCCGCGAGCCGCCGGTCATGATGGCACGCAGCAGGCCGTAGCCGTTCTCCTTGCGCAGGCGGTTGATGGTGTCCACCTTGAGGATGGAGTCGTTGATGACGATACCGCTCATGACGACTATACCGATCATGGACATGGCGTTGATGCCGCCCCCGCATATCCACAGCAGCAGGAGGGCGCCGAAGATGTCCACCACTATCTCCGAGAGGATGATCAGGGGCTGGATGATGGACTCGAACTGCGCCGCGAGTATCAGATACAGCAGCAGAATGGCCACCACCGCTATCATCATCAGCTCCCGGATGGTCTCCCTGCTGGAGAAATACGAGCCGCTGAAGGCTACATCCCAGGTGCCGTCCTCGACGGAGAGCTCCCGCGCAGTGGCCATTACCCCGGGAACCTCCGAGTCGGGGATGTCCAGCTCCAGGGGGTAGAAATTGCCCGACATTCCGGAGACAATGGTCTTCAGGTCCCTGCTGCGGCCTTCCGTGATGAAGGAGCTCAGGGGGATGTCGGCCCCGTCCCGGTTGCGGACGCTTCCGTTGAGAAGGTCAGGGCTGCGGTCGCGGTCGCCGACCACTACGGGGATGGAGTAGTCGCCGGTGGTGATGGAGAAAATATTGTCCTCCCTGGTGCGCTTGCGCAGGGTGCTGAGGACATCGGAGTAGGAGATGCCGTACAGGGACATTTTCTCAATGTCCAGCACCAGCATTATCTGTTCCTGCCAGCTGATGGGGGAGATGTACACGTCCGGAGCCGCTTCGCCGATGTCGGCGAGGATGGAGTTGAGCCGGTCGGGCTCGGGGGTGCGTCCGTCGCGGCCGCTTATCTGGACGGTGAGTTTGGAGCCGTCACTGGAGAACATGAGGGTAAAGAGGTTGCCGGCATCGGTGAAGTTGAAGGAGGCATCGGGATAATGTTCCCGGAGGAAGGCGGCAGCCCCGTTCATCAGACTGTCGAGGCCTTCTGCGGTGCGGGCCTTGAAGTAGATCTGCGCCTCGCTCTGGCTCATGTCCCGGGTATGGGGCATGAGGAACTGCTGGGTGCCGCACATCTGGGTCACCTGGGCGGTGTGGGGCTGTACGGACTCGACGAGGGCGGTGCTGCGGCGGTCGTTCTCCGCGATGGTTACGGGCCGGTTCCAGTCCACGTTGAGGATGATGTCGCTCTTGGTCACGGGAGGGAAGGTGCTCTTGTCCAGCTCCATGAACAGCAATACGGAAAGGGGTACGGACACGGCCATGAGAGTCAGGACGATACCCTGGTGGCGGAATGTCCATTTGAGGGCCTTCTCGTAGGAGGGGCCCAGCTCCAGGAAGCGGTCGATGCGGGCAAGGTACTTGTTGTCCACCTTCCGGCCGCGGCGGCGGTACATGGCGTAGTAGTAGACCGGCACCACGAGGACGGCGAAGAGGAGGGAGGAGAAGAGACCCACGGTGATGGCCACGGCCTGGTCGAAGAATATCTCTCCGGCAATGCCGCTGAGGAAGACCAGGGGCACGAAGACGGCGCAGTTGGTCAGGATGGAACTGAGCATCGGGGCAAATACCTCCCCGGAGCCTATCGCCACGGCGTCCTCCAGGTTGTCGCCGCGCTCCCACCGCTGGGTGATATTGTCAATGACGATGATCGAGTTGTCCACCATCATGCCGACGCTCAGGATAAGTCCGGCGAGGGAGATGATGTTGATGCTGATGCCCATGAGGAAGAGGGCCAGCATCGAGGTGAGGAGGGAGACAATGATGGTGGGGATGATGAGCAGGGAGAAGCGGAAGTTGCGCATGAAGAGCAGAATCACGATGCTGGCGAGGATGATGCCGGCGTAGAGGTTCTGCTCCAGGTTCTCTATGGTGTAGCGCAGCAGCTCTGTCTGGTCGCGGGTGACGGTGAACTCCACTCCGGGGTAGTCCTCGCGGAACTCCTCTATGCGGCCGTTGAGCTCGTCCTGGAGGGTGTTCATCCTCGCATCGCTCTGCTTGATGATGGCCATGCTGACCGCCCGGCTGCCGTCGGAGCGGATAAGGCAGTCCTCGGAGGCGGGCTGCTCGATGACTTCGGCAAGGTCGCTGAAGAGGTAGACGCGGCCGCCGATGTTGAGGCGGATGTTCTCTATGTCGTCCTTGGAGTTGATTTCGGAGTTGAAGCGGATGTTCCAGTGGTACTGGCCGTCGCGTATCGAGAGGTTGCCCAGGCGGATGTTGTTGGCCTCGATGGCCTCGGAGAGCCTTTCGGGGGTGACGCCTATGGCTGTAAGCCGTTCGATGTCAGGGATGATGAGTATCTCGGGGAAGACCAGTCCGCTGAGGTCCACCATCGCCACCTCGGGTATCTGCTCGATACGCTTGGAGATGACGCTGGAGGCCAGGCGGCTCAGCTCCATGGTGCGGGAGGTGTCCCGGACTGTCATGTTGACGAAGAAGGCAGGGATGTCGGTGGCGCTGGACTTTAGGGCCTTGGGCCGCTCGGCTCCCTCCGGCAGGGAGGACAGGGCCCGGTCTATCCGCTCGTTGACCTCCACGAAGATGAAGTCGATGTCGGCTCCGTAGTCGAAGCTCAGGCGGATGATGCCCACCCCGCTCTCGGACTGGGAGCGGATGTCGGTCAGCGAGGGTATCTGCATGAGCTGGCGGCGCAGGGGCTGGAGGTATTCGTCCATCTCGCGGGCGGAGCTGCCCTCTACCTTGACCTGCACGGTGATCTGCGGGATGTCCACGTCGGGCATGAGGGAGACCGGTATCAGCTTGATGGACACCGCTCCGAGGACCGCCACGGCGAAGAGCACCATGGAGACCGCTACAGGCCGTTTGATGAGCTTGCGGATCATTGTCTTACGATGACTTTGGATTCGTGTGCGAGGTTGAGGTTGCCGGAGGTGATGACGGCGTCACCGAGCTCCAGCTGGGCGTTGCGCTCCTGATTGACCCTCACCACGTGGCTCGCGCTGTTGGACATGAGGATGTCCACATAGACCCAGCGGGCGGAGCTGTCGGCGCTCTGGTAGACGAAGAGCACGTCCTGGTTGTCGCGCATGACCACTGCGCTCTTGGGCACGACCTGCTGGCGGGGGATGATCTCCTCGACGGTCACGCGGACGTTCATGCCGTCCATCATGTTGCCGTCGGAGTTGCCCACGGAGGCGGTTATCTGGATCTGCCCTTTCTCGTCCACCATGGGATTGATGGCGGTTATGCGGCCGGTATAGGTCTTCCCGGGATTGTTGAAGGGGGATATTTTCACAGGCATACCCGTTCTGACGGAGGGAATTTCCGACTCGAGGAGAGGAAAAGTGACCTCGAAGCTGCTGTCGTCAATCAGGGTGCAGAACTCCTCCGAAGGAGCATTCTCATAGACTCTGGCCTTGATGCCGGCCACCTTGCCGCTGAACGGTGCCGTTATCTTCGTGCCGCGAAGGTCGCTCAGGGCCTTGCGGTAAGTCTGCTCCGCGTCGTCGTAGCCGGAGCGGGTGCGGGCGATGGCCATAGTGGCGGGAGGTACATTGGAAGTGTCCGCGTCCCCGTATCCGAAGCCTATCAGTACGTCGTTCATGTCTATGCGGGCCTTGCTCAGGGCATTCTCAGCCTGAGCCAAGGCTATGGAGGCATTCTCCTGGTCGAGGGAGGCTATCAGCTCTCCTTCACGGACCTTCTGGCCGTTGATGAAATTGACCTGCTCGATGGTGCCGGTGGTCCCGAAGCGCAGGGTGCTCTTGCGGACGGCCGCCAGCTTTCCGTTGCTTATGGTCTGGCGGGTGAAGTCCTGGAGGCGGAGGGTCATGGTGTCCACGTAGTTGCCCTCCACTGCCTGGGACAGGCGGGTGAGGGTGTCGTCTTCCATCTCATTCTTGTTCCGGCCGCAGGCGGCTGCGAGCAGAAGCAGCGGCAGTATCATCAGTTTCTTCATATTTCCACAGGTTTGCTAGTCTTCAATGAGTTTGTCAAATTCGGCGTCGAGGTCCTTGCCGTAGATATAGTCGTAGAGGGTGTCCTTGCGCAGGCTGTAGTAGTAGTTCCAGTAGTTGGCCAGCTCCTCGATGTACTGGGCGGAGGCCTCGTCCCTCTCGTTCTGGGCCGTGTTGATGTCGAGGATGCTGATGCTGCCGTTGCGGAAGCGCTGGAGCGCCAGCTCGAAACGCTCGGCGGCTATCCCGTCGGCCTTCTGCGATACGTCGCACTGTTTGGACTGGGCGTTGAACTGCACTACGCGGATGTAGATGTCCTGCCGGCGGTCCATGATCTCCTGCTCGACCTGGGTCAGGATGATTTCCTGCTGGGTCTTGGCCATCTGTACCTTGCCCTTTCCGAGACCCCAGTCCACGATAGGGACGCTGAGGCTCAGGCCTACTATCTCCTGGTCGATGGGGTTGCGGTAGGAGGAGACGAAGTCGTTGCCGGTCTGGGTGAGTCCGAACTGGGCTGTGAGCGTGGCGCTGAATCCGCGCTCGGCCTTGGCCTGGGCTATGGCGGCCTCGGCCTCGATGAGGTTGATCTCGTTGTTGAGGCTGAAGGAGGTGTTCTGCAGGCTGCGGGTGACGGCGTCCTCCTCGTCTATGGTGATGTCGGAGTGGTGGGTCGGGGTGATGAGGGAAAATTCCGTATCGTCGGTCAGTCCGAGGTAGGACCGGAGGCTGAGCATGGCCTGGCGCAGCTCCACCTCGGCGCTGGCCACGGCGATGTCGGCGTTGAGCAGCTGAAGCTCCATCTGCAGGAGCTCATCCTTCGTGTAGGTGCCGATGCCGAATCTCTCCTGGGCTATGGCGTAGAGCTGCTGTGTGCTCTCGTAACGGCTGCGGGCCATCTCGAGGCTCTTCTGGGAGCGGAGTACGTTGAAGAAATAGGTCGTGGCCGTGACGGCGATGCTCTCCATGTCCTCGAGGTACACGCGCTTGGACATCTCGTAGCGCTTGGGCTCGGTCTTCTTCTCCCATTTGAGGCGGTTGTACTGGAAGATGGGCTGGTAGTAGGCGATGTTGACAGGGTTGGAGTTGTAGGTCATGTCCCCGAAGGGGGAGAACTGGTCGAATCGGTTGAGGTAGGTGTTCAGGGATACGGTACCTCCGGTGAACGGGATGTTCTGGTCGATGGACAGCTGCAGGGAGTTGTTCATGTTGTCGTTCTGGACGTAGTGGGTCTCGCCGGTCTCGGCGTCCTGCAGGGCCACGATGGAGCGGTTGTACTGCCCGATGTCGGCCCCTAGGTTCAGCGAGGGCAGGAACTGCGCCCTGTACGACCGGAACTGCCAGTAACTGCTTATGAATGAGTATCTGGCCACTAATGCAGGCAGCGACTTGCTCTGCGCCAGCACAATCACATCCTCCAGGGTGAATTCCCATCGGACAGGCCCCCCGTCGGCACCGGTCGGAACCGTATCCGTAACGGCTGTACCGGCAGTCATAATCCGTGGAACCAGCAGGCATATCGATACTGCAAGTATGTGGGGAATGTATTTCAGGTTCTTGGTATTCATGGTTAAGTACATAATTCCCCCCAAAGATAAAAAATTTTTTCATTCGGAGCAAGGAACCTCAGCAGAAACCGAAACCCACAGATTGACTTTTGGGAAGCGGTCCGTAAAATATAACAGCATTTCCCTGATATATTTTTCGTCGGTGATATTCGTCATATTTGTAATTTGTGCTACACCGATTCCTAATGTTCTGAAGGCCGCTTCGGGGGAATTTCCTACAAAATACAGCGTGCTGTCTGTCCCGTTCTTGTAATCTACATTTATGCTTATCAGCATTTTCCCGCTGCCCTCAGGGTCGGAAAGGTCTGTAATGACAGTTTCTTTATCTAAAGGATAAGACTCTGCCCGTTCATCATGAATGAAAAAACTATTATCGCTATGAAAAAAGTTTCAGAATATTCATTTTTTCAAAGTCAGTTTGAAAAGGGTAGTGCCGCCGTCCTCGGAGAAGCGGGACCAGTAGAGGACGTTGTCCTTGACGTACTGGGGCATGATGCGGTAGGTCTCTCCTTCGTGGCGGAAGATGAATCCTTCATCACTGCCGGCCATTATCTCGTCTTCTGTCTGTGTGTTGTGCATAAGCCTGCGGCCGCCGGTCATTTCGTATACGTCATAGTGGAGGTTCAAGTCTTCATACCTGGCGTAAGAAACCAAATAGTAATTGCCGGCGATATAATCCCTGTTGATAAAGATGTACTTCGCCTTCTCGGACTCCTTGCCCACAGCTATAGCCAGTTCTGCCGGCATCTGGTATTTTCCGCAATCGACTCTGAGATACGGTTGCCAGGATGTACCGTTCCAACTGTAGTAGGTGTCTTCGGCATAGGGCTGGTACATGGGGACAGAGTTGTAGAGGTATGTGGGCTCCATCAGGATCAGTCCTTCGCTGGAGAGCTGGGCCTGATTGAAGATGGGCAGTGCATTTCCGGTGACGTTGATGTTCCTGTCAAGATACTGGAGGCTGGAGTCGCGTTGTACGAATGACATGACAGTGGAAACGTAGGTGTCCGTGTCTATAGGCATTATGCTGCCTAACCGGCTGGTGACATCATTCCGTATTTCATCCTTGAATTTGCCGTCCGCATCGTAGCGTATGATTTTGTTCTGTGAATCATAAACTATGATTTCATGGTTGAACGGGTCATAGTTGAAATCAGGCCAGACGTATTCGCCCGGTCCGCGTCCGGTCCGGTTGTAGGCATGGAGCAAGGTGCCGTCCTGCGAGAATATCACCAATTTGTAGTCGGAGGTAGTGCCGTACAGCCGGCCGTCGTAGTCCGCGAAGATGCGTATGTCGTAGAGGCTGTCGCACTGTAGCTCCACGGTCTCAATCTTTTCAGTGATGCTTTCCAGCCCGATGGTGTCCGGCTCTGAATTAAGGCTGTTCTCCAGGTTTACTGTTCTCGATTCATTTCCGGTGCAGGCTCCTGCGAGCACAGCTGCGGCCAGCAGAATGGGTTTCAGGTCAAAGTGTTTTTTCATCGTTTGAAGAGTTTTAGTTCAATAATTTTCAGTGTCTACAATAAATGACGAAAATTTTCAAATAATGTTACAAAAACTTACGTTTGAATAACGGCATGCGTTTTTACTGCAGTATTTCCGTATAGCGTCCGGCGAGGCAGCGGCGGGTGTAGGCGGAGATGGCTGCGGTGTCCGGGTCAAATGTGGAGGTGCGGGTGAACTGGGCTGTGATCCAGGCTTTGAGCGGGGCTTCCTCGTCCCAGTCGAATATTTCTCCGGTGCGGGTCTCGGCGAGGGAATGCTCCAGGACGCTGCCGTGGGGGCCGAATGCCGCTATGGGGCGTCCGGCTGCGAGGTACTCGAAGTATTTCCCGGTGAGGATTCCGGCGGCCTCCGGCTCCTCCCGCAGGGGCAGCAAGAGCAGGTCCGCGGCCTTCTGCAGACTGTTGGCCTCGTGGTGGGGGATGTAGCCCCGGTCGGTCAGGCGGTCGCCCAGACCGGCCTCACGCACTGCGGCGAGGATCTCCGGGTCAGTCTTTCCGGCAAATGTCAGATGCAGGTCGCGGCCGAAGCCCGGGAGGTCGCGGCTGAGCTCCGCAAGGACCTTCCAGAGCCTGCGGGGATTGCCCTCCGCGGAGAAGAGGCCGGTGTGCACGAGGTTGAATCCTGCCGGAAGCTCCGCGGCCGTGATGCCGGTGAAGTCCGCCTCGTCGTAGCCGTTCTCGATGACGTGGAATTTGCCTTTGTCCTGTTGTCCGGGGCCGAGTTCCTCCAGGAAGTCCCGTACCATATTGTCCGTGACGGCCACCACATGGTCCGCCTCGCGCAGTACCGAGAGCTCCATGGCGGCGTACTTCTTCCGGCTGCGGCGGGTCAAAGGGAGGTGCTTGAAGTAGAATATGCGGGTCCACGGGTCGCGGAAATCGGCTGTCCAGGGGATGCCGGTCGAGCGGTGCAGCGCCCTTGCTATCAGGTGCATCGAATGGGGAGGGCCGGTGCTGACGATGGCGTCGACGGGATGCTCGCGGAGGTATTGTTTCAGGAACCTGACGGAGGGCCGGATCCACAGGAAGCGGGGGTCGGGGACAAAGACATTGGCCCTGAGCCAGAGGGAGAGGCGCATCAGGGGAGACTTGTGGCCGACGGCGTTGATGGGGTTGACGGCGCCCGACCCGGCCGAAGCCTTCCCGGAATTTTTCCCCTTATTGCCTGTCAGAGCGTTGAATACGGCATACGGTTCGAGGATGGGCCGCTTGATGACCTCCACCTCCGGAGCGATGTCCCTCAGCAGGGATTCGTCCGTCATGCCCGCCTCCGGATTCTCAGGTGTGTAGATGACCGGCTGCCACCCGTACTGCGGCAGATATTTCGACATCTTCAGCCACCGCTGCACGCCCGAGCCGGCTGTCGGCGGCCAGTAGTAGGTTATGATCAGTACCCGTTTCATATTTTATCCTGATATTCTCTGATGAATTCGTCGGCGATATACAGGTCTCCGTAGAGATACAGGCCTGTCTCTTTGTCGTGCAGGTCGGCGCATGTCTTGCTGCCGTAGAACAGCTGCAGAGCCTCGGAGGGGGATATCCTGAGCCTTTTGGAAAGTTCCGCCGATATGATGCCTATGCGGTTGCTTAGGATGGTTTCCTGAATCTCAGGAGACTTGACGGGATCGTTAAATGTGTTCTGTCCGCTCATAGATGAGATATTTGTCGGTAAGTACCTGGTTTAACAGGCAGATTTGGTTGTTTGGCCGGTGCATCGCAAGTCTGCGCAGAGCTGTATCGGAGTCCATCAATCCGGCCATATAAAGGTTTATCGTGTCTATGACACGGTCGTTTGCAACTCCGCCCTCTATGTAATCGTACGGGGCGGCAGGGTTGAGGCCGCGGCGGCTGGTGACTATGAAGTCCAGCCATTCATGGTCGTATGCGTTGAATATCCTGCATTTGCCTTCTTTGATAACAGCTTCTCTGTCTAAACTGTAGACGTTGATGAGAGCACTGCTGTTCCGGCGTTTGGCAGTAGCGGCAGCCCAGTCGGAGGCCTGTTTCAGCAGAGGTGTTACGTAGAATCCACGGCCAAAGTCCAAGTTCTCTCTGCCGAACATGCAGACCGGCCGCTCCACGGTCTGGGTACCTCCATGATATACCGTAATCATTTCTGTGTTTCTTTATTGTTCAGATACTCAATCATATCATCTGTAACACGCTCACGGCTTTGGGTATGGAGCGCATCGTAGCACGGAATGATGAAATCGTCTATCATCCTCACTTTCTTCATCCGCTCGTATATCTCCATATAGGACTTCCCAAGCCGTCTGGCAGTACTCTCAATGCAGAATGCAGCGAAGGCGAGAACGATTTCTGTATGTGATAATTCAATCAAGTTACTCATGATGGGTACAAAAATAACGATTATATCTTAATTTTTAAGATTAATTCAGCCACTCGGAGAGGTCGTAGAGGCTGATGGTCTCCTCGTTGTAGGAGATGGTGGCGAGGATGCCGGTGGCGGGGTCGATGGCGGAATAATTGGCCGGGGCGATGCTGTAGGATGCTTCGGGCTTCAGGTCCAGGTCGAATATGACGATACGCGAGGGGACGGGGCTGTATCCGCCTTCGTCGTTGATCATGCCCACGATGTGGTCTCCGAGGTATTCGGCAGGGTTGTAGGAAAGGTCGGCTGAATAGTTGCTGGAATGGATGTCGTCGGGGCCATAGTCTACGTACACTTCAGCCAGACGCTCTCCGGTGTCGAGGGAGTGCAGGTAGAGGACCGGCCATGTGAGGCTGTAGACCAGCAGGTGGGAGCGGTCGGGGGAGACTGTCTCGCTTGTGAGCTGCGGGGGCTGATAGGTGATCTTGGCTTCAAGAGCTTCGTTGACGCCTTCACCCCAGCCTTCGAGGTAGGTCTTGATGGTCCCTTGGGAGTCGGTCGTGTAGTAGCGGTTGTTGTCCGCATTGCAGAGCCAGCGTCCCTGGCCGAGTGGATGGATGGCCCTCATGCTCTTGTGGAAGTCCTGGATGAGATCAGTGCGGTAACCTCCGTCTCCGGTGTGGGCCGTCAGCCGTATCAGCCTGCCCATGCTCCAGTCCCTCACCGTGATGACTATCGAGTCGCCCTTCATGCCTTCATATCCGTGGTACGATGGGTCGATGAACTCCTGCGGTCCGCGTCCCCATGTGCCGAACTGCACCACAGTCCGGAAGTCCCCGTCCAGCAGCGAGAAGCATTTGCCCGACTCCCCGCTGTAGTTCTGTATGTTCTGCGAGATCCACCAGCCCCCGGCCCTGAACAGCGCGAGGATATTGCTCTCGACCGGGTCGTAGTGGATGACTCTGACCGGCTCAAGGGCCTCTTCCACAGGGAATTCCTTCACTACTGTGTATCCCTTTCCCTTCTGATTCTGTCCGCAGCCGATGACTGTGATAAGAGCCGATGCAAGCAAAAGGAGTCTTTTCATCATATTCGTATTTTTGTTCGTAAAAATAATAAAAGTTTTCCGTCCCGTTTCCACAACGGCAGCAGATTCCGCGATTCAGTGCCGTTGCGGCATGGCTTTCATCGCCGCGTCCTTTCTACAGGCCTTCTGTGCGGCCTTGTCCTTCCGTCCCGTTCCCACAACGGCAGCAAATTCCGCGATTCGGTGCCGTTGCGGAATCGCATTCCGCTTGGCCCCTTGCCACAGGCTCTCTCATCATACACCTCCTCCTTCCACCTTCCGAAGGTGTGCAGAATACCCGTGTTTTCGTCCCACCTTCCGAAGGTGCGCGGAGTCGTCACTGCTTCGAGAGCACCCTGTGTCCGTGTTTCTCCTGCCGCCGTGCGTTTCCCACTTTCCGAAGGTGCGCAGAATTCCCGTGTTTTCGTCCCACCTTCCGAAGGTGCGCGGAGTCGTCACTGCTTCGAGAGCACCCTGTGTCCGTGTTTCTCCTGCCGCCGTGCATTTCCCACCTTCCGAAGGTGTGCAGTATTCCCGCGTTTTCGTCTCACCTTCCGAAGGTGTGCAGTTTCAAAATGAAAAGGCCGGATGTGCTTTGTCGTAAAACATCTATCGCGATTACGCGGATTTTAGTATTTTTGCCTCTCTTAAATCGGAAGTGACTCGAAATGGCAAACAAGGAAAAAAAGGAAAAGGAGGATACGCCGCTGATAAAGCAGTACTACAAGTTCAAGGCGGCTTGTCCGGAGGCCCTGCTGCTGATGCGGGTGGGGGACTTCTATGAGACGTACGGGGAGGATGCGGTGACTACCAGCAAGGTGCTGGGCATCGTGCAGACCCGCAAGTCGAACGGAGACCAGGGCTATATCGAGCTGGCGGGGTTTCCGCACCATTCGCTTCCGAGCTACATGCCCAAGCTGGTGAGGGCCGGCTATAAGGTGGCTGTGTGCGACCAGCTGGAGGATCCGAAGCTGGCCAAGAAGCTGGTCAAGAGGGGGGTCACCGAGATTGTCACACCGGGCGTGGTCTACAGCGACCAGGTGCTGACCCAGAAGGAGAACAACTATATCGCCGCGCTGTGTTTCTCGAAGGACCGGGGCGGTATCGCATTCCTGGACGTGTCCACCGGAGAGTTCAAGGTGGCTGAGGGCGACCTGGACTACCTCGATCTGCTGATAGCCGATTTCGCGCCCAAGGAACTGTTGGTACAGAAGGGTTTCGAGAAGGGTGTAAAGGAGAGGTTCACCAACCCGGCCTCGAATATCTACATCTCCACGATGGAAGGCTGGGCCTTCGTTTTCGAGTCGGGGTACCGCAAGCTGATCAAGCATTTCAAGACGGACTCCCTGAAGGGGTTCGGGGTGGAGAGCCTGAGACTGGGCGTGACTGCCGCCGGGGCCCTGCTGTTCTACTTAGAGTCGAACCGCCTGGAGGACACAGAATACATACCGGGCCGGACATTGGCCCAGATAAGCACCATATCCCGCATCGACGAGGGAGGCTTCGTCTGGCTGGACCGCTTCACCGTCCGTAACCTCGAATTAGTGGAGCCGGCCGCTCCGGGGGGCGTGACCCTTCTGGACGTGATTGACAAGACCTCTTCCCCGATGGGCGCCCGCCTGCTGCGCTCGTGGCTGACCATGCCGTCGAGGGATTTGGCGGAGATATCCACACGGCAGGACAGCGTTGATGCCCTGCTGAACGACAGGGAATTGTCCTCGGAACTCTCGCAGAGGATAGCCGCGATGGGCGACCTCGAGCGCATCCTCTCCCGCGCCGCCTCGGGCCGCGTCTCTCCCCGCGAGGTGATGCAGCTGCGGCGGGGCATTGACCAGTTCCTGCCGCTGAAGGTATTGCTCACGGAGAAGACCGATAAGAAAGGCCCGCTCGCCCGTATGGCCAAGGAGATAGACGATTGTCCGGAGCTGAAGGCCGAGCTGACGCGGACGCTGAGCAAGGACCCGGCTGCCCAGATTGGCAAGGGCGAGGTGATAGCCCAGGGTGTGGACGCCGAACTGGACGAGCTGCGCGGCATAGTGACCCACGGCAAGGACATCATCGCCGGCATCCAGCAGCGCGAGATAGAGCGCACCGGCATCACGTCCTTAAGAATCAGCTACAACAACGTCTTCGGCTACTACCTCGAGGTGCGTAACGCCCACAAGGACAAGGTGCCCCCCGAGTGGATCCGCAAGCAGACTCTCGTCTCGGCCGAGCGCTACATCACCCCCGAGCTGAAGGAGTACGAGGAGAAGATAGGCGGGGCCGAGGAGAAGATATACGCCATCGAGTCCCGCATATTCAACGAGTTGATTACCCGCATTCAGGCCGCCATCCCCGCCGTGCAGAAGGATGCCGCCCTGATAGCCCGCCTCGACTGCCTCCTGTCATTTGCCCAGGCTGCCGCCGACTACGGCTACTGCCGCCCGCTGGTGGACGAGGGCGAGATCCTGAAGATAGAGCAGGGCCGCCACCCGGTCATCGAGCGGATGATGCCCGCCGGGGAGGAGTACGTGGCCAACGACCTGTATCTCGACAGCGAGAAGCAGCAGATTATCATCCTCACCGGCCCGAACATGTCCGGTAAGTCCGCCCTTCTGAGGCAGACCGCCCTGATAGCGGTGATGGCCCAGATAGGCTCTTTCGTGCCCGCCAAGTCCGCACACATCAGCCTGTTCGACAAGATATTTACCCGTGTCGGCGCCTCCGACAACATCTCCCGCGGCGAGTCCACCTTCATGGTAGAGATGCTCGAGACCGCCGCCATCCTCAACAACATGACTCCGCGCTCCCTGATTCTGCTCGACGAGATCGGCCGCGGCACCAGTACATTCGACGGCATGTCCATAGCCTGGGCCATCGTAGAGTACATCCACGAGCGGGGCGGCGGGGCCAAGACCCTCTTCGCGACGCACTACCACGAGCTGAACGAGCTGGAGGAAAATTACAAAAGGGTAAAAAACTTTCACATCGCAGTGAAGGAATCTGACGGAAAAATCCTATTTTTGAGGAAACTTTGCGAAGGCGGGGTAGCCCACAGCTTCGGTATCCATGTGGCGAGGCTGGCCGGGGTGCCGCCGGAAGTGGTCCTCTCGGCCGAGAAGGTGCTCAAGAAGCTCGAGGCCGGGGCATCCGGGGCCGGGGACTCGTCCATCAAGGGCAGGGTCCAGTCCCTGAGGCAGAAGAAACGGGACCGCAGCGCCGCCCAGGAGGAAGTGCAGCTTTCCATTTTCCAGCTCGACGACCCTCTCTTGGTGAGCATCCGGGACACTCTCAAGGCGATGGACCTCAACTCGATGACGCCGATGGACGCATTCGACACGCTGCGGGAGCTCCAGCGCAAGGTGGGTATAAACAAATAACTATAGTTCAGACGTCTTATGAAAAAATTCGTGAAAGAGCTGAGGATAGTTGTGGGGTTGATTGCGGAGAGCGCTTCTTTCGCTTTTTTCTCCATCAAGTCTGACAAGCTCAGGACTTTTCTCTCGCTGTTCGGAGTCACTGTCGGCATCTTCTCGATAGTGGCGGTGTTCTGCGCCGTGGACTCGCTCAAGTCCAATATCATGGAAGGTGTCCGGTCCTTCGGGAGCGACATCGTCTACATCGACCGTTTCCCCATGACTCAGGAGGAGGGGGAGGACGGAGAGCCGCTGCAGTGGTGGGACTATCTCCAGCGGCCTGAGATCACTGAGGAGAATTTCGAATATGTCGCCCGCAACGCCACCCTGGCCGAGAGCGTGGTCTATGTCATCCTTGGCAACGGCAATGCCTCCTACCGCCGCAACAATTATTCCAACGCCTTCCTGGTCATCACCACCGACGGGCTGGAGAATGTGATGAGCTACTCCCTCGCCGAGGGCCGCGACTTCTCCCAGATGGAGATCCGCGGAGGGTCCAATGTGGCTATCCTCGGGTACAATGTCGCCCGGGAGCTTTTCGGGGACTCCTACCCCATCGGTAAGAAGGTCAAGGTCAAGGGCGGCAGTGCAATAGTCATCGGCGTCCTGGAAAAGCAGGGTGAGAGCATGGCTTCCATCGTCAATACGGACGATGCGGTGGTCCTCCCGCTGCAGTTCGGCAAGACGGTGCTGGCCTCGGCGTGGGGCTCGGGGATGATGATGGCGGCTCCGGTGGAGGGTGTCTCCCGCGAGGCCTTCCTGGACGAGCTGCGCCTGCTGCTGCGTTCCTGCCGCGGCCTCTCCCCCTCGGAGCGGGATGACTTCGCCATCAACGAGATGACCTTCCTGCTCGACATGCTCGACTCCGTCTTCCGCGGCATCAGCAAGGCGGGCTGGATCATCGGAGCATTCTCCCTGATCATCGGCGGCTTCGGCATCGCCAACATCATGTTCGTCTCCGTCCAGGAGCGCATGAGCCAGATCGGCATCCAGAAGGCCCTCGGAGCCAAGCGCTACGTAATCCTGACGCAGTTCATGGTGGAGGCCTCCTTCCTCTCCCTGGCCGGCGGCCTGGTGGGCATTCTCTTAGTCTTCCTGATTTCCATTCCGGTCAATGCCGTCTCCGAATACTTCACCATCACCCTATCCCCCGACAACGCCCTTGTCGGCATACTCATAGCCGTCGTCCTCGGCATCCTCTCCGGACTCATCCCTGCCTGGAAGGCCGCTACGGTCGATCCTGTCCGCGCTATCAATGGGTGAGCATGAAAAGATAACTCGCTTAGAATAAATCGATTGGTCGGATTGCTTGAAAATAGGGTAACGAGATAGAATAGCAAATTCAACAAAAGATTTACTTTTGTAGAATCTTTAGATGTTGTTTCATGAAGCAGTTGTGGCAATACATCAAGAATCCTCAAGAGAATTGTCCTTATGATTTCAGCGTAAGGGTGATGCTGTTGTCGGTCATGCTGTGTCTGTTAGTACCACTGTTCTTTGAAGTTCTGACTGCATCCGTATTTGTCATTGCAGGAGTTGATTTGCCTGCAATGACATCTGATAAATCTGTTTTGCCTCTATGCTTTCTGATTATTATACCCCCAATAATTGAAGAACTTGGATTCAGATTGCCATTGAAAAGAAGCAGATTTAATCTCAACATATCGGTAGCCGTAATAGCCTTTATCTTTTCTAAGGTAATTTTCTCAGGAGGACTCTATTCGGAACATCTATTAAGCCGGATAGTATTTGCAATAATTTCATCAGCTGTCATAAACCTCATTTGGGGCAAATGGCTTCTGCAAGTACGATTCAAGGATTTCTTCTATTCAACAGCAATCCTTTTCGCTATGTTGCATATAGTTAATTACAGCCATCAGACTTTAGATGTGTCACAGTGGCTGTATGTTGTATGTTATGCTTGTGCCAAGATTCCCGGCTCCATATTATATGGATACGCAAGAATAAAACATGGAATGTTATTCAGCATAGTTGTACATATAATCAGCAATTTGCCGGCAATGATTATCTTTTAAGCAGCTTACCGTGATGACTTTCCCGATAAGGCCTGCAGGAGATGGCGCTGAGGCTGGTCCGCTCATAACGAAATCGAGAAGGTGGTGGAGATATGCCGCTTTCCCCGGCACCTTCCGGAGGGGAAATCGAGGCATGTCCGGCGAGAGAGGTCTCTGAGGCGGGTCGGTTTATAACGAAATCGAGAAGGTGGTGGCAAAAGGCCGCTTTCCCCGGCACCTGCCAGTCAACGAAAATCAGGAATACCGAATGGGAATCGCAAAAATGCAAATGGAGTCAGGGGCACGGCATTTAACCGAGTTGCAGCGTCTTATACGGCAACATAGTGAAGGGGAAAGACAAGTCCCTCTGCGTGAACCGGATCTGTTGATAATCTTAACGGGCGGCCGTATGGCCTACACCAGGCCGGACGGGGTAAAAGTAATTCCGCTCGGATGTCTTAAAAACTGAATGTCCGCTTCTTAGCAGAGGGCCAATCCGCGCCATCAATGGGTGGGATCGAGCAGTTATATATTATCTTTGGTCTGTAATCTGCTTGTAATCCTGGATGCTGTCGGCGCTGCTGCGGACGTTGACTTTCTTTCCTCCGGAGAAGTTCCATGTGAGCGTGAGTTCGGCGCGTGTCTCTTTGGTCCTGTTCCAGACGGACTGCATGTAGACGGGTGTCTCTATGATGGTCCTGCGTCCGTAGCGCCATAGGGT
>CALUSM010000038.1 GCA_944323445.1 uncultured Bacteroidales bacterium
TTCATCGACCGCTTCCTGGTCACCTGCGAGGCCTACAAGGTCCCCGTCACGATACTACTCAACAAGACCGACCTCTACGTCACCGAGGAGCTGCAAGCCAAAAGCGGACTCTTCCACAGCATCTATACCGACGCCGGCTACCCCATAATGGACATCTCCGTCCTCACCGGTCAGGGCGTGGACACCCTCCGGGAGCAGTGCAACCGCGGCGGCATCTCCCTTTTCAGCGGCGTATCCGGCGTGGGCAAGTCCTCCCTCATCAAGGCCATCGATCCCGCCCTCGACCCCAAGACCTCCGAAATATCGGACAAATACCGTCAGGGCCGCCACACCACCACATTCTACGAGATCTACCCCACAAGCGGCGGCGGCTTCATCATCGACACCCCCGGCATCAGGGGCTTCGGCCTGGTAGACATCGAGCCGGAGGAGATCTCCACCTATTTTCCGGAAATGCTCCGCGTCGCCGACAACTGCCGCTACAAGCCCTGCACCCACACCCATGAGCCGGGCTGCGCAGTCCTCGAGGCAGTGGAGAACGGCACCGTCTCCCCCGAACGCTACATGTCCTACCTCGGAATGCTCGAGGAGGAGGGAAAATACAGATAGCACGACAACATGAAAAGACATACGGAGAACAGCACGCCCAGATCCATGAACAGCCGGATCCTGCACCTCGCGGTGCCCAGCATCCTGGCCAACATCACCGTCCCCCTCGTGGGAATGGTGGACATCGGCGTCTCCGGCCGCTTAGGCAATGTAGCGGCCATCGGTGCAATAGCCGTAGGCTCAATGCTCTTCGACCTACTCTACTGGAACTTCGGATTCCTCCGCGTCGGCACGGGAGGCCTCACGGCCCAGGCCTACGGCCGCAAGGACCTTCCGGGGGCCATGCGCTACTTCGTCCAGGGAGAGGCGACCGCCCTGCTCTCGGCCTCATTCCTGATACTGATCCAATGGCTCTTCGTCGAGGCGGCCTTCCTTTTCATCGACTGCTCGGCGGAAGTCCAGGAACTGGCCCGGAAATATTTCTTCATCAGGATATGGGACGCTCCGGCGACCCTCTCGCTGATGGTGTTCAAAGGCTGGTTCATCGGCATGCAGAACACCGTCTTCCCGATGGCGGTGGACATGACGGTCAACGTGGTCAACCTCGGCATGAGCATCTTCCTCGGCTTGCACACCCCTCTCGGCTTCGCCGGTGTGGCCCTCGGCACGGTCATCGCCCAGTACACCGGCCTCATCCTGGCCTCCGTCCTGATGCTCACGCACTACGGCAGGCTGCTGCGGCACGTCAACATCCGGCAGCACGTGAAGTTCCGCTATATGAAGTCGTTCTACGTTCTCAACGCCAACCTCTTCCTGCGCTCGCTCTGTTTTATGCTGATATACTGCGGATTCACCTCCCTGGCTGCCCACTACGGAGACGTGCAGCTGGCCGTCAGCACCATCATCATGAAGCTGCTGATGCTCTACTCCTACATCCTGGACGGATTCGCATACGCGGGCGAGGCCCTCACCGGCCGCTACATCGGAGCCCAGGACAGACCGTCACTGAACAAGGCCGTGCGGCTGCTCTTCACCTGGACAGCCGGCCTGGCCGTCATCTCGACCATAGCCTACGGCGTGGGAGGTCAGTGGATGGTAAGCCTCATGACGACAGAGGCAGCCGTTACAGCTGCCTCCAAACCGTATATGATATGGCTGATAATCATGCCAGCATTCAGCTGCCTGGCATTCATGTGGGACGGCATCTTCATCGGAGCCACAGCCGCACGGGCCATCCGCAACGGAATGATCTGGGCCTGCGCCTCCTTCTACGCCTGTTACTTTGCCTTCCGCGGCCTGATGGGCATCCAGGCCCTGTACATGGCCTACTTCGCTCACCTCATCGCCCGCGATATCTACATGACGGTCACTGCCCGCCGGCAGGTTTTTTACCGCATTCCCCAGGCATGTTCCCATCCCACAACTCCAACGCCCGGGCAATCTGCCGGTCATGACGAAGAGCCGACTCAGCCCCTCCGCAACGCAGATAGAACTTGAGTACTATCTCATCCTCCAGCAGAGCCTTGACAACGGGCTTGTTGGCCAGCAGAAACTCCTCCTTGGTCAGCGAGATGCGGTCCAACAGTTCCTCCATCTCCTCAACGAGTCCCTCCAGATTGTCACATAGTCCCTCACGTTCCGCAGCCTCTATCACTCCCTCCATCTCTATCCGGGCCTCGGTACGCACATCGAACTCCTTCTGTGCCGCGAATTTCACAAAATCGGCATACTCCCCGTCTGACAGGAAAAACTCTCCGGGAGAGGCGATGCTGTCGTGGGTATTGTAGTAGCGTATCGCGTAATCACTGAGAATATTGCTGTATATCAAAGAGATAATCGGACGGCTATAAGTCTGCGGCTCTACTTCTATGTCCGGAGTAATGCCGCCTCCGTCATATACCGTACGGCCCAGGCGGGTCCTGAACTCCTTTTTCAAGGAATCCGGGACATAGCCTACGCTGCCGTCCTCATTCCTATGACTGTAGTCGATAGCCTGAACGCACCGGCCGCTGGGAGTATAGTACTTGGCCGTGGTGAGCTTGAGCGACGTGCCGTATCCGACAGGACGGATTGTCTGCACCAGTCCCTTGCCGTAGGTACGCATACCGGCAATGACTGCCCTGTCCATATCCTGCAGTGCACCGGCCACTATCTCGGAGGAGGAAGCCGAAGCCGAGTTGACCATGACCATCAGCGGGATGAGCGTATCTACGGGAGGAGTCTCCGTATTGTACTGAAAATCCGAGGCAGGATGCTTGCCCTTGGCTGAGACCACAAGTGTGCCCTGAGGCACGAACAGCGAGACAATATTCACAGCCTCATTCATCAGTCCGCCTCCGTTGCCGCGCAGGTCAAGTACAAGACGGCTCATCCTGCCGTCCGCCTTCAGAGCCTCAAATGCCCGGCGGACATCCTTCGAGCCGTCTACGGTAAAACCTCCTATCTGAATGTATCCGGTCGAGTCGTCCAGAAAGCCGTAGTAAACCACATCCGACACATGGATTCTCTCACGGGTAAGCGACACCTCGGCAGTATCCCCTCCACGTCCGCGCACTATTGTCATGTTCAGTTCAGTTCCCGGACGCCCGCGCATCCTCCCGCTGCACTGGTCAGCAGTCAGCTCACGTGTATCCACTCCTTCTATGGCCACAACTGTATCTCCGGGATGCAGGCCGGCCTTGACAGCCGCCGAATTCTCGTAAGGCTCGGCTATGATGATATAGCCCTGAGGGGTCTTCTGGATAAGAGCCCCCACACCCCCGTAAGTGGCAGTAGTCATCAGGTCCAGATCATCCTCATTCTCCTCGGGGATGAATACCGTATAGGGGTCCAGGCCCGACAGCATCGCGTTTATTCCCTTGTGCAGCAGGCCGTCCAGCTGTAGAGTATCGACGTACTGAGACTCCAGGGTCCTTAGAATCATGGACTGTATCTCCATATATTTGCCCGTGTTGAAATCCTCTGACTGGGCGGAGAGGGAGAATGCGGCCGCCATCACAGCCGCCGCGGACACCGCCGCTCTCCTGAAGGTAGTATTTGCAAACTTCATCTTACGTTATTTGTGCGTTTATATTATCTACGGTCTCAAAACAAATTATATGCCGGAAATATCAGCCCCGGAGTCCAGACAGAAATCCAGATCCTTCTTTATCTGCTTCACATCCATGTGCTGCCCGATAAAGACTATCTTCTGCATCCGGTCTCCGTAGAAGTCATCCCAGTCACGGGCAAAGCCGGGATCCTGCGCCTTAAGCTGCTCAAGCTCGTCCTCCGGAGCGGTGGCATACCACTGTCCGGCCTCCTTGAGCTGCTTCTGACGGCCTGCCTGCTCGAACATGTAGGACATGTCCGGGTCCTGGGTGAAATAACAGATCCCCTTGGCGCGAATCACCTCCCGGGGCCAGTGCCTGATGACGAAGTTGTCGAACTTGTTGATATCGAATGCCGGACGGCGGTAATAGACGAAAGTGCCTATGCCGTACTCCTCGGCCTCGCCTTCCTCATGGTCGTGGTCGTGATGATGGTGGTGCTCATGTCCGCGGGCCTCCGCTTCCTCCTCTTCGGTGGGCGTAGACTCGATCCCGCGCACCCAGCCCGCCGAGGCGGCCACCCGGTTGAAATCGAACATCCGCGTGTTGAGTATCCCGCCCAGGTCTATGTCCCCGTAATCGCACTCGATGATGCGGACCGAGGGCTGCACGGTCGAGATGATGCGGCTGATTCGGGCCCTCTCTTCGGGAGTGACATCCGAAGCCTTGTTGAGCAGGACGATGTTGCAGAACTCTATCTGCTGAAGAATGAGGTTCTCGATGTCGTCCTCGTCCAAATTCTCCCGCATGAGGCTGTCTCCGCATGCAAACTCGTCCTGAAGTCTCAGGGCGTCGACGACAGTCACTACACAGTCCAGACGCGGCACTGTGCCGTAATCCTCCAGCCGGGGGTCCATCCTCGGCATAGTACAGATGGTACGGGCAATCGGTTCCGGTTCGCAGATGCCGCTGGCCTCGATGACAATATAGTCGAAACGCCGCATACCTATCAGCTCCGTAATCTGGTTCATCAGGTCCGTCTTGAGGGTACAGCAGATACATCCGTTCTGCAGAGCCACCAGACTGTCATCCTGAGTTCCCACCACTCCGCCGCGCTGAATCAGGTCAGCATCTATGTTCACTTCTCCGATATCATTTACGATGACGGCGAACCTTACACCCTTCTCATTTGAAAGTATCCGGTTCACCAATGTGGTTTTCCCGCTGCCCAGATATCCGGTAAGGAGCAGCACCGGGAGCTCTTTTCTGTTCATATTCTATTTTTTAGCAGACGCAAAAATAACTAATCTGCATTACTTTTTGTACATTTGTCCGCATAAAGTTACACAACCTACGTCCTGCATGAACCGTAAACTGATTACACCGGTGCTTGCCGCTGTTGCCTGCCTGCTGCTTTTCTCCTGCTCTCCCGGCATGAAAGAGGCCAGGGCCATGCTGGCTGCAGCAGACTCGCTTATGGATTCGGATCCGCAGGCCGCCATGTATACCATAGCGTCGATAGACAGCACCGCAATTTCCGGTTTCAACAAGGGTAACAGGGCCAAGTACATACTGCTCGGCACCCAGGCCAGGTACAAGTGCTACCTGCCCGTAGCCGGAGACACCTCAATACGGGAAGCAGCCGAATACTACAGGCGCAAAGGGCCCGAATCCCTGTACGCCGAGGCCCTCATCATGAAAGGTGCGGTCCACTTTGAGAACAAAGAGTTCATTCAGGCTCTCGAAGACTACAAGACAGCAGGAACAATCATCGACAGGAGAGGAGACGACCCCCTCCAGTCCGGACTGATCCACACCCGCATAGGAGAACTCTACCAGATTACGTACGTCTACGACTCCCTCACCGTGGACAGATTCCACCGGGCACTGAAATGCTTCCTCGAGACCGACCGCACCGAAATAATCATGCGGGGATGGCTGTCCCTGGCACGCGTCCTGCTCGCATTTTCCCCGGAAGAGGCCCTGCCGTGCATCAGCGAAGGCGAGGCCCTGGCCAGGGAACTGAACGACCGTCAGATGCTGACAGTTGTCAAAGAATTGATGATAGGATACTTCCTCACTCAAGAACTATATCAGGACATCATCCGTACTGCCGACAGCATTTCCGACATCGAACTTGAGGAAGTCCCCGGCCCAGCCGCCAATATCCTGCTTGCGCTGAGCACCGCTTACGCCAGGACCGGAGACGCCGAAGCAGCCAGAGCTACAGCGGCACGCATCCCGGAAGGAGCGATTGACAGACCGACCAGGGAGTACCTGCTCAGTGACATCGCCGTCAGCGAGAGAAATTGGGAAGCAGCCTTGAAACACAACATCAGGGCAAACCGCATCGCCGACAGCATCGTCTCCGCCGGATACGGACTGCATCTGAGAGAAGTGGAGAAACAGTACGAGGACAGCCGGCTGAGGGAACGCTACTCGACGATGAGAACCAGATACATCTCCACATACATGCTTCTTCTGGCCGCATTCTGCGCCATCGCCGTAGCCGGCTCGCTTCTGTACTCACGCAACGTTATGCTTAAACATGAGGTTGAGAAGTGTACCGATATCATACGGAGTCTCAATGAGGAAAAGACAATAATCAAAAGCAGCACTGAAAAAATGCCGAACCGCGAGAGCATCAACATCTCGGAAGAAATGCTCAAAGTCACTGACGAACTGATGGAGGCATATTATAAATACGGAAGAACCAAGGCAATAGCAGAACAAGTAAAAGCGATACTCAAGAACCATTTCCCCGAAGAAGGTACCATGATGCGGGTACGGAAAATAGTCGATGCCACCTATCCGGGATATCTTTCCCATCTGGAAAAGACCTATCCATCCCTCAAAGAAAAGGACATTTACCTGATTGCACTCATGGTATGCGGGTTCTCGACCGGCACAATCTGCGCCCTGAGACGTATCTCCGAAAGCTCGCTCTACGTCGAGAAAACAAGGGTTGCCAAGAAAATCGGGGATGGAATCCGTCTCTCGGACTTCATAGCCAAGACACTTCAGGGCAACAGGCAGTATTAGCGGCACATATTTGTCTTTACAGACATAAATCACTAAAACTCATCCCATTGTGCATCCATACGCATCGGAATTGCATGGAATGACTCTTAGCAAAATCAACTAACTATCACATTATAAGACATCTATGCAATCATATATGCTAAGATGATTTATTTGTCTCTACACAGGATATATCCTATATTTGTTTCGCATTACATTGAAAAGCTTCTCGCACACTGAATACGGCATAAGGGGATTCTCCGTATTCAGTGTGCTGTTATTTTTGGAGAATACGGTCAACAATCCGGCGGTCGTTGCTCAGACGGGGGACCTTGTTCTGCCCGCCTGTCTTGCCACGGCCTTCCATCCAGCGGTAGAATGTCCCGGGGGGTACCTGCGTCAGTTCCAGTCTGGTCATCGTCACATCTCCGCTGCGCTTGGCCTCATAGTCCGAATTGTGCCGGCAGAGGGCTGCGTCCAGCTCGTCCGCAAACTGCTGCAGCCTCCGGGGATCCCGCGCCGCCTCCTGGCTTCCGGCCGAGAACTCCACCACCCACTGATGCGCCCCCTTGGCATGAGAGCCGTCCATGAAGACAGGCGCCACGGTATAGTCGGTCACTTCCATTCCGCAGGTGCGGCAAGCTTCCGAAAGAGCCTCTTCGGCATTGTGTATCATCAGTTCCTCGCCGAAAGCGTTGATGAAGAGCTGTGTCCGTCCCGTGATGATAATCCTGTGCGGGCAGAGGGTGGTGAACTCCACACAGTCCCCTATCAGATACCGCCAGAGTCCGCTGTCGGTGGTTATCACCATCGCGTATGTCACACCGGTCCGAACCTCGTCCACCGTATAGACATCATCCGACTCCCCGGCCAGGACTTTGTCCAGAGAGCGCATAGGGATGAACTCGAAGAAGACACCGTTGTCCAGAGTCAGGGCCATGCCCTTCTGCGACGGGTCGTCCTGCAGGGCGAAGTAGCCCTCCGAGGCATTGTAGTTCTCCAGATAGTGCATCCTGTCCGAAGGGATGAGCCGGCGGTACTGCTCGCGGTAGGGTTCGAAACTGATGCCCCCGTGCATGAAAAGCTCGAGATTGGGCCATATATCCGTCAAATACTGCGCATGGTTATACTCCAGCAGCCGCTCTATCATGATGAGGTTCCAGGACGGGACACCCGAGAAATTGGTCACGTTCTGCTTCGAGCACACCCGGCAGATGCCCTCTATCTTCTGCCTGAAATCCGGCAGCATGGCGATGTCCCGCGACGGGGTGCGCACGATCTCTGCCACGGACGGACTGTTGCTCAGCAGGATGGCCGACAAGTCCCCGTTCCTGGCGCCTCCGCCCGAGAGCTCGTCCACCTTGACGCTGCCGCCGAGGGTGAGGGCCTTGCCGTTGAACAGACGCGAATCGGGATAGCGGCGGATATAGGCCGCCAGCATGGTCTTGAAGCCGCGGTAGTGACAGCCGGAGAGATTGGCCGGAGTAACCGGGATGTACTTGCTCTTGTCCGAGCTCGTGCCGCTGGACTTGGCGAACCAGCGCACCTTCTGGTTCCACAGCACGTAGTTCTCGCCGCGGCGCAGACGCTCGATGTAGGGCGCGAAGCCGTCGTACTCCCGCACCGGCACCGCCCGCCGGTAATCCGCATATCCGCGTATCCGGTCAAAGCCGTGCTCCCGGCCGAAAGCCGTATCCCGGCCCGCCTCCAGCAACTGCCTGAAAACGTGTTCCTGTACCGCCCCGGGATGCTCGCACCCGCGGTCAAAACTCCTTAGCAGCGGACTCAGCGCCGCCATCACTGTTCTGTTCAATACCGACATGACGCACTGTGTTTTTAAAACGTTGGCGAAGTTAGCGAGAATTCGGGAAAAATCAACGGATTTTCGCAATCTGATGCAGGACAGCCACCGAACGCAGGTCGATACGGGAGCCGGTATGGTACTCCAGCCAGCGCAGGACGGCCTCCACCAGTTCCTTGCGCTCCGCACCGGTCATCGGCACGGCCAGGGCTTCCTCGAAGGAGGCCTCGTGAAATGTGAGCAGCCGGGAAGTCTGCTGCGGGGTGAAAGGGTTGTAATCCAGGTTAAAACCGCTCTCGAAGGGAAATCCCAAATAGGCAGCGTACCGGTCTACGAACCACAAATGAAAATTCGCGGGACTGCCCTCCAGAGCCTCCAGCCGCAGCACCGCGTCCTCCAGGAAATCGTAGAGGTCCTCGTCCCGCTCGGAATGCAGGAGGGTACGGTAGAGCAGCTCGCTGATGAACATCGCTATGGATATCTTGTCAAAATCCTCCCGGATCGAATGCAGGCGGTACTTCGGGGAGAATTCCCGCAGGTAGGCCATCCCCGCCTTAGGGCTTTTGGAGGCCACATAATTGACAATACTGAGCGGATGCAGGAGGACCGCCCCCGGATGGGAGGGCCGCCGCTTGCCGGAGGTACGGAAGGCTCCGCGCAGCATGAGGCTGGTGCGGCCCTCCTCCCGGGTATAGCCGTGGACTATCAGGGAGGAGTCGCCGTAGCGGGTGGTATGAAGGACAATCATCATCGCCCGCCGCCGGTCAAATGCTCCCTCCGCATCCACTCCGCGAACTGCCTCATGGCCTCGCCGCGGTGGGAAATGGCATTTTTCTGCTCATGGGTGAGCTCGGCGAAAGTCTTCTGAAGACCGTATTTCTCCGGAAGGAAGACCGGGTCATAGCCGAAGCCGTCCTTTCCGGAGGGAGCGGCGGCAATCTCCCCCTCTACCCTGCCCTCGAAGACCTTCTCCCCGCTGCCGCTGACGTATGCCACCACGCAGCGGAAACGGGCGGTGCGCATCCTGCGGCCGTCCTGCTCCGCGGGCACGTCCTTCAATTCGGAGAGGAGCTTGCGGACATTGTCCTCAGCCTTCTTCCCCGGACCGGCATAGCGGGCCGAGAGCACCCCGGGCGCCCCGCCGAGAGCGTCCACGAAAAGCCCCGTATCATCCGAAAAACACGGCAGACCTGTCTTCTTATAGACGTACTCCGCCTTCTGGAGCGCATTGCCCTCCAGAGTATCCGAAGTCTCCGGAATATCCTCATTAATACCAAGTTCCGCCGGAGTCCTCAACCGGAACTCCGGCCCCAGAATCTGTGCGGCCTCCTCGACCTTGTGGCGGTTGCCCGTTGCAAAAACTATTTCCATTGTATTTTAATTTATCATTTTACCTATTCTTTCTTTCCATGCCGGCCTTCGGAGAGGACTACGGCGGTGACGGCGATGAGTTACAGCGCATCCATTCCGACGCGGAACTGCAACACCTCTTGCAATAATGCCTTCCCTTGTTCGGTGAGCCTATATTTCTGCTTAGGATGTTTCGGCTGGCTCGGATAGAGCGGTTCCACCAATCCGGCTTCCATAGACGGGTTAAGGTAATTGTCCAGGAAATTCTCCCTGTCTTTCAGTTCCATCAGTTCCATCTGTTCTTTCAAGGAGTAAGTTTGTTCTCCCATCATTTCAATGAGACGGACGATACTTGCAGGGTACTTGTCGGGTGCTTGTCGGGTGCTTGTCGGGTGCTTGTCGGGTGCTTGTCCTGCCGTTTCCAGCTTATAGCGGAATACCACCCATACGGAACTCCCATCTGTGTGGAATTCCGGGTCGGGTATGCAGGCACGGCGACACTCGTCTATCATCAGCCTGATTCCGCGCCCCCAGCTTTCCAGCAACTCGCTTTTGTAAAGCACGTTGGCTATGATGAGGTTGGGCGGCTCTGAACTGTGTCCGCCAAGCAGTTTTTCAAGGGTCATGTCGGGAGGGAACGCGCCGCTGCTCTCTATTTCCACACGGTCGTCATAAATGGCGATGCCCACCGAACCGCCCGGACGGTGGTAAGCTCTATGACAAAAGGCATTGATGCAACATTCCCTTAATGCCTTGTATGGGATGCTCAGCTTTTCTTCACGGTACAGTCCTTCTATTTTCCCTGACAAGGACAGGTGCTTGAAAAAGAACGACATGGCAGCATCCAACAGCTCGTAGATATTCCCTTGCAGGCGTTGGTTGTCCATGAATTCTTCTTTGCCCGTGCCTCTGAACCTTGCCATCCGCAACAGACATTGGGGATAGTCGTACAGGTTGCGCCCGAACAGCACGGCGGCGGCATTGTTCAGTTTCCCGTCATGCAGCAGGTCGAATTTTTCAAGGATGGCAGGTATTTCCTCGCGGATGGTGGATTCCGGCAGGCGTCCACAATTGATTCCGGCACGTACCGCGCCGATGATGGCATTCTCGTCAAGATCGCTGATGTGCAGGTCGGGATTGGGCATCGCCTCCCAACTGTATTTGCCGCCCCTTTGCATCAGCAGGTGGTTGTACTTGTCCTGCGGCATGACGGATGTCACGCTTTCTATCCGCTGGTAAGCCCTTCCTTTGTACGTGAACGGACTCATATAGCGCTGTTCCTCCGCATATAAGGCGATGACCTGCCTGCCTGTGCCGGGAATGTCTGCGTATGAGACCGTTATCGCGGCAAACGGTTCTATCAGGCGGATGGCTTCAGCTATTTCCCGTTTCGTCTTGTCACTCACCACCTGACCGATGATTGCCCCGTTGTCCTTGACACCGAAAAGCACTGCGCCGCCTTCGCCGTTGAGGAAGGCACACAGCGTTTCCATGCCGCGTTCCAATTGCCCGGTGGTCTGCTTGAACTCAACTTTGCCGCCTTCCTTGTCGGCTACCAGGTTTTGTATGATGTTGAGATTGTCTGTTTCCATTTTGGCCCTTTAACTTACAAAAGTAATAAATTGCTCTGCCGAAAAAGAAAGTTTCACACTATTTCTATGTGTTATGACCTAAATACAGACAAGGAGACACTCACGCACTCCGCCGGCCTTCGGAGAGGACTACGGCGGTGACAGCGACGATGATCAGGATGATGCCGGCGGCGGTGCGGAAGGTGAAGGCCTCGGAGAGGGCCAGGACGCCTATGACCACGGCGGTAAGGGGCTCGAGGGCACCGAGGATGGCGCTGAGGGTGGGGCCGATGCGCTTGATGGCCGCTACGAGGGTGATGTTGGAGACGGCGGTGCCGAGCAGGGCGATGCCGAGGATATTGGCCCAGAGGAAGCCGTCGGAGAGGGGCACCCAGCGGACTCCGCCGGAGAGCATGCCGAGGAGGGTAAAGCTGACGGCGCCGAAGCCCATGACGTAGACGGTCAGGGGGAGGGTCGGCATGTTCTGGACGGCTGTCTTGCGCACGCCGACGATGTAGGTACCGTAGGCTATGACCGAGAGCGCGGCCCAGAGAATGCCGGCGGTGACATTGCCGTCCTCGAGCCGGATGTCGCCTCCTGCCAGAAAGCCGGCTCCGACCAGGGAGAGTATGATGGCACCGATCTTGACCCAGGAGCGGGGTTCGTGGAAGACCGTCATCATGACGGCGGCCACGAAGAGCGGGTACATGAAGTGAATCGTAGAGGCTACTCCGCTGGCGATGTTCTCGTAGGCTATCAGCAGGCTGATGGCGGTCAGGGCACAGAAGAAGCTGACGGTCAGCAGCGGAAGCCAGGCACCCTTCGGGACGCGGAAGGACTTGCGCATGAGCAGGCCCACGGCCAGCAGGACAAGGGTAGCCACACCCCAGCGGTAGGCGAGCACCTCGAACGGCGAGAATCCCGCATCCATGAGGGTGACCGAGAAAAACGGCACGAAGCCGAATGTCAGGGAAGAGATGGCGGCGAGGATGATGCCGCCGGTCTTTCCTGCGCCCATTCCGCTGACTTTCCTCTTATCAACAGCAACACGAAGTGATTCCATAAGGCGCAAATGTAGCTAAAATACCGCTACAGTTTCCGCAAAACACACAAGCGGGCAAGGGTCTAAATTGCAACTATCAATAAAACAGTCACTTTGTGTTTAGAGAAGGTGTCGTGTTCCATTCTGAAACGGCGACATGGCACCTTTTCAAAGTACAACATCCTTACGTTCAATTAATTGTGATTTTCAACCGTGCCCGTTGCCAGGAATATTGACGCCGGTATGCACTTCCATCGCACTGCCTTTGTCTCACAGCTCCTTCTTACTTTTCAGGTCTTCTCCGTCAACTAATTCATAATCGATGATCTTCTGTTCAAGGGAAGCGCGGACCACCCGGATCCATACCTTGTCGCCCATAGTGAAGCGGCGACCGCGGGAACGGCCCACGATGGAGTAGGTCTCCTCGTCGAACTGGTAGAAGTCGCCGGGGATGTCCCTGACGGGCACCATGCCCTCCACCTTGTCCGGCTCGGTCTCCACGTAGAGACCCCACTCGGTCAGGCCCGAAACGGTGCCGGGGAATATCTGGCCGACCTTGTCCTGCATATACTCGCAAAGCTTGTACTTGATGCTGGAACGCTCGGCCTCGGTAGCTATCTGCTCGCGCTGGGAAGCGTACTGGCAGCAGGTCTCGTAGTATTCCTTGTTCTGGGATTCGACTCCGGCAAGATACATGGCCAGCAGGCGGTGTACCATCATGTCGGGATATCGTCTGATAGGTGAGGTGAAGTGCGTATAATACTTGAAGGCCAGGCCATAATGGCCGACATTATCGGTGGTATAATGGGCCCTGGCCATGGAGCGCAGGGCCATCATCACTACGGCCTCCTCCTCGGGACGGCCCTTGACAGTGCCCAGGAGGTTGTTGATGCGCTGGGCAACGTTCTTGCCCTTGATCTCCTTGACCTTGACTCCATCGGGGAACTTGACGGGGTCTTCCTTCTGACCGTCCTCCTTTGCCCCGGGCTCCATCTGGAAGTCGTAACCGAAGAGGCGGACGAACTTGCGGAGCACTCCGAGCTTCTCCTCGTTGGGATCCTCGTGGACACGGTATACGAAAGTCTTGGCATTCTTGCTCTTGGGCACCTTGCCCACGTACTCGGCCACGGAGCGGTTGGCCAGCAGCATGAACTCCTCGATGAGCCAGTTGGCCTCCTTGGAGATCTTCTCGTAGACCCTTACCGGCTTGCCCGTCTCGTCGACCTCGACCTTCATCTCGGGACGCTCAAAGGCGATGGCACCGGCGGCGAAGCGTTTCTTCCTCAGAACAGAGGCTATCTTGTGCAGGGCGGTAATCTCCTTTGCGAGCGGGCCGTTGCCGGTCTCGATGACGGCCTGGGCCTCGTCGTAGTTGAAGCGGTAGTCGGACTTGATGACGGTGCGGCCGAACCAGCTCTTCTTGACCACTCCTGTAGGTGTGATGTCAAATACTGCTGAGAAGCAGAGCTTTTCCTCGCCCGGTCTCAAGGAGCACAGGTTGTTCGAGAGCTTCTCGGGGAGCATGGGCACTGTGCGGTCCACTAAGTAGACCGAGGTACCGCGTTCGTAGGCGCACTTGTCAATGATGGATCCGGGGGTCACATAGTGGGTCACATCGGCGATATGCACTCCTACCTCTATGTTGCCGTCCTCGAGCTCGCGGTACGAGAGGGCGTCGTCAAAGTCCTTTGCGTCGGCAGGGTCAATAGTGAATGTGGTCACCTTGCGGAAGTCCCTGCGCTCGGCAATGTCCTTGGGGGTTATCTTGTCAGGCACGGCCTCGGCTGCGGCTTCCACCTCGGGCTCGAAGCGGTACGGCAGGCCGTACTCGGCCAGGATGGCGTGCATCTCGGTGTCGTTGGCACCCGGCTCGCCCAGCACGTCTATGATGCGGCCTGTCGGAGCCGGAGCCTTTCTCGGCCAGTCGGTCACGATGACGGCGGCCTTCAGGCCCGACACCTCGCCGGGTTTCCAAGTCCGCTGGCCGTTCTCCCCGAAACATCTGTCTATCTCCTTGAGTGGTATGCTGATATCGTAGGGCATGCTGCGGCTCTCCATGATCAGCCAGGCCTCACCGCGGGATATCTGCAGAACCCCGATATGAGGCTTGGAAGAGCGCTCGAGCACTGTGATTATCTCGCCCTCGATACGCTTGGGCTTGCCGTCTGCACCGACACCCTTGGCCTTGGTCGTCAGCACCTTGACTATATCGCCGTTGAGAGCCCCGCGCATCTTGTGCTGAGGCACGAACACATCATTGTCCCTGTCCGGCACCTCCACGAAGCCGTAGCCCTCGCGGGTCATGCTCACCGTACCGGTCAGCTCCTCCTTGTTGAAATGCTCCTTCTTTCCTTTGGATTTCTTCTTTCCGCCCGAACGCTCCTTCCTCTTGAGATTCAGCTCCTTCTGCATTGCCTTCTGGTCAGGCGTCTGATTCTTCCCGTGCTTTCCACGCGGACGGGAAGAGGGTCTTTTCTTTCTTGTCATATACTCTATTCTGTTATCAGAGGCAAAGATAAGAAGAATCGTGCTTGTTTGAGCCTTTTATGACAAATAGATACATCCACACTCCGTCCGCTCAGTCCTTTCTCAAAGCCAGCGCCGGATTGGTGTTCATCAGCTGCACGGCCCGGTATGAGATGGAAAGCGCGGCTATCACCCCCACGATGAGCAGGGCCAGCAGGTATATCCACCAATGGTTGTCAATGCGGTAGGAGTAGGTCTGCAGCCAGCGTCCGGTGTAGGTGTAAATCAGAGGAGTGGCAATGACCGCGGCAATCAGCGAGGCCGACAGGAAGCTGGCGAGGGTATGGGTGTAGATTTCCAGCCGGGGGCAGCCCATAATTTTGCGGATGGCGGTGCTCTTGGCCCTCTGACGGGCGTAGTAGGTGCTCATGGCGACCATGGCCATGACCGTCAGGACAATAGTCAGCAGGGCGAAAAGGCTGGTGAGCCTAAGGCTGCGGTCCTCCGAAGCGTAGGCCCTGCGGTAGATGTCCTCGTAGGTCCTCACCGTGACATCCAGCTCCGGCTTCTCCTCAGCGTACAGCTCCTGTATTGTACGCACCGCCTCGGCCGGGTCGCCGTTGACCTTGACCACCAGGGACATGAGATTCCCGATGTATTCAGACTGAGTAGGCTGTACCGTCCAGATCAGCAGGTCATTGCCGGCGGAGTTGGCATTGCCCAGCAAGAGGTCGTCGATGATGCCGCAGACCCTGATTGCCCCGTTGTCAAACTCGAACTGAGTCATGTCCAGACCATATCCCAGAGCAGCGGCGGCCCTGCGGGTAAAATAGCTGGTATTCGGCAGAGGATCGGAGTTCTGACTGAGAACCTTCACTCCTAAAAGACGCAGCGCGGTAGTATCGCCGCCATACATCACTATGTTGTATCGGTTCCCGTCAATCTGCACTCCCCAGTAAAACCTCCGGCTCCCGGCCGGACAGCCCTGCACCCATCCGGCATCCGCCACGCACGGCAGGGATTTGAGCCGGTCCTTGAGAAAATCGTCCGGGTCCTGAGTGTTGGAGACGGTCACATCCACCAGGTAATCCCGGGTATAGCCCATGGGCCTCTCCACCATGTGGCGCAGCTGCAGGAACATGGCAATGGCTATCGCGACAGCCCCGATGGCTGCTGTATTCTGGACAACGAGGAAAATCCTTCCGAGCACCATCCTGCTTGCCCGCGTGAACTCGCCCCTGACGATGTCTATCGGCCTGTAGCGGGACACCATCAGGGCCGGTATGATACCGGCAATGACGGACAGCAGCACGATGACTCCGGCCCATAGAGCAGCGGTACCCCAGGTCAGGGACGACAGCGGACTGTAGTTTTTCCCTATAAGGGCGCTGAACATAGGGGCGGCGGCCTCGGCCAGGACAAATCCGAGAACGAACGATACGGCCGTCACGACAAAGGACTCCCCGATGTAGCGGAGGATGATGCCTGCGCGGGAGGAGCCTATCAGCCTGCGGGTCGCCATCTCCTTGACCCTGAATCCCACTTGGGCAGTGGTCAGCGAGATGTAGTTGAGCAGGGCGAATACCAGCAGCAGCACTCCGGCGGCAGTGACCAGCCGCAGCATGTCCCGGTTGACGATGTTCTCGAAAAAGGCGCGGGAGGTGGCTCCTGCCCCATAGTGTATCTTCTTGAACGGCACGAGATTGTACTCCGTACAGACGCCTGAGATGTACATCTCGTCGCTCTCCTTCAGGATGCCGAGGATTTCCCGGCCCAGCCAGCTCATGTCAGCACCTTCCCGGACCTTGTAGAAGGTCACCGTAGAGCCGTAGCCGTTGCGCGTCAGATGAGGCAGGATTCTCTCCAGCATATCCAGGCGGTAGATCATGTCGCACCCGGGCAGCACGGTCCGCTCCATATCCTCGAACACTCCGGTTATGGTCAGCGTAGTCTTCCCGTCCCCTGCAGTTATGTCGATGCCGTTGCCCACCGCATTGCCCCCGGGGAAATATGTATTCGCAAAGGACTGCGAGACGATGACCGAGCCCACAGCCTCCAGAGCCCCTTTCCGGTCACCGGCCGCCATAGGAAGCGGGATGAGCGACAGGAAATTGGAGTCCACGCAGAGAGCATTCTGCACCATGGTCCTGCCCCCTACCGACATGCTCAGGTCCCACCCGTCAACGGACATGGTGCCGATTGCCCGGCAGACAGCCTCGATATCCGGATAGCGGCCCTCCACAGCCCCCTTGACGGTACCGCTGAGACTGAAGAACTCCGCATCCGAGCCGACATAGACATCGTCACCGACAAACGTGTCGTAGCTGCGCTCCTGAGTCACGTACGTGCCTATGAAAATAATGAATGCCAAGGCTATGGCCATGCCGGCCACCTCTATCACCGTATAGAGCCTGTTGCGGGATACGAATCGGAGAAAGGATTTCATATTGTCTTGTTACTAAATAGGTTACTGAAATTATTCGTTGCAAAAATTATGCCTTATCGAGTATATCACTGTATCATAACCACTTAAGCAATTCTCAAAAACATTCAATTGTATAAAATTCATACGACAAGTGTCTAATTTTTTGAAAATTGTATAAAAATCATACATACAGCCGGTGATCCGGCATCCCATTCCAGTGCGCACCTTCGGAAGGTGAGCAGAAAACGCGGAGATACCACACACCTTCGAAAGGTGGGAGAAGGCAGCTGGAAACGAAAACGCGGGTACAGGCGCTACAGAAGGCCCCGGGCGATTACACACCTTCGGAAGGTGAGCAGAAAACGTGGGAAAATCACTCACCTTCGGAAGGTGGGAGAAGGCAGCTGGAAACGAAAACGCGGGTACAGGCGCTACAGAAGGCCCCGGGCGATTACACACCTTCGGAAGGTGAGCAGAAAACGTGGGAAAATCACTCACCTTCGGAAGGTGGGAGAAGGCAGCTGGAAACGGAAACGCGGGCACAGGCGCTACAGAGGACCCCAGGCGATTGCCCACCTTCGGAAGGTGAGCAGAAAACGCGGAGAAACCACACACCTTCGGAAGGTGGGACGCGGGGAAAGGACCGCAACCAGGGAAACGGAAAAGAAGAGTAGAAACAAAACCGAAACTTTTATTATTTTTACAGACTGATATCTTTAAGCTAGAAGAGATAAGAGATGATGAAAAGACACATACTACCAGCCGCCGCACTGCTCATCGCCGCAACAGCACTGCTCGGCGGATGCACCGGACAGAATAACCGGAGCGGTATAGAGGTAATCGACCTGTACAGATATGAGGACGGAGGAGTGCTGACGGATGCCATGCTGGACAGTCTCGCGACAGAGACCAGGGTCATCGGGCTCGTGGCGGACGGCGACCTGACCATACCGGCCAATCCGGTGAGAATCAAGATTGCAGGCGATGTCACTGGTACTGACGGTCCGGCACGGAATACAGGCGGAGGTGAAGGCACAGCCGAAGGCCGGATCTACGTTCTGGACAATCCCGGAATACGCACATTCCAGATGCTGGCGTTCGACAGCGACGGAAAGCTGATAAAGAAAATCGGCGGGCCGGGACGCGGACCGGGGGAGTATTTTGTACTCACGGACTTTGCGGTGGCCCCGGACGGAAGTCTGTGGATCAATGACGCCGGCATGGACAACATGCTCCACTACAGCAGCAGCCTCGAGTACATCGACACCTATCCGATGCCGTACGACATAGACAACATGGAGTTTCTCGAAAACGGCGAGGTGCTGGTCAATGTCTCCCAATGGGACTCCACTCAGATAGAAATCGCCGTGACCGACACCATGTTCCGCCATGACGGCCGCAGGGAACTGCTCCGTTACAGCCACAGCCAGCGCACCGGCTACGTCTACACATTCGGGGACGGGTCGCTGATACGGACTCAGGACGGATATCTGCACTGTCACCCCATCGACCCGGACATCTATCTGATAGACGACGGCACAGGAGAGATTCTCCGCCACTACCGCGTGGATTTCGGCCCGGATGCACTCACTCACAATGATATAAGCAGCCTTGGAGACAATGACGACCGCTATATCGAAATCCTGTGCAGCAGCTCCTATCTGTACAAGATATTCACTGTCACAGACCGCTACATCCTCGGGCAGGCTATGAGGAAAGGAGAATACCCGTATTTCCTGGCCGACATAGACACCAGAACTGTCTACTGGAGCAGTTCCGACAGTCCAGAGGAGGGCATGAGCGGCATCCTCGACTACCGGGGCGGCTGGCTGATCTCCACCTTCCTTCCGGATGAGCCGGACGCCCATTACAGACTGATCCTGCGGAAGTTTCAATAAACCTGCAGACGCACCTTCCGGTCCTTGACCATGATGTAGTAATCCCCTGGCTCCAGGAA
>CALUSM010000039.1 GCA_944323445.1 uncultured Bacteroidales bacterium
ACCTCCCGGGGCAACTGGTACTACGCCTCCTGGAAGGGCGACGAGCACAAGAGCGGGGGAGTGGCCACGAACATCGGAGTACATTTCTACGACATGCTTCAGTGGATATTCGGTCCGGTGAGCGAGAACATCGTGCATGTCAAGAGTCATGACCGTGTGGCCGGATATCTCGGCCTTAAGAAGGCCCGCGTGCGCTACTTCCTGAGCATCAACGCGGACAACCTGCCGGAAAATGCCGTTCAAGGCGAGAAGCGCACCTACCGCACGATCATGATCGACGGGGAGGAGTTCGAGTTCAGCGCCGGATTCACAGAGCTCCACACCCGCAGCTACGAGAAGATACTCGCAGACGAGGGCTTCCGCATCAGCGAGGCCCGTCCCTGCATCGAGATAGTCAGTCAGATACGCACTGCCACGCCCATAGGACTCAAGGGTGACTACCATCCTCTGGCGAAACTGCCCCTGTCACCTCATCCTTTCGGCTGGTAAAATAAAAGGAGTCGGTGATGCAGCAGAAAATCCAGATGGTTGACCTTCACGGTCAGTATATGAAAATCAAGGCGGAGGTGGACGCCGCAATAGCGGAGGTCATTGACAGCTCCGCTTTTATCAACGGTCCTGCGGTCGGCCGCTTTGCCTCGGCATTGGCACAGTATACTGGAGCCGCGCACGTCATCACCTGCGGCAACGGTACGGATGCCCTCCAGATAGCTCTCATGGCTCTCGGCCTGAAACCCGGCGACGAGGTCATTGTTCCGGCATTTACCTACGTGGCTTCGGCGGAGGTCATTGCCCTTTTAGGGCTCAGGCCGGTGCTGGTGGATGTGGACCGGGAGACCTTCAACACGGATATCCGCTTCATAGAGAGTGCGCTGACTCCCCGGACGCGGGCCGTTATCCCCGTCCATCTTTTCGGACAGAGCTGTGATATGGCGCCGATACTGGACTTTGCCGCCGCCCGCGGACTGTATGTCGTAGAGGACAATGCCCAGTCCCTCGGAGCGCTCTACACTTTCCCGGACGGCCGCAACAGGCATACCGGTACTCTCGGGCATATCGGCTGCACTTCTTTTTTCCCTTCGAAGAATCTCGGTTGCTACGGTGACGGCGGTGCTCTTTTCACGGATGACCCGGACCTTGCTGAGCGCATCCGCATGATTGCCAATCACGGGCAGCGGGTCAAGTACCGTCACGATGTGGTGGGCTGCAACTCCCGCCTCGATACCCTTCAGGCTGCTGTCCTGGAAGTCAAACTCCGTCATCTGGATGAATACTGTGCCGCGCGTCAGGAGGCCGCCGCCCGTTACCGGACGCTGCTCCATGGGCTCGAGGGCATAGCACTGCCCGCTGAGTCCCATTGCGGTACCCATGTCTACCATCAGTTTACCTTGAAAGTAGCTGACGGCCGCAGGAATGCGCTCAAGGAGCACCTGGCTTCCCGCGGGATACCGTCGATGATATATTATCCTCTGCCACTGCACCGTCAGCAGGCTTACCGTCAGGAGGGGCTCTCCTTTCCGGTGGCTGAGGAACTGGCAGGAAGTGTATTGTCCCTGCCCATGCATACGGAACTGAATGCCGGGGTGCAGGAGCGGATTGCGGAGGCAATTAAGGAATTTTTTACGAGATAGCCAATGGAGGAGAAGAAATATTACGCACATGAGACGGCGGTCATTGACCCCGGATGCACGGTAGGAGAGGGGTGTCGGATATGGCATTTCTCCCATATCATGACGGGGGCGGTGCTGGGGCCGGGCTGCAACATAGGGCAGAACGTGGTCATCTCCCCGGAGGTAGTCCTCGGCCGCAATGTCAAGGTGCAGAACAATGTATCTGTCTATACCGGAGTGACCTGCGGGGACGATGTGTTCCTCGGGCCTTCCTGTGTGTTTACCAATGTGGTCAATCCCCGCAGTGCGGTCAACCGCCGTGGTGAGTATCTCTGCACGCATGTGGGACAGGGGGCTACGATAGGTGCCAATGCCACGGTGGTCTGCGGCCACGACATCGGCGAGTGGGCCTTCATCGGCGCGGGGGCGGTGGTGACGAAGGACGTGCCTCCGTACGCTCTGGTGGTGGGCAATCCCTCGCGGCAGGTGGGGTGGATGAGCCGGGCCGGCTACCGCCTGGAGTTCGGGCCTGACGGGACGGCAGTGTGCCCGGGAACCGGCGAAAAGTACAGGCTTCAGGACGGCCGCGTGAGTGTGGTGGAATAGAAATTGAACGATAACCTTTATAAACAGATAATTAATCTCAACCATCAAAAAAGTATGAAGAAAACCATTTTAACCCTGATTCTGACGGCAGCACTCCTGCCTTTCGCCGCTTCGGCGCAGAATGTCAAGTTCGAGGAGTACGACCTCGACAACGGTCTGCATGTGATTCTCTCGCAGAACCACAAGACCCCCAATGTCGTAATCTCCGTGATGTATCACGTGGGCTCGAAGAATGAGGAGCCCCATCTGACCGGCTTCGCCCATTTCTTCGAGCACCTTATGTTCGAGGGCACCGAGAATATCGGACGCGGCGAGTATGCTACCTACGTATCCGAGGCCGGCGGCTCTCTGAACGCCAACACCTCCAATGACCGTACCTACTATTTCGAGCTGCTGCCCTCCAACCAGCTGGAGCTCGGAATGTGGCTGGAGTCCGAGAGGATGCTGCATCCCAAGATCGAGGAGATCGGCGTGAATACCCAGAAGGACGTGGTGTGCCAGGAGATGGGCCAGACCCGCGACAACCAGCCCTACGGCACAGCATTTACCAAGATTCTGACCAACTCGTTCAAGGTTCATCCCTACAACCACGACGTGCTCGGTTCCGAGGAGCACATCCGCAACGCCTCCATCCAGGACTTCCAGGACTTCCACGATATGTTCTACAAACCCAACAACGCCGTGCTGGTAATCTGCGGTGACTTCGATACCAAGCAGACCAAGGAGTGGATCGAGGAGTACTTCGGCGACATACCCGCAGGTACAGTGGAGCCCCGCCGTCCGGATCCCAACATGGAGCCTAAGCGTACAGAACCCGTCAAGGATACAGTCTATGACAACATCCAGATGCCCATGCTGATAGAGGTCTATCCCGCTCCTGCTTACGGCACCGAGGACTATTTCGCAATGGACGTGTTCAACGCCATCCTCTCCCAGGGCAACTCCGCCCGTCTGCAGAAGCAGATTGTGGACACCAAGAAGACCGGTCTGATGGCTGGTGGCGGCGTGATGCCTTTCGAGCATCCGGGTGTGTTCATGATCCAGGGTATCCCCAACGGTGTGGATCTCTCCGTCCTTGAGGCAGATATAGACGCTGAGGTCTATGGCCTGCTGGAGAACGGCATGTCCGATGAGGAATTCCAGAAGGTGATGAATATGGTAGAGATGGCTCAGGCCCGCTCCAACTCCACTATCGAGGAGACAGCCGAGAGCCTTGCTACCGCCTACACCTATCTCAAGAACACCAACTTCGTCAACGAGACGATGGAAAACTACACTTCCCTGACCAAGGAGAAGGTGCTCGAGGTGGCCAAGAAGTACATTGACCCCGCTCAGAAGATTTCGATTTACTATCTTCCCAAACAGAACTAATCATAAGACAAGAACAGCGATATGAAAAAGATATTATCTCTTACCATTGCAGCCGCCCTGCTGTCCCTCTTCCAGCTGAGCGCGCAGATAGACAGAAGCAAGGCTCCTGAGGCAGGTCCCGCTCCCGTGGTGGAGTTCGGTGACTTCGAGAAATTCACTCTTGACAACGGTCTCCGCGTCATCCTCGTGGAGGACCACGACCGTCCCCTGGTGTCTGTGGATATAAACTTCATCGTGGATCCCTACATGCAGGGAGACAAGACAGGTGAGTCCGAATTCTTCGGCGAGCTTTGGAGCAAGGGTACTGCCAACCGTACCGCCGAGCAGATCAACAACGAGGTGGATTTCCTCGGAGCTTCTTTCCGTACCGGTTCCTCTTTCATCGGCTTTACTACGCTGACCAAGTATACCGACAAGATGATGGAGCTTCTTTCCGATGTGCTCTACAATCCTACATTCCCCCAGGAGGAGATGGATAAGGTGCGTGACCAGTATCTCGGCGTCCTCCAGATGTCCGAGACCCAGCCCTCGTCCATTATATCCAACATCCAGACAGCCACTGTATATCCCGAGGGACATTCCTACAGCGACATCATGACTGAGGCTACTGTCAATAACATCACCGTGGACGACTGCCGCGCATACTACGACAAGTACATCATCCCCAACAGTGCGATAATGATCATCACCGGCGACATGAAGCTCAAGGAGGCAAAGGCTCTGTGCAGCAAATACCTGGCTTCCTGGGAGGCTGGTGAGGTCATCACTTTCGACGATCCCGCGGTCAACCGTCCCGAGGGCATCGAGGTGGTATTCTCGCCCAAGGACGGAGCCGTACAGTCAACTATCCGCATGATGGCTCCCATCACCCTGACCCGTGACTCAGAGGACCTGATGGCCCTGCAGATCGCCAACGGTATCTACGGTGGCGGCGGATTTGACGCCAAGCTGTTCAAGAACCTCCGCGAGACTCACGGCTGGACATACGGAGCATACTCCTCTGTACGCCCTGACGAAGTATCCGGTACATTCTATGCGCTGGGTGATGTCAACGCAAACGCTACTGACAGTTCCTTTGTGCAGATGCGCTATGAGCTGCAGAACATGATGGACGGCAAATATAGCGAGGATGACCTGCGCAAGTTCAAGACAATGTTTGCAGGTGACTTCTCCCGTTCGCTGGAGTCCTCTGAAGAGATTGCCTCCTATGCCTACAATATCGAGCGCTACAATCTTCCCGCTGACTACTATGCCACATATCTCCAGAGACTGGATGCCCTGACAATGGACGACATCCGCAAAGTGGTGGCCAAGTATTTCGATCCTGACAACATGTACTGGTTCTGCGTGGGCGACCCTTCCGTATTGCCTGCTCTGGCTGAGTATGATTCTGACGGCGTGGTGGTCGAGCTCGACTTTGAGGGCAATCCCATCGAGCGTAAGGCTGTGGCTGAGGGCGTGACCGTAGAGTCCGTGCTTGACAGCTATCTTGAGGCCATCGGAGGCCGTGTTCTCGTGGAGGGCATCAACGACATGACCGAGAATGTGGAGATGAATGTCATGGGAATGAGCATGGCCACTACAACCAAGCGTATCATCGACCAGAAGTGCTTCTCCATCGCTCAGACCATGGGCGGCAGCCCCGTCTCCAACATCGTGCTCCGTGACGGCAAGATCAAGGTTTCGGCCGGCGGTATGGAGCAAGAGATTACCGACCCCGCGCAGGTAGAGGCCATGAGCGACATCTATCCCTTCCCCGAGATTCTCGGAGCAGACCAGGGCTATGTATTCACTCTCGAGGGTATCGAGAACGTGGACGGCAGCGATGCCTACAAGGTGCGCCAGGAGAAAGGCGGTATGGCCAGCTACAACTTCTACGATGTGGCCACTGGCCTAAAGGTCAAGAGTATTGCTACAGCACAGGGTCAGACCCAGGAAGTGATTTTCGGCGATTACCAGAAGACAGCTTATGGCATCATCTACCCGATGCTGCAGAAAGTAACCCTGCCTCAGGTAGGTGTAGTCGAGGCCAAAGTGACCGAGGTGACAATCAACTCCGGTCTTACTCCTGACCAGCTGTAGTGCTGTGCGGCATCCTGGTGATGCCATGACGATACTGCAGCTGTATCGGCTTCAGGCTACGCAGTTGCGGCTCCTTAACGCGAGGGCGACAGAATCCGTTCTGCCGCCCTCCTTTTTTGCTGTCCCGGCCGTCCATCTCGGATTTCCCTCCGGAAGGTGCCGACAAAAGTGCTATTTTCCCGGCACCTGCTATTCGGCGGCGGGGGTACGGAAGTCGAGGAAGCCCTCGGGGAGATGCATGCCGGCTACGAGCAGGTGCTGTTCGCGGGCGATGCGTAACATGTGCTTGCGGGCGGCGACGGCGGCCTCCTGGTCCATGTCGTAGGTGGCGCAGATCTCGGGATGGTCGAGCTGGAGGGCAAGACCGTGGATGATGTCGCCCCAGATGAGGATGTCATCGACGCGGAATACCGTATGGCCGGGAGTGTGCCCGACGGCGTAGAGAGCCTCCACACCGCACGGCAGAATGTCTCCGAACTGGAAGAGATGCAGGCGGTCGCTGTAGGCGTTCATGGTCTGCACTGCCTGGGCGTTCCGGTCCGCGGGCATATTCATCCATGCGTCGTACTCGGGCTGGGAGGCGTAGACCTGGGCGTCGGTGTACACGGGAGTACCTTCTGCATCCAGCATCCCGCCGATATGGTCTCCGTGAAAATGGGTGAGAAACAGGTAATCCACATCCGCAGGACTCAGCCCCAGCGAATCCAGACCGCGGCGTATACCTCCGTCAGGCAGCCCGAGACCGGTGTCGAAGAGCAGGACCTTGCCGTCCTTGCGCACCAGGAATGCGCTCATGGAAGAAGGTACTGCGTCCTCGAGCCCGAGGGATGCTGCTAATTCGGGAGAAGCATCGGGGAAGATGGAGAGTGACTGACCGGCGGCCCTGTCGCACAGCCAGATGATCTCAGTTTCAGATTTGCCGGAAGAGCATCCGCCTGCAAGCAGCATCGCAGCGGCGGCGGTGATTAAGATAATTCGTTTCATGGCAGATAGTGTTGATGTTTCTACAAATTTACATTTTTCCGCCGTAAATAGAAATAGTACGCTATGCCGACTCCGTCAGCCAGGGCCCATCCGATGGGGATAGACCACCAGATACCGATGACACCGACAGAAGGAATGGCCGCGAGGATGTAGGCCAGCGCGACGCGGGTTCCGAGCGATAGGACGGTCAGCACCACGGACATAGCCGGCATGCGGATGGCACGGTAGTAGCCGTACAGCAGAAAGAGGATGCCGATGCCGAAGTAGAAGGAACCTTCGACCCGCAGGTACTGCACTCCGAGACGGATTATTTCCACCTCTTCCGCCCGCACGAAGATGAGCATCAGCGGCCGTGCCAGCAGAAAGACCAGGAGCGAGACAGCCAGAGAGAACAGCACCGATATCAGGAATGCGCTCCGGACTCCCTTCCGTATGCGCCCCGACTTGCCTGCTCCGTAGTTCTGTGCCGTAAACGTGGAGAACGCATTGCCGAACTCCTGCACCGGCATATAGGCGAACGAGTCTATCTTCACCGCCGCTGCAAAAGCCGCCATCACCGCTGTACCAAAGGTATTGACCAGACCCTGCACCATCAGTATGCCGAAATTCATTACCGACTGCTGCACACAGGTCAGCATCGAGAAGGAAGCTATTTCCCTCACCGAGTCACCGTCCAGCCGCATATCCTCCCTCCGTACCCGCAGTTCCGGCCGCCTGCACAGCACGTAGACCATCAGCCCGAGCGCCGATACCCCCTGAGCCGCCACTGTCGCCAGAGCCGCACCGCCTACCCCCATGCCGAAGCCGAGTATGAACAGCAGGTCCAGAGCGATATTGAGCACCACCGAGACCCCGAGGAACCACAGCGGAGTGACCGAATCCCCGACCGCCCGGAGCAGGGCCGCATAGAAATTGTACAGGAAAGTTAGCGGGATACCGCCGAAGATAATCAGCAGGTACAGCCGCAGCATACCGTATATCTCCGCCGGCACCTGGAGCAGCCTCAGAATCGGGTCAATGAGGGCAAAAGACGCCACGGTGAGGGCAGCCGTCACACACCCGATCAGCACCAGCGACACGTAGATACTGCGCCGCAAGCCGGACATATTCCCCGCTCCGAACTGCAGCGAGAACACCGTCCCGCTGCCCATCGCCAGGCCCAGCAGCACCGATATCAGAAACGTCATCAGGCTGTAGGCCGACCCGACAGCTGCCAGCGCATCGGAGCCTATGCACCGTCCTACTATCAGGGTATCAGCGATATTATAGCACTGCTGCATCAGCGAGCCGAGCATCATCGGCAGGGTGAATCGCAGCAGCGTGGAAGTGATGCCGCCAACAGTGAGGTCTCCGGTACGGGTCGTCATCTACGGAAAATTTGCGGCCAAATATACTGAAAATTTTACCTTCAAAATATTTTTACGTTTTCGACACCTTTATTCCGATTATCATGCGTAGATTTACGGGAAAATACATAAAGCCATGAGGGGAAGAAATCAACATCTATGTTTTACTTCACACAAGGAAGTACTCTGCAGAGACTACTCTGACTACGCAACACTGTTCAACTGCATCGCACAGGGCATCATTAACACCAACAGCAAGCTCCTGTCCTACAGCATTATGTCCAACCATGTGCATTTGGGAGCAATTACAGACAAGTCATCCGGCCTTGTCCAGCGCATCCGCTCCTCCTACACCCAGATGTTCAATCACAAATACGGACGGAAAGGTCAGCTCGGCGACCCGTCGTATTTTCAGCTGAACCTCGAAGGGCGCATCCACATCGCTGCCTGTCTGAGCTACATCTCGCGCAATGCCTGGCATCACGGGGTATGCGCCAATCCTTTCGATTACCCCTTTTCATCTGCCAATCTGTACTTCAAGAAGAGTACCTCCATCCTGCCGTGTACGGAACTTACGCAGGACGCCGCCCGAAGAGCCAGACTGGTAAGAGAGAACAACGTCATCCCGAAAAGCTTGTCATTCGACAGGTTCGGCCAGATATCTCCCGCCGACATCGTGGAGACTGACATCGTTGAGGGATACTTCGGATCCTACAGAGCGTTTGACTTCAATCTCCATAGGGTCAACTATGATAAGTGGAAAGAAGAGCAGCTTTCTGAAAATCCCGACGTTCCGCACATTGACCTACAGACTGTCGAGCCGCTTATGTCACCGGACCAGATAGCGGCCGTGCTGAAAAAAAGCCCGGGATGGGTTTCCGATGTACCTGTTTCCGATCTCGAGCTTTGCCGGATTATCGACAACGAACTTATAAGGCAGTTCCACGTAAGCAGTTATTCTCATCTGACCCGGGGGCAGAAACTCGAAATCTGTGACATACTCAGAGACGACCTGCATTATCTTCTTCCGGACAAACAGATTGCCAGGTGTCTGGCAATAGATGTGGAAAGCGTGCGGAAGAGAATGTGGCGGTAAATGGCATGGTAAGCAGGTGCCGGAGAAATGCCGCTTTCCCCGGCACCTTCCAGTCAACTGGAAACAGGAATACCGGCGAGAGGGGGCTGTAAAGGTGCTGCAGCAGAAGGCATGGCGAGAAGGTGCAGGGCAAATGCCGCTTTTGTCGGCACCTTCCGGACAGGGATCCGGATCAGGGCCTGCGAGAGAGGCCTCTGAGACCGGTCGGTTTATAACGAAATCGAGAAGGTGGTGGAGAAATGCCATTTTTCCCGGCACCTTCCAGTCAACTAAAATCAGGATTACCGACGGGAAGGAGGTGGTGAAGAGAGCGGAAAAGAAAAAGTCCGGACAACCGTGCAGGTATCCGGACTTTTTTCTTTGTGTCGTCCTAAGCAGAAATGCCCCTACGGCAGAGCGAGGAACGCGCAGGCAAATGCCAGGATGGCGTAGAGCTCGGGGAACACGGCGAGAATCATGGTGCGGGAGAAGACGTCGTGTCCGTTGGACATCTCGTTGATACCGTTGCTGACGAGGCTGGCCTGCTTGATGGCGGACCACAGACCTACGAAACCGAGGGCTATACCGGCTGCGCACATAGCCAGGCCCTGGTTCATGGTGAGGACGGCGGAAGCCTCTTCCATACCGTTGAGGCTGCTCAGCATGAGGAAGAAGGCGGCGAATCCGTACAGACCCTGGGTGGAGGGAAGCACGCCGAGGAGCATGGCCTTACCGAACATGTCGGGTTTCTTCTTGAGGCCCGCTACTGTGGTGTTGCCGGCCATTGTCACGCCGATGGCGCTGCCGATGCAGGAAAGTGTGAGCATCAAGGCCATTCCGGCGTAAGCTAAAATCAAAGGTGTTGACATAGGATTAAAGAGTTTTTATTTGTTATTACTATATGATTTCAGTGGTCTGTAGGCCCTTCCGCCTCCCTCGAAGCCCACATTCTTGTAGAACTCCACGAAAGTCAGACGGACCGGGTGTACGAATGCTCCGAGGCACGACAGGCCCATGACGGCCAGGTGTCCGAAGATGAGGAATATGACAGTGACCGGCCAGCCCACGTAGGGGATGCCCGAGAGGGTCATGGCGATGGAGTTGATCACCAGCGCGAGGATACCTCCCGTCGTACCTAATCCGAACAGACGGATGTACGAGAGCATGTCGCCGAAGATGCTGGTGATGTCGTAGAGGGAGACGATACCTTTGAGCGGACGCAGCAGGAAGAACTTGGCCGGCTTGCTGCAGAACAGCACCAGCACCAGTCCTCCGAAGACCAGCACCTGCGCCACCACGTGGGGCAGCAGCTTGGTCCCCATCTGCGAGCCGGCATATGCGCACGCGGCCCACACGATGAGCATGCTCCATCCCACCTCGGTCAGCGCCTCGTCCCAGCGCCGCTTGGAGAAGGCGAATATGGCCTTGAGCATCCTGGCGAACACTATCTGGAACAGGCCGAAGATGATGGCGAACCAGAACATCTTCAGGTCCGAGAAGAACAGGGCCTTGATATTGTCCGGCATGGGCAGGATATCGGCCAGCTTCATGCCGAAGAACGTTCCGGAGAACAGCGGCAGGATGAGCGAGCCGACCCCGAGCCAGGCTATCAGCTTGCCGTAGCCGCTGAACTTGGGCAGAGCTAAGGTCACCGCGATACCGGTGATGACTAATATCAGGCCGTATCCCATGTCTCCGAGGCAGAAGCCGAAGAAGAGCATGTAGAACGGAGCGAAATAAGGAGTCAGGTCCAGTTCGTCGTAGTTGGGCAGCTCGTAGAGGCCTCCGACGGGCTCGAAGAGACGGGCAAACCAGTTGTTGCGCAGTTTGATGGGCGGATTGTCCGCACCCTTGGCCGCCTCGGCCTGCCAGTAGACGGTGCAGGGACCGTGCTCCAGGTACTCCTGCACTGCGGCGTCGTCGGCAGTGGGAGCGAAGCCCTCCACTACGCTGATCGTGCCCTCGCCCTCGAGGAGGGAAGAGGTCCCGGCCAGATGCAGGTCCAGCGAGGCAAATGTCCTGTCGGCCAGTTCCGTAAGTTCAGATGAACGGGATGCGTATCCCAGGGCCTCTGCCACCAGCCGGTCATTCTCGGAGCGGAGAGCCTGCATCCCGGCCTGCACCTGCGAGGCAGGGCGGGGGGGCAGCTGGGTCTCTTCGGCGGCGGGTGGTCCGGCTGCGTCCATATCATCACCGGCAGCATCCGTCCGGGTCAGTACGACGAAACAGATGTTCCCGTTGTCGCGGGTCAGCACCTGCAGGGGATACTGCTCTTCCCATGAGGGAGAGAACCGCTTGTCGCTGACACAGTAGAAATGCGGAGTAAGTCCGGCAGCCCGCAGTCTGTCCACATCCGAGGGCGAGAATTCCCCCCAGGGCAGGGCCTTCCGGTATTCTTTGTCCAGGGCATCCAGCTCCGAGGCAATCTCTTCCCTGCGGGCCGCATTGCCCTCGAAGGCATTGAGAAGTTCCTCAGCGGACAGATCCGCGGCCGGAGGGACTGCGCTGTCCCCGGCGGATGCGGATGCCTCGCGGTGCTCCTTTGCCAGAGCATGCAGGGACGCTGCGGCAGCCCGGCACCTTCCGATGAGGGATGTCATCTCCTTCGAGGCATCGTCAGTGCCGGTAACGGAGCGGGTGATGTCCACCATCCCGAGCTCCTGCACCCCTGACAGAAACCGTTCCAGGTCCCCCGACAGGAGGATCATGGAGTATTTGGTCATTTTCGTTATCATAGTGCTTCCTCCTCTGCTTCTAGGTCGTGACGGTTCTTGACTATCTTCTGGGAGGCCTTGGAGAGGTTCTCCTCGTCTTCCAGGTAGCGCTTGATCTTGAGGATAGCCTCATTGTACCCGGGTATCTGGACCTTCTCGTACAGATTGACCTTCTGGGTGGTCTTCTTGCGGGAGAAGTCGAGGATGCGGCTCTTCTCGGAACAGATCTCTGACTCGATTCCGAGGCGGGCTAGATCCTTGAGTATCTGCACTCCGTCGCTGTACCACAGGGGCTTCTGGAAGAGGTTGAATTCCCGGACATCGTAGATGACATCTTTGAGCTCGGGTATCCTCACCCCCGCGAACTTGGCCGTGACCAGCTCCACGTCCCGCACCGAGATAAGCCCCGGCTCGAACTCGTTCCAGAGTCCTGACAGGTAGCTGTACCTCTCTAATGCGGCCGAGAGCTCCTCCAACAGCTCGTCCGAGCGCCTCTTGGCCTTCTTGACCTCTAAGCGCAGGGCCGCCTCCTTGTTCTTCAGGGTAGGCAGGGCCCGGGTGCGGATCTTCAGCTGCTTGCCCAGCTCGCCGAGCGACGTCTTGTTATATTGGAATTTAATCATTCTCCTTCCAGTATTTCTCTATGAGTGCATCCTTGATACCTGTCTCCGCCTTGGTGAAATACTTGCCGAAGAGCTCCCATGCGGTGTCGAGCATCTCGTTGATGGGAATGTTGACGTCGATGGCCAGGAGCCGGGTGGAGTAGTCCTTGGCGAAGGCGAGGCAGCGGTTGTCGTAGTCGCTCAGGTCGAAGCCGTTCTCGAGCTTGGTCTTGGCGTTGGCGGCATCGGCGTAGAGGCGGACGGCGGTGTTCATCACCTGGTTGTGGTCCTCGCGGGTCTTCTTGCCGATAACCAGCTGTTTCAGACGGGACAGGGAGCGGAACGGGTCCACGATGACCTTGCCGGTGTCGCTGTCCTGACGCAGGAAGAGCTGTCCCTCGGTGATGTATCCGGTGTTGTCGGGTATGGCGTGGGTGATGTCCCCGTCGTTGAGGGTGGTCACGGCTATGATGGTGATGGAGCCTCCGGCGGGCAGCTGCACGGCCTTCTCGTATATCTTGGCCAGGTCCGAGTACAATGATCCGGGCATCGAGTCCTTCGACGGTATCTGGTCCATACGGTTGGATACGATCGACAGGGCATCGGCATACAGGGTCATGTCGGTCAGCAGCACGAGGACCTTCTCATTCTTGTCCACGGCAAAATACTCGGCGGCCGTCAGGGCCATGTCCGGTATCAGCAGACGCTCCACGGGGGGCTGCTCGGTAGTATTGACGAAACTGATGATCTTGTTCAGGGCTCCGGCATTCTCGAACATGTTCCTGAAATACAGGTAGTCGTCGTTCGAGAGTCCCATGCCGCCGAGGATGATCTTGTCCACATCGGCGCGGAGGGCCACCATGGCCATGACCTGGTTGTAAGGCTGGTCCGGGTCGGCGAAGAAGGGTATCTTCTGTCCCGATACGAGGGTATTGTTCAGGTCAATGCCGGCGATACCGGTGGGAATCAGCTGCGAGGGCTGTTTCCTCTTGTAAGGGTTGACCGACGGGCCTCCGATGTAGCGGCGCTCTCCCTCGACCTCCGGACCTCCGTCGATAGGGTGGCCGTAGGCATCGAAAAAGCGTCCTGCCAGCTCGTCGCTGACGTTGAGGGCGGGCGGCTCGCCGAAGAATGTCACCTCGGCGTCGGTCGGGATGCCCTCGGTGCCCTCATAGACCTGGAGGGTGACCAGGTCGTCCTTGATCTTCACCACCTGGGCCAGACGTCCGGCCACTGTGGCCAGCTCGTCGTTGGAGACTCCCTGCGCCCTGAGCGACACGGTCGCTTTGGTGATGGCCTCAAGCTGAGTGTATATCCTTTGAAATGCTTTATTTGTCATGGCTGATGTATTTGTTGATCTGTTCGAGGTATCTGTTGAAATCATCGCTGCGGAATTCCGAGTAGTTCATCTGGCGGAAGAGGTTGATCACCTCCTTGTACCAGGTGGAGCATTCCTCGAAGGTCTCGAACTCATGCTCTGCATGGCATACGTCCAGGACCTTCTCCAGCATGAACTCCTGCCTCTCGAGGGGAGTGGAAGCGTCTATGCGGTCAAATGCATCCTGCTGCAGGATGATGTAGTCGATCAGCTCCGACTTCCAGTAGCGCTCATGGTAGCTGACGGGCACTCCGTCGTCTCCGAGGATATTGATCTGCTCGAAGGCTTCCTTTCCTCTGAGCACCAGATTCTTGGCCTCGAGGACCATATCCACCCATCTGGGGGAGATCTTCTCCTTGAGGAAGGTGACAATCTCGGGGTATTCGAGGTATTTCGAATAGGAGTCAATGGGGTCTACGGCAGGGTAGCGCTTCTTGTCGGCACGGTTCTGTGAGAGGGCGTAGAAGCAGCGGGCGGCCTTCTTTGTGGACTCGGTCACGGGCTCCTTGAGGTTGCCTCCGGCGGGGGATACGGTACCGATGAATGTTACGGATCCTGTCTGTCCGTTGTTGAGCACTACGGCTCCGGCGCGGGCGTAGAAGTTGGATATGATGGACGAGAGGTCCACGGGGAAGGCGTCGGCTCCGGGCAGCTCTTCCATACGGTTGCTCATCTCCCTGAGGGCCTGTGCCCAGCGGGAGGTGGAGTCGGCCAGCAGGAGGACCTTGAGGCCCATGGCCCTGTAGTACTCGCAGATGGTCATGGCGGTGTAGACGGATGCCTCTCGGGCGGCCACGGGCATGTTGGAGGTGTTGCAGACGATGGTGGTCCTCTCCATCAGGGAGCGTCCGGTGCGCGGGTCCACCAGCTCGGGGAACTCGGTGAAGATCTCCACCACCTCGTTGGCCCTTTCTCCGCATGCCGCCATCACTATCACGTCGGCCTCTCCCTGCTTGGCTATGGCGTGCTGGAGCACTGTCTTTCCGCATCCGAAAGGTCCGGGGATGAATCCGGTACCGCCCTCTGCGATAGGGTTGAAGGTGTCGATGCACCTTACTCCGGTCTCCATGATGCGCCAGGGACGGGGTTTCTCCCTGTAAGCGGTGATGGCCACCTTGACCGGCCATTTCTGGATCATGATTACGGGATGCTCGTCTCCGGCAGTGTCGGTCAGTACGGCGATGGTGTCGCTGGCCCTGTATGAGCCGGCGGGGACGATGGATTTTACTTTATAGGTGTCCTTGAATGAGAACGGCACCATGATCTTGTGGGGCAGCCAGCCTTCCTTGACCTCTCCCAGCCAGTCGGCGGCGCGGACCTCGTCTCCGGGTGCCGCCAGCGGGGTGAAGTTCCACTCACGGTTCACGTCGATAGGGGCGGTGTACTCTCCGCGTTTGAGGAAGACTCCCTCCATGGTGGCGAGGTTGTTCTGCAGGCCGTCGAAGTTGCTCGACAGCAGGCCGGGACCGAGAGTAGCCTCAAGCATGTGCCCCTGGAACTCGGCCTTGTCCCCGCACCTTAGTCCGCGGGTGCTCTCGTAGACCTGCACCGAGGCCCTGCGTCCTGTCACCTTGATGACCTCGGCCATGAGCCTGGCATCTCCCAGCGAGATGTAGCAGATCTCGTTCTGGGAGACAGGTCCGTCGACTTCCACGGTCACCAGGTTGGAGATGATGCCCGTTACTTTACCTGTTGTGTGTCTGATAGGATCCATATATTTTGATATTTATTGTCTTAGTTGAAATCAATGCCTTTGAATGTGCCCCTGACCTCGTCCACGTAGCGGCGGAAGAGCTCCGCGCCTTTCTCCCGGTCGAGCGAGCTCCAGCGGCCCACGATCATCCCCTTGGCCAGAAAGCCCAGGATGACGTCCATGTCGAAGTAATGGAATGTGGTCATCTCCGTGATGCGGTCCCAGCGGTACCGGTCCAGCATGTGCTCTCTCTCGAAAAGATCCGGATGCTGGAATATCTGCAGCAGGGCAGGGTAGTCCTCCCCGGCGCTCTCAGTCTCTCCCACGGAGTATTTTTCAGGATCAATGCCCTCCTTCCCGGCCAGATACCTGGTCTGCGAGTTGCGGATTCTGCGGTCCAGCTCGTACCAGGAGCGGATGAATGAGCTTTTCTGCCGGGCGGCCGCCCTGTACAGATGCCTGCTCAGGTGCGAGGTGTCGGCTCCGAACTCGAGCCAGTCCACTGCGCGGCGGTCCTTTGCGCAGAGCTGCTCCTTTATGGAATCTGCCAGCTCCCGGTATGAGAACTGACCGGAGGTGAAGTCAGGCAGCAGGTCGGGCAGGCCGGCTATGATATAATGGTAGTTGTTCATCGTCCACCTGTCTACGGGTTATCCGAACAGCAGCTTGCGGGTGGCAGGGCGGAGATATTCGGTGAGGACGTTCTGGAAATCCCCCTCGGCGAAGCTGATCATGTAGCCTCCGTCGCGGGGACCGATTCTGAAGCCTCCGGCTATCTGGCGGGAGAAGCTGACGCTCACTCCCTCTCCCATTACAGCTGCGGCTTTCTTCTCGAACCATGCTCCGAGTTCTTTCTGCAGTGAGGCGGGGAGCACGACGTCCAGTCCGGCGGGCACGGGATCTGCGGCGTTGAATGCCTTGGCTATGGTGACGAGAAGGGTCTTGATGAGCTCGGGATCCTCCAGGTTCTGCTTGACGCCGGCTGATACGGCCTTGGTGATGACGATGTTCTCGATCTGCTGGCGGATGGCGGAGATGGTCTGGGACGAGGCCATCCGGATATCGCCCTCCACGCGGGTGCGCAGTTCCTCGGCCTCCTTGCGGGCGGCTTCGAGTACCCTGTCGGCTTCCTTGCGGGCTTCTGAGATTATCTGTTCTGATTCTTTTGCTGCGGCGGCCTTGAGAGCCTCGGCCTCCTGCTTTCCTTTGGACAACCCCTCGTTGTAGAGCTTATCGGTGAGTTCCTGGAGTTTATTTTCCATACAGTGTGTTTTTAAATTCTTTCAAAGTTAGTAAAACTTTCGGACAATACCTATCGAAAACAAAAAAAGTGCCACTTTTTGAGCGGCACTTTAATAAGTCAATTAATACCCTGTCTTCTCCTAACCGAGGAATCCGAGCAGGATACCTGCGGCGACGGCCGATCCGATCACACCGGCAACGTTCGGGCCCATGGCGTGCATCAGCAGGTGGTTGGTCTTGTCGTACTGCAGACCTACCAGCTGGGACACACGGGCGGAGTCCGGTACTGCGGATACTCCGGCGTTTCCGATGAGAGGGTTGATCTTGTTGCCGGGCTTGAGGAAGATGTTGAAGATCTTCACGAACATCACACCGCCGAAGGTAGCTACCATGAAGGAGAACGCTCCGAGGATGAAGATGTACACGGACTTCAGCTGCAGGAACTTGTCGGCCTGGGTGGAGCATCCTACGGTCAGACCGATGAGGATGGTCACGATGTCGATCAGCGGTCCGCGTGCGGTCTCGGCCAGACGGCGGGTAACACCGCTCTCCTTGAGGAGGTTACCGAAGAAGAGCATACCCAGCAGAGGGATACCGGAGGGCACGATGAATGCAGTTACGAGGAAGCCGATGATAGGGAAGAGCTTCTTCTCTGTGGGGGATACCGGACGGGGCGGCTTCATCCTGATGAGTCTCTCCTTCTTGGTGGTCAGCAGCTTCATGATAGGAGGCTGGATCACAGGTACCAGAGCCATGTAGGAGTATGCCGACACGGCGATGGCGCCCATAAGGTCGGGAGCAAGTCTCGAGGAGAGGAAGATGGCGGTAGGACCGTCGGCACCTCCGATGATTCCGATAGCACCGGCCTCTGCGGGGGAGAATCCCAGGGCGAGGGCCACGGTGTAGGCTCCGAAGATACCCAGCTGGGCAGCGGCTCCGATGAGCAGCAGCTTGGGGTTGGAGATCAGGGCGGAGAAGTCGGTCATCGCACCGATTCCGAGGAAGATCAGAGGCGGGTAGAAGCCCTTGATCACACCATAGTAGAGTATGTTCAGCACAGAGCCTTCCTCATAGATGCCGACCGAGAGGCCGGGGAAGAGGGGGATGTTGCCGATGATGATACCGAATCCGATAGGAACCAGGAGCATGGGCTCCCACTCCTTCTTGATTGCGAGGTAGATGAACACCAGGCCGATGCAGATCATCAGCAGGTATGTCCACTCGAAATTCGCAAATCCGGTATACTGCCAGAATTGTCTTAAATTTTCACCAATCATACTATCCTATAATAGCTAAGGGCGTTCCTTCCATTACAGAGTCGCCTTTGTTGACTTTAATACTCTTGATAACACCGTCTGCGGTGGCCTCTATTACGTTCTCCATCTTCATAGCCTCGAGAACCATAATCTTCTGGCCGTTCTTTACGGTGTCGCCTTCCTTCACGCACACTTCCAGGATAACGCCGGGAAGGGGAGAGGATACGGTTGTACCGCCGGCTGTGGGAGCGGGAGCTGCTGCGGGTTTGGGAGCGGCTGCCGATACAGCGGGAGCGGCGGTTGCGGTTTTCACTACTTTGATGGCGGTGGGCTTGACGATGGGTTTCTCAAACTCCACCTTGTAGTTGGAGCCGTTCACCTCGATGGAAGCCACTGACTCCTGTACATCGTTGATGACCACATTGTAGTCATTGCCGTTGATTTTGAGTTTATATTCTTTCATGGTCTGTATTATTATCTTTGGTTCTTTTTAACTGTGGGTACCTGACGGAGAGTGTAGATCTTCGAGCTCCAGGGCGAGTAGCTCCTGTCGGTGTGGCTCATGGTGATGGTCAGGCTCTCGTTGTCGTGGGCCTCGCTCTCCTCGTGGAAGAGGTGGAGGGCCACTGCGATGGCGGCGTAGGTCTCGCCTGAGGTCTCCTTCACGTTGACTGCCTCCTCACCTGTGCCTGCTGCGGCTGCGGTGGACTTCCGGTTCAGCTTGTTGACAGCGATGTGTCCGGTGAATTTGAAGATGAAGCAGAGGATGATGAGGGCGCAGAACACTACGAGCATTGCGGTCATGGTGAGAATCCATCCACCGGG
>CALUSM010000040.1 GCA_944323445.1 uncultured Bacteroidales bacterium
AACGGCCGGGTGATCGACACCATACTCTACTCGATGGCCTCCGGTCTCGGAGAGGGCAGCAAGATCGGCTCGCTCTCAGCCATGTACGGCATCCAGACCGGTATCAACCTCTTCATGCCCTCGGCCACTGCCAAAGCCGCCCTGACCATGCCCATCATGGCCCCCTTCTCGGACCTGATCGGACTCTCCCGCCAGGCCACCGTCCTCGCCTTCCAGTTCGGCGACGGCTTCACCAACATGATTACCCCCGTCTCAGGCGTCCTCATCGCCGTCCTCGGCATTGCCGGCATACCCTACGCCAAGTGGGTCCGCTGGGTCTGGAAGTTCATCCTGGTGCTCATTGTCCTGGGCTTCCTTCTGCTGCTGCCGACAGTGCTGCTGCCGCTCAACGGGTTCTGATCTGATTTGGTTAATTACCCCGGCCCGCTCTTCCGCCAACGGTAAGCAGTGCAGCGGGGTCGTTTCACAAACACCTGCAAAACAAGTATTTGCAACCACAACGAGTTCTTTTCGCAGCTTTCTGAGCCTTCGCGAAGCACACCTTAATTTGCAAGAGCCTGATCCCCGAGCGCTTACAAAACACCCCCGCCTCCTTGCTTACCGTTGCTGCCCAAATTTTGTGGACGCCGATGCAACATTTGCCTCCGCCTGCACGTTATTTAATCGAAAACTGACTTATAGTACCACCTACCATGCATTCATTCCTCAACTTCCTGAAGAAGAACAAACTCTACACTGCCATCAACATCACCGGCCTGACCGTGTCGATGGCATTCGTGCTCCTGCTGGCCTGCTACGTGACCAAACAGCTGCGCACCGACAACTTCCAGCAGAACGCTGACCGTATCTACGTGGTAGCCAGCAACCGGCAGTACGAAAGCGCCTACTATCTGCAGACCTACCTGAAGCAGAGGTATCCGGAGATAGAGGCGTCCACGACATTCTCCAGCCAACAGTCCATGGAAATAAGTTCGGGAGAGAACATGGTGCTCGGCACTTTGGGCATAGCGGACACCTCTTTCTTCGACATGTTCTCGTTCAGGATAACCGAGGGCAGCAACGAGGCATGGAAGGGAGATGCCAACAGCGCGGTCATCAGCCGGAAGATGGCCAACACGCTTTTCCACGGCCAGGATCCTATCGGACGGCCCGTAGGACTGATACTGATGGGACACGATATCGAGGTCAATGTGGCTGCCGTGATGGAGGACATCGACAACTCCACCATCCCCTACTGCGACATCATCGTCAGGGGCGAATGGCTTCCCAAACTCAACCAGTCCCACAACATGCATCTGAGCAACAGCGGCTCGGTCATCACCTTCATCATGACATGGCCAGGGGCCGACATCGTATCCAAGACCGGTGACATGCTGGAATACTTCAAGGAGATATGGTGGACGTACAAGGGCGGGGCCAGCAAGGAAGTGGAACTGATTCCGCTGGACGAACTTTATTTCTATGGCGGCACGACCTGGAGCGGGCTCAATGTCGGAGACAAGTCCTTAGTCATGCTGCTGCTCTCGGTCTGCATCGTGCTGCTGCTCTTCGCGGTGCTCAACTACATCAATCTGACGACGGCCCAGGCGGGTTTCAGGGCCAAGGAAATGGCTACACGGCGGCTGCTCGGCGACTCCCGCGGGCAGGTCATCGGGCGGATGCTCGGAGAGACCGGCATTCTATGCGTCACGGCAATGGTGCTGGCAGTCCTTCTGGCGGAGGCCCTCTCTCCGGCGGCATCCAGGCTCTTGGGCTATGATTTCTCGATATTCGAGGAAATATCGGCGGCAAGCGCGGGCGCAGTGGTGCTCCTGACCATCCTGCTCAGCGTGGTATCCGGCATCGTTCCGGCCACACTCATATCCGCCTCCAAGCCCATCGACGTAGTTCGCGGCACCTTCCGGACCAAGACCCGCTCGGTCTACAGCAAGGTGATGATAGTGCTGCAGAACACGGTCACAGCCGTGATGCTGGTGGCAGTGCTGACCATGGCCCTGCAGATAAGGGCGATGATCCATGCCCCTCTCGGCTACAATACGGAGAATATCCTGAATGTCAGCACAGACCTCTTCGACGAGTCCTCAGGACCATTCGTATTCAGGGACAAATTACTGGAGCTCAGCTGCGTGGATGCTGTAGGGCTGGGCGAGGGCACGCCCCTGTACGGCACCAACAACAGTACCAGAAACTACAACGGCGGCCTGGTCTCCTTCCAGCAGTTCAAGGGGGATGACGCATATTTCGAGATATTGGGCATCAGGGAAAAGCAGGACAACCACACCGCCGAGGCCTCCTGGTGGCTCAACGAGTACGCCTTCCGCGAGCTCGGGCTGGACGAGTCCGCTCCTGAAGTAGTCTTTGAAAACAGCGACAATCTCCCTGCTGGCGGTGTTTACAAGTTCCCTATCGGCGGCGTTTACTATGACTTCAAGATCCGCACCCTGCTCTACGCCCAGTCCTCCGCGATGATCTACAATTACCACACCTACCCCAGAGACGAGTTCCCGTGGACTGTCCTGGTAAAGATAAACGGAGACCCGCGCGAGGCATACGAGCAGATAGCAGCAGCGTTCCATGAGATACGCCCGGACCGCCAGTTCGAGGCCAAATACATAGGGGACGAGATAGAGGAGTATTTCAGCGACCAGAAGCAGACACTCAAAGTCGTGCTGATATTCACGGTGATAGCCGTACTGCTCTCCTCCCTGGGCCTGCTGGCCATGAGCACCTACTACATGCTGCAGGAGCGCAGGAACGTGGCCGTCAAGAAGATCTTCGGCGGAGAGAGACAGCGCATCCTCCACGAACTGATCATGCACTACGTCAAGTTAGTGGCCCTGGCCTTCCTCATTGCCATACCCGTATCCTGGCTGCTGATGCACGCCTGGCTCCAGGACTACCTCTACCACATCGACCTGTACTGGTGGATCTTCGCCATCGCCTGCCTGCTCACCCTGACCGTCTCCACCCTCACCGTCCTGTGGCAGAGCATCCGCGCCGCCGACACCAGCCCGGTCGATGCGCTGCGGAAGGAATAACACCGCTGGCCGGAATCGGGTCATTTTCCAACGTGGGAAGGGCCGTAGCCAAAAGAACGGAGAAGTGGCCATACCGCAACGGCACCGAATCGCGGGATTTGCTGCTGTTGTGGAAGGAGGAAGAAGATGCAATACGCACCACAGAGCCTATCACCGTGGAAACGGTTCACTTCCCAGTGAAAAGGCCTGTATATGCGCTCTGTCTCCGATGCTGCCGAAAAGGTGCCGACTGATGTGGCTTTTCACCGTCACCTTCTCAGAAGGAAAGCATGGCAGGACCACCGAGAGCCACCTCTGATGCAGGTCAGCTGATAACGAAAATGAGAAGGTGGTGGCGATATGCCGTTTTCCCCGGCACCTTCCAACGTGGGAAGGACCGTAGCCAAGAGAACGGAGAAGTGGCCATACCGCAACGGCACCGAATCGCGGGATTTGCTGCCGTTGTGGAAGGAGGAAGAAGATGCAATACGCACCACAGAGCCTATAACAAGGGTGCTAGGAAATACCTGTTCCACAACGGCAGGAAAACACGGGAAATGCTGCCGTTGTGGCATAAGAATAAGCGCTAAAACGCTGTGGAAAGATACTCTGCCGCCAGCTTGTCAAATACTTCCGGATAATCTATCTGCTTCCGCTCGCCGAGCCGTACGATCACCAGGTTTTTCTCCGGCAGGATAAAGAGATACTGACCGTACAGACCCTCTGCGTGATAGCCGGGACCGAGTGCATGGCCTACAGCATTGTCCCCTTCTTTCCATCCCAAAGTATAGAACATCCTTCCGTCTTTGGGAACACCCAGTTCATCGAACCTCTCCGCCACCTCGTGCCAGTCCCCGAAGAATTCGGAGGTACCCTCGCTGTTCACGATATGCCGGGAAGTATTGTACCAGCAATAGGCATAGAAATAATTCAGATTGTCCCTGCAGATGCTCTTCTCCACCCACGCGGAGTCGATGATCTGCTGTCCGTTCCAATTGCCCATGTTCAGGTAGAGCCGTCCTATCTTGGCAAGGTCGATTGCGCAGGTAGTGATGCCGCCATAGGATTTCGCCACCCTGTGACGGGAGTCATCGAGACTCACACTGGCATCATACTCCATGCCGAGAGGTTCCCATACCTTCTCCTGCATATATTCCGCGTAACTGCGCCCCACTGCCCGCTCGATGACCAGGCCGAGAATCTGCGAATCCATACTGCTGTAATAATGCTTCTCCCCTGGCCGCGTACTGAATCTCAGACGCTTAACAACGGCCATGGCGTTGGGTCCGTAATACAGACGGGCCATGCCGCTGAACGGGTTGACTGAGTAGTTCTCGTTGAATTTCAGGCCGGAGCGGCACTGCAGCAGATGTTCCACAGTCAAATGCCGGAACATCGTATCGGCATCCAGCAGCTCCGGCAGGTAATCGGTCACCGGGTCATCCACGCTCCGGATGTATCCCTCCCGTACAGCCACTCCGCACAGCAGGGAGGTCAGGGACTTGGAAACCGAGAAGACAGTAGTGACGGTCGAGCGGTCAAAACCCCCGTAGTATTCCTCGAACTTTATCGTATCGTTCTGAATGACAATAATAGAGCCCGGTCCACCGTCCTCCATCAGCTCTCCGAGCGTCACCGGCCGCCCGGGATATTTCATGGCAGTATCCACATACCGGTCCGCATCCCAGACAAGAGTGTCCAGCAACCTTTTCTCCGGAGCCTGCTCGGCAAAATGCCAGGGCCGGCTGCTCCTGCGGACCGTATCCTGAGGAAATACGCGGTAGTCATAAATGTCCTCGCTTCCGTACGCCACCGCGCGGTATAGGACACAGGAGGGGCAGAAGGCCGCAGCGCAGACCAGGAGGACGATGCTAATCGCCGCTGTCTTCAGTGCTGTCGTTTTCATCGGTATTGTCTGCTTTTTCGGATTCTTTCTTACGGACATCGTACCAGCTGAGATTCGGATATTCCTCAAATTCCTTGACAAAAAGTTCGTCACAACTGTAACGTTCGCTCAAACAGATTATAATGGCATTGTACTGCGGCAGCACGTGTATCGTCTGGCCGAGAATTCCCACAGCCATGTATCCGCCGGTCATGTAGGAACCCTCCCAATGGTCTTCCCTGTGCTTGTCTCCCTTGTAGAAATAATAATTCCGCTTTTCGTCCGGTATGTTCAGCTCGTCAAAACGGACATCAACCGACAGCGAATCGGGGAAGATCCTCGAAGCCGTATCCGCCCTCTCAATGAATTTTTCATCCGGATACCAGCCGTACGAATACGCATAGTATTCCGACATGCCCTCCTTGTCCCAGCATTTCTCCACCCAGGCCGTATCGAGGATCTGCACTCCGTTCCAATTGCCCTTGTTTAGGTACAGCCGCCCTATCTTGGCCAAATCCCTCGCACAGGTATTGATGCCTCCGTATGCCTTGGGCGAGCGGTGCGTCTCATCATCCAGACTGATATAGGCATCGTACTCCATGCCGAGCGGCTTCCAGATTTTCTCCTCCATATATTCCGCGTAGCTCCGCCCGGTAGCCCGCTCTATCAGGACTCCTAGGATAGCCGTGGTCATGCTGCTGTAATAGTGACTGTCGCCCGGCTCCTCCTCAAACCTTAGATTGCGTATCTGCTTCTCCTGATTGGCTCCATAGTATAGAAGGGCCATCGCAGTAAACGGGTTCGGTGCGTATGTCTCCTTGAATTTCAGACCGGCACGCATGTTCAGCAGATGCTCCACAGTCAGTTTGCTGAACATAGGATCGGCATCCCTCAGCTCCGGGATGTAATCCGTCACCGGATCGTGCACGCTCTTAATGTAACCTTCCCGGACCGCCACCCCGCACAACATGGATGTAAGCGACTTGGATACCGAAAAGATGGTCGTCACACTCGAGGTGTCCAGCCCTTTGTAATAATGCTCGAACTTTATAGTGTCGTTCTGCACAACGATGACAGAAACCGTTGAAGTGTGCTCCCTCATGATAGAATCCGTTGTGCGGTATATCAGCGTATCCAAGCCGTCCACACGTGTCCACCGCTCTCGAAGATGATCCATAATCCGGTCCTCCGGAGCCTGCTCGGCAAAGCGCCAGACCGTGTTGCCGCGGTGTATCGTATCCCTCGGAAATGCATCGATATCGTAAATATCCTGCACCCCGTAATGAACCAGCCGGTGGAGGACACAGGAGGGCAGCATCAGAACGGCCGCTGCCGCTGTCAGTAAAATCAGGAGTTTTTTCATGTCTTTAGTCGCTAAAATATTAATACTCCACAACTTACAACAATAATCATGCCTTTTCACGTAACTTATTGATTCTCTGCAATCTAACTGATTCTCAAAATTCCCTAATTGTCTATTATTCACACACAAAGTGTCTAATTTTTTGAAAATTGTCAATATTTTTGACATCTTAATTGAATACCGCAACGGCACCGAATCGTGGCTTTTGCTGCCGTTATGGCAAGGAGACGGAAGGGCAGTGCCGTCCAGAATGCCTGCTGCAGGGGTACTGCGAAAAAAACACTTCCACAACGGCACCGATTCGCGGGATTTGCTGCCGTTGCGGCAAGGAGACGGAAGGGCAACTCGGGCAAAGTTGGTAGGAAGTGCCTCTGAAGTGAGCCGGTTTATAACGAAATCAAGAAGGTGGAGGTGAAACAGCGCTTTGATCGGCACCTTCCTACTGAGTAACCGGTACCGGTCCGCTCAAAAGGCTCGCAGATGTGCTTTGTATCCAATGCTGCCGAAAAGGTGCCGACGGATGTGGCTTTTCACCGTCACCTTCTCGGCAGGGAACCATGGCAGGACCACCGAGAGCCACCTCTGATGCAGATTGGCACATAACGAAAATGAGAAGGTGGTGGCAATATACCGTTTCGCCCGGCACCTTCTGATGGGGAGGATGTCATAAACGGCACAAAGGCTACGACAGAACGCCTGGAGGCGATTCGGGATTTGCGCACCTTCGGAAGGTGAGACGAAAATGCGGGAAATCCGCACACCTTCGGAAGGTGGGAAGAGGCGGATGGAAACGAAAACGCGGGCACAGGCGCTACAGAGGGTCCCAGGTGATTGCGCACCTTCGGAAGGTGAGACGAAAATGCGGGAAATCTGCACACCTTCGGAAGGTGGGAAGAGGCAGCTGGAAACAGAAACGCGGGTACAGGCGCTACAGAGGGTCCCGGGCGATTGCGCACCTTTGGAAGGTGAGACAGAAACGCGGGAAATCTGCACACCTTCGGAAGGTGGAAAGAGGCAGTTGGAAACAGAAACGCGGGTACAGGCGCTACAGAGGGTCCCGGACGATTACGCACCTTCGGAAGGTGAGACGAAAATGCGGGAAATCTGCACACCGTCGGAAGGTGGGAAGAGGCGGATGGAAACGGAAATGCGGGCACAGGTGCTACAGAGGGTCTCAGGCGATTGCGCATCTTCGGAAGGTGAGCAGAAAATGCGGGAAATCTGCACACCTTCGGAAGGTGGACAGGGATTTCAAGAGGCGAATGGAAACGGAAACGCGGGCATAGGCGCTACAGAGGACCCCGGGCGATCGCGCACCTTCGGAAGGTGAGCAGAAAACGCGGAGAAACCACACACCTTCGGAAGGTGGGAAGAGGCGGATGGAAACGAAAACGCGGGTACAGGCGCTACAGAGGGCCCAAGGCGATTGCGCACCTTCGTAAGGTGGGACGAAAATGCGGGAAATCTGCACACCTTCGGAAGGTGGGACAAGGATTTCGACGACTCCTTCGGAAGGAGTGGGAAGGGGCAGAAGTGGCTACACGTTAAAGAGGAAGTGCATGATGTCGCCGTCCTCGACGACGTAGTCCTTGCCCTGGACGGCGAGCTTGCCGGCGGCGCGACATTCGGCTTCGGAGCCGTATTTGACGAAGTCGTCGTACTTGATGACTTCGGCGCGGATGAAGCCCTTCTCGAAGTCGGTGTGGATGACTCCGGCGGCGCGGGGAGCCTTGTCGCCCTTGTTGATGGTCCAGGCGCGGACCTCGGGCTCGCCGGCGGTGAAGTAGGTGCGCAGGCCGAGCAGGTCGTAGGCGGCGCGGACCAGGCGCTCGATGCCCGAGTGCTCCAAGCCCAGCTCCTCGAGGAACATCTGGCGTTCCTCGTAGCTCTCCAGCTCGGCTATCTCGGACTCGATCTTGGCGGCGATGACCAGCACTCCGGCGTTCTCTCCGGCGACGGCCTCACGGACGCGGTCCACATAGGCATTGCCGCCGGCAGCCGAGGCCTCGTCCACATTGCAGACGTAGAGCACGGGTTTGGCGGTGAGCAGGAAGAACTCATGGGCTATCTTCTCCTCCTCCGGATTCTCCAGCACCACGGTACGGGCGGAGCGGCCGGCCAGCAGGGCCTCGCGGTAGCGCACGAGCACCTCGCAGGCCTTCTTGGCATGCTTGTCACCTCCCGTGGCTTGTTTCTGAAGCTTGCCCAGGCGGCTCTCGACGGTCTCGAGGTCCTTGAGCTGCAGCTCGAGGTCGATGATCTCCTTGTCCCTCACCGGATCCACGCTGCCGTCCACATGGGTGACGTTGGGGTCGTCAAAGCAGCGGAGCACGTGCAGGATGGCGTCGGTCTCGCGGATATTGGCCAGGAACTGGTTGCCGAGGCCCTCACCCTTGCTGGCGCCCTTGACCAGGCCGGCGATATCGACTATCTCCACCGTTGCAGGCACTACCCGTTTGGGATGCACCAGCGACTCCAGCACCTGGAGCCTGGGATCCGGTACTGTCGTGGAGCCGATATTGGGCTCGATGGTGCAGAAAGGGAAGTTGGCAGCCTGGGCCTTGCCCGAGCTGATACAGTTGAAGAGGGTCGACTTACCCACGTTGGGGAGTCCTACTATACCGCATTTGAGAGACATATCTGTAACAAATTTAATATTTTACAAAACCATAAGCTGCGCCACGATCACCCGCAGGAACATCGCCAGAGGATAGACCGTAGCATAGGCCACCGCTATCCTGGACTCATCGAAAGTGGTATTCATGAAGGCCAGGGCAGTAGGGTTGGTATGCGAGCCGCAGACCAGACCCGAGATGGCGAAGTAGTCGAACTTGAAGACCGTGCGGGCCAGGATGCAGACGATAATCAGAGGAATCACCGTGATGAGGAAACCGTAGAGTATCCACATGTAGCCGCCTCCGAGCACCGCGTCCACGAAGCCCTCGCCGGCACCGAGCCCCACAGCGGCCAGGAAGAGGGCGATACCCACCTCGCGCAGCATCATGTTGGAACTGGCAGTGGTGTAGGTCACCATACCGAAGTTGGGACCGAAGCGGGCAATCAGAATGGCCACTACCAGCGAACCTCCGGCCAGACCGAGCTTCAAGGGCTGTCCCAGGCCGGGAAGCATGATGGGAATGGAGCCCACTATGATGCCGAAGAATATACCGATGAATATGGGAATGAGCTTGGGCTCACGGAGCTTCTTGGCCTGGTTGCCGACCAGACGGGCCACCTTGTCGATAGCGCTCTGGGCACCCACTACCATGATACGGTCTCCGATCTGCAGATGCAGGCCGGGCGAAGCCGTCAGGTCGATGCCCGCACGGTTGACGCGGGTGATGTTCAGACCGAACTGGGCCCGGATGTTCAACTCCCCAAGGCTCTTTCCGTTAACAGAACTGTTTGTTACCACCAGGCGGCGGGAAACAAGATTGGTATCCAGCTTCTCCCAGGTAGCCTGGTCCATTTCGAGACGGCGGCCTATGAAAGCGCTCACGACCTCGGCATTGGCAGCGGAGGTTATGACCAGCAGCTTGTCCCCCATCCCGACGACCGAGTCAGAGGTCGGAATCTCCATGTGTCCGTCCGGATGATACTGCCTGGATACCACGAAATGCCTGGCCAGCAGCTCGTCCACCTCCCGGATGGTCCGGCCGCAGATGGCCTCGTTGCGTACCTCGACGGCTATCTTGCAGGCACTGTCGGGATTGGTCTCCTGCTGATGCACCTTCTCTTTCTCCTTATTGATGTTGATGCGGAAGAACGCACGCACTCCGAGCAGGGTGAGAATCACGCCCACCACTCCGAGGGGGTAGGCCACAGCATAACCCATGGCAATGGTCTGGTCCAGCGAGCCGGTAATGTCCGTCACCGTCTGCTGCGCGGCACCGAGGCCCGGGGTATTGGTCACGGCTCCCGACATCACTCCCACCATGGTGGGCATAGGCGTTCCGGTAATGAAGTGTATCGCCACGGTAATGCCCACGCCTAGCACCACTATGAGGACAGCCAGCATGTTGAACTTAAGCCCCCCTTCCTTGAAGGAGGCGAAGAATCCGGGTCCCACCTGCAGACCGAGGGAAAAGACGAAGAGTATCAGGCCAAGGTCACTTACGAAACTGCGTACAGCCGGATTGATGGTAAAACCGAAATGAGACAGAATGATGCCCACGAAGAGTATCCACGTCACTCCCAGGGAAATACCGAAGACCTTGATCTTGCCCAGCATAATCCCCAGCGCAATCACAATGGAAATAATCAGGATAGCGTGCGCCACACTGTCCGAGAAAAGAAGTGAATCCAACCAGTTCATACCTTTACAATACTCAAAATGGAGCGCAAAGGTAGTACTTATTTGCGATTGGCAGGAATATTTTTCTCAAAAACGACTCCCTCGCGGTAGGCTTCGAGAAGACAGGTCAGGTCGCGTATCTGCTCCCTCAGCACCTTTCCAACGTCCGTGTCACCTACTTTCATTCTGTTGCCCATATAGTCTACGACTGTGGTCATGGACTTGATGTCCACCCCATCGCGCACGGCCCTGTCGATGGACTTGAAGGGCTCGTGCTGGGCCAGTGTCAGACCGTGAGAGTTGAAAATCAAGGTATAACCGGCGATACCTGTAGTCGGCTGATAGGCCTTGGAGTAGCCGCCGTCGATGACCAGCAGCCTGCCCCCGGCCTTGATAGGAGACTCGCCCTTTGAGGCCTTGACCGGTACATGGCCGTTGATGATGTGGGTGTGCTCGCCTGTAAGCCCGAACTCGGCCAGAATCCGCTCGCAGATCTCCCGGTCATCCCTATACTGCAGGTACCAACCGTGCTTCTCCTTATGCGTCTCCTTATCGGCTACGAAATACCGCTCAAAGGTAGTCATCCTGTTCTTGTCGAAAGGAGGGGCATAGGGTCCGCACCAGAGGAACCACATGAAATCCCGGGCATAGGCGCGGTACTTCTCGTCCTTGTCCTCATAGTAGGCCGCCCTCGCCACCTTGTCCACCATGTCGAAGAGGGCCTTGCCCTTGTACGGTTTGCCGAGGATGTTGATTTCGTGGAAGGAGCCGTCCTCGTTAAGCGGCATGGCTCCGTGGAAAAGGAGGTTGGAGTTGCGCACCAAATACAGCGACCCCTTGGAATAGAGGCAGCGGATATGTCTGTCGAGCAGGGAGTTGTTGGTAAAGCTGCTCATAAGCTTGCTGACCACTCCCTTTTCCTCGGTGGTCAGCTTGTAGGGATGGGCAGGGTCGACAGTGGGGAAATTCATGTCCTTCATCGGATAGTCCTTGTCCCCCAAGCGCACCGTACCCGCGGCAAAATCTATCTTGTCCAACAGGTTGCGGTCGGCCATCCCGAACTCCTTGCGCCGGTGGATGATTTCCCCCTCCAGCTTGAACTGAATGACAGATATCGCCTTGTGCATCTGAGCAATGAGTTTGACTGTCTTCTCGTCGAACGAGGGACCGGCGTCAAGTTTCGGCTGGAAGCATGCACAGGGGTCATCTCCGTAGGTATCCATGGCAAAGGTGGCCAGGGGCAGAAGATTGATGCCGTAGCCGTCCTCCAGAGTCTCCAGATTGGCATAACGGAGGCTGATGCGCAGGACATTGGCCATGCAGGCCTCGCTTCCGGCAGCGGCTCCCATCCACAGCAGGTCGTGATTGCCCCACTGGAAATCCACGTTATGGTACTCGCAGAGCAGGTCCATGATCTTGTGCGCCCCGGGACCGCGGTCGTAGATATCACCGATAATGTGCAGCGAGTCCACGGTCAACCGCTGGATGACATAGGCCATGGCGCTGATGAAGTTGTCGGCCGAGCCGGTGGCTATGATGGTGTTGAGTATCGCGTAGATGTACTCGTGTTTGTTGTTGTCCGTCAGGGACTCATGGATAAGTTCCTCAATGATGTAGGAGAACTCAGGCGGCAGGGCCTTGCGCACCTTCGAGCGGGTGTACTTCGAGGCCGAAGCCACCAGTACCCGCACGAGGTTCACGATAGTGACCCTGTACCACTCTGCCATATCCTTCTCCTTGGCCTTGACAAGCTTGAGTTTCAGTTCGGGATAGTAGATAAGGGTGCACAGTTCCTTCTTCTCCTCCTCCTTGAGCTGGAAGCCGAAGAGCTCGTCCACCTTGCGCTTGATAGCCCCGGAGGCATTGCGCAGCACATGCTGCACCGCGTCATATTCGCCGTGCAGGTCGGTCATGAAATGCTCCGTACCCTTGGGCAGGTTGAGAATCGCCTCGAGATTTATAATCTCCGTTATGGCCGCCTGGATGGAGGGGAAACTTCTGGAAAGCAGCTCCAGATATTTTACATCTTTTGTCATAGAAGGTGAAACTTATTTGTTTATACGGTAGTTGAGTCCGGCAGTACGGAGCCACTCCAACAGTTCGTCGGTGGCAGTAATGCTGAATTTGCGTGAGATGAACTCCGCATTGACATTGTCCTGAGTGTCGTAGACGTTGAGAGCCACGCGGGAGCGGCCCTTGTTGCGGGAGAGGGCCTTCTTGAGCCCCTTGCGCAGAGCCTCGTCAATCTTCTCCAGCGGCAGGTCGATGATGAGCTCCCTGACCATCGACTCCCGGACGTTGGCCAAAAGGGAGACGGCGCGGACCTTGGTGCGGCCGCCGTTGATTTCCAGAACTTTATTGTCCTTATCCCCGACATTCCTGAATCTCGGGGAGACGTAGACCCGCATCAGCAGGAACTCGTGCGGACGGAGATAGCCGCTGACCGCCTCATAGTCCTTGTCGAAGAGGGTAAATGTCGTAGTTCCCTTGAAATCCTCTATCGTCAGTCGGCAGAACACCCCGTTGCCGTTGGCCTTGGGCCTGACCTCCACGCTGCTGACGAGCCCCGCAATCCATTGGTCCTTATCGAAATCCTCCCGGTTGCGGCTGGAGCTCACCTTATCCACATATTCATTCCAGGAAGGCAGGTCCAGTGTGGTAAAATGCTCTATCTCAAAGCGGAAGCGGTCGAGGGGATGGGCCGAGATATACATGCCGACCAGTTCCTTCTCCTTCTTGAGCATCTCTATCTGATCCAGTTCATGCAGTACAGGCAGCTGGGGACGCACTGTATCTATCTCCTTCCCTCCTCCGAACAGGCTGTTCTTCATGGACTCGGATGTCTTCTGATACAAAGAGCCATAGCGCATGAGCAGGTCAAGACAGGTCTCACCCTTGCCCGCCTCCGTGGCAAATGAGCCGCGGTTGATCTCTGGGAAGGAATCGAATGCTCCGGAATATGCAAGCGCCTCAACACCCTTTTTGTTTACAGCGGTCGAGGGAACGCGCTCCATGAAATTGAAGATGTCGCTGAACGGACCGTTGTTGCGGCGCTCCTCTATGATGCTGTTCACCGCCCCGATGCCGATGCCCTTGATGCCGGCCATGCCGAAGCGGATGTTGCCGTCCTTGTTGACGGTGAACTTGGTGTAGCTCTCGTTGACATCCGGACCAAGGATCTTCATGCCGCCCCGGCGGCAGTCGTCCATGAACTTGGTGATCTCGTCGATGTTGTTGAGGTTGTTGCTCAGGACGGCGGCCATGTACTCGGCGCGGTAGTGGGCCTTGAGGTAGCCGGTCTGGTAGCCGACCCAGGCGTAGCAGGTGGCGTGGGACTTGTTGAAGGCGTAGGACGCGAATGCCTCCCAGTCGTTCCATATTTTGTTGAGTATGGCCTCGGGATGTCCGTGCTCCAGACCTCCGGCGAAGAACTCGTCCTTGAGCTCTGCCATGACCTTGATCTGCTTCTTTCCCATCGCCTTACGCAGCTTGTCGGCCTTACCCTTGGTGAAACCGGCCAGCTTCTGGGACAGCAGCATGACCTGCTCCTGGTAGACGGTCACGCCGTAGGTGTCGTGCAGGTACTCCTCCATGTCGGGCAGGTCGTACTCAATCTTGCTCCGGCCGTGCTTGCGGGCTACGAAGTCAGGGATGTAGTCCATAGGACCCGGGCGGTAGAGGGCGTTCATCGCAATAAGGTCCTCGAACCTCGAAGGCTGCAGCTCGATGAGCCACTTCTGCATGCCCTCGGACTCGAACTGGAACACGCCTATGGTATCACCACGGGAGAACAGCGCGTAGGTCTCGGCATCGTCTATCGGTATGGTGTTGACATCCAGGTCCACTCCCCGAGACTGCCGGATGTTCTCCACCGTGTCTTTCAGTATAGTCAGGGTCTTCAGCCCGAGGAAGTCCATCTTCAGCATGCCCGCCGACTCGATGAGGCTGCCCTCGAACTGCGAGACGAGGATGTCCTTGCCGGTCTCCTTGTCCTTGGCCGTACTCAGTGGGATGAAGTTCGTAAGGTCGTCGCGGCCGATGATGGTGGCGCAGGCATGTACGCCGGTGTTGCGGACCGTACCCTCGAGGCGCTCGGCGTACATAAGGGTGTCGTGAACCAGCTGGTCGCCGCTGTTGAAGGCCTCCTTGAACTCGGGCACCTTCTCCAGGCAGAGCTTGATCGTCGGGTCCACATCCTTGGGTTCCATCACCTTCTTCTTCTGCCCGGGATGGTCGGGGTCATCCACCTCCTTCTCCTTCTGTACGGTAATCTTGCGCGGCACCAACTTGGCCAGGCGGTCGGTCTGGTCCAGGGCCAGCTTCTGGATACGGCCTACGTCACGGATGACGCTCTTGGTGGCCATCGTACCGAATGTGATCACGTGCGAGACGTGGTCCTTGCCGTACTTGTCCTCCACGTACTTGAACACCCGGTAGCGGCCCTCGTCGTCAAAGTCGATGTCGATATCGGGCATGGAGATACGGTCTGGGTTCAGGAAACGCTCGAACAGGAGGTCGTACTTTATCGGGTCAATATTGGTAATCGTAAGGCAGTAGGCCACCACTGAGCCGGCAGCAGAGCCTCGTCCGGGCCCCACCCAGACACCCATGTTGCGGGCCGCCTTGATAAAATCCTGGACTATCAGGAAGTAGTCAGGGAATCCCATCTTCTTGATGGTCGCCAGCTCAAAGTCAATCCTCTCCCTCGTGGCCTCTGGAATGTCCTCCCCATAGCGGAGGTGCGCTCCCTCGTAGGTAAGGTGGTGCAGGTAATCGTTGGAATCGGTGAATCCCTCCGGAAGGGGGAATACCGGGAGAATGGGGTCGTGGTTGAGGTTCAGCACCTCGCATTTATCCACGATCTCCAGGGTATTGGATATCACCTCGGGATGGTCGGCGAAGATGGCCGACATCTCCTCGGTGGACTTGAGGTATTCCTGCTGGGTGTAGCGCAGGCGCTTGGGGTCGTCGAAGTCGGAGTTGGTGCTGATGCAGATCAGGCGGTCATGGGCCGGGCCGTCCTCCTTGCGCACGAAGTGCACGTCGTTGGTGGCCACCACCTTGATGCCCAGTTTCTCCGCTATCTGGAAGATCACCGCATTGACCTGCTGCTGGTGCTCGAAGGTGCTCTTCTCCGCCCCGGGCACATCGGTCTCGTGGCGCTGCACCTCCAGATAATAGTCCTCTCCGAAGATGGACTTGTACCACGCCGCTATACGCTCCGCCTCCTCCGGCTTTCCCTCCATGATGGCCTGCGGCACCTCGCCTCCCAGACAGGCAGAGCAGCAGACAATACCCTCGTGGTACTGCTCTATCAGCTCGTGGTCGATGCGCGGCTTGTAGTAGAAGCCCTCGATGTAGGCCTTCGAGGAGAGCTTGATGAGGTTGTGGTAGCCGTCCATGTTCTTGGCCAGCATGATCAGGTGGTAGGAGCTCTGGTCCTCGCGGCCCTTGCGGTCGAAGCGGCTCGCCCCGGCCACATAGAACTCCGATCCCACGATGGGCTTCAGCGGAACACCTTTCTTGGCCACCGTATCCAGGAACTCCTTCACACCGAACATGTTCCCGTGATCAGTGATAGCCAGGGCCGGCTGACCGTTGGCCACGGCAGCATCGATCAGGTCCCCTATCTTGGACTGACCGTCCAGAATCGAATACTGGGTATGGACATGCAGGTGGGCGAATGACATATATTATCCTTGATTTCTTCCCCACAAAGATAACACTATTTCCTCCGCCCGAGCAATTATTTCCGCTCGAAGATGTAGAGCTTGTCGGCGCGGCGGACGCGGGAGGGTACGGGGATGGAGCAGGCGACGCCCTGGGGAGCGGTGTCGGAGGGGACGAGGTCGACGCGGATCTCGGGGATGTCCATCTCGACTACTCCGGTGGTGGGGCCGATGATGAGGATGTGCTGACCGACTTTCAGCGGGGCGGCCTCGACCAGGATCTCGGCCACTCCGAGGTTGGAGAAATAATTGTTCACCTTGCCGGCATAGACCTTCTTCATGGTCGCGCTGCTGCCGTAGACGCTGCTCCACTCGCCCAGACGGGCACCCTGGTAGTAACCGTCCCAGAAGCCGCGGTTGAACACCTGTGAGAGCTGGTCCCGGAACGAGGCCCCGAACTCCGGGGTGAAGGTACCGGCCTCCACGGCATCGGCGGCGGCCCGGTAGGCGCTGACCACCTTCTGCACGTATTCCGCCGGACGGGCGCGGCCCTCGATCTTGAACACCGAGACGCCGGCTGCGGCCATCTTGTCCAGAAACTCTATGGTGCACAGGTCCTTGGGGGACATGATGTACTTGTTGTCTATCTCCAGTTCGTAGCCTGTCTCAAGATCCGTGACGCGGTAGCCCCGGCGGCAGAGCTGGAGGCAGGAGCCCCGGTTGGCCGACTTGCCGTTCTCGTGCAGGCTCAGATAGCATTTGCCCGAGACGGCCATGCACAGGGCTCCGTGACAGAACATCTCGATCTGCACCGGACAGCCCGACGGCCCGGTGATGCCCTCCGAGGCGATACGGTCGCTGATGGCCCTGACCTGCTCCAGGTTGAGTTCCCTGGCAAGGACCACCACGTCGGCATACTGCGAGTAGAAGCGCAGGGCCTCAGTGTTGGAGATGTTGAGCTGAGTGGAGATATGCACCTCCAGACCGATACGGCGGGCATATTCTATAGTGGTAATGTCGGAGGCAATGACAGCCGTGACTCCGGCGGCTTTGGCGGCGTCGAGGGTGCTGTAGGCCTTGGGCACGTCCTCGTCGTAGAGAATAATGTTCAAGGCCAGGTAGGTCTTGACATCGTGCTCCGAGCAGTAGCGGACTATCTCCGGAAGGTCGGCCAGGGTAAAATTGTTCGCGCTGTGGGACCGCATGTTCAGGTCCTCCACCCCGAAATACACCGAATCGGCTCCGGCCTGCACCGCAGCGGTGAGGGCCTCGAAGCATCCGGCCGGGGCCATTATCTCGAGTCTGTGTCCCCTGCTCATTTGCGGCGGTAGGTTATCTGGGTGGCGAACTCCTCGAGCAGGGATAGCTTCTGCGCCCCGAGGGACAGGGTCTCGACAGTCTCCATTGCCTTATGAAAATAGTGTTCTATGGCCTTCTCGGCATTGTCCTTGACTCCCAGCTCAGTGAACAGCTGCTGAGCCGCCGCGATCTTCTCCGCCGCACGGTCCTCCCCCATCCGGAAGATCTCCCCGAAACGGGTCTTCTGCTCTCCGGACGCCAGACGGGCCGCCTCAACATAGAGCCAGGTCTTCTTGTTGTTCATGATGTCCCCGCCAATGCTCTTGCCGAAGATAGCCGGATCACCGAATGTATCCAGATAGTCGTCGGTAATCTGGAAGGCCAGACCGAGGTCATATCCGTACCTGTACAGGGCCTCGGCACTCTTCGTGTCAGCTCCGCCCAGGACGGCACCCATTCTGGCCGAGCCGGCTATCAGCGCAGAAGTCTTCAGGCCTATCATCATGATATAGTCGTCCATCGTCACTACCGGCATGGTCTCGTAGTTCATGTCGTACTGCTGTCCCTCGCAGACCTTCCGGGCGGTGTCGCTGAACACGGCCAGCACGGCCTGGAGCTTATCGGCCGGAGCCTTGCACACGTACTCGTAGGCCTGTATCGACATCACGTCTCCGGAGAGAATCGCGATGTTCTCGTTCCACTTGCGGTACACTGTAGGCTGCCCGCGGCGGATATCGGCCCGGTCCATGATGTCGTCATGAATCAGGGTAAACGTGTGGAACACCTCCAGTCCGAGAGCCGGATAGACCTGCTCTGACTCTATCTTGTCGGAAAACAGCGAGCAGGCCAGCAGGGCCAGACGCGGACGGATCCGCTTGCCCCCGATGGACATCATATATTCTATAGGTGTGTAGAGCTCAGCGGGCTCACCCTTCAGGTCGAGGGTGCATATCCCGTTGGAGACGATCTTGTCGATTTCAGCTAAACTGTACATGATACTATGGATTTTCCTTTCGCGCAAAGATACGACAATCTCCCAAAAATGATACACAGCCAAATAATTTGTATCTTCGCGGCGCAAAACAAAGCACATGGGCGAGAACAGAATACATACCGGAACCGC
>CALUSM010000041.1 GCA_944323445.1 uncultured Bacteroidales bacterium
AGGGAATGGTTCGGGAAAATCAATGAGTACGGCCGCTCCAAAGGTCTCCAGATAGAGCACTACATCAACTCCTCCGGTCTAACGGAGATGATCGAGGGCACGGAGATATATCCCGAATTCAAGAAAGTCTACGCCTGCTCCTTCCTCTACGAGAACGGAAACGCCGTCTGGCCCGCCGTCGCTGTGGACTATACGGCCAAGACTCAGTTCCTTTTCAAGATAAACAAAGGAGTGATGAGCATCCGTGACCATACCCTGGTCAACCGTTTTGTTCTGGAAAAAGACCGTCCCGTTCCTTTCTCCCGCATGATATATTTCGGAGACGGTGCAACGGACATCCCGTGCATGCGGCTCGTCAAGCAGTTCGGAGGCCACTCCATCGCAGTTTACAATCCGGACGGACAAGGAAAAGAAAAATCTGAGCAACTGTTGCGCGAACAGCGGGTACACTTTGCCTGTCCGGCAGACTACAGCGTGAACGGACGGATATACCGCGTCGTCACTGCTATCATAGACAAGATAAAATCGGATCTGGCAATCGAAGCCCTAAAGGGATGAGACAATATCGTCCATCATCCTGGAGACAGCCTGATATCTTTCCTTGACTGCCTTTACCTGAGAATCAGTATCAAATTCCCCTCTCACGCTGCGGAAATCCGCACTGATGTCCTCAATACCGCTGCCGTCCAGAGCGAAACCGGTCATCACATCCCGGCTGAACTCCTTGGAGGCATCCTTCTCCAGTTCCCCGAACAGTGTTGCGGCGGCAGCAGCCCACTGCCTGAGCAGATTCAAAAGTGTCTTCCTGTTCATACTCTCCGGCTTGACATTGAATATAGGCTGAATATGACTGTAGACCCATCTCCACTCATAAATCGGATAGTTGGAAGAAATGACCGACAGCCTGGCCTCCACTGCTTCCGGAGACTGCAGCTGTCCGGAGGCAATTCCGTCAACAATCTGGTCTATCTCGGCCTTCGGCGCCAGCATTCCGGCTATATCCACCCAGCGTCCGTCTCCCACCGGTGACTCGGGGAGCATGGCGGCCGCTATGGCCCCGTCCGTTCCCAGACGCCGCCCGCGCAACCTCCCGATAACCTTCAGGCCCGCATAGTATTTGAGCGCCGTCTCATAACGTCCCGCACCTGAAGTGAGCGAAGAAGCTGAAATAGAGCACCCTCCGTAACTTGACGGAGAACCGGAAAAACGCTCTTCCGAAAGCATCCTGACAAGCATCTCCTTACCGGACAGCATCGCCGATGCCGTATACGGAGAGAATACCTCATAGCGGATATTGTCTATACGGCCGGCCTGACTGCGCCTGTCTCTTGCCGGCCACTTGTTCATATCCCTAAAAAGGCCTATGCTGCGCAGGTTGACCCCGGGAACCAGGCAGGATGTCCCTCCTGATTCCAGAATATAGGAGAACGGCATATCAGGTGTATCGACACGCGCGCTGTGATGTCCCAGTACCGTAGTGAACGGAGCCACCCTGACCGGGAGCATCATATATGAACCCGAACCGCACTTGACTCCACGGCCAAAGACTCCCTGATGCACAGGTCCCAACTTATAGAGATGGTTGCTGAAATTCGTGGAAGAGCCTGCGTTCATGAAGGAAAACATGGAGCCTATCAGCAAAGTGGACTTGTGATGCGAGACTGTGTAAGGACCTGCGAATACGGAGACAGCCTCACCGTTCTCACAGTGTGAGTTGGCAAAGAACAGACTGTCCGTACATGAGAATCCCTTCGCCAGTGTGACTCCCTGCCCCACGAAACTGCGGGTTACTGACGCACCGTCCTCCACCACCGAGCCGGACTGAATGATGAAGCCGGAACACACTGTCCCGTTTCCGACTAGTACAGGCGCACCGGCACAACTGGCCACTGTTCCGTCAGAAAGACTGAGACATCCCTGCAGGACTGCCGCATCCCCTACCCGGACATTACGTATCATCCCCACATTCTCAATCCTTGCTCCCGCACCTATGGAGCCCCTGTCAGAAGTCAGCTCAGCCGCACGTCTGTCGGCCATAGAATGAAGCGCCGCGGTCAGCTCGGGACGATGACGGTAGACCGCCGAAAGGTAGGCCATCTGAGCGGAGAGTCCGTCATACATAGCCGTCCCCCGCCCGCCTGTTTCAGGCATTACACTGACTATGATACCGTTACCGAAGGAAGAAACTCCCTCCATATAGATTTTGCCGACACCGCAGATATACGAGCGCGGCCCTATATCGTAGTTGGCTATATAACCATGAATGTGGGTGACAAGCGTGTCATCACCCACATTCACATTAAACAGAGTCGCATCATAGATACCGCTGTGAACGGACAGACCGCCTGGAAGTGCTATGCTGCCGTCAAAAACACCCAGATACACTATGCCGTAAAAATTGACCCGGACTATACATTCCGGAGAAAAATTTTCCGCTACATATATGTGCTGCCAGTTCTCTGCCCAGCATCCCTGGGCCGCGAGGACATCAATCTCCCCTGGTGTCAGCAGACGGTATCCTGATTTCATGCTATCTCAATAAATTAACCATTGTAACCACCATCGTAGCGACAGAAGCCGTGGACGAGGCCAGTGCCGCCACCTCAGCCGCACTGAGCTTGTTTCTCTCAACCCTGTCTCTCTTAGGTATGATAATCTCACATCCCGGCATCGGCTTGAAGTTGGCGCTCTGCTTGTTGGCAGCCGTACCGTTCATATGGACGATATACCTCTTGCTCCTCATGGCGCCCTTCACGTATCCGCCGGCCATGTTGATGTAATCCCTTACAGTAAGGTCAGGACTGTAGGCCACTACGTTGGGATAGAGAACCGCTCCTGAGATCTTGATGATACTGTTCATCTTCGGGATATAGATCTCGTCACCTGTCTGCAGTACAATATCGTCGTACGAGCCAGGAGACTCGAGAGCCTTCTTCATATCTATACCTATTTTATATCTCTGGTTTCTGGAAGGGAACTCCACCATCGACGAATCCACGCCTTCCTCTCTCAGCACCAGCCTTGCGGCCTGCAGCGCCCTCTCGTATTCCTCGTCGGTCATCCGCCTCATGATGCTGGCGCCGAAAAGATACGCATCATCGGTGATGCCGCCTGAGCGTGCGATGATCTCACTGAGTCTGACTACATTATTTTCGATGACATAGTAGCCGGGGAACACAACCTCACCGCCCACGGATATACCCTGCTGAGCCTTGAAGTTAGGTGTAGACCTTACCGAGATGACATCATAGGGAGCCAGTTTGAAATCGAGTGCGGAGGGATCCTCGAGCAGGTTGAAGTTGTAGACAATTGCTACGGTGTCGCTCTTGTAATCTGTATCGCTGTCCAGCATTCTCCTGGCCACATCCACATTGGTCTTGGAAGCTCCGATGGCAAAACCTCCGGACATCAGTATCGCGTCTCCGAGAGTGATGCCGTCCCTGTAGGTAATGGAGCGGGGATGGTTGAGATGTCCGGTGGTGGTTATCTGCGAGGGAGTCTCCATCTCATTGATGGAGTAGATGGTGATATTGTCCTCATTGCACAGGGGAATGTCCTGTCCGCCGTTCATGATATCCTCTACGCTGAAGTACATGGATATCGGCTCCCTGAGCTCATTGTACCTCTGGATATAACCTCTCTCCATGAACGCGTTCTCGGTAAGACCGCCGGCGAACTCAATGAGTTCCCTGACAGTCGACACCTTGTCGTCTATGGCGTAGGAGCCGGGGAACCATACAGAGCCTCCGATAGAGACGATATTCCTGTTCCTGGATATATTAGAGCCTACCGACACCTCGTCACCGTCCTTCAGATAGAAAGTCGCGAACTCGTCCGCCATGACTGTGAATGTCTCCGTCCTCTCTCCGAATGTCCTTCTCACCTGCATCAGCTGGGTGTTGGCATTGTCAGCGAATCCGGCGGCATAGAACAGCAGGTCGGCAAGGGTCTCGCCGTCCTTCATGTCATAGACCATGGGACGTTTTACACGACCGGAGATGGTCACATGCATCGAATAAGGAGGAATCATAATGAGGTCATTGTCCTCCAGACGTATGTTCTTGGAAAAATCTCCGTTGATGATAAAATCATAGACATCGAGTGTCTCCTTAAGTTCGTTGCCCCTGTACACGCGGATATCGCGGACAGAACCGAGATTTGTCGGACCTCCGGCAAGATACAGTGCCGAGAATACTGTTGAGAGAGAAGGCAGGGTATATGTGCCCGGAGTGACCGCGTCACCTACGACATTGATTGTAAATGACCTGATTCTTCCGATAGACAGACGGAGGAAGGTATTGGGACGGCTGCCGGATATACCGGAGAAAATCATTGAGAATTTCTCCTTGAGTCTCTTCTCCGCCTCATCCACAGTCGAGCCCGACAGATAGACAGGTCCTACATTGGGAATGGTGACACTGCCCTCGGGACTGATCGTATAGGTATAGTTCATGTAAGTGGCGCCCCAGATGTCGATTACAATCTCGTCACCTGCGGCAAGCTTATAGTTGGCCGGGGTCGGAATGTTGTAGCTGGGGACGAAATTCAGGTTGGGCGACTTGAATATATTGTGGCCGAAAATGTTCGAAGGTGCGGGCGTAGATGCTTTCGGAGCAGGTGAACCGACTTCCGCCACAGTCATCTCCTGATTCCTGTTGACTGTAGGGGGGACTGTCTTCATCTCAGAACTCTTACCGCCTCCGGACGAGGAGCTTCCGCCACCACCTCCAGAGGTCTGTTTTGCGACCATAGCCTCAATCTCACTCTCGCTGTAACCGTACTGCCTGGCCATTGACTTGGCCATCTCGATTTCTTCCTGGGACTGAGCCGCCAGGGGCATAGCGTACAACAGCGCTATAACAGCGAGGACTACAAGTTTGTAAATATTTCTCATACCTTAATTTATAGAGTTTAGCTGATTTTAATTCCCACAAAAATATACATCTTTTAATATTCTACAAAAAAATATCTGCGCTTCTGCTTTTTACACTATATTTGCAACATGAACAAAGGAGCCAAGATACTCATCAACACTCTGTTTATCATCTACATAGCGATGGTGCTGTTTTTCTGTTTCTACAAATTCAGCTCTACCGGCATAGATCTTGGCAAATATTTTCTCGGAATAAGGCTGGACCGCTACGCCCATTTCATCATGTTCTTTCCGTATCCTTTCATAACCTGGCTCACATGCAGATATTCAGCCAGATGGGAGTTCATGCGCAGGCACGCCATCCTGCTGACGCTTGTCAGCGGACTGATATTCGCCGGAATGACGGAAGTGTTTCAGGACTGGTTCTTCGCATCAAGGCAGGGCGATGTGCTTGACTATGCAGCCGACTCCCTGTCCATCATCACGGGTACGGTCACTGTAGCATTCACCGGCCATCCTATAGTACAGTCAATAAACTCGTTCTTCACAGACCGAAAATATGACAAGATATAGACATTATCTGCTTGTTCCGGTTATTCTATGCTTCTTGCTGACAGCGACCGTTCCTCAGTCACGTGCTGCTGATAGGGACAGTATACGCCTGGCCCGCCAGGACAGCCTGTACGACGGAAAGCCGCTCCACACTGCTGTAAAACTGAGTGCCGCGGTGGTTGTCGGTTTAGTCAACCCCTCAGTCGAGTTCCGGGTGCACAAGAACATAACGGTAGCACTCGAGGGCATCGGCATATTCTACCCAAAAGGATTCGGCAAGCTCATAGACGGACCGGCCGTAGCCGCCATGACTTTCATCGAGACCCGTTACTACCCCTCCCAATCATTCAGGGGATTCTTCGTAGGGCCCAATATCGGCTTTTCTGCCTGGACTCTGAGCAAAGGAGTCCATCCCATGTACTGGGGCAACTATGCCCATGCCTATCAGACAGGTTACAATTTCATGGCAGGAATCACCCTCGGATATGCCTTCACTCTCACCAGACATTGGGGCATCGAGGTGTCAGTTGGCGGCGGCTATCAGTGCGGATACTACGAAGGACACTTTAAATCAGACGGTTCCATGTACATCGGATGGAACGGTTCGGCAGAGTGGATTCCCTACAAAGCCGCTCTTAATATTGTATACAGATGGTAAGATTTCCTGCAGCGGCGGCACTGACAATACTGGCCGCATGCCTCGCATTCAACGCTGAGGCACAGAACGTAACAAGCCTGTCCCCGGCAGTGGACTCCATAAACCGTTACATGGCCGGCAAAGCCGCGGTGAAAGGAGTAATAAAGATTGACACGTTCTTCATTTCAGACAAAAAGCATGAAGTGGACATCCGCTTCAGGAAATCCATATCGGACTACCCTCTCCGGGACACTGACCTGGAGCACATTGCAGAAATCATACGCCCCTGCCTTCCAGTCCCTGCCAGAAAATACAGCATCAATCTCAAGGTTCAGAACCGCAGCCTCTCCGAGCTGTCATCCGGATTTTTCTCAGGAAGGCATCATCCTGCATCCGTCGGCAAGTCACGCAATACATCAGAGCAATGGATAACAGACCTGTCCACCCCCTCGAATCCAGACCGGGGACTTAACGGACGGCATATCGCGCTATGGTCCGGACACGGATACTACTATGACAGCGGCGAAGACCGGTGGAAATGGCAGAGAGCCCCTTATTTCTCTACAATTGAAGACCTCCTGCCTCACAGCTACGTCATATCCTTCCTGGCTCCCATGCTGGAGAATGCCGGTGCCACAGTCCTCATGCCCAGGGAAAGGGACCCGCAGCCTGTAGAGATTATCGTGGACAACGGCAGCCCGTTCTATTCCGAAAGGAACGGGAACAACGGGAAGGACCGGTGGAAAGATGCACCGGAGCCAGGTTTCGCCGAGCCGGAAGAATACCTGAAAAGCGGAGAGAACCCATTCAGGATGGGAAACGCAAGAATGGTGGAATGCAACCTGAAAAGTTCCTCAAGCGCGTCCTACTTCCCTTTTTTCCCTGAGAGCGGCGATTACTCCGTTTACGTATCCTATCAGACCACCGGTAGAAGTGCCCCTGCGCTGTATACGGTAAGACATTCCGGGGGTGACACCCGGTTTACCATAGACCAGAACATAGGAGGAGGCACCTGGGTCTACCTCGGCACCTTCCGCTTTACCCGGGGAGAGACAGGCCAGGGGGTGATCGTGCAGAATTCCGCACCTGAGAGCAAAGGACAGGGAACAGTCACCACCGATGCCGTAAAATTCGGAGGAGGAAGCGGCAGCATAGTACGCGGCATGGAGACCAGCGGAGTCCCCAGATATGCCGAGGCCGCAAGATACTGGATGCAGTGGAGCGGATTCCCCGAAAAAGTATACAGTCTCAACGACTGCAAGGATGACTACAGGGATGACTTCATGTCCAGAGGAGAATGGGTCAACTCTCTCGTCCGGGATTTCAGCATCCCGATAGACCTGGCCCTGGCCCTGCATACGGACGCGGGAGCAGTCATGAAGGACTCCATTGTAGGAACACTGGCCATCTACAAAGAGGAGTCGGAGGGCAGGACCAGATATTCCGACGGCACCCCCCGCATTACTTCCCGTGAGCTCTCGGACATCGTCCAGACTTCCATTGTAGAGGATGTCCGCAACTTCTACCGTAAGGACTGGACGCGCCGGGCCATCTGGGACCGTTCATACATGGAAGCGAGGGTCCCGGACGTACCTACTGTACTCATAGAGCTGCTCTCGCACCAGAATTTCGCAGACATGCAGTGCGCCATGGACCCGCAGTTCAAGTTCATCGTATCGCGCGCTATATATAAAGGTATACTCCGATACCTCTCCTATGTCTCCGGAATCCCCTGCACAGTCCAGCCTCTGCCGGTCCGCAACTTCAGCGCGCTCATCCAGAAAGAGAGAAAGGACGGAGCTTCCGTAAGGTTGCAGTGGTCACCCCGCGAAGATCCCTCAGAGCCTTCTGCCGTTCCCGACGCCTACATAGTATACCGTAGGATAACGGATCCTTCTGCATCAGGGGATGAGCCAGGAGGATTCGACAACGGCGTTCTGGTCACAGGCACGGAATACACAGATGATATCGTGCCCGGGAAAATATACAGCTACAAAGTAGCGGCAGCCAACAGCGGAGGCATCTCCTTCCCTTCGGAAATCCTCTCGGCAGGATACATCCAGGGCAGCAAGGAAGTACTTGCCGTCAACGGATTCACCTCTGTCTCCGCTCCGGCATCCATGCCTGTATCAGACTCGGTCACAGCCGGCTTCGACTTCCGGGCCGACCATGGGACTCCTTACATCCGGGACATATCCTACATCGGCGAGCAGTACGAATACAGACGGGATAAAGAATGGATCCATGATGACAGACCTGGATTCGGAGCATCGTATATGGACTACGGTCCTGCTGTCTTCGCCGGCAATACATTTGATTATCCGCTTACGCACGGCACCGCCCTGATGCGCGCAGGCGTAAGTTTCTCATCAGCATCCCTCGGAGCCGTACTCTCCATGAAAGACGCCGGAGCCCGGTTGCTGAGATACTCGGCCATAGACATCTTTTTCGGAAAAGAGACGGAGGGCATCTTCACTGAAGAGCTGCGCGGAATACTGTCATCCTACTGCAAAAACGGAGGCGCCCTCCTGGTTTCCGGCGCTGGAATAGGAAAAGCCTCCGTATATGAGGACAGGACCTACCCTGAGACAGAAGTCCTGCAATCGGCCGTAGCCGGAATGGAATCATCAATGAGACAACTCATCGGACTGAGAGACAGTCTCGGGCGCCTGGCCGGGGGACAGGAGGCTGCCTCCAGAGTCAGCCAGCTGATTTCCAGCCTCGAACGTCTGAGCCAAGAAGCGAAAGAAGAACTTGAAGAAAACATCAGCTCCATAAGAAGAGACATCGACCCTGTGTTCATAGCCAACCGCACGGCGGATGAGCTCCTGCATTTCGGCTGGAGCAACGCCTCCGCCTCATCCTCGGGCATGGTCAGGACAATTCCGAATCCGGGAGAAATCTCAGCCGACAGCACCCTGTCAGTCAGTTTCCGCACTTCTCCCAACCCTCACTCCTACTGCGTCACCTCTCCTGATGCCATCCTGCCTTCAGATGAAAAGTCGTTCACGTTCATGAGATATGAGGGTTCCAACACTTCTGCCGGCGTAGCATACGACGGTGAGTACCGCAGCGTCAGCCTCGGTTTTCCCATAGAAGCACTAACCTCGCAACACCAGGTAGACTGCCTGATGCGCGAGGTTATTGAATTTCTTCTCAGATAAGCGGTTCGGCTTCCCTACAGGACCTCGATGCTTCTCCGGATGAACTCCGAGAGATCCTTGCCTTTCAGCATGTTGTTTGCCAGCAGGGCCAGGTCGACGACCTGATGCAGCAGGACATTGTCCCTGGCAAATCCCTTCATGGCCTCCTTCCTCTCATTGCGGACCTCATCCATCTCCTTCTCAAGCTCTTTCCTGGCATCCTTGTCCGCAGTAGGAATGTCCTCGTCCTTTTTGTCCTTCATAGCTGCGTCCAGCTTGTCGATTCCGGCCTGCAGCTCACTCTTACGGGAATCGAAAGCGGCACACTTCTCTGACAGACTGCCGGACTTGGCCTCCAGTATCCGTTTGATCAGAGGGTGCTGGATATTGACGTCAATGGTATAGGACTCCGGCATCTCGCCATAGAAGTTCATACCTCCGCCGAGCGCCGACATGTCGCGGTAACGGCGCATGAACTCGGACTGAGTAATCAGGATGGGTGCTCCGTTCTCACCGAGGTTCTCGGGTTTTACGAAGTAGTGGTTGCCCTCCGGCAGGACGGACTCGAACATATCGGAGAGGTCTGTCTTCTCAGCCTCAGGCATTTCAGGCTCCTTGACGTCTTCCTTGCGGATGAGCTTGTCTATGGAGTCTGCGTCCACGCGGGCGAACGTAGAGTCAGGTATCTTGGTCTCCAGCAGGTTGACGAAGTGGGCATCCAGCTGACAGTCGAAGAGCAGGACGTCGTAGCCCTTGTTCTTCGCGGTCTCGACATACTGGTACTGGGCCACGGGATCAGTAGCGTAGAGATACACCACTTTCTTGTCCTTATCAGTCTGGGCTGTCTCGATGGCTTTGCGGTAATCATCGTAGGCGAAGAACTTGCCGTCAGTGTTCTTCATCAGGGCAAACTTCAGGGCGCGCTCGCAGAACTTCTCCTCGGTCAGCATGCCGTACTCGATGAAAAGCTTGAGGTTGTCCCACTTCTCCTCGTATTCCTTACGGTCATTCTTGAAGATATCCTCCAGGCGGTCGGCCACCTTCCTGGTGATGTAGGTGGATATCTTCTTCACGTTGGAATCGGACTGCAGGTAACTCCTGGACACATTGAGAGGAATATCCGGAGAGTCTATCACTCCGTGCAGCAGGGTCAGGAAGTCAGGCACGATGTTGTCCACCGAGTCGGTGACGAAGACCTGGTTGCAGTAGAGCTGTATCTTGTTCTTGGTCACGTCCAGACGGTCCTTGATCTTGGGGAAATAGAGGATGCCGGTGAGGTTGAACGGGTAGTCCACGTTCAGATGGATGTAGAACAAAGGCTCCTCCAGCATCGGATACAGCTCGCGGTAGAACTTCATGTAGTCCTCTTTCTTCAGGTCCGCAGGCTTCTTATTCCAGATAGGGTCCGTATCGTTGATTATCTTGTCCTTATCAGTATCCACATATTTGCCGTCCTTCCACTCCTGCTCCTTGCCGAAAGCTAAGGGAACGGGCATGAAGCGGCAGTATTTCTTCAACAGCTCCTCCACCTTGGATGCAGCAGAGAACTCCTTGGAATCATCGTCCAGATACAGAGTAATCTCCGTACCGCGGTCGGTACGGCTGCCCTCAGACATGGCAAACTCAGGACTGCCCTCGCACTCCCATCTTACAGGCTTTGCGCCATCCTTCCATGAAAGGGACTCGATCACCACCTTCCTGGAAACCATGAAAGCGGAGTAGAAGCCCAGTCCGAAATGGCCTATGATATTGCCAGCCACATCCTTGTACTTCTCGATGAACTCCCCGGCGCCTGAAAAGGCTATCTGGTTGATGAACTTGTCCACCTCCTCGGCCGTCATGCCGATACCGCGGTCCGTGACGGTAAGGACATTCTTCTTCTCATCGGCTGTGATTCTTACGGTAAGATCACCCAGCTCTCCCTTGAGTTCTCCGGTACCTGACAGGGCCTTCACCTTCTGTGTCGCGTCCACCGCATTGGCCACTATCTCCCTGAGAAAAATCTCATGGTCCGAGTAGAGAAACTGCTTGATAACGGGGAAAATGTTTTCAGTCGTTACCCCTATCTTTCCTTTTTGCTGTGTCATATTTTTTAAATTTAAATAATTTTCTTCCCTGTCTCCGGCAAAAGACATACCATTTTCTCCACCCTGCCAAAATGGCACAGACTGTTGCCTGAGCGTTTTGCGATGTTTTAGAAAAATTTCAAATTTTTATAATTTATTCTCAGGCCAGGATTTATACAGAAGTGGTTTTTTTGTTAATAACCAGCCACATATCTTTGTCCCGGCATCCGATTCCAAAGAAGAGGACAGAAAGTGCAGGCGGAAAAGAGTTTTCGGGACGACTCATGTGCGGAGGATAAAGGGGAAGAATAAAGGCATCGGATGCTTTTTATAATGCAAATAATATCATCATCATGAAAAGACTTACTGCATCGGGTATCACAGCATTGTTTCTGCTGGCAGGCTGCCTCCAGGCCAACGGACAGAAATGGAGCATAGCCACAAATCTTCTTGACTATGCGAATTTCCTGACACTGAACATGGAGGCCGGTGTCTCTGTCCACCGGCACTGGAGCATATCCGCCAAAGGCAGATACAATCCTTTCAGTTTTCCCACTGCTCTCAATGAGGCAGGGGTACTGCAGAACCGCACCGGATCAGTCTCTGCCGGATTCAAATACTGGCCTTTCTTTGTCTACTCAGGGATGTACTGCGGCGGTAGGATTCAGTGGAGCCGCTACAACAGCGGCGGCATTTTCTCCAGCACGTCCGAAGAAGGAGATGCTCTCGGAATCGGCTTCAACATCGGATACTCCCTCCTGGTAACCAAGCATTTGAACATAGAGTTCGGAATAGGACTATGGTTCGGAGGCACAAAATACAGGAAATACGCATCCACCAGATGCGGAAAACTCATACAATGGGGAACAAAACCTTTCATTGCCCCGAATGATTTACAGATAAACCTTTTATACACATTCTAACATGAGACGGATATATCTCCTGCTTAAATCTGCCGCCGTCATGACCGCATGCCCGATCATGCTTGCCTCATGCGCAATATCTGTCCGTAAAGACATCAGAACCCTCCACAGAGACAGTCTTTGCGCGCAGCTCCTGCTGCCTGACGCAAGCGGCATATCTGAAAAGACGGGACTGCATGACACCGGCCGTTTCCTCATCGAGGACTCCGTGCCACCTGATACCCTTACCATTCTGGATCCGGAAGGAAACAGGATGTTCTTCATGAAAGCCACCGCCGACTCGTCCGGCACCCTCCACGCCACTGAAGAGCTGCGCGGCATAGTCGTTTCAGCCAGATTCAAGAACATTCCCGAACGCAACGGGGCCGTACGCCTGACATTCGACGTGCTTGTACCGGAAAGAATGCTCAACCCTCACTGGCAGGTACGGCTCAGGCCCCTTGCGGTGCTCCTCGGAGACACTGTCGGGATGGAGGAAATCCACATCACCGGAAAAGAATACCGCGAAAGACAGCTCCGGGGCTACGAGCTCTACAACCGTTTTCTGTCCGGCATCATCACCGACTCGTCGGAACTCGTGTACAGCGGCCTGCTGGAGATATTCATCGAAAGGAACATTCCGCAGCTGGCAGAACTTAAAAACGACTCGTCCCTGGTCGACCCCGACCTCGTGCGTGGGCTTTACGGCATATCATTCAGAACGGCCAGGGAACACTACTTCAGACGGCTGCTGATTCACCGGAACAACAGAAGGCAGGAAAGGCTGCCTGATATGTTCGGCCGGTACGTCCGCGATCCGTTTATCGAAGAAGGCATCCGGATAGACTCGGTGATCACGGACTCCTGTGGAGACATTGTTTACTGCTACAGTCAAAGTTTCAAGACCCGTGCGGGGCTGAGGAAAATAGACCTGATCCTAGAGGGACAGATATTCCACGACGGGGAGGCAAGATACCGCATTCCGGCCTCTGAACCGCTGACATTCTATGTGTCCTCTTTCTCCACCCTCGCCGAAAGTAAGGAAAAATACATAACCCGCGTGATAAGGAGAAGAGTGACGGAAAATACCGCAGCCACTTTGGACTTCAGACCCGGCGAGTATGTCCTCGACGAAAACTACAGCAGCAATATGTCCGGAATAAGGCACATCAAATCCGTTATAGACGGAATCATCCAAGACCGCACTTTCGTCATGGACAGCCTCGTCATCACAGCCTCATGCTCTCCTGAAGGCGGTTATGAGCTCAACAGCCGTCTCGCACGGCAGAGAGGAGACGGGATAGCCGGTTTCCTCAGGGACTATGTCATGGACCTCTCAGCAGGCGCCGTAACGGACAGCAGCACGACACCCGGCAGATTTATCGTAAAGCACATACCGGAAAACTGGAACCGCCTGGCAGAGCTTATCCTCCTGGACAGCCTCATCATAGACAAGGCCGGTCTTGTCGGCATCTGCCGGCTTGAATCTCCGGACACAAAAGAGAACATACTGAGCAGACACGCCGAATACCCCTACATCAAGGAGAACCTCTACCCTGCCCTGCGGGAAGTCAAGTTTGACTTTTACCTCCACCGCCGCGGCATGGTCAAGGACACAATCGTCACAACAGAGCCCGACACAGTCTACTATGCAGGCCTTCAGGCTATCCGGGACAGGGACTACAGGAAAGCGATACAGTATCTAGGACATTACCGCGACCTGAACAGCGCGATTGCATTCCTTGCATTGGATTACAATGCATCCGCCATGCAGATTCTCGAATCCCTCCCCCCCTCCGGCAAGCGCGATTACCTGCTGGCAGTTGCACACTCAAGATGCGGGAACGAGCGTATGGCTGTAGAGTATTTCAGCAGCTCCACAAAACTTGACCCATCAATGACTTTCAGAGGAAATCTAGATCCCGAAATCAGCAGACTGATAGACAAATACAACATTCTGCCTTTTCTTGAATGAAAAAATCATAAAATTTTTTCAAAAAAATTTTGGCAGATAGAAAATATGCTCTATATTTGCATCCGCAAAAGCAAGGGAGCATAGCTCAGTTGGTTTAGAGCGTCTGCCTTACAAGCAGAGGGTCGGGGGTTCGACTCCCTCTGCTCCCACTGACAAAAAAGCAGTTACATCTTTGTAACTGCTTTTTTGTCGACTAAAAGGAGATAGTCGGTCTGCCGCATCAGAACATCAGAGCGTCACGGCATCACGGGATAACATACTGATAGGGTGAACGAAAAAACGACGTGTCATTCATCCGGGCCAACCCCGCTGTTCACGTTGCTTTTTAGTTATAACGCAATCTTCTGATTGACCGGGTCTTGTATTTAGCGCAAAAAGTTAAGTGACGGCAAAAAGGCTCTTTCTGAGCATAATCCTCCCCTCTTAAAATATCATTAGATTGATAAAGTGGTTATATTCAGGCGTATGCAACTCAACTAAAAAGTAACGTGAAGGATGCGGGGGTATCTTTGCGGATAATCATTTAAAAAAATCATTGATTATTGGCAGAATAATGAACTTTTGGAGAAAATATGTCTGTTTAATAATTAGGACATATTTTCACAACGTTTTACTGACTATTCCGTGACAACGGCCTTGAAAGTCATGAAGATAATCTTAAGGTCCTTGAAAAATGAATGGTCGGCGACATATTCGAGATTGATGCGGAGCTTGTCCTGCATCACCACGTCGCGGTAGTACTGCTCGGGGTCCGCGGCCTGCTCCAAAAGCTCGTTCTCGTTGCGGTAGCGGATGGAGGCCATGTCGGTGATACCGGGACGGACATTCAGGACATGCAGCTGCTCGGGAGTGTAGAGGTCGACATACTTCCGGACCTCGGGCCTAGGACCGACCAGGCTCATGTCCCCGATGAAAACATTGATAAGCTGCGGAAATTCGTCCAGCTTGTACTTGCGGATGAAATAGCCGGAGCGGGTCACCCTCGGATCATGTCCGCCGACGGTGATAAGCCCCTTTTTGTCCGAGCCCACCCGCATCGAGCGGAACTTGAACAGGCGGAAGTCCTTATTGCCGCGCCCTACCCTGACCTGACGGTAGAACACCGGTCCGGGCGAATCGAACTTGATCCATACCGCAATGATTAAAAAAAGCGGGCTGAGGACGAGCAGTCCCAGTCCGCTTGCCGTGATGTCAAACAGGCGTTTCACTTCTTTCTCAAATCTGAAATGATGTCAATAAAATTGTCCATTACATACTGCACGTCATCATCGCTCAGATGGGTGTGCAGCGGAAGAGTAACCTCGCAGCGGTACTGGTCGTAGGCATTGGGGAAGTCTTTGATGTCGTAGCCGAGAGCCTTGTAGGCCGTCATCATCGGCAGCGGCTTGTAGTGTACGTTGCAGGCGATGCCACGCTCGGCCATCCTGACTATCACATCGTTGCGATAGTTCACGTCCTTACTGAGCAGGCGCACCGGATACAGATGGCCGGAGGACGAATGATCAGGGCCGAAATGATCCAGCACCTGGACATTGTAGTCCTTCAGCCTCTCCCCGTACGCATCGATAATCTGACGGCGCCGGCGCAGCAGCTCCGGATACCTCTTGAGCTGAACCAGACCGATACCGGCCATGATGTCCGTCATATTGCACTTGTAGTACGGTGCGACAATATCGTACTCCCATGCCCCGAGCTGAGTCTTGGCCAGCGCATCCTTGCTCTGTCCGTGCAGTGACAGCAGCTGAATCTGCTTGTAGACTGCATCGTCATCCAGACCTTCGTGAGAGCGCCACGTCAGCGCACCGCCCTCTGCCGTAGTCAGATTCTTCACCGCATGGAACGAGAACGAAGTGAAATCCGCTATCGAGCCGCACATTCTCCCATGCCATTTCGCTCCGAAAGCATGAGCCGCATCGGCTATCACCACCGGTCTTCCGTATGCTTTCTGGATATCATTCACCGGCCTGAACAGCTCCTTCCGGGACTCCACCGCCTCAAACACTTTGTCGTAGTCACAGACCACACCGCCAAGGTCCACCGGCATGACCGCCTTGGTCCTCTCCGTTATAGCCTCCGCCACCCTGGCATAATCCATCTCATAGCTCCCGGGAGCGCAGTCCACCATCACCGGCCTTGCTCCCACATGACACACCGAGCTGGCCGTAGCCGTGTAGGTGTAAGCCGGCACTATCACCTCATCCCCAGGCCCGATACCCAGCACCCGCAACGCCATCTCCATGCACGCCGTCGCAGAATTGAGGCACACCGCCCGCTGCGTCCCGCAGCACATCGCTATCAGATGTTCAAACTCCTTAGTCTTCGGCCCGGTGGTAATCCACCCCGAGCCCAGCACCTCCGCAACCATGGAGGATTCGGCCTCCGTCATGTCGGGAGGCGAGAATGGTATATTCCGCATAATTCCGTTTTTAAATCAATTATTTTAGTTTTTTTATCATACGGTACATTTTTCTTTTGGGGTAAGCAGTAAACACATACAGGACACTATATCCCATCGCTTTATAGAAACCTATCGTCTTGTCGTTATCGTAATAATCAGTCGTCAGCGAAAGCTTATCCACGTTCCATTCCAATAATTCCTGCTCCATTCTGCTCAGCAGCTCCTTTCCTACACCTTTTCCTTGACCTTCAGGGGCCACTCCTATAGAATACAATTCAGCATAGTCCTCCTCTGACTGTACCTCATCGGATTTTTTCGTCATATTACGAGCCAAACGCACAAGCGCTTTAGGATTTGTAACAAGCAGCCTTAATCCTAACAGTGAAAATGAGAATATATTCTGCTTAATCAGAGCAATATTAAACCCCTTGCATATAGCCGTTGCAGCAGCAAAACCCATAATTTTGTCATTATCCTTTGCAATAAACACTACAGAGTCTTTATTCTTTATAAAACATGTATAGTAGAATTTTAGAAAATCTTCTCCTAAACTTGAAAGAAAAAAATTCTTAAATGCCTTTAAATGAATATGAGTTATTGAAACAGCATCTCCTACATCTGCTTTTTGGATAGTTATCATTTTTAACTAATTTTATTCATAACGTCTATCAATTTATCAGTAAGATGTTTGTAGTCAAATTCCTTGGATGCTTTTACTGCTGATTCACACATATCATCGTACTCAGAGACTGACAAATTAAGAATAGACTCTATCGCTTCAGCATATTCCAGAGATGATTCAAAATGTTTTGATATTCCTATCTTATATTTTTCAATAGGATTGTAATATATGTCAATATTGCATACAATAGGCTTGCCGCTAGCCATATATTGAAACATCTTGCTTGAACTTATACCATATCTACCAAAATTCTCAGTATAATTTAGAATATTGATATAACTTTGAGACAAAATAAAAGGGACATATTTAGGATCCACCCACTTATCTTTAATTACAACATTTGTCAAATTATGCAACCTGCAATATTCTATTATCTTTTCCCTGTCATCTCCGTCACCGTATATCAAAAATATCGCATTATTTTTATGAGACAACAACACCTCCGCCGCTTTCACTAACTGCATAACATTGTTAGCAAGTCTTATAGAGCCTAAATAAATAACCTTTTTTCGATTAGAATTTAAATCAACATCTTCTAAAGTATATGTCGACTTCCATTGATTGAAATCATTAAGATCCACTCCATTATTTATATAGAATACTTTATCCAAATTCACAGGACCACCATTTTTCATATCCCATTTTTTTTGTTTTAAATATTCATAGCAACCTGACCACGAATAAATCAAAGCATTTGCTTGAGCGCAATTATATTTTGCTTGGGCATAAAGGATTTTCATTATTGGATTCTTGGCTGAAATTAACCCAAAATCAACAAAATCATCAGGCCAAACATCCAAACTCTCTTGAATAAATGGGATACTATGTTTAAGGGCGTACTTTAGAATAGGATTAAAGATTAACGGCCCCGCAGTTTGTAGAATGTAATCAGGTTTTTCAAATTTATCTACATGAAATCTAAGACGATAAAAAAATTCAAACTCGCTCAAAATCCTATTTAGACCTGCCGTTTTTTTGTATTGCCGTGATTTAATATGTACGAAATCAATATCGTCATACTTTCTTCTAATATATGGTGACCCGTCATTTATTAGATTAATGTTCGTATTATGCATAGAACTGGCTCCGAATACGATTACCTTATATCCAGCCAATGTCAGAAAGTGTGCAAATTTTATTGCCCTCAGTCGTGATTCATACTGAGGAGGCATTGCATATTTGTTTACAATCCAAACAGTTTTCATTATTACCATGCATTAAGCACTTCCACCACTTTTGCCAACTCTTCATCTGTCATTACAGGACTCATCGGCAGACTGAGTTCCTCCCTGTGTATTTTCTCAGTAATCGGGAATGACATACT
>CALUSM010000042.1 GCA_944323445.1 uncultured Bacteroidales bacterium
ATGTTCCGCAGATGGACGGAAAACAGATACAGGGGGTAAAAGGCGGATAAATGGCGGAAAAGAGTGTCTGCACCCCTTAGTCTGTAATTCGCGTTCTTGCTCAATGGGATGGTTCTCAACGCTTTGAAGCGAGGTGCGGCTTTACAGACTGATGGCTGTCTCCTGCAGTCTGTAGGAGAGAGAATCCGGCATGTCTCTTGTTTTCAGAATGTTCCGCAGATGGACGGAAAACAGATACAGGGGGTAAAAGGCGGATAAATGGCGGAAAAGAGTGTCTGCACCCCTCAGTCTGTAATCCGCGTTCATGCTCAATGGGGTGGTTCTCAACGCTTTGAAGCGAGGTGCGGCTTTGCAGACTGATGGCTGTCTCCTGCAGTCTGTAGGAGAGAGAATCCGGCATGGCTCTTGTTTTCAGAATGTTCCGCGGATGGACGGGAAACAGATACACGGGGGATAGGTGGAAAACAGGCGGGAATACCCCTCAGTCTGTAGGAGGTATATCGTTGTAGAGTTCTTGTTTTCAGTGTGTTTGTCGGATGTATGGAAAACAGACTGAGATGGAAGACTGAATGAAAGATGGAATGGAAGAAAGAAGAATAATGAAAGAAAACGGAAGGAGAGAATGGAAGGAGAGAATGGAAGAAGAAAACGGAAGAAAGCGGTGGCAACAGATATGGCAAGATGTAAGGTGTCTGGATACTGCTGATTCATAGCGAGAGAAAGTTAAATTTGATGCGGCGGCAGGTGAAAAGCAGGAGGGATGCGAGATTGAAAGGAAATTTTCCATAAATTTGCAGAATAAATGGAAATTAAAAGGAAATCACAGAGATTATGAAGTATAAAAGGGTATTGCTCAAGCTCAGCGGGGAGAGCCTCGGAGGGCATGAGGGACGCGGCATCGATGAAGGGATGCTGGCCCGCTATGCCGCAGAGGTGGCTCAGGCCGTCAGGAGCGGAGTGCAGGTCGCCATCGTAGTGGGCGGCGGCAACATTTTCAGAGGACTTTCAGGTGCGGGCAAGGGCTTTGACCGCGTGGGCGGTGACCGCATGGGCATGCTCGCGACGGTGATCAACAGCCTCGGCCTGGCCATGGCCATCCGCAGTGTCGGAGTGGACGCGGAGGTGTTTACCTCGACCCCGATGAAGCCGATAGCCGAGTATTACACCAGGGACAATGCCGTAGCGGCTATGGAGCGTGGTGCGGTGGCCCTGATCGCCGGAGGCACCGGCAATCCCTTCTTCACCACTGACTCCGCAGCGGCCCTGAGAGCCTGCGAGATAGGAGCCGGGGCACTGCTCAAGGGCACCCGCGTGGACGGGGTCTACACCGCCGACCCGGAGAAGGATCCGACGGCCACAAGGTATGACGAACTGACATTTGACAAGGCCCTCTCCGATGGCCTGAAGGTCATGGACAGCACCGCATTCGCCCTGTGCAAGGACAATGACATGCCCATCGTGGTCTTCGACATGAACCGTGAGGGAAATCTTCAGAAACTGCTCTCGGGAGAGAAGGTCGGTACAATAGTAAGGAAATAACAACTAAATCGCAATATTATGGCAGACAATGCAAAAGACATCATTGCCTCAGCAGTGAAAAAGATGAACGAGGCCGTCAATTATCTGGAAGAGGACCTCAAGACCTACAGGGCCGGCAAGGCCAACCCGTCAGTGTTCAACAACGTAATGGTGGACTACTACGGTAACCCGACCCCCGTGCCCCAGGTGGCCAGCATCACCGTACCCGATGCACGTACGATGCTTATCCAGCCCTGGGAGAAGAACATGATACCCAAGATCGAGAAGGCCATCATGGATGCCAACCTCGGCTTCACCCCCCAGAACAACGGCGAGCACATCCGCATCAATGTACCTCCCCTCACAGAGGAACGCCGCAAGGAGTTGGTGAAGAAGTCCAGGACTGCCGGTGAGTCTGCAAAGATCTCCATCCGCAACGCCCGCAAGGACGCCAACGACCAGCTGAAGAAGGCCCAGAAGGACGGCATGCCCGAGGACGTGGCCAAGGACGCCGAGAATGACGTGCAGAAGGAGGTCGACAACTTCAACAAGAAGATAGACACAATACTCGCCAACAAGGAGAAGGAAATAATGACAGTGTAAATAAAAGGAGAAGGATTATGTCTATCAGGAATATTTGGAAAATCGCGGCTGCGGCAGCGCTTTCCGCCGCTGTCCTGTCAGGCTGCAACAAAGGACCGGCCGGCCCTATGCCTCCCGAGTTGGGGGAGATCACCGTGAGCCAGGAGAGGATAGGCGTGGGTCATCAGGTGGTGCTGACGGTGGAGGACAAGGTCCCGATGTCGGGCAATCTCTACAGCATCGATCCGGTGTGGACCATCAACGGCAGCGAGATTATGGACATCTACACCAGCTACGAGTTCAATGCCGGCATGGGCAGGTATACCTGCTACTATCTGGCGTCCAACGCAGGACTGGTGGATGTGGCTCTCAATGTGGAGATGCGCTTCAACGATGCTCCGGTCGGGGAGGACATCATGCATGTGTCGGTGACCAGACAGCTGGAAGTGGTGCCCTGTGACGCCCGTACCTCTTTCTGGGGAGATTCCCTCGGAATCACCATGTACCGCGAGCCCGGCCTTGTAAAGTTCGGAACAGGTACCTCGACTGAAACGTATATCGGTGAGGGGAACAGCTCCATTGCCGGTATCAGCAACTACGGAATAAGCAGCGTGGGCCTGACCTACACGTTTGAGAACGGAGGCCTTGCCGGTATTGAAGAGGTTTTCAGGCTCTCTTCCGCAAAGGAAGGCTACGGCTATGTTGCAAATGTCTTTGACTTCGCTCTCAGGACGCTTGAGACCAATTTCGCAGGAGGCAGCGTCGTCGGAAGAAGTGTTGTGATCAGCTCCGACAGGACGGATATCATCCAGGTGGCAAACAAGTACAAGTCAGGCAATGCTTTGACAGTGGACGAGATGAGGGTGCTGGGAGAGGGCATGGTGAAGGGTCTGCTGAGAGTGCAGTCGTCCCTGTCCTCAGAGAATACGTCCATCGTATTCACGACCGAGGCTCTTCCTGACAGCGGCTCGGTCAATGTCATCCTGAAGTATTCGAGAAAGTAGCGTCCGTCTGAAGGAAGTGTGTCTCCGAGTGAGAATTTGTAAGAAATTTGTCGAAAAAATTTGCAAATGTAATATAAGAAAGATAACTTTACACCCGTAACCCCTAAAAACTATCTTTATGATTAAAACCAAATTCTGGCGCATTCTTTCTATTTTTAGCGCTTTTGCCGCTATGACGGCAGTCACTTCATGTTACAATGACGCGGATCTGAAGCAGTCAATCGACGATCTTGACCAGCGTGTTGCTGCTCTCGAGGAGTTCCGCGATCAGGTGCAGTCGGAAATTGCCTCTCTGACTGACATTGTCAACAAGCTTCAGTCTTCAGTGACCATCGACAATGTTGTCGAGGGTGCTGACGGCGGTTACACCATCAACTTCTCAGACGGCACATCCGTTACCATCAAGGATGGTGAGGACGGTATTGACGGTCTGACTCCTCCTTCCATCACTATCGTGCAGGATGATGACGGAGAGTACTATTGGGCAAGGGAGAACGAGGACGGTTCCTACGAGTTCATTCTGGACAACGAGGGCAACAAGATTCCTGCTACCGGCCAGGCTCCTATGGTACGCATCAATGAAGAGACCGGCAACTGGGAGATTTCATCTGACGGCGGTCTGACATGGGAGGATACAGGTATGCCTTCTGTAGGCGGCTCCGGTGATTCCCTCATCATTGATATAACCGAGGATGAGAACAATGTTTACTTCCACCTGCGCGGCGGTACAGTGATTGCTGTTCCCAAGACCACCGAGCTTGCTTTCGAGTTCGGAACAACCGAGGAGACTCTCTACTTCGCAGCCGGTGAGAGCAAGACTCTCAACTATACCATGAGTGGAGCTTCCCAGGTGGTAATCACCAAACCCGACGGATGGAAGGCTTCCATCGAGAGCGAGGGCTTCGTTATCGTTGCTCCTGTCGCAGAGAACACATATGCTGAGACCGAGGGTACAGTGAGCGTTATCGTTACGGCTGCCAACGGTCAGAGCCTCATCGCCAGCATCGCTGTCACAATCGGCACAGCGCCTGTTCAGGATGACGTATTCAGCATCGAGGTTCCCGAAGAAGAAATCGGCTCTACTTCTGCAAGAGTTATCTCTTCCTGCTACCAGGATATCACATGGTCGGCTCAGATCATGACTCAGGATGAGTTCGACAACTATGTGGTTGACAAGCAGTATATGGAGCAATACTTCATGGATCTCCTTGAGAGCACGGCTTCCTACTACGGATATGCTTCTATACAGGAAATGCTTCCTGACTTCCTCTATACTGGTGAATACGTTGACGACTATGTATACTCCAGTCTGTATGCCGAGACCAAGTATCTGACCTATGCTGTAGGTATGAACTACGATGCCGAATACACTACCGAGTTCTACTGGGGACCTGAGTTCACTACAACGGAGGTCCAGCTGACCGACATGACATTCGAGATTATCCCTACCCCTGCGACCACAAGTGTCTCGCTGGACATCTATCCTTCTGACAAGGAGGCATACTACTTCGCAACAGTTATCGACAACTCATTCTACGAGGCAGGATATACCGATGAGGATATTATGCAGGAGATATGCAACAGCTATGGCTGGATGCTGATGTTCTATGCTCTCAGCGGTGATATTGAGGATTACTCAGTAAGCGGTATGGCGCCTGAGACAGACTACTTCGCAGTTGCCTTCGGAGTAGATGTCAATGCAGCTGTCTACACTTCCGCGATGACCAGCGTTCCTTTCACAACTCTGGCCAGCCAGCCTACCGACGCTTACGCGACAGCCTCCATGAACAACTACTGGTCTATCGATGATCTCGCCGCTTACAATCCTACCTATGGCGATCTCCTCTTAGATCCTGAGAATCCCGTTCTGGCAGCCGTAGACTTTGAGTACAATGCCGATGCAGCATCCTGCGTATACATTCTGTGGATAGGCGATGTTTCAGGCAGCGGTTATGATGAACTGTACTCGGCTACTTTGAGCAATGGAGACATAGCTTACGTCGGTGATCCCGCTCCTCTGTTCTATGTCGCATTTGACAGCGATCCTACGACACTCTGTGTCATCGCAATGGATGCCAACGGCAACTATGGAGATATGTACTACGAGGTTATTACCTTCCCTGAAAGCGGAAAATCTACCGATTACGCTCTGTTCGACGAGTACTACAACGCTATCATGGGCGGCAGCTACTCCGCATCGGTTCCTGCCATCGGCAAGAAGGCCAACTACGTGGAGCGCGAGGCTATCCAGCAGGTCATTACACTTTCTGCAAAGAAGCACGAGGCCGGCAAGACAAAGGTAACCAAGGTTATCTCGAAGTAAAGTCTTGTGGCCTGAAAGGCTTAGATTAGAAAAAAGAGGTCTGCGGAATGTCCGCGGACCTCTCTTTTTTTCTGTATCTGCTCAGATTATTTCCCCAGCTGCCGTTCCATCGATGCCCGGTGAATAGTGGTGTAAATCTCGGAAATGAAATCTTCATCGAGATTTTTTTCTTTTGCCATAGCGCGGACTTTCTCCAGCACGGTGTTCCAACGGCCGGTCTGCAGTACGGTCAGGCCGCTGCGTTCCTTGATGCGGCCGATGGATTCGGAGATGTTCATCCGCTCGGCCAGCAGGTCGATGAGGGCTGCGTCTATCCGGTCAATGCCGGTGCGCAAGTCATCGATGGCGGCGGTTGCCTCTGCATCGGAGGTGGAGCTGCTGCGCATCCTCAGGCGGCCGAGCACCCCTTGCAGGGCCTCCGGGGTAATCTGCTGGGCGGCGTCGCTCAGGGCCTTGTCCGGGTCGGGATGAACCTCTATCATCAGCCCGTCAAATCCCAGGATCAATGCCTGGCGCGCAATGTCCTCAACCAGGTCGCGGCGGCCCGTGATATGGCTCGGGTCGCAGAGCAGCGGCAGGCCTGGAAGGCGGCGGCGCAGCTCGACGGGTATCTGCCAGAAGGGAGGATTGCGGAAGATGGTCTCTCCGTAGGAATGGAAGCCGCGGTGGACGGCGCAGATGTACTTCAGACCGCTGCGGGCGAAGCGCTCTATGGCTCCGGTCCACAGTTCCGGGTCGGGGACAAGGGGATTCTTGACAAATACCGGAAGGCCGGTGCCCCTGAGGGCCTCGGCTATCTCCTGGACGAGGAAGGGGTTGCCGGAGGTGCGGGCTCCGATCCAGACGGCGTCTATCCCATTTTTCAGGATTACATCCAGGTGGCGGGCGTTCGCGACTTCCGTGGCGGTGCGCATCCCTGCGGCGGCGCCGGCCTCCCGGAGCCACCCGGCTCCTTCTTCTCCCACGCCTTCGAAACTGCCGGGGTGGGTGCGGGGCTTCCACAGTCCCCCGCGGAGGACATTGATCCCTATTTTCTTAAGACAGAGGGCTTCAGAGACGAGACTTTCCCTGCTTTCCACACTGCATGGCCCCGCGATAACGTAGGGCCGTCCGCTTCCGGAGAAGAGCTTCCAATCCTGTATTTGACAAAAATCGCTCATAAGGCTCAACAAAAGTATTTAAAGATTGTGAAAATTACAAGCAAGTTTTTATCTTTGCCCCGAAAAACAAAAACAACACACAATGGCTAATATTTTTACTTCTTCCATCGGGAAAAAACTTATAATGAGTGTAACGGGATTATTCCTGATAATTTTCCTTCTCCTGCATGCGACCATCAACGGTCTGTCCCTCATCAGCGCCGACGCTTTCAGGGCAGGCTGTGACTTCATGGCCCTGCCCATCATTACCGTGATGGTACCCATCCTTGCAGCCGGATTCATTATCCACATCATTTATGCCATCTACCTCTCATGGACCAACTACAAGGCCCGCGGCAACAACCGCTACGCCGTAGCCAACAAGAGCCAGGCCGACAACTGGGCAGCCAAGAATATGCTCGTCCTCGGTATCGTGGTTCTCGGTCTTCTGGCTTTCCATCTGACTCACTTCTGGGCTGACATGCAGCTGCTGCAGTTCCAGGGTGTGCCTCACGACCAGCTCGCAGATCCCTACGGACTGCTGCTCGAGACCTTCGGCACATGGTGGGTGACCGTCCTGTACATCATCTGGTTCGTGGCTCTGTGGATGCACCTGACCCACGGTTTCTGGAGCGCATTCCACACTCTCGGTTGGAACAACAATATATGGATAGGCCGCCTGAAGGTGATTTCCTACATCGTGGCTACCATCATCTGCCTGGTGTTCGTGGCAGTGGCAGTAGTATCCTGCCTGAAAGCCAACGCAATAATGTAACGGTGCGCCATAACGGGCAAACTGCTGCGTTGTCTTCAGCCCACGGCTCAGTCATTTACGCTCAGTAAACTCCTTCGCCGTGAACTTCGACGCCTTGCATTTTACCCATTCTGACACACCTCCTAATAATTTAGAAATATTCGGGCTGTGGTTGAAGCATTTCGACACAGCCTTTTTTAATTTATGACGGTTATGAAGAATATACTGATTTCTCTCGCACTTGTGCTCTGTCCGGCGGTTCTGGCCGCTCAGGGACAGGAGGACCGGCTGCCTTACTGGCAGGACGTACAGACTGTGGAGGTGAACCGGGAATATCCCCGCGCGGCCTTCATGAGCTATCCGGACTCGGCGACCGCCGCCGCGTACCGTTACGAGAACAGCCCGCGCTACCTGCTGCTCAACGGAGTGTGGAAGTTCTACTTCGTGGATGCCTACCGCGACCTTCCTGAGAATATCACTGACCCTGCTGTGGACGCTTCCGGCTGGCACGATATCAATGTGCCCGGCAATTGGGAGGTGCAGGGATTCGGTACGGCCATCTATACCAACCACGGCTACGAGTTCAAGCCGCGCAATCCTACGCCTCCCGTGCTGCCCGAGGACAATCCGGTGGGAGTCTACCGCCGGGAATTCACCGTGCCCGAGTCCTGGGACGGCTCAGAGATATTCCTGAACATCGACGGGGCCAAGTCCGGTGTGTATGTGTACCTGAACGGACGCGAGGTGGGCTACAGCGAGGACTCGAAGACCTCGGCTGAGTTTGCGGTGAGCGACTATCTCGTGCCGGGTGAGAACACTTTAGTTCTGAAGATTTACCGCTGGAGCACCGGCTCCTATCTGGAGTGCCAGGACTTCTGGCGGATGAGCGGTATCGAGAGGGATGTGTACCTGTGGTGCCAGCCGAGGGAGGCCGCACTGAAGGATTTCGCGATAGTGTCCACTTTGGACGACACCTATACCGACGGTCTGCTGTCGGTGAGGGCCGTGCTGAAGAATACCGCTGCGGAGGGCTCCGAGGCCGTGCTGCGCGGGACTCTGACCGGACCAGACGGAGCTGTGGTATGGTCTGAGGCTCAGGAGGTCGGCCTGGATGCCGGCGGTACCTCTGAGGTGCGCTTCGAGAGCCGTATCCCGGACGTCAGGCCCTGGTCGGCCGAGCATCCGGACCTGTACCGGCTGACCATGACCGTCTATGCTGACGGACAGGCGGTGGAGACCGTGCCCTATCACGTGGGCTTCAGGAAGTTCGAGATCAAGCCCTCCGGCCAGCTATCTCCCGAGGGCCGTCCCTACGTGCTCTTCTACGTCAACGGCCAGCCCGTCAAGCTCAAGGGCGTCAATACCCACGAGCACAACCCCCTCACCGGCCACTATGTCACCGAGGACCTGATCCGCCGTGACCTGGAGCTGATGAAGCAGAACAACATCAACACCGTCCGACTGGCCCACTATCCCCAGGGCCGCCGTTTCTACGAGCTCTGCGACCAGTACGGACTGTACGTCTACGATGAGGCCAATATCGAGTCGCACGGCATGTACTACAACCTGCGCAAGGGCGGAACCCTCGGCAACAACCCCGAGTGGCTCGCCGCCCACATGGACCGTACCATCAACATGTACGAGCGCAACAAGAACTACCCCTGCATCACCGTCTGGTCCCTCGGCAACGAGGCCGGCAACGGCTACAACTTCTACCAGACCTACCTCTGGATCAAGGACCGCGAGCTCTCCGGCATGAACCGTCCCGTCTGCTACGAGAGGGCGCAGTGGGAGTGGAACAGCGACATGTACGTGCCGCAGTATCCCGGCGCCGAATGGCTGCGGGCGATAGGCCGCTCCGGCAGCGACCGTCCCGTAGTGCCCTCGGAGTATTCCCACGCCATGGGCAATTCTTCCGGCAGCCTCTCCCTGCAGTGGGATGAGATCTACCGCTATCCCAACCTTCAGGGCGGATACATCTGGGACTGGGTGGACCAGGGCCTGTGGCAGGACCGTGACGGAGGCTTCTGGGCCTACGGCGGGGACTTCGGGGAGAATGCTCCGAGTGACGGCAACTTCCTCTGCAACGGTATTGTCAATCCCGACCGCAATCCCCATCCCGGAATGACGGAGGTCAAGCATGCCTACCAGAATGCCGCATTCCTCCCCTCCGGCTATGTCGATGAGCCCACGGCCGAGCGTGTCCTGACCACCGGGCGGCTCTCATTTGCCTCGGTGCCCTCCGACGGACGGGTGACCGTGGAGGTCGTGAACCGTTTCTATTTTACCTCACTGAGTGCGTATGACTTTGAGTATGAGCTGACAGCTGACGGACGGACGGCCGCTTCCGGGGAATTTTCCGTGGATGCCGCTCCTCAGGATACTGCCGAGGTGTCGCTGGAGCTGCCAGCCATGAGCGGTTCCGGTGTGGAGTATTTTCTGAACCTTTATATGAAGCAGCGCTCCGGTGTTCCGGGTATCCCCGCCGGGCATGTGCTGGCTTCGGACCAGATAGCCTTCCCTGTGAGCGGGGAGCGTCCTGCGTATGCTGAGGGCCGCGGACCGGCTCTGTCGATTGATTCCGTATCGTCGGAGGGCGTGGTGCGGATATCCTCATCCTCGGTGTCCTGGGTATTTGACCGCTCGGAGGCTGCCGTCACCTCCTACAAGGTGCGCGGGGTCGAGTATTTTGCCGACGGCTTCGGACTTCGTCCCAATTTCTGGCGCGGGCCCAATGACAATGACTACGGCAACGGGGCTCCCAAGCGGCTGCAGATCTGGAAGACCTCTTCGCGGGAGCTGAAGGTCGGCTCCGTGTCGGCTGTCATGGACGGCGCGGATGCGGTGATGACGGTGGAATATCTGCTGGCGGCCGGCAACAAGTATGTAGTCGAGTACCGCGTACATCCCGACGGAGTGGTGGATGCCCGGCTGCATTTTACTCCGGCGCTGATGCCCGAGGTTTCGTCCGAAGTCTCGGAGGCTACTCTGACCGCGACCTATACTCCCGGTCAGGAATCCCGTGTGGGGCTGAAGGCCCGTCCGGAGGTGCCCCGTATCGGTGTGCGCTTCCGTCTGCCGGTGAGCATGAATGACGTGACCTGGTACGGACGCGGACCCGGTGAGAACTATATCGACCGCAGCAGGGGCTCGCTGGTCGGGCTGTACACCTCTACCGCTGAGGATATGTACTTCCCATACGTGCGCCCTCAGGAGAACGGACACCGCAGCGATACCCGCTGGGCGGCGTTCTACGGCGGGGGCAGCGGGCTGATGGTGGTGGCTGACAGTGGCTGTGCTGAAGACCATGACGGAGTCTCAGAGTGTGATGCTTCCGGGAACGGGCTTTCCGGGACTGTGTGCGGGGCTGGAGGAACAATCGGTTTCAGTGCGTTGAGGAATCCGATAGAGGATTTCGATTCGGAAGAGGCCGTGGAGCACGACTACCAGTGGCCCAATTTCACTCCCGAGCAGATCGCCTCGAAGGATCCCGCCGAGGCCAAGGACGTGCTGCGCCGTATGCACCACGTGAACGACATCGTACCGCAGGACTACGTTGAGGTCTGCGTCGACATGCGCCAGCAGGGTGTCGCCGGCTACGACAGCTGGGGTGACCGTCCCGAGCCGCAGTACCAGCTCCCCGCCGACCGCGACTACACCTGGGGCTTCACCCTCGTGCCCGTCAAGAACGTCCGCGATGCGCAGCGCAAGGCCGTCTACGACTACGGGCGGTAGCAGCGTTTGGTGGTTCTCTATTCCTTTTACTATTCCGCAATGGCAGCGTTTCCCGCGATTCTCTGCCGTTGCGGAATAGCTTTTTTCGCCGCACCCTCTCTACAGGCTCTCTGCGCGGCATTGTCCCTCCGTCCCTCTTTCACAACGGCAGCATTTCCTGCGATTCTCTGCCGTTGCGGCACGGCTTTTTTCGCCACACCCTCTCTACAGGCTCTCTGTGCCGCATTGTGCCTCCGTCTCTTATCCACAACGGCAGCAAATCCCGCGATTCACTGCCGTTGCGGCACCGCATTTTCTGCCGCCCCCTCTCTATGGGCCTTCTGCGCGGCATTGTCCTTCCGCTCCTTTTCCACAACGGCAGCAAAACCTGCGATTCTCTGCCGTTGCGGTGAGGTAGGCACTTTTTTGTTATCTTTGCTCGCGGAAATATTGAACGAATAACCGATATCGATATGAAATTTATCTCATGGAACGTGAATGGCCTGAGGGCCTGCTGCGGCAAGGGTTTCGAGGACTCTTTCCGGGCACTGGACGCGGACTTTTTCTGCCTGCAGGAGACCAAGATGCAGGAGGGGCAGCTGGACCTGGCCTTCGAGGGCTACCGCTCGTACTGGAACTACGCTCAGAAGAAGGGCTACTCCGGGACTGCGATATTCTCGCGCCATGAGCCGCTGTCGGTTACTTACGGACTCGGGCTGGAAGAGCACGATACCGAGGGCCGTGTGATCACCCTCGAGATGCCGGAGTTCTATCTGGTGACGGTCTATACGCCCAATTCGCAGGATGAGCTGCGGCGGCTGGACTACCGCATGACCTGGGAGGACGAGTTCCGCGTCTATCTGCTGCGCCTGGATGCCGTCAAGCCCGTCATTGTCTGCGGTGACCTGAATGTGGCTCACAAGGAGATTGACCTGAAGAACCCGAAGACCAACCGCATGAACGCCGGATTCACCGACCAGGAGCGCGGCAAGTTCTCCGACCTGCTCGCCGCCGGATTCACCGATACCTTCCGCCATTTCTACCCCGACACCGAGGGCGCTTACTCCTGGTGGTCCTACCGTTTCAAGGCCCGCGAGAAGAACGCAGGGTGGCGCATCGACTATTTTCTCGTATCCAATCGCCTGCAGCCCAAGCTCCTCGGTGCTGCCATCCACAACGAAATCTTCGGCTCCGACCATTGTCCCGTAGAGCTTACCCTCGACATCTGACGAAACTCTCTCATCGGATATCTCGCTCTACTGGCATCTTTCTTTTTCCACAACGGCAGTGTTTTCCGCGATTAGGTGCCGTTGTGGCATCGCCGTTCATGCTGCACCCTCTCTACAGGCCTTCTGGGCGGCATTTCCCTTCTACCTCCTTTCCACAACGGCAGCAAAACCCGCGATTCACTGCCGTTGTGGCATCGCCGTTCATGTCGCACCCTCTCTGCAGGCCTTCTGGGCGGCATTGCCCCTCCGTTCCTCTTCCGCAACGGCAGCAAAACCTGCGATTCACTGCCGTTGTGACTGCCGTTGTGGAAGGAACTTTGCCTGCCCAATTGCACTTTCGGTAAAATATTTTACCTGCCCGATAACATTTTCCGGGATAATCCGGAATAATACCGTATCTTTACATCACGTCCCTGCAGTACCCAGTGTACAAATCCTTAAAATATAATAAAATGAGAGCACCGTATCACTATTGCTACACCTCTCATGGAGAGGTGCTTTGCCGGGACGATGAAGATTTTTGCCGGCTTCTGTGCAGGATTGCGCAGATATCGGAGACCATGAACGCGGGTATTTTCGCGTACGCGTTGATGTCTACACATGCGCATCAGATTATCGAGACTGATAACCTGCCTGAGTTCTCAAGGCGGCTCAGGCATTCGTACACCAGCACTTTCAATAAGAAATATCATCGTAAAGGGCCTTTGGGTGAGAAGAATTTCTTCAGCCTCGAACTTCGCGGCATAGAGCATAAGGCCGCAGCAATCAGCTATGTTCTGAAAAATCCCGTGCATCATCAGGTATGCGTGAATCCCTTCAGTTATCCGTACAGTAGCGCGGGCCTGTATTTCGGCCGTGCGGTAAGAGGGGGCGGATGTGAGTCAGAAACGGTTCTGACACAAAAGGAACGGGTGCATGAGACCATGGCCAAGAAATTGCTCAGGCGCAGCAAGCCATTGACGGACTTGCTCCGGCTGGATGACAAGGGGTGCGTCGATCCGGCTTCATTTGTGGAGTACAAGACGGTCGAGATGATTTTCGGTACGTACAATGCCTTTCAGTACAATCTCCACAGGCGCGACTATGAGGAATGGAAACAGCAGCAGAAGCAGGATGGTACAGATGATGAGCCTGTTACGCTGGGGTCTATAGAGCCGTGGATGTGCCGGGAGGAGGTTGAGGCTTTCGAGCGGAAGAGCAAGCACTGGTACAGGGAGGAGGCTGTCTCGGATATGGAACTGTGCCGGATAATTGACACGGATATCATAAATCGGTATGGGCGGAAAAGTTACTGGCATCTGACTGAGGATGAGAAGAAAGAGACGGCGCAATGGCTTATGGAGAATTTCAATGCCTCGGAGGCGCAGGTGTGCAGATGTCTTGCTCTGCCGTATAAGAAAAAGGGATAAAGGAGAGGGGCTTGCCGCAACGGCTGAGAATAGCGGGATTTGCTGCCGTTGTGGTAAGGGCACGGAAGAGGGATGCCACTCAGAAGGGCTGTGGCAGGGGTGCCGGGGGAAATGCCGTTCCGCAACGGCAGGGAATCGGGGGATTTGCTGCCGTTGTGGTAGGGGGACGAAGAAGGGATGCCGCTCAGGAGGGCTGTAGCAGGGGTGCCGGGGAAAATGCAGTTCCGCAACGGCAGGGAATCGCGGATTTTGCTGCCGTTGTGGTAGGAACGGGGGAAAAATGCTCGCAGAAGGTCGGGATAGGAGGAGCGGGGCTACAGGAGGATGACGGAGACATCGCGGGCTCCGTGGGCGCCGATGACAAGGGCTTGCTCGATGTCGGCGGTCTTGGAGGGGCCGGCGATGAAGCTGCCGAAGTCGTAGGTGTCGAAGTCCTCCCGGGCGTAGGCTTCGTGCATGTTGCACACTATCTGCTTTCTGTCCAGCAGGATGACGAGGGCTTCGGGGATGAATAGCATGGCCTTGTGCCGGAATGCGCGGGGTATCCAGACGGCGCCGTTCTCGACTACTCCGAAGGCTCCGCGGACTATGGCGACATCGGTGCCGGCGAGATCGCGGGGATCTTCCAGTTCGTCGGGGTTGAATGTGGCGCAGGATGCGGCTTCGGGCAGATTGGAGGCTATGCGTCTGGCTTCAGGGTAGGTCCGGCGGACAATGGAGGCTATGCGCCCCCGGATGTTGCCGGGCTTCTCCTCTTCCGGTGTCCTGTCGCCGGAGCTTGTGGCGCGGTTTCCGGAGAGCTCCGTATCTGCGGATGCCTTATCGTCCCCCTCTTCGATCAGGATGCACCGGGCTGCTGCGGCCTTGACCGCTCTTTCCCGGAACTCCGCCAACGGGTCGGAGAATGTCATGGGGGTGAAGCCCAGCGGCCCTCTTTCCACGGGTGCGGGGCTGTTGGCCTTGAGGGCCTCGAGTATTGTTTCCTTGCTGCTCATGTCGTAGATGCTTGTTTTACTGTAAAACTGTTATTTCCCGCTCTCCTCGGATTTGCCCTGGCCGGCCGGGGCGGAGGAGGACAGCTCTTCTTTCCAGATCTGTTCGAATGTGCGGGAGGTGAATTCCGGCAGCTCGCGGTCGCGGCCCCAGGCGTTGGCACCGCAGTAGAGCAGGCCGTGCGGGGCGATTTTCTCTCCGAGCCGTCCTGCCTTGATGCAGAAATGGAACATGCCGGGACTGCGCAGGGCGGTGTTGAGCACCTTGACGATGCCCTTCTTGACCGGATTGGCCAGTCCGAGGGAATCGAGTTCCTGCCTCCAGGAGTAGATCTGCTCTCCGAGGTCGATCTTGGCGGGGCAGACATTGGAACAGGACATGCAGAGGCTGCATGCGGAGACGTTGCCGCTGTACTGTTTGGGGTCGGCGAGCATTCCGAGGTTGATGCCCAGCGGTCCGGGGATGAAGTAGGAGTAGGAGTAGCCTCCGGAACGGCGGTAGACGGGGCAGGTGTTCATGCAGGCTCCGCAGCGCAGGCATTTGAGCATGTTGCGGTGGACGGGGTTGCCGAGTATCCTGCTGCGGCCGTTGTCCACGATGACGATGTGCATCTCCTGGCCTTCCACGGGCCGTTTGTAGTGGGTGGTGTAGGTGGTGGAATGCTGTCCTGTGGCGGAGCGGGCGAGCAGCCGGTGGTATATGGCGAGGGCATCGTAGTCGGGAACCACTTTCTCGAGGCCCATGATGGCGATGTGCAGTTTGGGGAAGGAGGTGCCCATGTCGGCGTTGCCCTCGTTGGTGCATACGACGAAGGCTCCGGACGAGGCCACGGCGAAATTGACTCCGGTCATGGCCGCATCGGCATGGAGAAACTTGTCGCGCAGGTGTCCTCTGGCAGCGTGGGTGAGGTAGGTCGGGTCGCTGTTGCCGTGCTCTGTGCCTATCTCGCGTTCGAAGAGCTCTCCCACTTCCTGCCTCTTGACGTGTATGGCCGGAAGGACTATGTGGCTGGGCGGCCGGTGCATAAGCTGCATGATGCGCTCTCCGAGGTCGCTCTCTACGGCCTCGATGCCGCGCTCCTCCAGGTAGGGGGACAGGCCGCATTCCTCGGCGAGCATGGACTTGCTCTTGACCAGATGCCT
>CALUSM010000043.1 GCA_944323445.1 uncultured Bacteroidales bacterium
ACGGATGGCCGCCTCTATCTTCTCATTGGGAATGAAAAGCTTGAAATACTTGTCGTGAAGTTTTATCCTGTCCATGATGCAAAAGTACGTCAAAAAATGGAGAAATGACGTTTTTTCTGATTAAATTTGCCCTCGGACAATCTAACTGAAACAAGACATGAAACCACTCGTATCTATCATCATGGGAAGCACCTCGGACATGCCGGTGATGAAGGCTGCCGCGGAGTTCCTCGATTCTATGGAAATACCCTTTGAAATCAACGCCCTTTCGGCTCACAGAGTACCCGTGCAGGTGATGCAGTTCGCGACCGCCGCGAAGGAGCGGGGCATAAAGGTCATCATCGCCGGAGCCGGCGGAGCCGCCCATCTTCCGGGTGTCATCGCCGCCTACACTCCCGTCCCCGTGATAGGAGTGCCGATCAAGTCCTCCAACTCCATCGACGGCTGGGACTCGATCCTCTCCATCCTGCAGATGCCCTCCGGCATACCCGTGGCGACCGTGGCCCTCGACGGAGCCAAGAACGCCGCCATCCTGGCCGCTCAGATTCTGGCTGCCGGCGATCCGGTCATTATGGAAAAGGTAGTGGCCTTCAAGCAGGACCTGGCCTCGAAGATAGAGAAGGCCAACAGGGAACTGCGGGAGATAAAGTACAAGTTCAAAGTGGACGAATGACCATGTAGACGACAACCTTAAAATCAGATAGACATGTTGTGCAGGAGAAATGAAGGGAAGACAGCGATAAAGTCAGGGGCCGCCCTTCTCGGGGCGGCTTTTTTGTTGCTGTCCGGCAGCCCTCTGGAGGCCCAGGAACTGCCCGGCGGGATAGTCCGCCTGATAGAGACACAGTGCGAGGACGGAGGAGGGGATCCCGAGGCTCTCGCTGAGTATTTTATGGATCTGACAGAGCGGCCGCTGGACCTCAATGCGGCGGACCGGGAGGCTCTGGAGGCATTCCCGCTGCTGACGCCTTTCATGGTCGTCAGTCTGCTGGAATACCGCAGGGAGTTCGGACCTGTGACTTCGGCCGCGGAGCTGTCGCTGGTGGACGGTTTCGATGCGGCGGCGGTGCAGGAGCTGCTGCCGTTCGTGACATTCGGAACGTCCGGCAGCGGAGGAGCTCCGGCTAACGGCAGGAAAAGGATTAGATGGTCCAATAAATTGATTCTTAGGTCAAAATATGAGATGAAAAGGGAAGGGGAGCACACCTCAGGACTGGCAGCGCCCGTCTATGTCCGGTACCGGACGGAAGCAGGGGACCGCTTCGCTGCAGGGACGACTCTTGAGACGGACCAGGGGGAGAGAGGCTTTCCGGATTTTTATTCTTTTTACCTGAGTGCGGAGGATGTCCCGCTGTCCGGAGACGGACGGTGGTGTCTGGAGTCGGCCGTCGTCGGGGATTTCTCGCTGCGTTTCGGCCAGGGACTGGTCCTTTGGAATTCCTTTTCCATGTCCGGCCTCTCCGTGCCTTCGTCCGCCGTGCGCAGGGAAGTGGGAGTGAGGGCATACACGTCCTCGGACGAGAACCGTTATTTTCATGGAGCTGCCCTCACCGTCAGTCTCCCGGCCGGATTCCGAACTTCACTATTCTATTCCAACAACGGCCAGGACGCAAGAGTCGAGGGGGAGTATTTCACGACAAAGCCTGAGGACGGTATCCATGATACCGATGCGCTGAGGGAGGCCCGTGACGCTCTGCGGGAGGAGGTCCTGGGAGCCAATGTGTCCTGGCGCAATGATTTCCTGAAGCTGGGGGTGACGGCCGCCGCATACCGGTATGACCGCCTGGACGGCAGGAGGACTTCTTATTACAATGAGCATCTGCGCTATGACGGATGGTGGGGCAATGCATCCCTTGACTGGCTCCTCTCCCTGCGCGGACTGCGGGTGTTCGGAGAGGCGGCGCTGGACCGTCGCGGAGCGTGCGCTGTCCTTGCCGGAGCGGTCCATCCGTTCCCGTCCTCTCTGGAGGCATCGGTGATGTTCCGGTATTATTCTCCGCGCTATATCGCTACGCATGCCGGGGCCTACTGCCGCAGCAATGTGAACAATGAGCACGGTGTCTCTGTATCTCTCCGTTGGTCCGGCCGCCGTGATGCCGTCCTTGCCGCATCTGTGGAGTACACCTATTTCCCCTTTGCCCGCTTCGGGGTCAGGAATCCTTCATCCAGTCTGAGGGCATCCGTGGAATGGGAGCAGACGCTCTCAGGAGGTCACGTCCTGTATTCCAGGCTCAGCGGGACTTATGACGACGGGAGGAATACCCGCCTGCTGCGTCTGCGGCTCGGATACGGGTATGCGCCGGAAACCGGGTTCGAGGCGGCCGCGAGGGCTGAGGGCAGTTACGCAGGAGGGGCGGCGGGCGGTCTCGTCTATCTGGAGGGAGGATTCCGCCCGGCTTCCGGAAAATGGAGGATCAGCCTGAGGTCGACCCTCTTCTGTGCACAGGTGTGGGATGCGCGCATTTACTGCTATGAGCGGGATATGCCGGGCACATTCTCTGTTCCTGTCTATTACGGAAAAGGAACCGGCCTGTATGCTGTGATTGCGTACAGGCCGGTCAGATGGTTCAGCATGAGCTTTAAATGTTCGGCGCGGAAATACTTTGACGACCCGGATAAGGATGTCCTGTATGTCCGCCTGCAGCTTACTCTGCCTTTTTGATCTTGAGCTTCTTTCCGGGATATATCTTGCTGTTCTTGTTCAGTCCGTTGAGCCTCATCAGGTCGTTCATGGTCACACCGCTGAACTTGCGGGATATGTCCCAGAGATTGTCGCCTGAGCGTACCGTGTAGATCACGTATCCGCCGGATACGGTGGTCGAGGGGCTGTTTCCTTTGCCGGACGATGAGGCTGAGGGGCCTTTGCCGTTGGTGTAGATCGCCAGCCTCTGGCCGACCCTTATCCTGGTGCCGATGCCGTTCCAGCGCTGGATGTTGCGGACGGACACTCCATAGCGGAGGGCTATGTGGCTGAGCGTCTCTCCGCTCTTGACGCGGTGAATAATGCGGGTGGCGTCGGTGGAGGCGCCGTCCTGTATTTTCTTCATGGCCGCCGGACTGAAGTATACGGAGTCTTTCCATTTGTAGATTTCGGCCTCGTGGTCGATGAACGCTCCGGTGTACTGGTAGGGGAGCTGGAGGATATACTCGCGCTCGGTGCCGGGGATTATGTCGTGGAGATACTGCGGGTTGTGGGTACGGAGCTCCTCAAGGCTTGCCCCTGTGAAGTGCGATATCTGCTCGAAATGGAGCATTTTGTTGATTTTCAGAGTGTCTGTATGGGGAGGCATGGGGATGTAGTCCGGGGTGAGGTTGTGCTCCTTGTAGTATTTCATGGCGTAGAGGGCCGCGAAGAACGAGGGAACGTAGCCGCGTGTCTCACGGGGCAGGAAAGGGTATATCTCCCAGAAATCCTTCGAGCCTCCTGAGCGGCGGATAGCCTTGTTGACGTTGCCGGCTCCGCAGTTGTATGAGGCTATGGCCAGGGCCCAGTCTCCGAAGATCAGGTAGGAGTCGCGCAGGTACCGCGCAGCTGCATCGGCAGCCGCCACAGGGTCGAAGCGCTCGTCCACGTAGGAGTTGATGGTCAGGCCGTAGCGTTTGGCCGTGGAGTACATGAACTGCCACATTCCCTTGGCCCTGGCCCGGGATACGGCCTTGGCGTTGAGGGCGGATTCGATGACGGCCATTGCTGTCAGCTCCAGCGGCATGTCGTACTTGTCGAAGATCTCCTCGAATATGGGGATGTAGTAGGTGGCCAGACCCAGTATCCTCTCCATCTTCTCTGGCATGCGCTGGGTATAGTAGATGATGTGGTTGCGGATGATGCTGTTGTAGGGAACGGAGATGAAGGAGTTGAGCCTCTGGAGCCTGGCGATGTAGACCGAATCGGGGACATCCGACGTCATCACTATGGTGTCTATGTCGGAGGGCTCCAGGTCCATGAGGTTGAGGTTGCGTCTCTGGTACCAGAGGCTCAGCAGGGAGTCGCTGGTCAGGGGAACGGTGTCCGACGCTGCGAACTCGTCCAGGCCTGTCATCTCGATAAATCCGGGGTTGATCGAGTCTCTTCCGTCAGTCTGAATCCCGTCCAGGGCCAGGCTCTCGTTGATCTGATACAGACTGTCGATCTGCATCCGCAGCAGCTCGTTGGTCTTCCTGAGGGAGTCCAGCTGCCTGATCATGGTTTTCCGGTTCAGTCTGTCTTTGTTCGTTGCCGGAAGGGCTGGAATGGAGAATATCAATGCGGCGGCGAGGATAAGTAGCAGTTTTCTCTTCATCTGATAGGGTGTATTAGAATTTAAAGTTCATCTGCACTCCGACAGCGCTTCCGGTCGGCATGGCGGATGTGTAGTTGGTTGTGAAATCGTAGTTGATGGGCTGTATCACGGCCGGCTGGATATCCATGCTCAGGCTCTGGTTGACGTCGAATGAGCTCATGGTGGCGAACACGTCGGCGTCTATGACCTGCAGCAGATATATCAGGACTGTGGCTACTATGGAATAGTCCCTGTACCGCCGGTAGTAGTCCCTGTAGTACTGGAGGTTGTCGGTGGAAATGTTGCCCTCATAGTTGCCTCCCGGCGTGGTGGCGGCATTGTAGTCTTTCTGGAAACGCTTGTACTGTATGTCATTGTAGTACCAGAAGTAGCCGGCAACGGCAAGGCCTCCGTAGTATATTGGCAGTTTCCAGTATTCCCGGTTGTATATCTGTCCCAGGCCCGGGAACAGGATGGAGTATATGGTGGCCCTGCCTGGCAGATGGTCCCGGTAGGACTTGTAACTGACAGCTCCGTCCATCAGCTGGCCCCAGTAAAAGACGGCCGCACCGATGAAGAACATGTTGCGCGCCAGCTTGTCGGACTCGCTGCCTGTTTTCCTGAACTGGGAGTTGTAGTATATGCCACCTCCGATCATGCCGCCTATGCCTCCGTAGACTATAGGCAGTTTCCAGTACTGTCCGTTGTATATCTGTGCGGTGCCCGGCAGGATGATGGAGCCTCCGAAAGACCATCCTATGGACATGGAGTCCCTGTGCGCCAGTGAGTTGAAATATCTCTTGAGGGTGTAGGACTGAACAGTGCTGTCGCTTTGTGAACTGTTGCTGCCGGACTGGGACGTGCCGCCTCCCGCAGGTCCGCCCATGGCAAACTGCGCAGAAAGGTGGACTGCCGGGAGCAGCAGTAATAGTAAGGCTATCAGAACAGTCTTCCGCACCGCTTTCTTGTCTCTTTTTTAGTTAATGTTCTCAATCGCTTTCAAAAATGATTCCACTTCGGCATCGGAAGAGAATTGAATTGTGATGCTTCCCTTGCCCTGTTCTGATCTCTTGAGACTTATCCTGTTTTCGAAATATTTTCCGACTATCTCTATTACCTTATAATATGTATCTGGCAGTTCGGAAGCCGGCTTTTTGTCCTCCTCCGGCTGTGCCGGTCCTGCGGCAGCCTTCTTCAGGACAGCCTGGGCCTTGGCCTCGGCCTGACGGACCGAAAGTCCTTTGCGGACAATCTCGTCGCAGAGACTTATCTGCGTCTCGGGTTCTGTCAGCGAGAGGATGGCCTTGGCGTGTCCCATGGATATCTTGCGGTCACGGATGCAGACCTGTATCTCGGCGGGGAGTTTAAGCAGGCGGAGGTAGTTGGCTACTGTAGCCCGTTTCTTCCCTACCTTGTCGGCCATGGTCTCCTGGGTCAGATGGCATTCGTCCATCAGCCTCTGGAAGCTCAGGGCCACCTCTATCGCGTCGAGGTCCTCTCTCTGGATGTTCTCCACTATGGCCATCTCCAGCATTCCCTGGTCGTCTGTGTCCTTGATGTATGCCGGAATGGTCTCAAGTCCGGCGGCCTTGGCGGCCTTGAAACGGCGCTCTCCGCTGATAATCTGGTAGCGCATGCCTATCCTGCGGACAGTAATCGGCTGGATGATACCCAGCTGGCGGATGGACTCGGTGAGTTCGGCCAGGGCCTGTTCGTCGAAGTTGCTGCGGGGCTGGTACGGGTTTGTCGAGATTTTGTCCACCGGAATCCCGCTGACTGATGCCGGCCCCGGCGTTTTTTCCGACGGAGATACCGTCTGTCCCGCCGCCTGCTGCGGCTCCAGGCTGTCGAAACCTGAAATCAGAGCTCCCAGCCCCTTTCCCAATGCTGCTCTCTTTGTTGACATGGCTGATTATGAGTTTTTTGCTATTACTTCCTTGGCAAGGTTGAGATAGTTGTTGGTGCCTGCGGATATGGCATCGTACAAGATTACCGGCTTGCCGTGTGACGGAGCCTCGCTCAAGCGTACATTTCTCTGGATGACCGTGTTGAACACCATGCTTCCGAAATGATGGCGGACATCCTCCACCACCTGGTTGGCCAGTCTCAGGCGGCCGTCGAACATCGTCAGCAGGAACCCCTCGATCTTGAGCGAAGGGTTGAGTTTGGTCTGTATGAGCTTGATGGTGTTGAGAAGCTTGCCCAGTCCCTCAAGGGCGAAGAACTCGGTCTGGACCGGAATGATTACAGAGTCCGCCGCTGTCAGGCCGTTGACAGTGATGATGCCCAGGGACGGGGGACAGTCGATGATGATGTATTCGTACTGGTCAAGGACCTCCCTGAGCGCCTCTTTCAGAGCCAGCTCTTTGTTGTCCACCTTTATGAGCTCTATTTCCGCCCCCACCAGATTGATATGCGAGGGCACTATCTTGAGGTCCTTGATCTGAGTGTCCAAGGTCACCTCCGACATCTTTTTCCTGCCTATGAGCACCTCGTAGAGCGTGCTGCCGCTGTCGGAATCCGGATCGAAGTCCAGTCCGGACGTGGTGTTGGCCTGGGGGTCCGCGTCTATGAGCAGAGTCTTTTTCTCCAGAACTGCCAGTGACGCAGCGAGATTGATAGATGTCGTAGTCTTCCCTACTCCTCCTTTCTGATTGGCGATTGCAATGATTTTACCCATATCGTTCTTTTAAGCTAATCTGCAAAATTAGAAATTCTTTTCATCCAACCGATAATTAATATTATTTTCGCGAAAATTTTTACTAAACAGATGAGTGACAGTTCATGGATTGCGGTTGTTAATCCCAACGCCGGCGGAGGCAAGGTTGCCAGAGAGTGGCCTTTGCTGTCCAATATATTGAAATACAGAGGAGTGCTTTTTGAGGAAATGTTTACGACTCACCGTTATCATGCCGTGGAACTGGTCATATACGCAGTCAAGAGAGGGTTCCGCAGGTTTATCTCCGTGGGAGGGGACGGCACCCTGCATGAGATAGTCAACGGTATATTCTATCAGAAGGAGGTCCCTGTCGATGAGGTCACTCTGGCGGTCCTTCCTGCCGGCTCGGCCAATGACTGGACGCGTATGTATATGATTCCAAGGGATTATGACAAGGCAGTGGAGACTATAATCGAGGGACGGACAGTGTGTCAGGATATCGCGCGTATCGAATATTCGCAGGCCGGAGTCAGGAACGCGCGCTACATGGTCAACGTTGCGGGGGTGGGTCTTGACGCCAATATATGTTATAGGTGCAATGCCTCCAAGAACAAGGGCAAGGCAGGGGAGATGGCTTATGTAAAGGCTGCTCTGCGGGCTCTTCTGGGACGTACCAACAATCCGGCCAAGGTAGTGGCGGACGGCCGCAGCTTCTTCTCAGGCAAGATGTTCTCCATCGCGTTCGGCATAGGCCGTTACAGCGGCGGAGGTATGCAGCAGGTGCCTGATGCGGTGGCCGATGACGGACTGGTCAACGTCATGGTGGCCCGTAAGGTGCTCAAACTTAAGTTCCTGCTTCTGATAGGCCAGTTGTTCAAGGGAACTATTTATAATTTTAAGGAGGTCTCGCATACCACTGCGAAGAAAGTCAGCGTGATAACACGCAGGCCGGACAGAGTCGAAATCGACGGAGAGGTGGTGGGAACTACACCGTTGACACTGGAAGTCATACCCCGTGCCCTCAGGGTGGTGGTAGGACGGGATTTTATTCAGGGGGACTGATTATGCTGCAGGACCTGACAATACTGGCAAACGGTGTGGCGGCGGGCCTTTTCGGACTGACATCGGCTCTGTTTCTCTTTGTGTTTAAGCATAACCGCCTGAGGGTGGTGCTGGGAGTGATCCTGGCGGTGTATACCCTGTATCTGCTCAAGGACATCATGTATCTCTACGGTCCTGTGGCATCGGACGAGTATCTCTACAGAGTCCTGCTTTCAATTGACAGCTGGGCGGTTCCCCTTTATGTGATATACGCCTTCGAGGTGATTGCCCCGGGCCGGATGACCGTGGGACGCGCCATGCTCCTGCTTGTTCCGTTTCCGGCCCTTACCGTTCTCTATGCGTGCTGGCCGTCGGAGCTGATGTGTGATGTCCAGGTGGCGTTCGCTTCGGTTTTTTCGTTCCTGTGCATGTGTGCGGTACTGGGTCTTACCGTCCGCTACCGCCGCCGTCTCAAGGAGAACCGCTCGGATATCTCCAATATGGACGTGAGGTGGATGTGGGTGAGTATCGGCCTTTTTCTGCCCAATCTTGTGCTTTGGACCATTATTACCACCCGCGTCGACTACATTATGGATGCTTATTATTACATCTCTCTCTCCTTGAGCTGGGGTATAGTCGCATATCATACTTATTACTATGTGCCTCTCGACGAACGGGAACTTATGCCCGAGCCGCTTGCGGCAGGAGGGGGCAGGGTTTTCCCCCAGAAACTTGAAAAGCTTGCGGCGGAAGGTTATTTCGTGCATTCCCCCAGACTGACTCTGACGGAGCTGGCGTCTGAGCTCGGGACCAACCGGACCACGCTTTCCAATTATCTCAATCAGGAGCTGGGAACGACATTCTACGATTATATCAACGGCTACCGTGTTGTGGAGGCCGAACGCCTGCTCTCGGACGCCGCCTGTGCCTATTCTGCAGAACAGTTGGCGGAGCTTTCCGGATTCAACTCTCTTTCCACGTTCCGCAGGGCTTTCTCCAAGAAGCACGGGATGTCTCCGCAACAGTACCGCGAGAGGGTGCTCAGAGAGCGGTGATGTACGTATTGACGCGTGTTTTACGTATTGGCATTTCATTGTTGACCGGGTATTTAACCAGTGACCCGCGGTATTGACAGGTTGGCGCGTGAGCTGTCTTCCGTTTTGCTATATTTGGAAGCGTTAACCCCAATTACCCTACGAATATGGCTCAAAAACAAGACGGGAAAAAGAAAAAAGCTCCCAAAAACAGGAAGAAAGCGATGCGTGACGGCTATCTGTCGTTCGACATCATCGAAGTGAAAAAGCTGTCGGAAAGCGACAGCCCCAATGCCGAGGCTTACGGTTATCTCTATCAGGCGGTGACCACCCAGGCTGGTACAGACAAGGGCATAGACGACATCTATCCCGAGACCGCTCTGGAGACAGAGCAGATGCGTGCTTTAGTCGACAAGGCGAGGAAAGCGCGGGTGGACATGAGCGACAAGTATCTCAAGATATGTCTGGATGAACTGGACGAGATACTGGACTGGTCCTCCACAAGGCACTGGAACTTCCAGTGGCAGGTGATACTCGGTGTGATACTTACGGTTGCCTTCCTTTCCTGGAGAGTGGACCAGAAGCAGGAAAGCGTGGAGCACGACCAGGAACTGGTCGCAGAAGTGGAGAACTGGGAGGAAACTGATACTGTTCTCAACTGGGATACTACTCCCGATGATCTCTACAGTCCGGCCGGTTTTGTCAATTATGCTCATCTGAGTGCTAAAAACTTTAAACTCTTGTCTCTTTATGAGCAGAAGTCCTATTATGCCAGTGCGGTGGAGGCTGCTGACGAATATGCCGCCAAGGCCGATACCGCCCAGTCGAGGGATGTCAGGAAAAGCTTAGAGGAGCGGCGTGACGAGTCCCTTGACCATGCAAAAGAGTACCGGAAAGAGTTCGACAGGATCAATAAGATGGATTTCAAGGATATAAAGAAGATGGCACTGGATGAGTATGGTTCGTGGCTCAAGAGCTCCAAGGCCGAGAAACGGGCGGTCAGGGCCTGGAACATATTCTTCATCATCCTGATACCTGTCTATATCTTCGCAGAGCGTCCGTACGGCTACACCATGACCCGAACCAGGGCTGAATCCAGCACTCTGAGGGGTATCAGCAAGTTTACTTACGCCCTGTCGGCGATGATGATGAGCAGCGCCGCCTCGATAAGCTGGATCCAGACTGTGAGGAAGTACAGCGACGGACGGACCGAGAGTACTTTAGATGCAGGAACCAATGCTCATGTGATGATAATGAAGGCCTGTCTGTATATCGCTGCGTTCGCCCTGGTCTGCGTGGTGTCCTGTATCCTGATGCTCTATATGACCATCCAGGGGCTCAGGCGCAACTACAACTGGGCGCCTCTGCTGGCCAAGGCCAAGAATGCCGCATCATCGGCTGCCTCGAAGGCCGGAAAGAACTGATTGGCGACTGTGGAAAACTTTTGAAGGCCGCGCCGGGCTTCGGTGCGGCCTTTTCGTATACTTTTTTTCAGAACACCGGATCCACGTCTATAGTCAGTGTAGAGGCAGGAAAGCTGCGCAGACGGTTGTAGAGACGTTCTTTGGCCTGAGTCCAGTTCCGGAGGCGGTCCGTCTTTATCAGGAACTGCAGCTGATACTCTCCGGCACTCCTCTCTATCGGCGGGGCTGCGGGACCGCATACGTCCCGGAATCCGCTTTCCCCTAGAATTCCTGACACCTCTTTTGCCAGGATGTCCAGTCTTTCTTTGTCTGAAGACCTGAGCAACAGCCGTATGATTCTGGAAAAAGGGGGGTAGCCGAACTCCCTTCTCTCGTCCATCAAGGACAGGAGGTCTCCTTCCTGCGGATGTCCGAGCATCCTGAATACAGGGTGATCGGCCCTGTTGGTCTGGATGATCATCTCTCCAGGAGTCTCCCTGCGGCCTGCCCTGCCCATAAGCTGAAGCAGCAGCTGAAGGGCCCTCTCGTCTGCCCTGAAGTCGAACAGGGAGGTGACTGCCTCCGCCTTGATTACTGCGGTAAGGGTCAGTCGGCTGAAGTCAAATCCCTTGGAAATCATCTGAGTGCCAACTAGAATGTCTATTTCCCCTTCGGAGAACTGTTTTAGGATGCGGCTCTCTTCCTTTTTGTCCTTTGTGGTGTCGGCGTCAAACCGTTCTATCCGGGCCTCCGGGAAGAATGTCCGGAGCTCTTCCTCTATCTTCTCGGTACCGTCTCCTAGGGGAGTCATCCCGCTTTTCCCGCATTCCGGACATGTCTCCGGGGCACTGGCGGAATATCCGCAGTAGTGGCAGCTGAGGCTGTTGCTGAACTTATGGTAGCTCAGAGGAATATTGCAGCGGGGGCATTTGGGAATGTATCCGCATGCGCTGCATTCCAGGGCGGAGGCATAGGCTCTGCGGGAGCGGAATACCAGGACCTGCTCGTGCCGTTCCAGTCTGGAGGCTACGGCTTTGAGCAGCGTCAGGGAAAACGGGCCCTTGACAGCCCTTTTGCGTCTTTCCCTGGGCATGTCCACGATGGTGACGGTGCTGCCGCAGCCTTCGAAATAGCGGTGGGCGAGGGGAACGTAGCAGAGTTTGCCTGTGCTCACGTTGTAAAGGCTTTCGAATGACGGGGTCGCGGAGCCGAGAAGGACCTGGCAGCCGTGGATGCGGCCCAGCATCAGGGCTGTGTCGCGGCCGTGGTAACGGGGAGCCTGGTCTGTCTGCTTGTAGGAGGTGTCGTGCTCCTCGTCGACGATGATCAGGCCGAGATCTCTGTACGGCAGGAACAGGGCTGAGCGCAGGCCCAGAATCACGTGCGGCTCTGAGGCTGCCGCGACCTGTCCGTAGACCTCCCGTCTGTGGGTACCCGTCTGTTTCGAGTGGTAGACCAGAAGGCTGGCAGGAAAATGCGCGGCAAGCCTGGTCTGTATCTGACGGCTCAGGGCAATTTCCGGGACAAGATAGAGGACACTCAGGCCTCTGCCCAGGCATTCTGCGATAAGTGTTATGTAGATCTCGGTCTTGCCCGAGCCGGTGACACCGTGCAGAAGTACATTGTGGCCGGCGGAGAAGTGTCCCCTGATACTGGCGGCCGCCGTTTCCTGCTCAAGTGACAGGACGGGTAGAGTGCGCGGCATTCCGCTCTGCTGCCCGGAAGTGCCCGGCCGCATTCCGTTTTCCCGCCCCTTCCTTCTGAGCGCCTTGACCGTTGACGGGGCCGCAAACCTGAACGCATCCCCTACGGAACACATGTAGTAGGAGGCCACCTGTCGCAGAAAGTCCATATTGGCCCTGCTTACCGGTGGAAACCCGACGGCCTCCAGAATCGGTTTTATCCTGGCGGGGTCAATAGGCGGAGCCTGTAGGATTCTTATCACTATTGCGCTGTACGTCCGTCCGACAACACTCACTTTTACGATACTTCCCGGCACAATTGTCCCTTCCATTTCCTTAGGGACGGAATACGTGACAGAATCCCTGAATTTCAAGGGAATAATCACATCTGCGTACAATGTCTGCATCATCTTCTCCACATTTTCTGAATCGCTAAGGTAATCATTTCTTCAGAAAATTTTGCAAAATCCAAAATAACTCTTACTTTTGCACTCCCAAACCAAACAACGGTTGCGGACATGGTGCCATAGCTCAGTTGGTAGAGCAAAGGACTGAAAATCCTTGTGTCCCTGGTTCGATTCCCGGTGGCACCACTTGAAAACCAGAGAGTCGCTGAAAAGTGACTCTTTTTTTTATGCCTGAAAATGAGGTTGTGTTTGAAAAACGACTACCTTCAGCAGAAAAGATTGCCTGCGAAGTTCTTTCGCTTGTGTCACGCAGATTTCAGTCCCACTAAACACACTAGTAGCAGAGAACGTACTGCGCAGCAAGCAGGTTAATACAACTATTCGGTTTAGTGAAGAAGAGTTGCGGGGGGAGCTACAGCAAGGGCCTTAGGCGGATGAGACCAGCCACGAAGCGGTCAGAGAGTCCGACCGGTGCCAAGTATGGTATCTTTGCGGATAATCATTAAATTTAACCAAATTATTTAATAAAACGTTAGGCTTTGATTAGCAATGATTTGATGTGTTTTAAACGTTGGTT
>CALUSM010000044.1 GCA_944323445.1 uncultured Bacteroidales bacterium
CAGCACGACGTCGCCTCGGAGCACCCCGACATCGTCGAGCGCTTCAACACCATCCTGCAGACAGCCCGCACCGAGTCTCCCATCCCCGAATTCAATTAGGGCAGTGACCGCAGCACAAACGAAAAAGCCCGGCCGGAGCAGTTCCGGCCGGGCTTAATGTTTTTCAGGACAGGCTTGCGCACTATCTCATGTTGAGGAGTTCGATCATCTTGATGACGGCGGTGGAGATACGTGTACCGGGGCCGAAGATGGCGGCGGCACCTGCCTTGTAGAGGGCGTCGTAATCCTGAGGAGGAATGACACCGCCGACTACCACCATGATGTCCTCACGGCCGAGCTTCTTGAGCTCGTCGATGATCTGGGGCACGAGGGTCTTGTGACCGGCTGCAAGGGAGGATACACCGACGATGTGTACGTCGTTCTCCACAGCCTGCTTGGCTGCCTCTGCAGGAGTCTGGAAGAGAGGACCCATATCCACGTCGAAGCCGCAGTCGGCATAACCGGTAGCCACAACCTTGGCACCACGGTCGTGTCCGTCCTGACCCAGCTTGGCAATCATGATACGGGGCTGACGGCCTTCCTTCTTCGCGAACTCGGCCACCATCTCCTTGGCTTTCTCGAACTCGCTGTCATTCTTGACCTCTGAAGAGTAAACACCTGTATTCATACGTATAACTGCTTTATATCTTCCTACAACTTTCTCGCATGCATCCGAAATCTCACCGAGGGTGGCGCGGTTGCGTGCGGCCTCGACTGCGAGCTCGAGCAGGTTGCCGCTCTTGGTCTCGACAGCCTTGGTGATGGCATCCAGAGAAGCCTGGACAGCGGCATTGTCACGGTTGGCGCGGAGCTCCTTCAGACGTGCAATCTGGGACTCACGTACCTTGGTGTTGTCGATGTCGAGAATCTCGATGGGATCCTCCTTGTCCAGACGGTACTCGTTGATACCGATGATCTTGTCCACTCCGGAGTCGATACGGGCCTGCTTGCGTGCGGCGGCCTCCTCGATACGCAGCTTGGGAATACCGGTCTCGATAGCCTTGGCCATACCGCCGAGCTTCTCGATCTCCTGGATGTGCTCCCATGCCTTATGGGCGATCTGGTCGGTCAGGTACTCTACGTAGTAGGAACCTGCCCAAGGATCTATGCCGCGGCATACGTTGGTCTCCTCCTGGATGTAGATCTGGGTGTTACGTGCGATACGTGCGGAGAAGTCGGTAGGCAGGGCGATAGCCTCGTCGAGGGCGTTGGTATGCAGGGACTGGGTGTGTCCGAGAGCGGCGCCCATGGCCTCGATACATGTCCTGGCCACGTTGTTGAAAGGATCCTGCTCGGTAAGGGACCAGCCGGATGTCTGGCAGTGGGTCCTCAGTGAGAGGGACTTGTTGCTCTTAGGATTGAACTGCTTTACAATCTTGGCCCAGAGCATACGGGCTGCACGCATCTTGGCGATCTCCATGAAGTGGTTCATGCCGATGGCCCAGAAGAAGGACAGACGGGGAGCGAAGGCATCCACGTCGATGCCGGCCTTGATACCTGTACGCAGGTACTCCAGACCGTCAGCCAGGGTATAGGCCATCTCGATGTCGCAGGTAGCGCCGGCCTCCTGCATGTGGTAGCCGGAGATGGATATCGAGTTGAACTTGGGCATGTACTTGGAGGTGTAGGCGAAGATGTCGCCGATAATCCTCATCGAGAACTCGGGAGGATAGATGTAGGTGTTGCGGACCATGAACTCCTTGAGGATATCGTTCTGGATGGTACCCTGCATCTCCTCGAGCTTGGCACCCTGCTCCTGGGCTGCCACGATATAGAAGGCCAGGATAGGCAGAACGGCACCGTTCATGGTCATGGACACGGACATCTTGTTCAGAGGTATCTGGTCGAAGAGCACCTTCATGTCCTCTACGCTGCAGATGGACACACCGGCCTTGCCGACGTCACCCACTACTCTGGGATGGTCAGCGTCGTAGCCTCTGTGTGTTGCCAGGTCAAAGGCGACGGAAAGTCCCTTCTGTCCGGCAGCGAGGTTCCTGCGGTAGAAAGCGTTGGACTCCTCGGCTGTGGAGAATCCGGCATACTGACGGATGGTCCAGGGCCTCATCACGTACATGGTGCTGTAGGGTCCGCGGAGGAAAGGAGGAAGACCTGCGGTGTAGTTCAGGTGCTCCATTCCCTCATTGTCCTTGGGGGTGTAGATCTCCTTCACGCCGATGTGCTCCGGAGTCTCCCAAATCTGCTGTGAAGCAGCTGCCTGCGCGCATCCAGCGGCGGCATTGTCAAACTGTATGTCTTTAAAATTAGGACGCATAACTTCTGAGATTAAAGAGATTTGATTCCGAGCTTCTCCTGATAGCCGCGAAGGGTCTCGAGGACGTTGCTCTTGACACTGATAAAGTTCTGGATTCCTTTGGCCTGGAGATCCTCCTTGCAGGCGGGCTCACCTGCGACTACCACGATGGCCCTGTCACCGATCAGACGGGCAATCTCGGGAACGGCCTCAGCATACTCGTCGTCGGACGAGCAGGCCACTACGATCTCGGCACCTGAAGCGAGGGCTGCCTTTACGCCCTCCTCGATGGAGGCGAAGCGGTTGTTGTCCATAATGCGGATACCGGCCACTGCGAAGAAGTTCGAGGAGAACTGGGCGCGGGCGCGGCACATGGCGAGGTTACCGAATGTGAGCATGAATGCCTTGGGCTCCTTGCCGCTGCGGTCTGTAGCCAGACGGAGGGCCTCGAAGGCCTCGGCTGCACGGTAAGGTCTAAGGGGCTCCACTGCATCCTCCTTCTGGCATCCGTGTACGGGAACTACCTGGCCCATGCGGGTGAGGATATCGCGGGAAACGATCTCCTTGGTAATCTCGTCGGCAGCCTTCTCGAGGAAGTTGGGGTACTGGTTGGAACCGAGGATGGTGTCGCGGCGGGTAGCGTAGTTCTTGTCCCTCTTGTCGGACACGGCCTTGATCTCGGACTGGATGAATCCGGCCTTGAACTGAGCGATATAACCGCCGGCGGCCTCTACCTTGCGGAAGAGATCCCAAGCGGCCTCGGCGATCTTGTCGGTGAGCATCTCCACATAGTAGGAACCGGCTGCAGGGTCAACGACCTTGTCGAAGCGGGACTCCTCCTTGAGGATGTTCTGCACGTTGCGTGCGATACGGCGGGAGAAGTCGGTGGGAACTCTGAACGCGAAGTCGTAGGGCAGAACCTCGAGGTAGTCCACGCCTGCGATGGCGGCGCTCATGGCCTCGGTGGTGCCGCGGAGCATGTTCACGTATGAATCGTAAACTGTGAGGTTGTACTCGGAGGTGGTGGCGAAGATCTGCATCATCTCGGGGCAGCCCTTGGTGCAGCCGTAGTCCTCAACGACATTGGCCCAGAGCATGCGGGCAGCGCGGAACTTGGCGATCTCCATGAAGTAGGAGCTGCCTACCGCAAACTCGAAGAAGGTCTTGCGGGCGATGGTCTCCACATCGATACCCATCTCGCTCAGGCGGGAGAGGTACTCGCTGCCCTGGCTGAGGGCAAATGCGAGCTCCTGGGTGGAGGAGGCGCCGCAGCTGTTGTAGATAACGGCGTCCACGGCGATGACACGTACATTCTTATAGGAAGCGGCAGCCTTCACGCACTCAGCCAGAGCGGCGAAAGCCTTGTCCTCGCAGAAGGATCCCTTCTTGTTCAGAGGCCTCAGGGGAGAGAAGTCGAAGGTGGCGCGTACGGCGTCCTTGTCAATGCCGAGAGAGTCCACATACTTCAGGAAATTCTTCAGGCCGTCCACATTCTTGGGGCAGCAGCCGCGGAAGTTCATGGGCACCTTCTCGAGGGAAATACCCTTCAGGAGAGCGGTGTAGTCGGCCACTTCCATCACCTTGCCCTCGGGGAGGTGGAAGGTGAAGGACTCGACACCCTTGGTCAGGAGGGTGACGGCCTGGCTGTTGGCGGCGGCGATATCAGCGCAGCATACGCTCTCGTTGATGAACCACTTGTTGTTCTGACGGGTTCCTCTTACGAAGGGGAACTCACCGGGATTCTTCCCTATGTACTTCAGACCCTGAAGGTCCTCAGCGCGGTAGTAGGGGCGAACCGTGAATCCGTCGAGAGTCCTCCACACGAGTTTCTTCTCGTAGTCGGCACCCTTGAGGTCCTTGGTAATCACCTCTTCCCATGCTGACGTAGGGACAGGAGGAAATTCGGTAAATAATTTTTCTGCCATATTTCAAAAATTTGAAAGTTATTTTAATAGTTGCAAATATGTTCGGTTAAAGTCCTACAGGAGCTTGTCGTCCACCAGGTAGGGAATCGTCACCTTAAGCTCGGGAGTGCGCTCCATCTCCCTCTGAATGGCGAACATCGCGCCCTTGTTGCGGGCCCAGCTGCGGCGGGCGATGCCGTTGTTCACATCCCAGTGCAGCATGTTGCGGATCTTGCGGTCGGAGTCCTCGCTGCCGTCGATGACCATGCCGAAACCGCCGTTGATGACCTCGCCCCAGCCTACTCCGCCGCCGTTGTGCAGGGATACCCAGGTGGCGCCGCGGAAGGAGTCGCCGATGACGTTCTGCACGGCCATGTCAGCCGTGAACTGGGAGCCGTCGTAGATGTTGGAGGTCTCGCGGTAAGGCGAGTCGGTGCCGGACACGTCGTGATGGTCGCGGCCCAGGACGATGGGCGCGGAGATGCGGCCCTCGCGGATGGCGCGGTTCATCTCCAGGGCTATCTTGGTGCGGCCCTCTGCGTCAGCGTAGAGGATACGGGCCTGCGAGCCTACCACCAGCTTGTTGCGGCCGGCCTCGCGGATCCAGTGTATGTTGTCGGCGAGCTGGTTCCTGATCTCGTCGGGAGCTGTCTTGTAAATCTCCTCGAGCACCTCCGCTGCGATACGGTCGGTCTCGGCCAGGTCCTCAGGTCTGGAGGAAGTACATACCCAGCGGTAAGGGCCGAAGCCGTAGTCGAAGAAGAGAGGGCCCATGATATCCTGCACGTATGAGGGATAGCGGAACGCTCCGCCCACTCCCATGATGTCGGCCTTTGCGCGGGAGGCCTCGAGCAGGAAGGCATTGCCGTAGTCGAAGAAGTACATGCCGCGCTCGGTGAGCTTGTTGATGGCGGCCACCTGACGGCGGAGGGACTTCTGCACCTCCCTCTTGAACTTGTCGGGTTCGTTGGCCATCATCTCGTTGGACTCCTCGAAGGTGAAGCCTGCGGGATAGTAACCGCCTGCCCAGGGATTGTGCAGCGAGGTCTGGTCGGAACCCAGGTCCACGTTCACTCCCCTCTTGGCCAGTCTCTCCCAGAGGTCCACGATATTGCCCTGGTAGGCCAGAGCCACGGCCTCGCGGTTCTCGCGTGCCTGCAGAGCCCTGTCGATCAGCGGGTCAAGCTCTGTGTACACCTCGTCCACCCAGCCCTGCGAATAGCGGGTGCGGATGGCCTTGGGATTGATCTCGGCGATGATGCCGACCACACCGGCTATCACCGAAGCCTTGCCCTGAGCTCCCGACATACCGCCGAGACCGGAGCTGACGAAGAGCTTGCCGCGGTTCCCGGAGCCGGGACGGGAGTGCATCCTGGCGGCATTCATCACGGTGATGGTGGTACCGTGCACGATGCCCTGAGGGCCGATATACATGAAAGAGCCCGCAGTCATCTGCCCGTACTGGGAGACGCCGAGGGCGTTGAACTTCTCCCAATGGTCCTTGGAAGAGTAGTTGGGAATCACCATACCGTTGGTAATGACCAGGCGGGGTGCGTCCTTATGCGAGGGGAACAGTCCGAGGGGATGTCCCGAATACAGCACCAGGGTCTGCTCGTCCGTCATCTGCGAGAGGTACTGCATGGTCAGACGGTACTGCGCCCAGTTCTGGAAGGCGGCGCCGTTGCCTCCGTAGACGATCAGTTCGTGGGGATGCTGGGCGACGGCCATGTCCAGGTTGTTGGAGATCATAAGCATTATGGCCGCTGCCTGACGGCTCTTATGGGGGAAGTCGTCGATGCTGCGGGCGTAGATCTTATAGTCCGGACGGAGCCGGTACATGTAGATACGTCCGTAGGTCTCGAGCTCTTCCTTGAACTCGGGAATCAGAGTCGCATGATGTTTCGGGGGAAAATAACGCAGGGCATTTCTCAGCGCGAGCTTCTTCTCATCGGCTGTCAGAATCTGTTTCCGGTGGGGAGCATGGTTGACAGTGGGGTCAAAAGGCTTGGGAGCCGGCAGCTCGTCCGGAATTCCTTCGATAATTGCTTTTTGAAAATCAGTCATATAGTCAATGTATTGTACTTTATTATCCCAAAAATGTTCTCCAATTTTAACTTACAAAAGTAATAAAAGTCCTGCAAAATAAGTCAATACTTAAAAAGATTCTTCATTTTGATGCGGCAAAATATCTCCACCGGGAGAAAATTCCTATATTTGCGCGTTTTTGCAAAACACCAAAACCTCTGCTACTGGGATTTTTCCCATACGCAAATTATTAATTTTTAACAACTTAGTGTTATGATCAGAAATTCTGTACTACAACTGCTGTTCCTCGTGACAGCCACCGCCCTCGGCCTGGCCTCTTGCAAACCGGTCGAAGAGCTTTCCACTGAAGCCGAAATCAAGACATTCACTTTCGATACGTCTGTCGAGGCCAACGGCATCGTCACTTCTCAGCCCTCAATCCAGGGCAACACCATCTCATTCACGGTCAGCTTCAACGCTTCCGATGCGCAGCTCGCCGCTCTTGTTCCCACCATCACTGTCTCCGAGAACGCCACAGTATCACCTGCATCAGGGGCTGCAGTGGATTTTTCAAATGGTCCGGTAACCTTCACTGTCACAGCACAGGACGGAGTGACCACCGCCACATACACCGCTTCAGCTTCCAAGAATGAGCCCTCGTTCCCCATTGACGGACAGCTGGCAGGCGAATACAAGGGCCTGCTCGACATCACTCTCGGTGACGCACCCGTAGGCTCGGACATTCCCAAGAACATCACTGTCGCCAAAGTGGATGACAAGACCGTCAGCCTCACGCTCAAGGACTTCTCGTTCATGGGCATAGACCTCGGAACCATCCAGGTGGACGAGTGTGCGCTGACCGTATCCGATGTTCCTGAATACGAATACAGTTTCTCAGGCGAGCAGACCCTTGTCCTCGACGTCATCGGAGAGCAGCACATCACTCTCAACGGCGGTTTCTCCGGCAGCACCATCCACATCACCATCAACATCGACTTCATGGACACACCGGTCGTAGTGACATTCGAGGGAACAAGACTCACCGGCAATGAGAGCGGAGAAGCCCTCATCACCTCCTTCACCTTCGACAGCTCCAATCCCGCCAACGCTGCCGTATACGGCGTGTCCCTCGACCAGGAGAGCCGCACGGTTTCCGTTACAGTCCAGGAAGGCGGAGACATCACGGCACTGGTACCCACAGTAGAAGTGTCCGACGGAGCCACTTTCACTCCCGCAGCCGGAACTCCTATTGACCTGTCCAACGGCAGCTCAGTAGTGTACACAGTCATCGCCGAGAACGGAACTGAGAACACCTACACCGTATCCGTATACGGCACTGCCGCATACTTCTACGATTTCGAGACATGGGTGGAGGGCACAATGTACGCTGACGTCCTCAATCCCGACGGATGGGCCACCTGCAACGACGCTGTCGCCCTGATAAAGAACATGGGTCCCCTCTTCGGAGGCATCTCATACGAGGGCGAGTATCCCGTACGTCCCACTGACGATGGTCTGGAGGGCAAAGGAGCCATCATCGAGTCTGTATACACCACCGGCGGAAACATTTTGGGACAGACCATTCCTGCCGTAACCTCAGGCACCATCTTCCTCGGCACGTTCAACGCCATGGCCGCACTCACCGACCCTATGGCCACCACAGAGTTCGGCATTCTGTTCGAGGACAAGCCGCTGTCCGTATCGGGCTGGCTCAAGTATACTCCCGGAGACGAATTCTACGACGAGAACGGTCAGATCATCGACCAGCAGGACCTCGGGACCGTCAATGTAGTGCTCTACGAGGTGAGCAGCGAGGACGAGACTCTCAACGGCTCGAACATCTACACCTCAGAGAACATCTGCGCAGCCGGCAGCTACGAGACTGCAGGAGCCGAGGAATTCACCGAGTTCAACATCACTCTGGACTACATCAAGGACTACGACTCCTCCAAGACCTACAAGCTGGCCGTCATCTTCGCTGCCAGCAAGGAGGGCAATCAGTACCGTGCGGCCAAAGGCAGCATCATGGTTGTGGACAACGTGACCATAATCTGCGAGTAGCCCGGAAACTACAGCACATATTCAGAGGGAGCCCTGCCGGCAACGAGCAGGGCTTTCATTTTGTCCATGACAGGAGCGATATGAGAATAGAAACGGCTGTATCCGGGACAGAGCGGGAGCTCAGCGCCTGAATGAACAAAACGGTGCTTGGGACATCCGCCGCGGCAAGCCCCGAGCCATTCGCAGCGGAGGCATTTTTCCGGAAGGTCCGTCCGCTTGGAGATTCCGAACACGGCCTGCCGGGGGGATGTGGCGGCTTCCCGCAGGGACATATCCCGGATATTGCCCAGTTTCCACTGCGGATACACAAAGTGGTCGCAGGGATAGATGTCCCCGTTGTGCTCCACTGTCAGATTTCCCCCGCAGCTCTCGCAGAAAGTGCAGATGCCCGGCTGCACTCCGCACCATGACGACAGGGCGGCATCGAAAGTCAGGACAAAACACTTTCCGACATCTCCCCGCACCCAAATGTCGAATATATCACACAGATACTGTCCGAAAGCCTCCGGATCCACCGACCACGGAGCCAGAACGGAACCTGCATCGGATGGAGGCGCAATATGACCCGCAGACCCGGAATCAGAGGAGGACGGCGCGGTCAGATGCTCGTAGACAGGCATCATCTGCATGTAGCGGGAACCTACGGATTTCAGAAAACGATAGACGTCCGCCCCACGGCCTTCTCCAGCCTTGCTGATGGTCGTCAGGGTATTGAACTCCACCCTGCCGCGGTGCAGAGCCTCCAGCCCGTGCATCACGGAACGGAAGGTTCCCCCGCCGGAGACAGTATGACGGAAGCGGTCGTGAATGTCCTCGGGTCCGTCCAGGGAAAGGCCGATAAGAAAATTATTGTCATGGAAAAACGAGGCCCATTCTGCATTGAGCAGCGTACCGTTGGTCTGGAGAGTATTGTGTACCGGACGGCCCCGGGAATATTTCTTTTCGAAGGCAAGGGCACTGCGGAAAAAGTCCATACCGGCCAGAAGAGGTTCCCCCCCGTGCCATTCGACAGTCAGTTCCGGCAGATCACAGGACTCGCAGAAATCCCGGATACACTTCTCCAGCAGGCCGAGGCTCATCTTCGGCTCACGGCCGCCGTAGACAGAGGATTTGTCCAGATAATAACAATACTCGCAGCATAGATTGCACTTTGAGCCGATAGGCTTGAGCATCAAGCTAAAAGCCGTAGTGCATCCGAAACGGGATGCTTCGGAAAGGGTGATAGTGTCCTTTATTCCTCCCATACCGGGACTCCGTCGTACTCAAACGCGAACTCGTCCGCATACATAAGGCTGCCGATACCGCCGGTAAAGAAGTCGGCATACTGGCTGGCCACCGCCACCACTGCACAGTATGTGGGCTTACGGTGGTCGCGGTATTTTATGTCGATAGAGAACTGACGGTACTGCCCTCCGGTACCGACACTGTCTATCAGCTCGCCGTAACCTATGACATCGGGATCATTGATGTCCAGATACACATGCTCCGTGGTATTGACCCTGAAGGGTCCGTCCCAGGCAGTCACATAAACAAAGATACGGCAGCGGTCCATCCGGCCCGCGATGGTATTGCGGTCGAAGGGCAGCTCCACGTCCTTTGGCGGATTGACATTGTCTATAGGCACAGGCTCGTAGCTGTACCAGCCGGTAAGTCTGAGAGGACGGGTCTCGAACGGACGACCGAAGAATACCTCGGCCCCCAGTCCCTGCACGCTGCCGAAAGAACCTGAGAAAATATTGCCGCCAGCCATGGCTATGATTACCTTCACCGTCTCCATCCTGGCCGCACGCTTCCCCTCACCGCTCACTGCAAGGAAACTCTCTTCCGGAGACGTAGGGTTGGCTTCTCCGATAAGATTGGCTCCAATATTGCCAGAGTCCCACCAGTAATTGTCCTCCAAATCGGCATTGGCAAACCAGCTCTTGCCGTCCTTTACCCATTCATCGAAACTCATATTGGGCATCTGACGCGCCTCCTCTGTAGTGAAGACAATCTCATTCCCCTCTTTATCACCGGCATACACCTTGAATATATACTCTGTAGCAGGATCCAGTCCTGTCAGCACCGCCGACACACTGTCCCCGTCAACTGTAACATCCGTTGACTCCTGCCACTGATCCGCATCAGCACGGCGCCATCTGATGCCCGGGGTACCCGACATCGAAGGAAGGGTCTCCCTGACATATGCCAGAGTAGCCCATGCGTCCACTTCCGAAGCCTGCTCCACAAAATATTCCGCAGTCACTTTCCAAAGATAGGTCTGCCCCGGATATGTGGACAACACCAGTTCCAGCGGTGCCGTCAGGTCCAGAACAGACAGAGAATCCGGTGCAGGACTGACCGTTGTTCCCTCAGACACCTCCAGACGCAGCAAGCGGACATCCGACAGGTCCACCGTATCGGAGACGCTTACAGCAACTGTTCTGGCAAGACTGTCTATGACAGCACTCCCTATCTGTCCCTGAACCTCGAATGCAGTGATTTTACCCAACCTATGTGGATAGGGAATATCGTTCTTTATGCAGCCTGCCGCGAGAATGAGACAGCAGGAAAGTGATGCTATAGTAATGTATCTGTTCATTATCTCGTCTTAATGTTATTTTGAGAAACCGGCAGCAGGCTTATCCTTGCCCACCGGTATCACGAAATTGACTCCGATATTGATTGACAGCAGGTTCAGTTTGAAATTGGCCTTAGCCGTCTCATAGCTGCCCTGATATACCTGGTTGGTGGTCTGCGATATGCGCTTCCACTCCAGACCGAGAATGCCGACAGATGCCTCAACGCACATCTCATTGGTAATGAATATAGCAATGCCGGGAATAACGTCTATGCCCACATCCAGGATATCCTGATAGGTCCCGGTGATATTGTCCCCTGTACCGCTGAGAGTCTTGCCCTGTCCGGCCCCGAAGTTCAGGGATATGTCGCTGAAAAGGCCGAATACCTTGCTGCGTCCGAGCGGGATATAGTAACGGTAGGACAACGAGCCGTAGTAGGTGTGCTGAAGCAT
>CALUSM010000045.1 GCA_944323445.1 uncultured Bacteroidales bacterium
TTTGCACATCCTTTTTTTTTTTCGTACCTTGCAGTGTCTTAAATTTACACACTGATATGAAACGACTGACTATCATCTTGGCTGCCGCCGCCATCATCTTCTCATGCACTGACCGGACCACCTCCGACGGCATCCGCGTTATAGACGCCGATCTGACCGGAAAGGAGATCACCGATATCAGTCTGGCAGATCTGGACAAGACCGTTCTGGAATTCTCCGAGAAGAGCATCATCGGAGGCATCAAGGACATGGTCTGCACTGACGACGGGGGCTACATCATAGCATCGGGTACTGCGGGTAACTACCGTCTGATGCAGTTTGACCGCAACGGCCGGTACATCCGCGACATCAGCCACCAGGGCCGCGGACCGGGCGAGTACCTGAACATCACCTCCATCTTCATGCTAGGGGACACTCTTAACGTAGGTTCGTTCCAGGGCTTCAACCACAGCCTGCAGCGCTACATCATATCCCCCGGCGGCTACTCCGTCATCCCCGGCACCGAGAGCGGCGACATCAGATATGGAATCATCTACATGACCGCCACACCGGACATCCCAGGCAGATACATCGTCAAACATATCTGGAACGGCACACCCGGATTCAGCACCCCGCTCTACGGCATATACGACAGGGACTGGAACGTAGTGGACACCTCCAAGGTCAAATATCCCGCAGGAGGCTACAGCACCTCTTTCCCTTTCTCTCACGTGGACAGAAGCATATACATGGCCTTCATCGGTTCCGACACCATCTACAGGGCTGACGGAGAGCGCATCGCCCCGGCCATCATCTACGACTTCGGCCAGAGCGGCCTGCCCGCCGACATCAAGTACAACTTCGCCAACCGCTTCGAGTACAACCGCTCGCATCCCGACGACAGCACACACCTCTTCCACAACTGCTCTTTGATTTCCGAAGACAAGGTCTACGCCTGCATGAGCACGGCCAGTTCGGTGCTGATAATGGTCCATGACCTGCGCAGCGGCAAATCCAAATTCTACCGCATACTCGGCGAAGACGGAGAACCCGCCGGTCTGTACTACATGTTCAATGCCCCCGACGGCAGGTCATACGGGATCTTCATGCCCTCCGGGAAAAGTGAGCAGAATCCGGCCGTCTACGACATCTCGCTCCTATAGGCCGTTGAAGATAAACGGCATAACGTCGTCCACGCAGGAAAATACGACAATACGGCTGAGGCCTCCCACGATGATGCGGACAGGGGTTCCGGCCCTCCTCTGGGAATCCGCGAGGACCTGGCGGCAGGCTCCGCAGGGCCAGGCCGGCTCGGAGACCATCCGGCCGTTGCTGCAGGCTGTTATGGCAATGGCCCGTACGGCCAGATGAGGGTACTGCGCATGGGCCGCGAAGAGGGCGGTCCGCTCGGCGCAGAGGCCCGAGGGGAAAGCCGAATTCTCCTGATTGGCCCCGGCGACCACCGTCCCGTCCGAAAGAAGCACAGCCGCTCCCACATGGTAGTGGGAATAAGGGGCATACGAGCCTTCCGTCGCCTTGACCGCCCTTTCCAGCAGCGAGCGGTCCGCCTCCTCCATCTCCGCCATCGAGGCATATTCCTGATAATCTATCGTGAGTCTTTTCTGTGCCATGGCATTTATCATTTTTTGCTTTGACGACACAAATTTAACAATTCTGCCGGGAATTTTCTAACTTTGACTTAATAACTATCTGTAACAGTAGCCTTATGGGGTGAGGCACCTTTCCAGGCTAAATCTGAAGTCTCTATCGTCAAGGTATTCCCGGCTTTTATCCAATCGTTCCCGAAAACAGTCATGGCCAGGTCTCACGCTGTCGACCGGACACATTGCCTCAATGCTCCGGACATTTTAGTTTAGATGCATACATATTATTATAAGCGCTTCATTTAACATTTTCCACAAAATGCAATAACCAACTACCAAGCGGTTGCAACATACTTAAATGTAAAGTGATGATGCGGCGGTCGTAAACGGCTTTAGCTTTCAGACAGCGACCCTTCGAGATACTGATAGCCGGACAGTCATGCTGCCACATAGTCATGCAGCCGGAGAGCCGGACAGCCACACAGTCATACAGCCACAGTCTGTTATGCTCATTTTTTCATATTAGCGTATTCCACAGCAACTTACGTTGAACTAGCAACTTACAGACTGAAGGCTGCCGACGCCTGTCTGTTATCCTGATTTTTCACCCACCTCGCTGTTTAACAATATTTTACACAAATATTCCGATTACAGACTCGTCAGGGAGAAAATATGCTGACCGCGGAATAACCCCCCCACAGCTCCTTCCAGGCGCATTTATAATGAGCACGTGTCACAGTGCACTGCTCTGTCTGTTGTCGGCACAACTATGTAATCGCATGTTATCCAGACAAATACAAAAAACGGCTAATTACAGACTGCAGGTGGTGCGGTAGGAATCATTTTAGACTTCGCCGCATATATTGTTGCGCCTCTGCTATGCAGATTGAACAAGTTCATTTGCATTGCTCTCGGCTTGGACATATCTTTGTACCATGGATTGGGATTTTATTATACACTGCATACTGGCCGTGGGGCTGTCAGCGGCTCTGATTGCACTGCTGGACAGCCGCATCAAACTTAGAAAGGAGCGGCGGAAGACATCGATGTTCTACGGCATTTCCAAGGACCTGGAGGGGGACACATGGAAGCAGAAGGACGTTATCGAGGAACAGGACAGCACCATTCAGGAGCAGAACAGTACGATTCAGGAACAAAGCAGCACCATACGGGAGCAAATGCACGAGATTGAGAGCCTCGGGGTGGAACTGAAGGAGAGCAGGGCCATGGCCAGGATGCTGCTGGAACGCGCTCAGGACGGCCAGGGCAGACTCACCGCCTTCACCGAGCGGCTGCTGATGCTCATCGACGAGACAGCCAACGTCCACTACGAAAGCGCATCCAGCCCCGCAACCCTCAGCCGCAGGCTCAAGGAAACCCTTCAGACCGGACTCACCGGCCACGAAGCACTGGAGCAGATCGGCGGCCTCATCGAGACCTCCTGGCCCGGCTTCCTCAGCGGACTCTTCGACGACTTTCCCTGGCTGACCGACGACGACCGCCTGCTCATCTGCCTGATGTGCTGCGGCCTCTCCCCCAACGCCGCCAGCGTCATCCTCGACCGCGACCTCAACCGCCTCAACAAATGGAAGACATCCCTGGCCAGGCAGATGGGCCTCTCCACCCGCCTCTCCAAATACCTCAAGGACCGGCTGGCCTCCTGCCGCTGCGCATAACATCACCGGAAGGCCTGTATACCACATCTTGCCTTGCTTGCCACCTCTTTAACTCGACCCCTTAGCTCCTACCCCTTCTAATAATTAACAACTCCTTTCCACCTCGCACCATTTCCACCTTCCGAAGGTGTGTTGATTTCCCGCTTTTTCTGCTCACCTTCCGAAGGTAAGTAGATGCACCACCGCCACGAGAAGGCCTGCAGCTGCATTTTCCAGCACCACACGCCTTTTCCACCCTCCGAAGGTGTGTTGATTTATCGCTTTTCTGCTCACTTTCCGAAGGTGAGTAGATGCACCTCCGCCACGAGAACGCCTGCTGCTGCTTTTACCAACACCACACGCCTTTTCCACCTTCCGAAGGTGCGTTGATTTCTCGCTTTTTCTGCTCACTTTCCGAAGGTGAGTAGATGCACCTCCGCCACGAGAACGCCTGCTGCTGCTTTTACCAACACCACACGCCTTTTCCACCTTCCGAAGGTGCGTCAATTTCCCGCTTTTTCTACTCACCTTCCGAAGGTGAGTAGATGGCCTTACACTCCGCTCAAGAAGGTGACGGGCAAACGGCACTTTCGCCTGCACCTTCCGGAAGGGTATTTCGGACAGGGCTGGCGAGGAAAGCTTCTGGGGTAGGTCGGCATATAACGAATTCGAGAAGGTGGTGGAGAAAGACCGTTTCACCCGGCACCTTCCGGATGGCCGAAGGCAAGAATACTGATAGGGGACGCACATCACATAAATGCCACATATACGTGAGGAGAAAAAACTTCCGCAAAGGCATAGATAGTAGCTGAAAATCAAGGGTTGCCGTTTAGAAAAAACTTCCGGGGCTTGCCAGGCGGGGAAACGGTACTTAATTTTGCGGCCGACTGCTGCAGGCATACAACTGGCTGACAGCAGACAGCAGACAGCAGACAACAAACAACAGACAACAAGCAACTTACCAAAGCCATAACACACCGCCATGAGACGCATACACTTCAACCGCCACACTCTCTTTTCCACCGTCCTGAATGCAACGGGACTGACCCTCGCCCTCTCTGTGTTCATGATACTGATGGTGCAGGTGATGTACGACTGGAGATACGACAGATGTTATCCGGGATACGAGAACGTATACCGGCTGGAATACACCGCACATGAGGACATGAACGCCTACGGTGTGAACTGGTCCAGACCGATGATAACCATGATGAAGGATGTTCTGCCCCAGGCCGAAGCAATTGGAACGTACGTTTACGACAAGGGGGCCGCAGCAGCCATGCGGGAGGCCGGGAGCGACAAGTCCGGGGTAAGCCTTAAGTTCGCCGACTGCGATTACGGTCTGCTAAAAGTTTTCCCATTCGAATTTACGGAAGGGGACACCGCCCTGTTCCGCGCTCCGCGCATGGCGCTCATATCCGAAAGAGGAGCGGCAAAACTGTTCGGAAAGGAATCTCCGGTCGGAAAGGAAGTGGAGTTCAGTTCCTCTACCATAGTCCGGTACTTACCCACACGTTTCACTATTGCGGGAGTCTATCGGGATTTTCCGGAGAATTCGAGCATGGACCGGGAAATCCTCGTCAATCTCGGCAACACATCCTTGAACAATACCGGTGAATGGGCCTACTACTGCTACGTCAGGACATCCGACCGAGAAGGGCTGCAGTCGGTACTGGATACCTACGCATACGAGATGTCCGGGGGAAATGAAAAAGCCGGGTTCCGCCTCACTCCCCTGCACGACGCCTACTACAACCACAACAGACAGCCCGACAACATCGCGAAAGGCAACCGCTCCACCACCATCACCCTCTTTTCCGTCGCCCTGCTCATCCTGATAATCGCCGCAATCAACTTCGTCAACTTCTCGATGGCTTCCGTTCCCTTCCGCATCAAGGGTCTGAACACCAGAAGAGTCGTCGGAGCGACCCGGGGCAGCCTGATATGGAGCCAGCTGGGAACCACACTGGCATTGGTGCTGACTGCATTTGTCCTCAGCGCGGGAGCTATGTCCATAGCTGCGACCACCGGCATTGCCTCCTATATCTCCGGCTCGCTCAGAGTGCAGGACAATCCGGCGGTGCTGCTCATCGGCCTGGGTGCCGCCACTGTCACAGCCCTCACGGCCGGCATCTTCCCCGCCCGCTACAGCACCTCCTTCAACCCGGCGATGGTGCTCAAGGGTTCCTTCTCTCTCTCGGCCCGGGGCCGGAACCTGCGCTCAGTCCTCGTCGGTGTCCAGTACCTCATCTCATTTGTCCTGATTATCTGCGCCCTCTTCATCACCCTGCAGGTCAGGTATATGAAGGGTTTCGACATGGGCTACGAACGGGAGCATATAGTAGAGTTCAGCATCTCGAACGACTACAGCTTCAGCAGGGAGACCCTCCGGGAGATGCTCCTCGAGAATCCTGCCGTCACCGACGTCACGTTCTCCGGCTACTCCATTGCCTCGGAGACGAAAATGCCCTGGGGCCGGTCGTACAACGATGAGCCGGTGGAGGTCGAGTGCCTGCCGGTAGACCGCAACTTCATCTCCTTCTTCGGCCTGGAGCTGACCGGAGGCCGGGACTTCCTGCCCTCGGACGACCTCAGTCCGGACGGCACGATGATTGTCAACCAGACTTTCCTGGACAGATACCCGTTCTACCGCATCGGTTCCAGATTTACAGGACATACCGACAACAGCACCATCATAGGCACCATCCGGGATTTCAACTTCAAGCCCCTCCAGCACAGCATCGGTCCGTTCTGCCTGTATAACTTCGGCAGCACTCCATGGTGGCAGCTGTCGACCGGCTACGTGAAGATAATCCCCGGCGACATCCAGGCCACATTTGACTTTATCCGCAAGACACTCCACGAGGCGGATCCCTCCATCAGCCCCGAGGACATCGACATCCACTTCCTGGACGACACCGTCGGAAGCCTCTACGCCAAGGAGGACAGGCTGGGCCGCGTCATCACCACCGCATCCTGGATATCCCTGCTGATTTCAGTCATCGGCATCCTCGGCCTCGTGTACTTCGAGACGCAGTTCCGCCGCAAGGAGATAGCCGTCCGCCGCGTGCACGGGGCATCGGTAGCGGAGATTCTCACCATGATCAACCGCTACTACCTGACCATCACCCTCATCTGCTTCATCCTGACCGCCCCCGTCTCTTTCATCATCATCCGCAAGTGGGTGTCCTCCTTCCCCTACCAGAGTCCGGTGCCGGTGTGGATATTCATTGCCGCCCTCGCCCTGACTGCCGCAGTCACTGCCGTCACCGTCACCCTCTGCAGCCGCCGGGCCGCACTGCGCAATCCGGTCGAGTCCATCTCCAATGAATAGAATTTTTTCGTACTTTTGTCCGTTCACACTGAACTGACATGAGACAGACGACTAAAATTCAAGCACTCATAACAGGAGCGCTCACCGCAGTACTCCTGCTGCTGGCAGCTCTGCCCGGATACAGCCAACAGCAGCAGACCCGCGAGGAATACATCGAAAAATACAAGGACGCAGCCATCCAGTCCATGAAGACCCACGGCATACCGGCCAGCATCACCCTTGCCCAGGGCTGCCTGGAGTCGGCCGACGGCAACTCCGACCTGGCCGTCAGGGCCAACAACCACTTCGGCATCAAGTGCCACAACGACTGGAAGGGCCCGACATACTACAAAAAGGGGGATGACCGCGGACGCTCCTGCTACAGGAAATACCGCAACCCCTCCGAGTCATTCAAGGACCACTCGGACTTCCTGCGCTACGGCCAGCGATACGCATTTCTCTTCGACCTGCAGATCACTGACTACAAGGGCTGGAGCCACGGCCTCAAGAAAGCCGGCTACGCCACCGACCCGCAATACGCTCAGAAGCTGATCAAGATCATCGAGGACTACCGGCTCTACCGCTTCGACCAGGAGATATACGCCAAGGCCGAGAAGAAGCCCGACCTGCTGCCTCCCAGTCCCAGCCAGCTGCAGCAGGTCATGGAACTCAATCCCGCCAAGAATTCCCTGCTGTACAAGTATTCCCGTAACCGCGTCATCTACAAGCGCAACGGCGTACCATACATTCTTGCAGGCGATCTGGACACCTACAAGAGCATCGCCGACGAGTACAACCTGTTCACCGGAGAACTGCTCCGCTTCAACGACCTCAAGAAACCCGTGGAGCTGGCGCCAGGCACAGTGGTCTATCTTCAGCGCAAGAAAGCCAAGGCCCAGAGGCACATGGAAATCCACATCGCCGTGGAGGGAGACACCTACTATGATATATCCCAAAAGTACGCAGTTCGCCTTAAGAAACTCTTCAAATACAACGGCTACAAGGACGGAGACATCCTCCACGTCGGGGACGAGATCTTCCTCCGCAGACACAGATAGGACATGAACCGCAGGACACTCATCATAGCAGCAGCGGCCGCAGCAGCCGTCATCATAGCTTTCGGCCTCAGCCGGTACTTCACCTACAGGAAACCGAATACAGCGCAGGAGGGCGTCATTCTCATCTACAGGGATGCAGATTACAAAGCAGTGGAGGACTCCATCAGGGCTTCCGGCGCAATAAAGAACCTCAAGAGCTTCGAACGCGCCGCCCGCAAGCGGAACCTGGCAGCCCATTTCGAGCCGGGCCGCTACGTCATAGAGCCGGGCATGTCCAACCAGTACATCATCCGCATGATAGCCAACGGCTGGCAGACACCGGCAGAAGTGACCCTGAAAGGCTATATCAAGACCCTCGACCGACTGGCCGCGTTCCTGGACCGCAACTTCGAGGCCGACTCAGCCGCATTTGCAGCCGCACTCAGAGACACGGCAATGATAGATTCCCTTGGATTCAGGCCCGAGACCTTCATCGGAATGTTCATCCCCAACACCTACGAGTTCTACTGGACCTCCAGCCCCGAGTCCGTCATCAAGCGGTTCAAGAAGGAGTACGAGGCATTCTGGAGCGGCGAGCGGGACCGCCTGGCGAAGGAAATAGGCCTGGACCGCAACGAGGTGATGACCCTAGCCTCAATAGTCATAGGCGAGACCAACAACGCCGGGGAGATGCCCAGGATAGCCGGAGTGTACATGAACCGCCTCCACCGCGGCATGAGGCTCCAGGCCTGCCCCACCGTCATCTACGCCCATCTGGAGACAGAGCCGGGACTGCGCCGCCTCCTGCACCGCCACCTGCAGATCGACTCCCCCTACAACACCTACAGAATAAAAGGGCTGCCACCGGGACCGATTGCGATACCTACAGTGACAGCCATAGATGCGGTGCTGAATTACGAGAAATCCAACTACCTGTATTTCTGCGCCAAGCCCGAATTCGACGGAACGCACAACTTCGCGTCCACCTACAGCCAGCACAAGGCTAACTCCCGGGCCTACAACAAGGCCTACAAGGCCAGGGAAGCCTCACGCAAGGCCTCCAACGCCGCCTGAAACTCCGGACTCCGCGAGTTCATCACCCGATAGAAACAGTCCCGCGACACGATAGAGCTGGCCGCCAGCGCCTTCATATACAGGCACAAGTCCTCCCGTGAGCGTTCCAGCTCATCCTCCTTAAGTTCAATCCCCCTCTCAGAAGCCAGGGCCACAAGCCCGTCCACCATCTCATCCGTAACCTTGAAACTGCGGTCGAACTTCTCGAAAGTACTGTACTTGGAAGTCCACGCGCTGCGGTTGCGGTCGCACATCCCGTTCATGTACTCTATGACCAGCCCTTGCCGGAGCAAAGCCGCGTAATATCCGGAATATGAAGCGGTGTCCTGAGGCACGAACACGTCCGGCATGATGCCGCCGCCTCCGTAGACAGTCCGTCCCAAACGCAGGGTCCTGAACTTGAGCGAGTCGGGGAACTGGATGCTGTCCCGGCTGAAGGACTCCCCGCGCAGATACCTCTCATAGAAATCCTTATAGTACTCGTCCGCATGACCGGCCTCGTAAGGAGACTGTATGACCCTGCCGGACGGAGTGTGGTAGCGGGCCACAGTCAGCCTGAGCTCGGAGCCGTCCTCCATTGGAATCGCCTGCTGCACCAGTCCCTTGCCGAAAGAGCGCCGGCCTACGATGATACCCCTGTCCTGATCCTGCACCGCCCCTGCGACAATCTCGCTGGCCGAAGCCGAATTCTCGTCAATCATCACCACCAGCGGCCCGTTCCGGTACATACCGTCGCCGCGGGCCGATTCCTGCATCCTGGGAAGAGCCCTGCCCTCCGTATACACAATCAGGTCTCCTGCCTCTAGGAACTGGTCCGCTATGTCTATCGCTGTGGGAAGATAACCGCCTGAATTGCTTCTGAGGTCCAGGATTACCCCGTTCACCTCCCCTCCGAACGACCGGAAGGCTTCCTTTATCTCCTCGCAGGACCTGGCCGCAAACCGGCTCAGCTTGAGATACAGCACGCCGCCGTCTACCATATAGGCTGCATCCAGACTGTTGATGGGTATCTTGTCCCTCACTACCGAGAAATCCAGCATACCGTCCACCCCCCTGCGGAGCACTCCGAGCTCCACCTTCGTCCCCTTCTCTCCCCGGAGATAGCCGTAGACGTCCTCGTTGCTGAGTCCGATGCCGGCGATGCCGCTGGTATCCACACGGACAATCCTGTCTCCAGCCAGCAGCCCCACCCTCTCGGAAGGTCCTCCCGCCACGGTCGCCTGCACTGTAAGGGTATCCCGTATGATGGCGAACTCTATGCCTATACCTTCGAACTCGCCCTGCAACGGCTCATTCATGGCCCTCACATCCTCAGCCGAGATGTAGGAAGAATGCGGGTCAAGCTCTCCGACTGTAGCGATGACGGCCTTCTCCACCAGGCTGTTAAGATCCACATCCTCAAGATAGAGACGGTCTATGAGGTACAGGACCTGATTGTACTTGCCCGCAGCCCGGTTCAGTTCACTTCTGTTCTGGGCACATCCCGGAAACACCGCCAGCATCAGAAATACCGGCAGAAGGAAGGCCGTTCTTATAAAAAGTGCATTGTTCTTCATTCCATATTCTTTTTTAGAGGTATTTCAAATTCACGTCCCTCCCACCCCATCTCAGTACGGGGAAAAACCTCCCTGGCCTGCGCGAGAAGCACCGAGGGATCCTTGTAGCGGGAGGAATAATGCCCTATGACAAGCTCCGTCGCCCCGGCAGCCAAAGCTGTCTCCCCAGCCTGACGGGCAGTGCTGTGAAACATCTCAGCCGCCTTCTCCGCACAGTCGTCTCCGAAGGTAGCCTCATGGTAGATCAGGTCCACCCCGCGGACCATCTCCGGCAGGGCCCCGAACACTGCCGTATCGCTGATGTAGGCAAATGAGCGGGGCGCATACGGACGGTAGGTCAGTTCCGCAACCCTCAGCACACGTCCGCCCTCCCTCTCTACATCGCGTCCCGCCTTCAGGGCCAGAATCTCACTTACGGACAATGCCAACGACGCGACGGCCTCCTTCCGGACATTCAGCCCCGGCTCCCGCTCCCGGAAGAGATACCCGTAGTCAGGGACCCGGTGCAGCAGGGGCAGGGCCGTCACGCTCATGAGGGAGTCCTCGTGAATCACCTCCGGCTCGGAGGCCGTCAGGGGATGGAAGACGACGGGATAGATCTCCCGCTCCAGGAACTGCACCTTGAAAAAGTCCAGTATCCTGGAAAATCCCTCCGGGGCGTAGATATGCAGGGGTTCCGTCCTTCCGGACATGGACAGGGTGGACATAAGCCCGAATATCCCCAGGACGTGGTCGCCGTGCAGGTGGGAGAGGAAGATCCGCTCCGTCTTCATCAGCGATATCCCGTGCCGCTTCATCAGCATCTGGCAGCCTTCACCGCAGTCGATAAGCAGCAAGCGCCCACATATATTCAATATGTGAGCGCTGGGGTATCTGTCCGTTGTCGGGGAGGCTGAGGAGACTCCCAGTGTCGTCAACGAAAA
>CALUSM010000046.1 GCA_944323445.1 uncultured Bacteroidales bacterium
TACGCGATTTTTAACTAGCTTTGCGTCAATGATTAATTGCAGATGTGCCGTTTCTGTGCAAGAGACGGCACATTTTTTTGCTCGCTGAACGCAAGACCGCAACAGCACCGGCCGCTCCTGCCCATGCTTGCAAATGAAAAACATTTCCCATACATTTGCACACCACATCCAAAGGCAAACATGATAAGGACAATATTAAAAACTGCCGCCGCTATACTGCTGACTGCTACAGCAATATCCTGCGGAAGCGGCCCCGGCAAAGACCGGGATGCCGAAAACGGAGCAGGCACAACGCAGTACGCCCGGTATCTGGACATTCTGGAACACGACGGATACACTGTCGTCGAGGTCACCAATCCTTGGGACACAGCACGCCTCCTCCACCGCTACATCCTGGTGCCGCAAGACTCTCCCGTCCCCTCAGGCACACCAGAAGGCACGTTGATCCGCACGCCCATAGACCGCATCATAGTCTACTCCTCCGTCCACGCCTCCATTCTGGATGCCCTCGGTGCATCAGGACGCATCACAGGAGTGTGCGAACCGGAATACATGACATGCCCCGCCGTCAAGGAAGGCATAGCCTCAGGACAGATTACCGACTGCGGCAATTCCGTTTCTCCCAGTATCGAGCGCATAGCCCGGGCCGGAGGTCTGGTCATCATAGCCTCCCCTTTCGAGAACAGCGGCTACGGTGCGGCCGGAAAACTGGGCATACCTATAATAGAAGCGGCCGACTACATGGAAAACACTCCCCTCGGCAGGACAGAATGGATCAGGCTTTTCGGAGCCCTCCTCGACTGTCAGGACCGGGCGGACTCCCTCTTCCGGGCCGCGGAGGAGGAATACAACGGCATCCGGAACAGCATCGCACGGCACATTGACAGCGACGGGAGCATCAGACGCCCCACTCTTGTGGCCGAACGCAAGTACGGCGCATCCTGGGATGTTCCGGGCGGAGCCAGCTACATGGCCCGCATCTACACCGACGCCGGTGCGGATTACATTTTCAGCAGCACCGCCACGACAGCCAATATCAACATGTCCTTCGAAAGCGTCCTCCGCGAGGGCATCGACGCCGACATCTGGGTCCTGAAATACTGGAGTCCACGGCCCATGACCTACTCCTCCCTGGAGGACGAATACAGCCTATACTCTAGGTTCAGGGCATTCCAGGAGCATCACGTCTACGGCTGCAACACCTGTTCCTCGACCTACTATGACGACATCGTCCTCCATCCTGCATGGATTCTCGAGGACCTCGCCGCCATATTCCATCCCGCACTGTTCCCTGACCACAGCCAGCGCTACTTCAAGCCCCTGCAGTAAATACCGTGTCAGCTCTGTCTGGAAATAACGGACATCACCGCCTGCGAGATGCATGAGACAGTGACAGGGGTCGCGGAGAGAGGATCCGAGACCTCAATGCATGTCGGCGAGAGACAGCGCACGCATGGAATGCCTTCTGCCGGAAGCACTGGAGTAAATCCGTTACGGGCCAACGCATTGGCCATCCAACGGGCAGTAAGGCTGTCCCCGTCAACCCCGACTTTAGGCCCGGAGACACCGGTCGAGAGCTGACCGGAGCGCACGTCGAAATTCATCCCGCGCCGTCCGAAGAACGCTTTCAGGCTTCCGTCCAGCACCAGGTCCTCAGGAGAGCCGGAAACGACCGGGGCATCAGTTCCGCAACCTTCTCCCGCCGGAAGCAGCAGCAATCTGTCCGAGAATATCAGCGCATTGTCTATATCATGAGTCGAGAGCAGCACAGCCTTGCCCTGCCGCCGCGCAGTATCATGCAGCAGCGACATAGTCTCTATCCGGCTGGCAACATCGAGAAAGGCCGTAGGCTCATCCAACACTATGACCGGACACTCCTGGGCCAGGGCCTTGGCAATCATCGCCCTCTGCCGCTCGCCGTCCGAAAGCTCCGAGACATACGACTCAGCCTTGTGTCCGATACCCACCGCGGACATCGCCTCCGACACCACCTCCCGGTCCCGCTCTCCCAGCCGCCCGAAAAACCCGGTATGCGGCTGCCTTCCAAGAGCGACCAGTTCCCGTACCGTAAGTCCTCCAGCACCGGTCCTCTCCGTGAGCACCACCCCCACTGTCAGAGCCAGCTCATGAGACGAATACTCCTGGAGTTCCTTCCCCAGTACCCGTACCGTCCCCGACAATGCCGGCTGGAACCCGCACAGGGTACGCAGCAACGTCGACTTGCCCGCTCCGTTCAGACCTATGAGCGATGTCAGTTCCCCGCGTCTCAGTACAAAATCCACCCGGGAATGCACCGTCTTCCACCCTCCTCCGCGTCCAAGCGGATAACCTATCGACAGGCCGGAAGCCTCCAGGGCACAGTCCTGAACGGCCGGCGCGGAACCGGCAGGACAGGAAATAACATCGGAAAAGACAGCAGTACTCATTGCAATCAGTTGAAATATTGGATACTCTTACGGTTGACGATAACATAGATGATCACCGGTGCCCCGAACAGCGGAGTCACGGCATTGAGCGGCAGCAGCATCCCCGTTCCGGGTATCACGGTCAGCATATTGCAGGCCAGGGCAATGCATGAGCCCGACAATGCCGTCGCCGGCACAAGCGTCCGGTGGTCCGAGGTCCCCAGCAGCAGACGGGCGATATGCGGTACAGCAAGTCCTATAAAGGATACGGGCCCGCAGAACGCCGTCACCACAGCGGTCATAAGACCTGTGCAGACCAGCACGTGGATACGGGCAGCCCACACGTTGACTCCCAGGTTGGCGGCATATTTCTCCCCGAGCAGCAGGGCATTGAGCGGCTTTACCAGCAGCAGGGCCCACACCAGGCCGATACACGCGGCCGCCGAGAAGAAAGGCAGCTGGGCAGATGACACGGCAGAGAAATCCCCCATCCCCCACATGACGAACTGGCGCACCTTGTCGGCCGAGGCATAATAGTTCAGTATGGATATGCAGGAGGACACCAGATAACCGACCATGATGCCGATAATCAGCAGCATAACATTGCTCCCTACTCTCCGGGAGAAAAAGACGATGACAGCGAGGATGGCAAAGGCCCCTGCCATCGCTCCGGCGACAGTGGCCATATACCCACCGAAAGACCCGGCCACACCTCCGCAGGCCAGCATCACAAGTGCCACGCCGAGATTGGCTCCGTCGCTTATTCCAAGTATCGAGGGACCTGCCAGAGGATTGCGGAACAGGGTCTGCAGCAGAAGTCCGCTCACGGCCAGGGCCGCTCCGGCAAGCAGGGCCGTGACAGCCTGCGGCAGACGCGAGCCGGTGAGGATGATTCGCCATGCCGGGTTGTCCCCGCCTCCGCCAAAAAGAATGTCCAGCACCTCTCCTGGAGGAATCGGGACCGCCCCATAAAACAGGTTGCCGGCCGCCAGAAGCGCAAGCAGCGGCAGCAGCACCAGGTATATGCGCCGCGTCTTACTGTCTCTCACCGATTTCCGAGCCATGACAGTCACCGTTGTTTTTCATAATCTTCTTTGCCGCCCTCTTTGCCGCCCTTCTGCGTCTGAGAAGCCTTTCCCGGGCTGTCAGCCCCCGGAATTTCTGGCCATAGACAATTCCGCACACATAACGGAAGATTATGATGACCAGAAAAAGCAGAAGTATGGAAGACTCATAGAAGAGCCTCTGAGCTATAGTCTCCCGCGCCGTAACTTCCTCGGTGTCCATCCTGAAAGTACGCCTCACATCCTCTGGCGAGAATTTCCATCCGGCCCACTTCTTAACCACGATACCGTTATGGATAAGCATCACTCCGCCGTTGGAACGGGACATGGATATGAGAGTCTTGATATCACCGTAGACCATGTCATGTCCGATATCAGGATACCGCAGCGCCACAGAGTCCATCAAAGGGTCCATCACAGGTGCGGCCACCCTGGCGATTCCCCCGCAGGAAGCTATGGTGTCCAGACTCTCGTTCACCTTCTGCCAATAACTGTCCTCCAGGCTACCCGGCCGCAGCACTATGAACAGAAAGACCGGTACTTCGGAAGAGACCAGACTCTCGGTGACAATCTCCCCGTCATCCGCCGACAGGGTCATGTCGAACAGCAGGTCCCGCTCATCGCCCAGGTACCGCGACTCGGTACTGACATATTTCCAGGACGTATCCGGCAGATGCTCCAGGTCGAAATACTCCTGACGGCCGTCCCGCTCATAGAGGAAGAACGTCTCGAAATTGTCGCTGGCGGATATTTTGTCCAGACGGGCGGAAAGGTTGGTGCCCACTCTGAAGTTGCCGTACTCGATCAGAGGTGTACTGATATAGGAATAGAGCACACAGGCCAGGGCAAGCGCTCCGTACGTCGCCAGGAAAGCCCATTCTGCCGCCACCGGTGCCACCGACCTGAAATGACTGCGAAACAGGAATATCGGGACAATACAGATTGTCAGGACGACATTCTTGATGAATGTCTCCCACATCGTCAGATGCACGGCCTCACCGAAACATCCGCACTCCTCGATGCCGCCGTACAGAGACAGGAAGAACGTCAGCACTGTAAAGAACAGTGTCATCACCAGACCCGCCCACGACGCAGCCTTCATGCGCACACACATCAGTATCGCTATGCCCGTAATGAACTCCGTCAGCGACAGCACCATCCCGAAGGGAACCGCCCCGAAATCCAGGAAAGTCAGATGCAGCACCCTGAGGTACTCGTCCACTATGAGTCCGGTCCCCACCGGATCGGTCAGCTTGAAAAATCCGGAAAGGATAAATGTGATTCCGAACACCAGCCGGAAAAGAAACATAAGCACCCGCAGAAATCTCATAGCACTCTCTTTATGCGTTCAAACACTTCCTCCGCAGGAGGCATCTGTCCGTCCGCGCCGGCGCAGTCCACTCTCAGGAAAGACGGATCCTTACGACACAGCCTCAGGTATACCTCCCGCACCCTGCGCTGGAAATCCAGGTCCGCCTCGTGAATATCCTGACCGCCGCGCAGATACTCCCTGTCGCTGCCTCCGCGCTGCGAGGCCAGGCGGTCTCCCACGAAGGAAAGGGGCACATCCAGGAAAATATTCAGGTCCGGACGGGGTATCCCGTACTCCTCATACTCTGTCCGCAGGATCCAGTCCTCCAGAGCGAGGGACTCGTCCTCCGAGGACAGCTTAGCGCATTGGAACGCTATATTCGAATACACATACCTGTCCAGCAGGACGGTCCGTCCGTCACCGAGCCATCCCCTGATTATGGAGGCGGCATCCCGGCGGTCCTCCGCAAAGAGCAGCGCGACAATCATCGGATGGACATCCTCCATCCGGCCGAACTCTCCTCTGAGGAAACGGGCGATCATGTCCCCGACCACAGGTGCGTCGAAGCGAGGGAAATGCAGATACTCAGGCGCATGCCCCGAGCGGTGAGTCAGATATTCCCTCACATTGGCCACCTGGGTGGACTTCCCGGAGCCGTCTAGACCTTCTATCACTATCAGCATAATATCCGTTTTTAATGAAACTTTGCAAATGTACAAAATTATAAGCTATATTTGTGTTTTAATCATTCTACAGATATGCTTACTTCGATTTCACCCATCGACGGGAGGTACTACAGACAGGTCCGTGACCTCTCCTCCTACTATTCCGAATTTGCCCTCATAAGATACAGAGTCCGCGTGGAGATAGAGTATTTCATCGCCCTGTGCGAGCTGCCCCTGCCGCAGCTGGAGGGATTCGACCGCAGCCTTTTCGACACCCTGCGCGGCATCTACCGCGACATGACCGAAGACGATGCTGCCGAAGTCAAGGAGATAGAGAAAACCACCAACCATGACGTCAAAGCGGTGGAATACTTCATAAAGAGACGTTTCGACGCATTTGGAATCAATCCTCGGTACAAGGAGTTCGTCCACTTCGGACTCACCTCACAGGACATCAACAACACAGCGGTGCCCCTGAGCCTCATGGAGGGCATCCAGGACGTATACCTGCCGCAGCTGTACGAGGTACTGAATACTCTGGACGGCATGACCGAGGAGTGGAAGGACATCCCGATGCTGGCCCATACTCACGGACAGCCCGCCTCCCCTACCCGCCTGGGCAAGGAACTCGCTGTCTTCACCGCCCGCCTGCGCGAACAGCAGAAGATGCTCCTCGCAGTGCCTTTCTCGGCCAAGTTCGGAGGAGCCACCGGAAATTTCAACGCCCATTTCGCAGCCTATCCGGACATCGACTGGAACGCATTCGCAGTCGACTTCGTGGAGGACCGGCTGGGCCTGAAAAGGTCCTGGCCCACCACTCAGATCGAGCACTATGACAACACGGCTGCCCTCTTCGACGCCATCAAGCGGATCAACAACATCCTCGTGGACCTCTGCCGCGACATGTGGACCTACATATCGATGGAGTACTTCAAGCAAAGAATCAAGGAGGGCGAGGTAGGCTCTTCGGCCATGCCCCACAAGGTCAACCCCATCGACTTCGAGAACGCCGAGGGCAACCTCCTCATGGCCAACGCCGTCTGCGAGTTCCTCGCATCGAAGCTCCCCATCTCCAGGCTTCAGAGGGACCTCACGGACTCGACTACCCTCCGCAACATCGGAGTGCCCATAGCCCACACCGTCATCGCCCTCAAGTCCCTCAAGAAGGGTCTGGACAAACTGATTCTCAACCGCGATGCCCTGGAGCGAGACCTCAACGGCAACTGGGAGGTAGTCGCCGAAGGCATCCAGACCATACTCCGCCGCGAGGGATACCCCAATCCCTACGAGACCCTGAAGGCCCTGACCCGCACCGGACAGGCCGTCTCCGACCGCACCATACGCGACTTCATCGACTCGCTGGACATAGCCGAATCCGTAAAAGACGAGCTGCGCAGACTCACACCGTTCAACTATACAGGCCGATAACCCATGAGACACCTGTTGCAGACAGCATTGGCGGCCGCCGTCCTTCTCCTCACCGCCAGTTTCCATACCGGAGCCCAGGGTCCGGATTACGATACCTATTTCACACCTGACCGCCTCCGCGTGGATTTCATCCTGGCCGGGAACGCGCAGGAGCAGCACGCCTACCTGTCAGGTCTGAGAAAAGAATGTGCATGGGCCGGCTCCCGCGCATCCCTCATCGACCCGTTCCGATATGGAGAATACATGTTCGAGGTCCGGTCCGGAGACACACTGATCTACTCCAAGGGATTCTCCACCCTCTTTCAGGAATGGAGAACCACCGCGGAAGCGAGGGAAGTGTCCAAAGCCTATACACAGACCGTATGGATGCCATTTCCCAAGGACGATGTCCGCATCACCCTCTCCGAAAGAGTCAAGGAAACAGGCGGATTCCGCGAGATATTCTCCTGCAACGTAGACCCGGCGGATGCTCTCATCAGCCATGAGGCCGCTCCCGACTACACTGTGACACCCCTGCTCACATACGGAGACATGGAGCACAAGGTGGACCTGCTCTTCGTAGCCGAGGGATACACAGAGAAAGAGATGTACAAGTTCCACCGCGACTGCCGTAGATTCATGAAATACCTCTTCACCATGGAGCCCTACAAGTCCCGGAGAAGAGACTTCAACCTGAAGGCACTGGATGTCGTATCCAGAGAGAGAGGGACCGACATCCCGAACCGGGATATCTGGAAGAACACCGCCCTAAACTCGCATTTCCACACCTTCTACATCGACCGCTACCTGACCGTCCCCGACCATAAGGCCATAGCAGACAACGTGAGCGGTGTCCCTTTCGACGTACTTTTCATCGTAGTCAATGAGAACGAATACGGCGGTGGAGGCATCTACAACTCCTACGCCCTCGGCACCGCAAGGGACAGACAGTCATACAAGGTGTTCATACACGAGTTCGGACACAGTTTCGCGGGCCTTGGAGACGAGTACTACACCTCCGAAGTCGCATACGAGAACTTCTACAACCTGGAGACCGAGCCCTGGGAGCCCAACCTCACCACCCTCGTGGACTTCGACAGCAAGTGGAAGGACATGATCGACTCCGGAGAATGGCCTGAGGACCAGGTAGGCATCCACGAAGGCGGCGGATACATGGCCAAAGGCGTGTACCGTTCCCGCGAGGACTGCCGCATGCACACCAACACCGCTCCGGACTTCTGCCCCGTATGTCAGAGGGCCATCAGCCGGATGATTGACTACTACTGCAAGTAAATGAAGATCAAACCATACCGCTACTATCTCATAGACCTCGACCGCACCCTCTGGGATTTCGACAGCAACTCCGAGCATGCCATCGGCCTGCTCATCTCCCGCAACCCACGCCTGCTGCAGGCCGTTCAGTCCGCCGAAGGTACAGGAGAGGAGGCCCTGCACCGTTTTTTCATGCGCTACGACAGGCTGAACCATCAGCTCTGGGCCCTGTACGAAAAAGGAGAAATGTCCAAGGATGACCTGCGGTGGAAAAGGTTCCACGAAGCATTCAGATGGTACGGAGTGGAAGACGAGGTCCTGTCCAGGCAGTTCGGGGAGGACTACCTCGAACAGATGGTATGCGAGAACAGGCTGATGCCCGGAGCCAGGGAAATGCTGGAGGCAATACGCGCTGCCGGAGGTAAAATGGCCATCCTGAGCAACGGTTTCCGGGAGGTGCAGTACCGCAAGCTGCGGGGTGCCGGCATCGGGAAATATTTCTCGGCGGTGGTGGTCTCGGAGGAAGCCGGCTGTCTCAAGCCCCGTCCCGGTATCTTCGCCTACGCGGTGGAGCAGCTCTCAGGCATCCGGCAGATAGACGACCCGGCTGCCTGGCTCGAGGCCAAGCGCCAGACCCTCATGATTGGCGACGACCCAGTCAACGACATCGAGGGTGCCCAGATCTTCGGAATCGACCAGTTCTACTACAACCACAAGCACAACCGCGCCATCTCCCACGCCACCTACGAGTCCCCCGACCTCACCCCCTTCCTAGAATAAGTCGTCCATGAGGCGGTCGAGGTCGCGGCGTTCCTTTTTGGTGGGACGGCCCGTGCCCCGGTCACGCTTGACGTAGACGGTCTCGAAAGGAGCATTGAGCTTGTCCAGCTCCTCCTGCGGGGTGATGTCCTCCGCAAACTCAGGAACGAGCTTGGCTCCCACCCTGTTGCCTATCGGCACTATGACCCGGTACTGGAAATGCACGCTGCCCTTGCGCACCGAGACCATATCCCCGGCCTTGACGTCCCTGGAAGCCTTGGCCTCGGCCCCGTTGACACTGACCTTGCCGCTGCGGCAGGCGTCGGCCGCCTCTGTGCGGGTCTTGTAGACGCGGATGGACCAGAGAAACTTGTCTATGCGTACCTGCTGTTCCATCGCCCTACTCCTTTATATAACTGTCATTCTCCTCAAGTCTGCCGATATACACTTCCATCAGACGGGTGCCGGCAGTGATGGCCGAGAGCACGAAGTCGGACATGGCGGCGGGTATCAGCACCCACTCACCGCGGAGCAGAGGAGTAGGCTGCGACAAGTCCGAGGGAGTAATCACCGCCTCGCCCTCCAGGCAGCAGTAGAGCAGGAAGCTCTCGTAACGGTCGGGCCATACCCGGAGCGGGTCGGTCAGCAGCAGCTCGTTGGCAGTAAAGTACTTACACTCGGCAAGCTTCTTCGAGGGGACGTTTCCGCCGGCGGGAACAAAGCCGGAGCCGTCGTATTTCCGGTAATTGATGCAGGTCAGGGCCAGGTCCACGTGCATCTGGCGGGCGGTCGCGGGGTTATTCTCCCGGCCCCAGTCGTAGATGCGGTAGGTCACGTCGGAGAGCTGCTGGATCTCGGCTATCACCAGCCCGCCTCCGGCCGAGTGCACGGTACCGGCCTCGATGAAGAAGAAGTCGCCCTTCTTAGGAGTCACTACGTTCAGCACCTCCTCGAGGGTCCCGGCGGCGCAGCGGTCCAGGAACTCGCGGGCATCCAGGTCCTTGTTGAATCCCATGTAGACACGGGCCGTCGGGTCGGCCTCGAGAACGTACCAGGCCTCGGTCTTGCCGTAGGAGTTGTGCCGGTCGAAGGCCGTCTCGTCATCGGGATGCACCTGGACGGAGAGCCGCTCCTGGATATCGAGCAGCTTGACTAAGATGGGGAACTCGTTGCCGAAGCGCTTGTAGTTGTCCTCTCCCACTATCTCGTCCATGTAGGTCTCGATGACATCGAAGAGAGG
>CALUSM010000047.1 GCA_944323445.1 uncultured Bacteroidales bacterium
AGAAATCAACTTAATATTCACTAATAAAACCAATTAACGATTATGTTCAAAAACCATCCCAAAGGCCTGCTGGCCGCAGCCCTGAGCAACATGGGTGAGAGATTCGGCTACTACATCATGAATGCAGTGCTGCTGCTCTTCCTGTGCTCCAAATTCGGACTTAGCGACGAGACCAGCGGTGTAATCTATGCAGTATTTTATGCGCTGATATACGTGCTGAGCCTTATCGGCGGTTATATCGCGGACAAGACCCAGAATTACAAGGCCACTATCATGTCCGGTCTGGTGACGATGGCTGCAGGATATGCTCTCCTGTCCATCCCGATTCTTGCCACACCTGAGAATACCAGCTGGCTGCTGCCTTTCACCTGCGGAGCCCTGCTGCTGATTGCATTCGGTAACGGCCTTTTCAAAGGAAACCTTCAGGCCATCGTAGGTCAGATGTACGACGATCCCAAGTACTCTGACAAGAGGGATTCCGGTTTCCAGATTTTCTATGTGTTCATCAACATCGGAGGTCTCGTAGCTCCCTTCATCGCCCCCCTGCTCAGAAGCTGGTGGCTGGGTGTCAACAACATGACCTACAACGCAGGTCTGCCCGAGCTCTGCCACGCCTACATCAACGCTGACGGTGCCATGGCCGCCGACCAGCTCACCAAGTTCCAGGAGCTCGCTGCCAGCGTAATGCAGAACGGAGCACCTGTAGGTGACCTGATGACATTCTCCCAGAACTACCTCGACGTATTCAATACAGGCGTGCACTATTCGTTCTTCGCATCGGTTGCCGCCATGCTGATATCCCTCCTCATCTTCGTGTTCACCAAGAAGAACATGCCCAACCCCGCCAAGAAAGAGGCCAAGGTCGTGGAGCAGTACACTCAGGAAGAGAAGCTCGCTATGGCCAAGGAGATCAAGCAGAGGCTCTACGCTCTGTTCGCAGTGCTCGGCATCGCAATCTTCTTCTGGTTCTCGTTCCATCAGAACGGTCAGTCCCTCTCAGTGTTTGCCCGTGACTTCGTGACCACCGAGTCCATCGCTCCCGAGATCTGGCAGGCTGTGAACCCGTTCTTCGTGATTACCCTCACTCCTATTGTGATGTGGGTATTCTCCGCTCTCAGAAAGAAGAGAGGAAAGGACATCTCCACTCCGAGGAAGATAGCCATCGGTATGTTTATCGCCGCTATCGCATACCTCTTCCTCACCATATTCTCCCTCATCATGGGCTATCCCTCCGGCGAGGAGTTCAGAAGCTGGGACGTAGCCGCTCAGAATGCCGTCAAGGCCGGACCTTGGGTGCTGATCGTCACCTACTTCTTCCTCACAGTGGCAGAGCTGTTCATCTCGCCCCTCGGACTGTCCTTCGTGTCGAAGGTCGCTCCCAAGCATCTGCAGGGTATCTGCCAGGGTCTGTGGCTTGGCGCTACAGCAGTCGGCAACCTCCTTATCTGGATCGGCCCTCTGATGTACAACAGCTTCAGCAGCCAGTGGATGTGCTGGTTCGTATTCATGGTGGTATGCCTCATCTCCATGGGAGTCATGCTCGGCATGGTCAAGTGGCTGGAGAAGATCACCATGCAGCAGGAATAGTTTTGTAAATTCAGACTGATATGTTCAAAGGTCAACCCAAAGGCCTCTATGCGCTCGCCCTCGCCAATACGGGCGAGCGCTTTGGCTATTACACGATGCTCGCGATCTTCACCCTGTTCCTGCAGGCGAAGTTCGGTTTCTCGGAGGCAGTGACCTCCAACATCTACGCAGGCTTCCTGGCGGCAGTTTACTTCATGCCGTTCATCGGAGGCATACTCGCCGATAAGTTCGGCTACGGAAAGATGGTCGTTTCCGGTATCATAGTCATGTTCGCGGGCTATTTCTGCCTGGCCATACCGACAGGCGGAGACCTGATGGGCAAGATAGCCATGTTCGGCTCCCTGCTGCTCATCGCGGTGGGCACCGGCCTGTTCAAGGGCAACCTGCAGGTGATGGTCGGCAACCTCTACGACGACCCCAAGTACTCGTCGAAGAGGGACGCGGCTTTCTCGCTGTTCTACATGGCCATCAACATAGGCTCGCTCTTCGCTCCCACGGCTGCTACCAAGATCACTGAGTTCTGCCTCGCCCGCGAGGGCCTGACATACAACGGAGAGATTCCCGCTCTGGCCAACCAGTACCTGGCCGGCGCTTCCTCAATGGCTCCCGATGCCCTCAGCCGTTTCCAGACTTTGGCTGCCGCTCAGGGTGCAACCGGTGATCTTACCGAGTTCTCCCGCCATTACATCGATGTGCTCGCCGGAGCCTATCACTGGGGCTTCGCCGTGGCCTGCGTGTCGCTGGTACTCTCTATCCTGATCTATTTCGGTTTCCGCAAGAGCTTCAAGCACGCCGACGTGACCCAGCGCGAACTGGAGGCCAAGAGCACCCAGTCCGTCGTCGAGCTTACCAAGGAGCAGACCAAGTCCCGTATCGTGGCCCTGCTGCTCGTGTTCGCAGTGGTCATCTTCTTCTGGATGGCCTTCCAGCAGAACGGTCTTACCCTGACCTTCTTCGCCCGTGACTACACGGCTACCGAGATGACCGGCCTGTCGAGGATTCTGGCCAATGTGCTGAACCTCGTGCTGATCATCATCGCTGTGTACGGAGCCTTCGCCATCTTCCAGTCCGAGAAGAAGCGCAGCAAGCTCATTGCCGGCCTGGTGACACTGGCTTCCATCGTGGCCCTGATCTTCAGCTACCGCTCCCTCGGTGACGAGCCCGTGACCCTGCTGCCCCAGATATTCCAGCAGTTCAATCCCTTCTTCGTAGTGGCCCTGACCCCTGTGTCCATGGCCGTATTCGGAGCCCTGGCAGCCAAGGGCAAGGAGCCTTCCGCGCCCCGCAAGATAGGCATCGGTATGTTCATCGCCGCCCTCGGCTTCCTGATCATGGTCTTCGGCTCTCTCGGCCTGCCTACCCCGGATGCCCTGAAGGAAGGCGCGACATTCCAGCGTGTTACTCCCAATGTGCTGATATCCACCTATCTCGTGCTGACATTCGCCGAGCTCTTCCTCTCCCCGATGGGTATCTCCTTCGTGTCGAAGGTCGCTCCTCCCAAGTACAAGGGCATGATGATGGGTCTCTGGTTCGTGGCCACCGCCATCGGCAACTACATGGTCTCCATCATCGGCATGCTCTGGGGCGGTCTGCCTCTCTGGGTACTGTGGTTCATCCTCATCGCCCTCTGCGTCATCTCTGCCGTCTTCATCTTCTCCATCATGAAGAAGCTGGAAAGCGCCACCAAGGACTAACCGCACACAGCCGCATCGCATACAGGTCCCCGCAGGCAATTTTCTCCCTGCGGGGATTTTTCCGCAAATGTACCCCTGATTGGCGTTGGCCCTCTCGTTGCCTAAGACAAGTACGGACCGGATTGCTGTTTTTGAGGCACCGGTGCCTGTCGCTGCCATTCGCAGCATTCCGCACAGCGGTGAGAGTGCCCCATGAAGCACCGCCCAGTTCGTCAAGGCTCTGAGTCCCAGGTATATCTCTCTGGGGGCTGATGCCATATAGCCTGAAAAAATAGACCATACCGCAACTCTTATATTCAATAATCATTGATTGACAGCCGGTTATGATTGGCACCGGTGCCTTATGGATCAGATTGAGAGCTGCAGGAGGTATCTTTGCGGATAATCACATTTTTGGATGCCCCTATCCTTAGCACTGTTTTGCATTCACCTAGTTATCAGGCACTTCTCAAAAACAGCAGAGGATAGGTCCTCGGCAGACACTGGACCGCTTGAGGCAGGCGGAGCTGTCAATGTGCAGCTGGACCTTGTAGATGAAACGGTATGGGTTAATCAGTCTGGAATAATAGAATTGTTTTCAATCTCTAAGCAAGTTGTCAGTTATCATCTCGGAAATATTTTCAAGGAGGGAGAGTTGGTAAGGTCAAATTCAATAATCTTGATGACAGTCGCTTCAAGAAAGGACATTCACTTACCCATTTCAAAGAACTTATCGACCGCATCCGTGAGATAAGACTATCGGAGAAAGTATTCCCAGAGTAAAAGGAGAAACAGAGGAAAAACCGTATATTTGTGGATAAATGGAAAAACCGTATATGAGGATTATGTTCTGGAGCTTGTCGGCGGCGGTGCTTGCGGCCGGAGTTTTGTGTGCCGGAGGGTGTGCGCAGAAGGGACCGATAGAGGGGGAGTATATCGATATGACGGACTATGACGTGCCGGTGACGGAGGCCGTGGAGGTGCCGCACGGGATGGACGGGACGCTGGCTTTCGGGGCTACGGATGTGCTGCTGGTGGATTCGGTGCTGCTGATAGTCCGGCAGTTCAGTGATCATTTCATTCATCTAGTGGATCTCCGTTCAGGAGAGACCGTCGCTAAGGTTCAGCATGTCGGACGCGGTCCCGGAGAGGCGGTCAATACGTTCTGTGCCGGTGTCTCTGAGGACGGGGAATATTTCTGGGCCCATGACATGCAGCTGGGCCGCATCAATGTGTACCGCATGAGCGATGTGCTTTCGGGCAACGGTCTGCCTTCGCGCAGCGTGACTTTCGAGGACCGTTTCAGTCAGGGCCACGTGAAGGATGTAGTCATGGCAGAAGGCAGGATATACACGGCACCGGAAGGCATAACTGATGATGTAAGCCGATTTGTGGTGTATGACAGTACGTTCAACAATCCGCAGGGCATGGGTGAGTGGCCTGCTCTGGAGGGCACTGCCGGTCTGCCCGCTCCGGCCTATTCGTCTGTATTTGAAGGTTCTCTGGCATATATCCCGGAAGCGGGCCGTCTGGCCGTCGCCCATCATTACGAGCCTCTGGTCAGCATCTACTCCATGGACGGGACCCTGCTTTCCAACACCTGGGGGCCGGATGGGTTCATGCAGGAGTTCAGCGTCAATGAGAACAATGCGACGCAGTACGGGGATGTCGTTATGTACGGTTCTATGGTAGGATGGGAAGAGGAAGTCAGGTCGCTCTATTCGACTCTGAGGAGTCATGAAGGGCGGCTGTATGCACTTTTTACAGGAGAGAGAATGTCTGCTGTGCCGGAAGATGCAGCTGTGGAAGAGCCTGCTGCGGGCAGCCGTATCATGGTCCTGGACAGTGACGGAGTGCCGCTGGAGGAAATCCGGACAGACCGGGTGCTCATGAGATTTGATATTGACCCTGAGACCCGGGATATCTGGGGATTTGACGGGGACTATAATTTATACCATTACAAATATTGACAGATATGAAGCACACCTTCAGAATTATTATCATGACGGCGGTCCTGACAATGTCCGCGGCGGCTGCCGATGCGCAGATTCTCCTTGGCGGAGGCGGACTTGAGCCCTTGGACAGGGAGACGGTGATTACCGACCTGTCTTCCCCGGCCGGCAGCGGCAACCTGTTTGTGAGCATCAGTGTGGACTATCCCGACGGCTCCGACTCGACATACTACTACGTCACCTCTTCCCAGGAAGCTGCATGTGAGGCTGCGGGCATCGAGCTTTCCGAACTGACGAATATGATGCAGTATACCGACGAGGGCTATATCCGCAGCTATCTGGAGCATTTCCTCGGACGTTTTCCCAAGATAGACCTGTGGATCAGCCTGTCCGCTGCAAAAGAGTGATTCCGTTGTCAATAACATAAAAACGCGCGTAGTATGAAAAGAACAATTACTCTGGCCCTGAGCCTTGTGTTGATGTCCGTGATGGCCCTCGGACAGAACCCTGAACCATTTTTCTCCTCGAAGCCGGGCCGCGTGCTCGTCTATGAAAACCTGGATGCGGACGGCAATCTGATATCTGTCAATGCCGACTCGCTGGCTGTGATGACCGGAGACTTCCAAGAGGGACAGGCGACAGTGGTCTCCACGATCATCAATCAAGGAGACAGCAGCCGTTTCCGCTCTAAAGTCCTGATGAAATTCGACCGGGGTGAGGTGATAACGGACATGGCAGCCCTTATGGAAGAGGCCATGCAGGAAGGCATGAGGCAGTCCATGGGCGCGATGGGCGGCGGCGAGGATGCGGAGAGTCAGGCAGCCATGAAGGAGATTCTGGACAGGACCACTGTCACCGGTGAATGCAGGGGGATACCGGCGGAGCTGTCTGTGGGCATGGAACTGCCGGATTACGAAATAGAGATAAAAGTCATGTTCGTCACATCGAAGATGGGTTGCAGGAACCGGAAAGTTATCGGTCGGGAGTCCGTAGCCACTCCTGCGGGGACATTCGACTGCTATGTGGTGGAAGAGACGATGACGGCCAAGGCCATGATGGTCAATGAAAAGACCCGTCAGGTGTCGTGGTATGCCCGAGGTATCGGCCTGGTCAGGCAGCAGACCTTTGACAAGAAGAAACTCACAGGGACTACGGTCCTGACATCGATACATTAGGATGAGAAAGACCGGAACAGGGAGGAATGAAGTTGTACAGGCTGTTGCTGTGTCTGCTGCGGCAATGGCACTGGTCTCATGCGGCGGTCCGTCCAGGGCCGGTGAGCAGCGGCCCAACATTATAGTTTTCCTGGTTGACGACATGGGTGTGATGGATACTTCAGTGCCCTTTCTGACCGACACGGAGGGGCAGCCTGTGGAACATCCGCTCAACCGCTGGTACCGCACGCCGAATATGCAGCGGCTGGCCGACCAGGGCGTGCGCTTCTCCCAGTTCTATGCCCAGAGCGTCAGCTCGCCGTCCCGCACCAGCCTGCTCACCGGCCAGAACGCCACCCGTCACGGAGTCACCAACTGGATTTACTCCGAGTCCAACAACCGCAACACCTACGGTCCGCCCGACTGGAACTGGCAGGGCCTGGACAGTGCCGACTATACTTTGCCGCGCCTGCTCTCTGATGCGGGCTACCGCACGATACACGTGGGCAAGGCCCATTTCGGACCCTTCGGAAGTCAGGGCGAGGACCCTCTGAATCTGGGCTTTGATGTCAATGTGGCCGGCTGCTCGATCGGTGAGCCCGGCAGCTACTACGGTCGGGACGGATACGGTCTCTACGGAGGTACACGCTCGCGGGCAGTCCCCGGCCTGGAGGAATTCTTCGAGGACGATGTCTTCCTTACCGACGCCCTGACTCTCAGGGCGGAGGAAGAGATGCCCCGGGCCATAGAGGATGGCGTGCCGTTCTACCTCAACATGGCGCACTATGCCGTGCATGCCCCCTTCATGTCGGACCTCCGCTATATGCAGAATTATGATGCAGACACATCGTACAGCGTGTCCGCGAAGAAATTCGCCACCCTTATCGAGGGAATGGACCGCTCCCTCGGAGAGATCATGGATTTCCTGGTAGAGAAGGGAGTGGCGGAGAACACCCTGATATTTTTCCTCGGGGACAATGGATCCGACGCGCCCATAGGGGAGGAACGGGGCTACGGCTCCTCGGCACCGCTGCGGGGCAAGAAGGGTACGGAGTTCGAGGGAGGTATCCGCGTGCCGTTCATTGTGGCGTGGGCTGCGCCTGAGGGAGGACCCGCAGATGGAGGTCGCTTCATTGATGAAGGGCGGTCTGCAGAAGGAGACCGCTCTGTTGGCCGTGGGCGTCCGGTCCGTAAATTTTCTGACGAGTCCTCGAATATCCGAGTATCTCAGCATCTGCTCCCGATTCCTCAGGGCGAGATCCGTACGCAGGTAGGAACCATCATGGACATTTACCCGACTATAGCCGCCCTTGTCGGAGTCCGGGTACCGGAGACCCATCCTGTGGACGGCCACGACCTCAGCCGGATCATAGTACGTGGGGAGGACAGCCGTCATCCCGGCACATTCCTGATGCATTTCCCTCACGACCACCGAGGGAAATATTTCACCACTTACCGCGAGGACGGCTGGAAACTGATTTACTACTGGTCGCCGGAGAAACCTTCTGCCGCGCATTGTGTCCTGTATGACCTGATCTCCGACCCCTGCGAGGCCGAGGATGTCAGTGCCCGCTATCCGGAGGTGGCTGCATCGCTCCTGGAACGCATGGCCGCGCAGCTGGAGCGTGAGGGCGCCCGCTATCCCGTGGACTCCGCAGGCCGACCGCTTTCCGTCCACCCGCTCCCATAGGCTCTAAGCTCCATCCCGGACGTTTTCCCCACTCCTTTCCGCCTTTCCACCTTCACCCTTCCCACCTTCGGAAGGTGTGCAGAATTCCCGCGTTTTCGCCTCACCTTCGGAAGGTGCGCAGAAGCGTCACTGCATCGAGAGCACTCTGTATCCGTGTTTCTTCTCCCCCTGCACCTTCCCCACCTTCGGAAGGTGTGCAGAATTCCCGTGTTTTCGCCTCACCTTCGGAAGGTGCGCAGAAGCGTCACTGCATCGAGAGCACTCTGTATCCGTGTCTCTTCTCCCC
>CALUSM010000048.1 GCA_944323445.1 uncultured Bacteroidales bacterium
GAGGCGCCCGGCATACGCATAGTGGTCAATACCGTACACGAGGAGATCTGGACTCTCCGGCAACTGGAGCAGAGCGGTGTAGACGGAACAGTCTTCAAATCCGTGGACTCCTCGGAGCTGATACAGACCGTCCGGCGCGTGCTCGAGGCCCCTGCTGCCTGCAACACGCAGAAATCCCCCGCACAATTCCCAGCACAAAGAAATCCCGGACAGCGACAGCCGTCACTGACTGTCTCCAGCAGCAAAACCGGGACCGGATGCTCCCCCCTCTCCCCGAAAGAACTCGAAGTGCTCCGGCTGGTAGCCGACGGCAAGGACTCCCGCGAGATCGCATCTATCCTCTACATCACCGAGAACACCGTCGAGTCCCACCGCAGCCACATCATGCGCAAGCTCGGGGCCACCAACGCCGCCGACATAGTCATGAAAGCCATCACCCTCGGCCTCATACCCCCCGCCCGCCTGCAGTAGGCCTGCCCCACACCCCTTCCACCACATTTCTCCACCCCTCGTCTTTCCTGCACTCACTCATCCGTTCCACCTTCCGATGGTGAGAAAGCGTGGGGCCCTTTAAAATCATGGTTTTCCGTGATTGACAGAAGCCGTTATTGTTCATTACTTTGCATAAACAAAATTTCTGCATAACATGAGACATTTTACCCTTATTCTTACTACTGCCGCCGTTGCAGCGCTAATGGCTGCCGGCTGCCAGGAGAAACCGGATGGCGGAAAAGGTTCCGTATCCCTGCACTCCGATGCTGAGATAGCGCTGCCCGCTGCCGAGGCAGATACCGTCATTTCATTTACCGCCTCCGCTGAATGGACCGCTGCCGTCGAAGGCGGAAACTGGCTGAGCGTTTCGCCTGCTTCAGGTGAGGCCGGAGAGATTGCCGCAACCCTCTCGGCTTCCGCCAACAATGAAGCAGAGGCCCGCACCGCCACCGTCCGTATCACCTGCGGTACTGACGAGACTACGGTGACCGTCACTCAGAATGCTGCAGACGAGGAGGAGCCGGAGCGGCCGACCGGAAAGATGCCCAATAGCATCTCGATGGTTCTGGATGAAGACGGATATCTCTACCACCACGACTATACCTTCGGATACGACGAGGAAGGAAAAGTCGTATCCATGCTGTTCAAGACTGATAACGGAAACTTCGGCTGGCCAGAGAATGACTATAAATTTGAGTACGGGCAGAATTCTGTTAACATCAACATTGAATTTAGAAGCGATGAACTCTCCGGCTTATCTGTCGTGGAATGGACGCTGGACTCTGAAGGAAAAGTCATTAATGAATCTATGACCCAGAGCTTCGATGGTGAAACCTACGGCCCGTATAACATGGGCCTGGCCTACAACAGCGACGGATATCTGGAAAAGATTGAGCCAGAGGACTCCTACCCTTGGTATCTCACATGGAAGGACGGAGACATATTCTCCATCGAGGCTGACAGGAATAATCCCGGGGAGGAAATGGAAAAGTTTCCCGTTTTTCTGACGGAGGAAGAGAACACCGGATATTTCGACTACAACTGGCTATGGAGCGGAATGTCCTATATCACCCCGTATGGATACGGAATGCCGCAGGGATTGATGGATATGACCGGCCGCAGAGGTACGCATCTGACCAAGCCCACCTTCCAGATGACCGAGAGCAGATGGTCTCCTGAGGACCAAAGCGGGTGGATAAGAAATGACGACGGAAATGATCCGTTCGACAGGGAATACTACACTGAGACGGAAGTAGAATCCGGCGTTGTATACCTGTTCTCGGCAGCTTACTGCGTATTCGACGACATTACCTGCAGATTTGAATATGATGACGAAGGAGACCTGATGTCAGTTGTCTCGGAAATGCCCGTAACATGGACTCAGTATTCCCAGACCTATACAGTCGAACCTTACGACATTGACCATCCTGACGGGGTAATTGACGGAGAGAATATCTACTACCGGGAGAACGTCAGCATCTCCTATGGCGAGCTGATACCGACCGGCAAGACCACTCAGGGCAAGCAGACCCTGACCGTCACCATCACTTATTGAGCCGCACACTCCATGCAACAGAGTAAGTGAAAGCATGACCGGCGGAGCACCCACTCCGTCGGTTTTTATTTTTCCCATATCCTTCTCCTCTTCCACCTTCCGAAGGTGGAAAAGCGCGGAACCGTTTAAAATCATGGTTTTCCGTGATTGACTCGATTCGTTATTGTTCCTTAATTTGCATAAACAAAATTTCTACAGAATATGAAACATTTTACCCTAATTCTTACTGCTGCCGCCGTTGCCGCGCTGATGGCTGCCGGCTGTCAGGAGAAACCGGAGGGCGGAGAAGGCTCAGTATCCCTGCACTCCGATGCTGAGATGACCCTGCCCGCTTCCGCGACCGACACTACCATTTCCTTCACCGCTACCGCTGAATGGACCGCTGCCATCGAGGGCGGAGAATGGCTGAACATTTCGCCGGCTTCCGGTGAGGCCGGAGAGATCGCCGCTACCCTCTCGGCTTCCGCCAACAATGAGGCAGAGGCCCGCACCGCCACCGTCCGTATCACCTGCGGTACTGACGAGACTACGGTAACCGTCACTCAGAATGCTGCTGACGGGGAAAATCCGGAAGAACCGGAGCAGCCGACCGGAAAGAAGCCCAAGAGCATACTGCTTGAGTTTTTCCATGACGGATTGTTTGATTATTCTTTCAGCTGGGCATTCGGTTATGATGAACAGGGCAGGCTGTCCTCACTGCAGTATTCCGATGACTACCCGTATACCGAAACTTACTATTTGGAATATGGTCAAGGTGAAGTCATCATGACAGATATGGGGAAATTCACTGTAGACGACGAAGGAAAAGCCACCGTCCTGGACAATATGTACGGCACAATATGGAATATCACATACGATCAGGAGGGCTACCTGAAAGATGTCAATTCGGGACAGTTCACATACTCGTGGGAAAACAGGGATCTGACCTCCATGACGTATAACGGTGAAACATATTTACCGGTCATAACGGAATATGAAAACACCGGGTATCTGGATTTCAACTTATTCCTGAACTATTTCTTCGAGGATGAAGATGTCGTCATGGGTATCCTGAATCTTCTGGGACTGACGGGAAACAGAAGCGCTCACATATTCTTGCCATCCATAGGATTGTACGATGGGGACAGAATAGTCGGAGATGAGGATTACGAATCCTTCATGAGCAAATATGAATTCTCCGAAGAAGAGACACAGCGCACCTGGTCCTGGACCTACGTCCAATACACCTGTTCTATAAACGACCTGACCGGCGGCATCGAGTTCGATGCTGACGGAGACATGATCCGGACCCAGTCCACAGTTCCTATGACCGCCACCAAATACAGCCAGAGTGCAACTGTCAAAATCACAAATCCGGATAATTTCTACCTCAACGGAGACGAAAAGTACTACTACAGAGACGACCTTGAGATTACTCTCTCCGAGCCTGCACCCGCCGACGAACCCAGAGAAACAGATCAGGGCCTGACCGTCACCGTCTCTTACGACTGATTCTCTTTGACGTCCCTTCTGGAACTGCACTCAGTCCAAGGGAACGATGCACTTAAACTGTGAGGACCGAACCGGTGGAGTCGCGTGCGCTCCGCCGGTTTCTTATTTCGTCGCATTCCACCTTCGGAAGGTGAGCATGTTTCCCGCGTTTTCCACACACCTTCCGAAGGTGAGCAGAAACGTCACCGCCCCGGGAGCCTATTGTAGCCACATTTGCCGACACATCGTGCCGATTCCACCTTCCGAAGGTGAGCATGTTTCCCACGTTTTCCACACACCTTCCAAAGGTGGGCAGAAGCACTACCGCCCCGAGAGACTATTGTAGCCACGTTGGCCGACACATCGTGCCGATTCCACCTTCCGAAGGTGAGCATGTTTCCCACGTTTTCCACACACCTTCCAAAGGTGGGCAGAAGCACTACCGCCCCGAGAGACTATTGTAGCCACGTTGGCCGACACATCGTGCCGATTCCACCTTCCGAAGGTGAGCATGTTTCCCGCGTTTTCTACACACCTTCCGAAGGTGGACAGAAACGCCACCGCCCCGACAGTCCATATTCCCTATTTGCAAAGCACTATCCCAAGACACCGCGAAAGCACAGCGTCTCCGACACCATACTGACGCTTGACACTATCCGCTATAGAAACTTTTTCTGAATCCGTAAGCTGCGCGTAACTTTTCTTGCCATACCCCGGCACATACTTTTCATCCACTAACGCACAAACATCCATATCCAGAATCGGTTTTTCCTTTGCCCATTGCTTGCTTTGACTCAAAATACGCTCAAGGTCTTTGCCGGAAAGATAAGGCTCAATAATTCCGACCGTTATCGCTGACTGTCCGTCCCTATCCTGCAACTGTTCCGTTTCCCACACTTGATAGTCACGCCTTTGAAGACCATAATCAAACGCAGCGTAAGAACCGAAAAATCCCTCTACCACAGCACTGTTCACCAGCTGAGACGGTTCTATCTGTCCAGTTGCATCATCAAATACCAATCCATCCGGAAGTCTCTGCCTGTTATCTCTGCGGATTATTGCAGCGAAAGGCTTTGCCGCTTTCTTAGGGCGCGTGCCCTCCGGCCTCCTCGTTTCTTTCCTGAAATACAAACCGATAGACGAGAACTCATAATCATACGGATTCGATGTCAGTTCATGATGCACGGGGTTTCTCAGAACATAACTTATCGCAGCCGTAACATGACGCCTTCCTATCAGTTCCACAGAATAGAATGACGGTTCTCCTAATGTTCCCTTTCGACGATACCTCCTGTTAAACATCTGAGTATAAGACGATCTTATTCTCTGGATGTAAGCCGCCGGATGCTCCGTTATCACTATGAGATGCACGTGTGTGGACATAATGGCATAGGCAAGCAGCTGAGCACCGGTGCCAATCATAGCCTGAGCGATACAGTTGAACAGCATGCAGTAATCCAGATACTTTCGACATAGAACCTCGCCGTGGGAGGTGTAGCATAGATGATAAATCTTTCCCTTCATAATCTGTACTCTTTAAGTTAAGGTTGATAAATGCCCAAATGCCCCGAATGGCCCGGATCAAGAGGTCCGGCAGGTTCCTCAAAGATATAGTTTATCTACCGACAATCAAGGGAAAAGTTCAGAGAATACGCTCTTCCACAGAAGATTTTTACGTTTTTAAATTTCTTATTTTTTATAAAAATACTTTCTAGGCCTTTATATACTGATTACCTGAAAGTTACGCTATTCCAAGTGATGGTAGACCGTCATGTTCATGTTTGCCCTGCGACCATCCGCTGAAGGACAACTCACCACGAGCAAGCCAATCCTGAATATACAGACTTGCAATCTTGGCACCTTTTCGCAACACGTCAGCAGAGTGCCGCCACAGCCCTGCGCACAGTCTCCTCGTCGCTGTGGACGACCGCCTCCTCCTGCGCAATGCCGGAGAGTACGCGCATACCGGACTTGTGCCGTTTGGTGGCCGACAGATGAAGTTCGCTCACTCCGGTCTGCAAGGCCAAGTCGCGGATATTGGACGGATTGATTCCCGATCCAGGCATGATTATCAATGGCTTGCGGGAGCTTCCAGTATGGTTGGCCATCATAGCCTGCATACGGGCTATCGTCTCACGGCCTTCCCAGGCAGTCGGACATCCACCGGAAGTCAGTACGCGATCGTACCCCAGTGATGCGACATCCTCGAGTGCATCGTAAATACCGTCAGTACAGTCGATTGCCCTATGAAACGTAGTCGACAGTCCATGTCTGCGGGCCTCCTTCAGCCACTCGGCAGCTGCCGTCCGGTCTACTTTCGCATCCGCCGTCAACGCACCTACCACGACTCCCTGTACTCCGGCCTGCGCACACAGTGCGATATCGCGTGTCACTGTCTCCACCTCGTAGGACGAATACAGAAAATCTCCAGATCTCGGACGGACCAGCACGTTAACGGCAATAGTCAGCGCAGCCCGCACTCCTTGAATCAGTCCGTAGGAAGGAGTCACTCCCCCGGCATCCAGTTCGGAACACAGTTCTATTCTCGCAGCCCCGCCTCTTTGTGCGGCCAGGGCGCTCTCGTACGACGGGGCGCAGATCTCTATGGTGTAGTGGTTGAGCATATTCTTTAGTGGTTTAGTGATTTGTCGCAGCAAATTTACTTGATTTTTTCTGCACACCTTCGGAAGGTGAGTAGAAAATGTGGGAAACTTGCTCACCTTCGGAAGGTGGGAATGGTACGGTGGGTGGGGAAATGCGGCTACAGACGGTTCTCGGGGCGATAGTGCTTCTGCTCACCTTCGGAAGGTGGGTAGAAAATGTAGGGAAACTGCTCACCTTCGGAAGGTGGGTGAGCGAGAAAGCCGGGCGGTGATATGCGGACGTGGAGCAATGGAAAAGACTGCCGGGCGGGGAAAGCAACAGGGCGAAGAAACAGCGACACAGAAACGGCAGCTCATAAAAAGCATCGCAGCCGTACCGGATGACCGGCGGGGCTGCGATACACGATGTAGGAGTGCTATGAAATATTGTAATTGGAGTCAGAAGACTTTGAAGCCCATGGCCTTGCGGACGAGGGCGAGGGTGGCCGAAGCGGAGGCGCGGGCCTTGTCGCGGCCTTCGGATACTACGCGGTGAAGGTAGGCATCGTCGTTGTAGATGGCGTCTATGCGCTCGCGGATAGGCAGGGTCACCTTGCAGATGTCGGCCGCAAGCTGCTTCTTGAGGTCTCCGTAGCGGATCGAGCAGTCGTTCCACTTCTCTCGGAAGTACTCTACTGTCGAAGGCTCGGATACCAGGGCCAGGAGGGTGAAGAGGTTGTCAATGCACTCGGGCATGGGGCTGTTCGGCTCGACTGGACCGCTGTCAGTCAGGGCCTTCATGACCTTCTTGGTGATGGTCTTCTCGTCGTCGTAGAGGTAGACACCGTTACCCTGGCTCTTGCCCATCTTGCCGCTGCCGTCGAGGCCGGGCACCTTGATGAGCTCGCCTCCGAAGTTGAAGCCGCGGGGCTCTACAAAAACCTCCTCGCCGTACATGTTGTTGAAACGGCGGGCCAGTACCCTGGCGTATTCCAGATGCTGCTCCTGGTCCTTGCCCACGGGCACGTAGTCCGCGCGGTGAATCAGGATGTCGGCGGCCATCAGCACGGGGTAGGTCAGCAGACCGGCGCTGATGTTGATGCCCTCGTCGTTGTGGTCATCCTCGGCGACGTCCTCTAGGCGGACGTTGCGGGCCTTGGCCTTGGCCAGACGGACCTTGTCCTTGAAGGTGGTGGTACGTTCGAGCTCGCCCTTGTAGGATATCATGTTCAGCAGCACGTACAGCTCGCTCACCTCCGGCACGTCGCTCTGTACGAATATCGTGACCTTCTCGGGATCGAGGCCCGAGGCCAGGTACTCGGCCAGGATGGTCTTCACGTTGGCATGAAAGTCATCCGGATGGGGATGGGTGGTCAGCGAATGCAGGTCCGCTATGAAATAGAAGCAGTTGTAGTCGTCCTGTATCTTTACGAAGTTGCGCAGCGCTCCGAAGTAGTTGCCGAGGTGAAGGTGGCCGGTGGAGCGGATACCGCTCAATACTGTCTGCATAATGTAGGTGTCTGTTAGATGTTAAACTCAGTCTTCCATGTTCTTCATAGTCTCACGGATCCTGCCCTCGATCTCCTCGCAGAGCTCCGGATTGTCCATCAGCAGCTTCTTGACCGCCTCGCGTCCCTGAGCCAGCTTGGACTCACCGTAACTGAACCAGGAGCCGCTCTTCTTGATGATGTCGAACTCCACTCCGAGGTCCACGATCTCGCCTATCCTGGAGATACCCTCACCGAAGACGATGTCGAACTCGGCCTTGCGGAACGGAGGGGCCATCTTGTTCTTGACGATCTTGACGCGGGTACGGTTGCCGGTGGGATCCTCCCCGTCCTTGAGCTGGGTGACCTTGCGCACGTCGATGCGGAC
>CALUSM010000049.1 GCA_944323445.1 uncultured Bacteroidales bacterium
GAGAAGATGCTGCGTGACCACGGTATCCGCGACGTGCGGGTAACCAATGTCAGCGGCCATCTCACCGACCACTACAATCCTGCCAACAAGACCCTGAACCTCTCCGACTCGGTATACAACAGCAACAGCGTGGCGGCAGCGGCAGTAGCGGCCCACGAGTGCGGACACGCCGTACAGCACGCGGAGGGCTACGCCTTCCTGAAGATGCGCTCGGCCCTCGTGCCCATCGTGCAGTTCTCCTCAATGTTCGCCCAGATAGTGATTATCCTGGGACTGATCATGATGACGGCCTTCCCTGCCCTCTACTGGATAGGTATCGCCATGTTTTTCATGATATTCCTCTTCAGCGCCATCACCCTGCCGGTGGAGTACAATGCCTCGGCCCGCGCCCTCGCCTGGCTGGAGCGCTCCAACACACTCTCTACCGTTGAGCTGGACCAGGCCCGCACCACCCTCCGCTGGGCTGCACGCACATATCTCGTCGCCGCCCTCAGTGCCCTGGCCTCTCTCGTATATTACTTAGGATTCAGACGCAGTGAATAATTGCTGTTTTTAAAAACGCACAATTATTTAAAAACGCATAAATTTGATACAAGGCAGCTTTGGCTGCCTTTATTTTTTGTAGCTTTGTTCCGTGTTTAACCATTATATCAGAAGAACCATGGATAATGTGAAAGAAAAAATGAGCGGACAGACCGAGGAGCGGCAGTTGCAGCAGAGTTCTTCGAACAATGCCCACAAAGAAGAAAAAAGGAAGGTCAGCAGGACCTGGGAGGCCGCAATGCGGCTGAAGGGAAGTATTGAGGTGTATGACCCGAAATTTCTGCTTTGACATGAGGTATCTTATTGACACCAACATTTTTGTATTTCTTGCCCTCGACGCGGAAATGCTGAGCAGAGACACTGCGGCTATTATTCAGGAACCGGACACAGTCCTTTGCATAAGCACTGAATCCGTCAGAGAACTTATCACAGGCTACAGGTCCAAAGGACTTGGCTCAAAACGCTGGAAATCAGCAGAGGAAATCATCAACGCCATCAAAGACGAATTCTTCATCAATATCATTCCTGTCAAGACCGAACACCTGAGGACCTACGCAAGACTCCGGCTCAACACCCAGCAGGACCACAAGGACCCGTCAGACCACGTCATCATCTCCCACGCTATCACCGAGCACCTGCCGCTGATATCCAGCGACACCCGCTTCGGCTACTACCGTCCCCAAGGCCTTGACTTCATCTATAATCAGCGGTAATCTGACCTGCGGACTGTCATCAGTACCCTGGCCTCCCTCGTATATTATTTGGGATTCCGGCGTAGTGAATAATTGCGGTTTTTAAAAACGTGCAATTATTTAAAAACGTATAAATTTGATATAAGGCGGCTTCGGCTGCCTTTATTTTTGTAACTTTGTTCCATGTTTAATCTTTAATGCTGATGGAATATGGAAAAAGTGAAAGAAGAAAAGATCGGACAGACTCAGGAGCAGCAGCACAGGCATGGTTCAACGGACAGCACCGGCACTGGAGAAAGAAAAGTCAGTAAGGCATGGGAGGCCGCTATGCGGCTAAAAGGCAGTGTTGTTATTCTTGATCCAACTCTGTACGAGCAATGAGGTACTTGATTGACACAAACATCGTCGTGTTCATGATAGGCGATCCTGACATGCTGGATGAAAATGTCAAAGCCTTATTATCTGAACATGATGCTATTCTCTACACCAGTGCCGAGTCAGCCAAAGAACTTGTGCTTGCATTAAGGAATAAAAGACTCTTTGCCAAACGTTGGAAATCTGCTAATGACATGTTGCGCTCAATTGAGGACGAGTACAATATCCACATCCGCCCGCTCAACCGCGAGCACATCTACACCTATGCAAGACTCCGCCTCAACACGCTACAGGACCACAAGGACCCGTCAGACCACGTCATCATCTCCCACGCCATCACGGAGCATCTGCCGCTTATATCCTGCGACACCCGTTTCGGCTACTACCGCACCCAAGGCCTTGACTTCATCTATAATCAGCGGTAAGCTGCTGCTACAGATACTGCTTGGTGATGGAGCAGGGAGCAGTGAGAACACCGGAAGGGACGCCGGAGTAGAGCAGTTCGCCGCCGGAGCCGCCGCCGTAGGGTCCGAGTTCGATGAGCCAGTCGGCGGACTTGATGAGGTCAGTGTTGTGCTCGACGAGGATGACGGTATTGCCGGCCGAAACCATCGAGCGGAACAGGCGGCCGATATGCTCCACATCCTTGAAATGCAGGCCGTCCGTAGGCTCGTCGAGGATGAATATCCTGCGGCTCTGACCGAGGCGGGAGGCCAGCTTCATGCGCTGGAGCTCACCGCCGGAGAGAGTAGACAGAGCCTGATTCAGATGCAGATAGACCAGCCCGACGTCCATCAGCGGACGCAGTTTCTCCTCTATCACCGTACCGGCGAAATACTTCGATGCGACCCGCACCGTCATGTCCATAACCTGAGCGATATTGTACTCCCCGCGGATCTTATATTGCAGGGCCTCGGGCGAATAGCGCAGACCTCCGCAGGCCTCGCAGACCGTCTCCACCGAATCCATGAAAGCCATCTCGGAGACGATTACCCCCTTGCCGCCGCAGACCGGACAGCCGCCCTTCGAATTGAAGGCGAACCAGTCCGCGCTGACCTTATTTTCCTTGGCGAAAATCTTCCGGATGTCGTCGGCCACGCCCATATAGGTAGCCGGTGTGGAGCGGAGGGATGCTCCGACATTTTTCTGACTGATGTACTCTATGTCCTCCTGCAGCGGATATGCGTCCATCAGGCACTGAATCAGGGAGCTCTTGCCCGAGCCGGCCACTCCCGCCACGACCGTCAGCACCCCGAGAGGGAAGTCCACCGAGATGCGCTTGAGATTGTGCAGCGAGGCATTCTCCACCTTGAAGAAGGACTTGGGCTGAAGCGGAGCCGGATTGAAATCCGAGGTCATCTCCAGCATACGGCCGGTGTCGGTGCCGCTTTTCAGCAGCCCTTCCAGCGGGCCCTCGTACATTATCCGGCCGCCTTCCATCCCGGCACCGGGTCCCATGTCCACGATGTGGTCCGCGATACGGATCATCTCCTTGTGGTGCTCGACGAGCAGGACCGTATTGCCGTGGTCGCGGAGCTTGCGGACCGAGTTCTTGAGCAGGGCGATGTCGTGGTTGTGCAGGCCGACGCTGGGCTCGTCGAGGATGTAGAGCAGGTCGGAGAGGGACGAGTTGATGTACTTGGCTATCTTGCATCTCTGGGCCTCGCCGCCGGAGAGCGTACCCACCGAACGGTCTAAGGTCAGGTATCCCAAGCCTATCTCCTCCAGGGCCTCGAGCCGGCGGAGCACAGCCTGCCTTATGTCCTGGGCCAGCGGACTTTCGAGCATTCCGCCCGGCTGAGGCTCTGCCAGCCACTGACGCAGTTCCGACACCGACATGGCCGTCACCTCCGCGATGTTCTTCCCGTCAATGCGGCAGGTGAGCACCTTGGGGTTGAGCCGGGTGCCGCCGCAGTCTGGGCAGATACCGGTGCGGAGCATGGGGTCCAGGACCTTGCGGTGCAGAAGGCCTTCCTCGGAGTTGATGATGCTGCGGTACATGCGGGGTACCAGGCCCTCATATTTGGCTGTCCTGGGCCAGTTCGACGGAGGGTTCTTGAGGCGGATCTGGGGCGAATACAGGAAGAGGTCCAGTTCCTCTGGAGTGTAGTCGCGGATCTTCTTGTCGAGGTCGAACAGGCCGCTGTGGGCGTAGCGGATCCATCTCCAGCCGCCTTTGTGGAAGGCAATGTAGTGGATGGTATCCTCGTCATTGAGGCTCTTGTCGAAATCCACCAGCTTGTGGATGTCCAGCTCGCGTATCTCTCCCAAGCCGGAGCAACGGGGGCAGCTGCCCTGCGGATGGTTGAAGGAAAATGTGTCGGAATATCCTACGAAGGGCTGTCCTACGCGGGAAAAGAGGAGGCGCAGCAGCGGATGAATGTCCGTGTAGGTAGCTACGGTAGAGCGGGAATTGGAGGCCGGCTTCTTCTGGTCAATGACTATCGCCACGGGCAGGTTCTCCACGCTGCCGACATGCGGACGGCCGTACTTCGGGAGGTACTGCTGTACGAACGACGGGAAGGTGTCGTTGAGCTCGCGGCGCGACTTGGCCGCCACGGTGTCGAGCACCAGCGAGGACTTGCCAGAGCCGGACACTCCGGTGAACACCGTTATCCGATACTTCGGGATGCGCAGCGAGACATGCTGCAGGTTGTTCTCGCACGCATCGTTAATCGTTATGTATTCTCTGTCTGTCATAATTCGTAAATCTATTCACTTAAACCGCAACGGCACCGAATCGCGGGATTTGCTGCCGTTGTGGATGCTCCCGGAAACACACACCGGCACCGAAGGGCCAACATTATTCGCCGGCCAGCACTTTTTCGACTATCTCATCGACGGTGGAGCAGAAGCACGGTATGGCCGCATCAGCCGCGGACATGAAGCCGCGGGAAGCCATCGTCTCGAAAAGCCCGCGCAGAGAGTCGTAATAACCGTCGGTATTGAGGATGAAGACCGGCTTGGCGTGCTCCCGGAGCTGATGGCCGAGCAGCCAGCAGAACAGCTCGTGCATGGTGCCGTAGCTGCCGGGCAGGACGATGCAGGCCTGACTGAGCTCCGTCATCTTAGCCACACGGGACGCCAGGTCCGGAGTCTCCACCATCTCCGCGAGCCCCTGCGCCCGCACCTCTATCCGGCGGTCCTGTGACTCCTTCTTGCCCTTGAAATTCTTCGGGAAGACCCCGGTCACCCGACCGCCTGCATGTATTGCAGCAGAAGCCATTGTCCACATTGTGCCTACCGATGCCCCGCCGTAGACGATTTCCACTCCGGCCTGAGCCAGACGGCGTCCGAGCTCCGCCGCATTGTCCGCATACACCGGCGAGTTGCCGGCAGCGGAGCCCAGATATACTGTAACTTTCGAAAACATATCCTATTTATTGTTTTTATCCAACTGCAGATTCTCCACCCGATAGATGTAGAAATTGTACACATGCCTGCCGCACCGCATCACCTTCACCGTATCGCAGCCGGAGACAGCCCCGAAAGGCATCGACGCAGGATCGCGGAAATCCCTGCTGGAAGTGATGAACCATCCGTCCATACCGTCCTCCAGCCCTCCTCTTTCCCGGTTTATCCACCAATACTTGTGAATATCATACATGGGACCGATGCAGAGCAGGTCCATTCCCAATGGCGAGGCTACATAATAGTCGATATTCGCAGCCGGGAACCATCTGTAACTGAATATCGGATCATCCTCCGAGGCCAGCCCCTTCCCCACTGACACATCCCTTACCTCAGAGAATTCCAGGGAAAGCTGGTCCCACCCGTACATATCGAGGGTAAAATCGTCCCTTCCCATGTCATTGTATTCCGTATGACGGTCCAGAGGCAACACTCCCGTACGGATTTCCAGGACTGCCAGGGGCAGCAGAAGAGCTGTAAAACCTACGGCCGCAGCCACCCACCGGTTGACTTTCCGCTTGATGTCCAGTTTCTGTGCTGCAGCCGCAGCAAGAGGAATAAGGGTCACATAGGCCAATCCGGACCAGTGCGGCAGTACAGAACGCTGACCGGCCCATTGGGGGAGTGTGTTTTTCTGACAGGACCATACCCAGAAAATGAGAATCATCGGCAGCGCCGTCAGCAGCATCCAGGAGACCGTCCTGCGGTCCACGTCCAGCCGCCTGCGGAAATAGAGTACGACTGAGACAATTATCAGAAGAAAGAGTACGGGATTGTTGTAGAAACATTCCCCGGCAAGTTCGGTAAAGAAAAGACTGAGGTGTATCTCCCTCTGCGACATCGTCCTTCCCGAATGATAGGTAAAACTTAGGGAATCATTCTGGATATTCCATATCAGCACCGGCAGGAGGCAGGCGGCACTGATGAGGGCTGCAAGGTACAGTTCCTTGCGGCGGAACCAGCTGCGGTCAAAGAAAATGACGTACAGTCCAGCTCCGACCCAAAGAAAAACAGCAGTATACTTCGACAGAGCCGCCAGTCCGCAAGCCAGTCCGGCCAGCAGCATCCACCGTCCGGAAGTGTCCTCATCACCCCTGAAAGCTTTCAGGAAACACAGCAGGGTCACCATCCAGAACAGGCTCAGTGGAGAGTCGGGCATCAGGAAAATACCGCAGAGCACAGAGCCGTAGACGGAAGACACATACAGCAGGGCGCTCAGCCATCCTATACGACTGTCCCCTCCGGCCTCCGTCCCAAAACGGTACATCAGCCAGATATTGACAGTGCCTATGACCACGGAGCCCAGACGCAGGGCAAATTCGCTGTCCCAAGCCAGATTGAGCGTGAAAAGCTGCGTAAGCCAGCCCACCATCCCCGGATGGTCGAAGTGGCTCCAGTCCGGGAAAAGGGCGTAGAGGCGGTAGTACACCTCGTCGTTGCCGAACTCGATAAGGGCCGCGCACAACGCCCGGACCACGGCCGACACGGCCATGAGGATGAGCACGTAACGGGTATACCGGCTCATGCCTGGACCCGCTGCTGCAATATATTGTGTATCTGTCTGCATAGTCTTGACTTACTTTATGTTATTCTGAAATCACTCCGCTGCCCAGCATCTCCATATCCTCCGGAGCGTACCACACCGCGAACTGCCCGGGGGTAATGCCCCTCTGCGGATGATCGAAGACGATGTAAATGCCGTCATCCAGGCAATGCAGGGCTGCCTGCTGCAGGGGCTGGCGGTAGCGGATTCGGACCAGATAGCGGCGTACCTCCCCAGGAGCCATCCGGAGGTCCCGGCGGATCCAGTGAACCTCGTCGGCATTGACTTTCAAGGCCCTGCGCATAAGACCCGGATGCTCATGCCCCTCCCCCACGTAGATGGTATTGGTGGCAATGGATGTGTCGAGGATAAATATCGGCTCGCGGTGCCCTCCGATGTTCAGGCCCTTGCGCTGGCCGATGGTGTAGTACTGGGCTCCGATGTGAGTACCTATTTTCTTGCCATCGCTCTCGCGGTAATGGTAGGCGCGGGCGAAGGCCTTGACCTCCTCAGGTCTGACAGCAGCAATGTCCATATCCGCCGCTGTACCGTATCCCGGATATTGTTCCGTGAGACGGTCGTAGAAATCCCGGGAAATCTCCACCACATTGCCCTCCCTCGAGGCGAGCTTCTGCTGCAGGAAGACCGGCAGGTCGACCTTACCCACGAAGCAGATGCCTTGCGAGTCCTTCTTCTCCGCACTCGGCAGACCGGCCTCGCGGGCCAGGCGGCGCACCTCCGGTTTGACGATGTCCCCTATCGGGAAGAGGGCGGCGGAGAGCTGTTCCTGGGTCAGCTGGCAGAGGAAATAGCTCTGGTCCTTGTTGCCGTCGGCTCCGGCCAGGATGCGGTAGACAGGCTGTCCGTCCGGCCCAGCCGTCACGTCCTTGCGGCAGTAGTGCCCGGTGGCCACATAGTCGGCTCCGAGGTCCCGGGCGGCTTTCAGGAAGGCGTCGAACTTGATCTCGCTGTTGCAGAGCACGTCCGGATTGGGGGTACGGCCCTTGGAATATTCCGAGAACATGTAGTCCACCACCCGGTGCCGGTAGGTATCCGACAGGTCGATGAACTCGAAGGGTATGCCTATCCTGCGGGCCACCATCTCGGCCACCTTGCGGTCCTCCTCCCATTCGCATTCCCCGTGCAGGGTGCCGGTGACATCGTGCCAGTTCTGCATGAAGAGGGCGAACACGTCGTATCCGGCCCGGGCCAGCAGCAGGGCCGCCACCGAGGAGTCCACTCCGCCGGAGAGGCCCACGGCTATTTTCTTCCCTTTCAGATTCCCGTTTATTTCCATTTCTTAGACTTATTTTCAAAATTTCTGTGCAAATGTAGAAAATTTGGCGAAAATGTATATCTTTGCACTCGGGTAAGTCTTACACGA
>CALUSM010000050.1 GCA_944323445.1 uncultured Bacteroidales bacterium
TCGGGCAGGCGCAGTTCGGCGTGGGGAATGACCGAAGTGTACATCATGAAGAAGGTGCTGTCGCTGTTTTCGCGGATAAAGTCGAGACCCTGCTCATGGATGAGGTAGGGGGAGTAGTTGTTCTCGGAGGTACCCTCGTTGCCGGGGAGCATTACTTTCTCGGAATTGTGCCAGAGGTGGTAGGGGAAGTAGTGGTGCGCGAGCCTCTGGCAGTTGTAGCCGAAGAACTCGTCCACGCCCTGGTTCTCGGGAGCGCCTTCTGTGGCGGGTGCTCCGAGTCCCCATTTGCCGAATACTCCGGTGACATAGCCCTGCGACTTCATAAGACGGTATACGTTATAGGTGTCGCCGGGGATGGGGTGCTGGCCTTCTACTGGCAGCTCCTTGTTGCCGCGGATGGGGGTGTGGCCGGTGTGGAGGCCTGTTATCAAGGATGAGCGGGAGGGGGCGCTGACCGACGTGCCTGCGTAGTGGCGGGTGAAGATTACTCCGTCCGCTGCCAGCGAGTCGATGTTGGGCGTCCGGAACTTCTCCTGTCCGTAACAGCTCAGGTCTCCGTAGCCGAGGTCGTCGGCGATGATGAATATTACGTTCGGGTCTTTCTGCTGCTGTTCTGTGTCCGTGCAGGCGGCCAGGGGCAGCATCCCGGCGCCGAGGACAATAAGTTTTCTCATAGATGCAAATTTACAAAAAAAACCGGCAGACCCGAAATGGATTCTGCCGGTATGATGTATGAATCTGAAAGGCCGGATTACTCCTCGTTCAGTCTGAGATGCTGCACGTAGATAGCCTTCTTGATCTCGTTTCTTCTCTTTACGGAAGGTTTCTCGAACTGCTTTCTGCTGCGCAGCTCGCGTACCACTCCAGTCTTCTCGAATTTACGTTTGAACTTCTTGAGTGCCTTCTCTATATTTTCGCCTTCTTTGATAGGTACTATAATCATTCTTTTACCACCTCCTTTTGTTAGGGCTGCAAAGGTAGATATTTTTGTTAAATTTGCAAACAAATTTGACCCTTATGAGATATAATTTTGATGAGATAATCCCCAGAAAGGGAACTGGATCCCTCAAGTGGGACACATGCCCTGACCCTGATGTGCTGCCGTTCTGGGTGGCAGATATGGATTTCAAGACTGCCGACTGTATTCAGGAGGCTTTGGTAAAAAGGGCCCGGCACGGCATCTACGGCTATGCGGCCATACCGGATGACTATTATGAGGCTGTGATAAACTGGTTTGCTTTCAGGCATGGCTGGAAGATCGAGCGGGAGTGGATATTGCCCGTGAGCGGTGTCATTCCGGCCCTTTCAGCGGCTATCGGCGCCTACATGCCGTGCGGAGGCAAGGTGCTGGTGCAGTCACCTGCCTACAATCACTTTTTCATCTCCTTGGAACAGAATGGCTGCGAGGCTGTCTCGGCCGAGCTTGTCCGTGTGGGCAACACCTACCGGATGGACTTCGACGCCCTGGAGGAGAAAGCCTCTGATCCGGACATTTCCCTTATGATACTCTGCAATCCGCAGAATCCGGTGGGCCGTGTATGGTCCCGCGACGAGCTGCGCAGGGTGGGTGAAATCTGCCTGCGGCACGGAGTGACGGTGGTCTCGGACGAGATACACTGCGAACTGGCGGCTCCATGCTATGCATACGTTCCGTTTGCAACTGTAGGAGAGGATGTCGCCCGCAACTCCATCATCTGCGTATCGCCTACCAAGCCGTTCAACATGGCGGGCGTGAAAATTGCCAATATAGTCATTCCGGATGCCGCTGTACGCGAACGTATCCGCAAGGTAGTGGAGCAGAGAGAAGTTGCAGGTCCCGGCCCTTTCGGCATAGATGCCCTGACATCAGCCTACAGCGAGGGCGGTGCAGAGTGGCTGGATGAGCTGAACGTATATATTTCAGATAACTATGAGTATATGCGGGAGTATATTGAGCAGTATCTGCCGGCATTCCCGATAATGAAGCTGGAGGGTACCTATCTGGTCTGGATGGACTGTTCGTCACTTGAGATGACCTCTGTTGTTCTGGAGGAGACCCTAAAGTCCGAGGCGAGGATATGGCTCAATGCCGGGACGATGTATGGCCCTGGAGGCGAGGGATATATGCGGTGGAATATAGCCTGCCCCCGTGCCGTTCTGGAGGAAGGACTCCGCCGGTTCAGGGAATTTGTGGAAAAGTCCGGAGGACGGTAGGGCGATGGTGGAGGAGTTCCTGCAGTACATCGCTGCCGAAAGGAGGTATTCGCCCCGTACCTGCGCTATCTATCGGGAGGTGCTGGAGACATTCTACAGTTATGCCTATCCGGCCCCTAAGACCGAACTCTCCTCTCAACAGGAGCTGGATGCGTTGACTTTCAGTAGTATAAGGGGATTTGTCGCTTTTTCGATGGATGAGGGACTGTCTCCCCGTACAGTCAATCTGCGGCTGTCGGCCCTGAGCAGCTACTGCTCCTGGCTGGTGCGCCGCTCGCTGTTGCCGTCAAACCCGGTGCGCCGCATTGCCCGTCCGAAGGAGAGTCACCGTCTGCCGGAGTTTTTCACGGAGATGGCGCTGGAACATTTTTTTGATTCCAAGGGACTCGACGGCTCGGGCAGAGCATGTTCCCGGATGAGTCTGCATGATTACCGCAATGGTGTGATGATATTGCTGCTATATGCGACGGGTATGCGCCGCTCGGAGTTGGCTGGGCTTAGGCGGAGCGACTTCGACTCGGGAAGGAATGTGTTCACGGTGCTTGGAAAGGGAGACAAAATGCGGGAAATTCCGGTTCCGGTTTCCGTTTGTAAGGAAATTTTACTATATTTGGAGAGAATTAAGGCCGAATTTCCCGGAATTTCCGACAACGGCAGTTTTTTTCTGACCGATTCGGGAGCACCGATATATCCGGAACTGGTCAATGAGGCGGTGCACGAGCAACTGGACGGGGTGGAGGGGTTCACCGGACGCAAGTCACCGCACGTGCTGAGACATTCGCTGGCGACCCACCTGCTGAACAACGGGGCCGACCTTAATTCGATAAAGGAGATTCTGGGACACTCCTCACTGGCAGCCACGCAGGTGTACACCCACAACTCCTTCGAACAGTTGAAGAACACTTATTTAACCGCTCATCCAAGAGCTAAAAAAGGAGGTAATAATGAAAATTAATGTTCAATCGATCAAATTCGATGCAGATCAGAAGCTGCTCGACTTCATCGACAAGAAAGTCGGTAAACTGGAAAAGTTTTTTGACAACATCATCAGCTGTGATGTCGCCCTCACTGTCCAGCCCGATCACGGCAAGACCGTGAAGGTGAGACTCGGCATCCCCGGCGATGACCTTATCATCGAGAGGACAGCACCTACTTTCGAGGACGCGGTGGTTGACTGCGTAGATGTCCTCCAGGACCAGATCATCAAGATGAAGGAGAAGAGGTTCGGCAAATAGTCCCTCGGACGACATATAGATTTTCAGTGACTCGGGGCTGTCCCACGGCGGGGCGGTCCCGTTTTTTATGGCGATAAAAGCGGAGGACGCCTCCGATACCCGTAGGGTCATCTGCATCTGAGCCTCATTTTCCTCCGCAACCGGCAATATTGATGAGTGGAAAGTGGCGTAAATAGGAAAAATATGCTTACTTTGCGGCCGTAACTAAGTAAGATTATGCCTGGCAGCAATTTCATAGACTACGTAAAGATATTCTGCGCTTCGGGAAACGGGGGCAACGGCTCCACACACCTGCGGCGCGAGAAGTACATCCCCAAGGGCGGACCAGACGGGGGTGACGGAGGCCGCGGAGGCCATATCATCCTCAAGGGAGATCCGCAGTACTGGACTCTGATCCACCTTAAATACCGCAAGCACATCAAGGCAGAGCACGGCGGTGCGGGCAGTGGAGGCCTCAGACACGGGGCCAACGGCAAGGACATCATCCTCGAGGTGCCGCTCGGAACTGTCGCGAAGGACGCCGAGACGGGCGAGGTGATCTGCGAGATACTCGAACCAGGACAGCAGGAGATACTCGTGCGCGGCGGCCGCGGCGGCAAGGGCAACAACTTCTTCAAGACGGCTACCCTCCAGACACCCCGTTTCGCGCAGGAGGGAGAGCCGGGCAGGGAGGGGTGGTTTATTCTGGAACTCAAGCTGCTGGCGGATGTCGGTCTGGTAGGTTTCCCCAATGCGGGCAAGTCAACCCTTCTTTCGGCCGTATCCGCTGCCAAACCCAAGATAGCCGACTATCCGTTCACTACCCTCGAACCCAACCTGGGCATCGTCTCCTGCCGCGACGACCACTCGTTCGTGATGGCTGACATCCCAGGTATCATCGAGGGGGCACATGAGGGCAAGGGCTTGGGACTCAGGTTTCTGAAGCATATTGAGCGCAACTCCATGCTGCTGTTCGTCATTCCGGCCGACACAGAGGACATTAAGGCCGAGTACCGTACGCTGCTGGGCGAGCTGGAGCAGTTCAACCCGGAGCTTCTGGACAAGGACCGTGTCCTGGGCATCTCCAAGGCCGATATCCTCGATGACGAGCTCCGTGCCGGTCTGCAGGGAGAGCTGCCGCAGGGCATCCCATCCATATTTTTTTCATCGGTCAGCGGCGAGAACATACCTCAGCTCAAGGACCTGCTCTGGAACACTCTTAACCGTATTTCGAAATGATGGACTGGCTGATAGGACTTGACCACGAGATTACTCTAGGTCTCAATGCAATGCATACACCGTTCTGGGACAGCATCATGCTGTTTCTGTCCGCCAAGAAGGTGTGGATTCCGCTGTATGCGGCTCTGGCGGTGCTGCTGTTTATTCCCAAATGGTACGGGAGGAAATCGGCCGCGTTCCGGTACGGCAGCCGTATCCCGCTCTGGCTCACAGGACTTGTGGGAGTACTTGCCGTGCTTCTCTGTTTCGGGCTCACGGAGCAGGTGACCAATCTGGTAAAAAATTGGGTGGAACGGCCGAGACCCGGTCACGATCCGCTGCTGGTCGGACTTCTGCATCTGCCGGACGGAGCCGGAGGAGGTTTCGGATTTTTCTCTGCCCATGCATCCAACACTTTCGGACTGGCAGTCATCACTGCTATGATATTCAGGCGCGGATGGTACTCAGCCGGAATAGTGACGTGGGCAGTTCTGGTAAGTTTCAGCCGCATCTATCTGGCCATGCATTTTACCACCGACGTGCTTTGCGGAGCACTGGCGGGAGTGCTGGTCGCCCTCGCTGTATATCTGCTCTACCGCTGGTTTCTGTCCCTGATTTCCAAAAAATACTCCTAAGGTACATGCTCTGCATCGTAGATTCCGTAACAGACCCCTATTGGAACCTTGCCGCCGAAGAATATCTCCTGACAGCGCTCACCGGACCGGTATTCCGCCTGTGGAGAAATTCCTCTTCCGTCATTGTCGGCCGCTACCAGAATGCCGCCGCTGAAATTAACTCAGAATATGTCCGGACACGCGGCATACCTGTAGTCCGCCGTCTCACTGGAGGAGGCGCGGTATTCCACGACCTGGGCAATGTCAATTACACCTTCATCGACCGGAAGGTGGAGGGGGAGGACACCGCGGCCATGTTCCGGCGCTTCACCGCTCCCGTCATCTCGGCTCTGCGCTCGCTCGGGGTGGAAGCTTCGCTCGAAGGGCGCAACGACCTGGTCATCAGCGGCCGGAAGTTCTCGGGCAATGCGGTCTGTGTCCACGGCGACCGGGTCCTGCAGCACGGTACCCTGCTTTTCTCAGCTTCTGTGGCCGACCTTTCGGGTGCCCTCAACACCCGCCCGGAGAAATTCATCGGCAAGAGCGTGCAGTCCAATCGCTCGCGGGTCACCAACATCTCGGAGCATCTGCCCGCCCGGCACCGCTCCATGTCAGTGGAGGAGTTCATCACTTATCTTCAGGACCACATAGCAGGCGGTGCGGACACTCTCCGCGGCTACACCGCACAGGAAAAGGCGGCCATAGACCGGCTACGTAAGGAAAAATACTCCACATGGCAGTGGAGCTACGGTAATTCCCCCCGTTACGGCCTCAACCAGACCCGCCGTTTCCCCTGGGGCTTCATCGAGGTCTCTCTTGACGTCTACGGCGGCATCATCCGCTCCTGCTCCATACGCGGCGACTACTTCTTCACCCGGCCCACAGAAGAAGTGGAGCAGGTCCTGACCGGACTGCCCCACTCCCATGATGCCGTGTTCAGTGCTCTGTCCGCGCTGCCGCTGACCGACTATTTCGGACCGGCCACGGCCGATGAACTGGCTGGACTGTTTTTCTGAGAACCGGTATTTTCCCCTATTTACTACGCCACTTTCCACTCCTCGAGCATGCGCTCCTGGTCGTCTACGGTGCATGTCAGCCCGGTGTCCAGCACGTCCAGCAGCGGCTTGTCGTACTCGTCTATCAGTACGGCGCAGCGGCGGCCGGTCTGTTCATGTGCCTTAGGGTGGACATAAGCAGACTCTTCCCGAACCGTCGCGGACGGCTCAGAAAGTATATCTTTCCTCTCGTTACCAAATCATAAATCAGGGCAGTCTTGTCCACGTAGACATAGCCGTCCTTTATTATCTGCTCGAAACTCTGAATTCCTATCGGGTACTTCATCATTACGCGTTGCTCCTTTCGGTTAGTGTTCCGCAGACAAAGTTAATCATAATTCAAAATGAAGGGCAATTTTGTGGTTTGCAGCGGGACTTACTCGTCGAGTATTCCGCAGAGGGCTGCGAAGACGTTCTCTATGGTGTCGTTGCCCTCGATCTCGCGGTAGTTGCCGCAGCCTTTGTAGTAGGTAATCAGGGGCTCGGTCTTGCTGTGGTAGGTGGCTATGCGGTTCTCGATGATGCTGCGGTCGGTGTCGTCCTTGCGGCCCTCGATCTGGGCGCGGTGAAGGATGCGCTCGTAGACGAGCTCGTCGGGGAGGGTGAGGGAGAGGACTGCGTCGACCTTGCCGCCGAACTCAGTGAGCATGGCGTCGAGGGCCTCGGCCTGGGCGATGGTGCGGGGGAAACCGTCGAAGAGAAAGCCGCGCACATCACGGTTCGAGGCTATCTTGTTGCGGATCATGCCTTCCACCACCTCGTCGGGTACGAGGTCGCCGCGGTTGATGAGCTCAGCGGCTTTCTTACCGAGCTCTGTGCCGGCGGCCATCTCCTGACGCAGGAGGTCTCCGGTGGAGAGGTGAAGATAATGGTATTTCTCGACTATCTGTTTGGCCTGGGTGCCCTTGCCGGCTCCCGGAGGACCGAAGAGAATGTAGTATTTCATGATGTATGTCTTGATATTAAGTGATTAGTCCACGATATAGATGTCGGGATACTGCCTGCCCAGCTGATCGTAGTCCAGGCCGAAGCCGACGATGAATTCGTTGCCGATTTCCATGGCGTTGTAGTCTATCTTCACGGTTCCCTTGTAGGCGGCAGGCTTGAGGAAAAGGGTGCAGACCCGGATGTCCTCCACGCCCATGTCCTTGAGCATGGCGTACATCTCGGTAATCGTCTTGCCCGAGTC
>CALUSM010000051.1 GCA_944323445.1 uncultured Bacteroidales bacterium
TCTTTGTCTGTCAAACTTTTCTGGATACGGGCGATGTTGGATTTGGAGCCGAGGTCGAAACGGTCTGTGACTTCCTTGTGCCCGAAGCCGGAATGGATGCCGGAGCAGACTGCCTTGAGGAAATTCATCTGGTAGGATGAAAGAGATTCTGTCTGCTGGGTGAATAGAGATGAGCATTGGTTGAGAAGTTCTTCAACAGCATCTTTCAGATTTTGTTCCGTCGCATTGCTGTCAGTCTGCAGCAGGACGTTCCAGGCGAGTTGCTGGACGTAGGAAGAGTGATTGTCTACGGTGCTGCAGATCTTTTCGGCAAGTTCTGCTGTAATGAATTTCCCCTTTGAGGCGAATCTGGACTGTATGAACGGAATCCATTCACCGGTCGGAATGGGCTTCAGGTAGAATGTGTCTCCGAACATATAGAACGGCATACGGCTGTTCTGAAATATGTTTTCCATCATGTGCTTTTTGCTTCCGAAGAGGCAGTATGAGGTGGACTGCTGGTGTTGCCATGAGCCGCGCAGGCGTTTCTGGACGGTGAGAGAATCGGGGAATTCTCCTATCTGTTGGAATTCGTCTATGCAGATGACGATGTGCGCTCGCTTTTTCCGGGCTATTTTTTCCGGAAGGGACAATATTGTTTCCGGCTCGATGTCCTTGGGCTTTATTCCCAAGGATATTGAGAATTCGTGAGAAGGGTCGGGGGATACCGATATTGCCGGTGCCAGTCTGCCGAGGAATTCCTTGGTAGACTCCAGTGCATGCTCGATTCTTGACGAGGTTCCTTGTAGTACAGAGGTGGCGAAGCGGGTATAGAAATCGTATTCGTTCCTGCAGTCATAAATGTCCATGTAAATGGTTTTTATGCTGGGCTCTGTAATCGAGGAACATACTTTTTTGACCAAGGACGTTTTACCTATGCGCCTTGGTGATATAAGAATCGTATTTACTCCGTTCTCAAAGTTAGACCTGATTCTTTTGGCCTCCAGTGTCCTGTCGGTAAAATTGTCACCTTCTACAGATACTCCAAATACGAATGTTTTTTCCATAAATCATTGTTTTGCCGACAAATGTAGTGAAAATTGTGAAAGTTCACAACTTTGTGGTCCACAAAATTGTGAACTTTTTAAAATGGACCGCCGGCTACACTATCCGGTCGCCGCAGAAGGTCTTGCGCCCGCACTTGCGGCAGTGGGTGCCCATCCAGACGCGGTCGAACTGGTCGATGGCTGATTCAACGAGAGCGGGGTCGTTGGTGAGGATGCCGGCCTCGAAGTTGCGGCGCAGGCTGCTTTTCATGCCTATGCCGGCACCGGTGAGGTTGGCGGAGCCGATATAGGCGGTCTCGAGGTCGAATATCATCAGTTTGAAATGGACTCTGGGGCAGAGGGCGCGTTCCAGGCCGGTGGCCAGTTCCGGATAGCGGTCGAAGTCTTCCCTGAAAGCCGGTCCCGGCTCTTTGGCATGGATGAGGCGTATCTCCACACCTTTACGTATCAGGCCGGCCAGGACAGCCAGAAGAGGTACAGCCTGCTTTCCCCGGGCGACATACAGGTCCTTGATGTCTGCAGTGCCTATCCATAACTGACGCTTGACGAGCGGGATGCGCTGGATGACCTCGGTGTAGTGGGCGTCATCGGCGATATATTTCGTAAACTGCTCCATGTCTTCCATAATTTATCCAAAATACAGTTTTTCAATACAGGCAGCCGAAGAGCCATAGCGGGATTCTGTTGCCGTTGCCGACTTCCATGTCATCGATGGCCAGATAACTGTCGGGCAGACCGGCTATCTGATCGAATGTTTTATGCGGACCGCCTACCTCGAAGATGTATCTGCCGTCGGCTAAGAAGTCCCCCTGTTTCGGTATAAGCAGATCGGATACGGCTCCGGCCTGATTGGCAAAGAAGGTCTCCCTCTGCGTTCCCTTGGATACCCTGCTTCCTAAGGCATTCATCAGGTTGGTGTTGTTGAGGTATATTTTCTTCGGACCGGTAAGGTGCTTGTAATCTTTGGGCTTATCAGTCAGCAGCCATAGCAGGGCGGCTCTGTCCAGCCAGTAAAGCATCTTCAGGGTCTGGTCTCGGGTGGATTCAAGGCTGGCGGCCAGTTTGTTGATGTTCGGCTCCAGGGGGACATTCTCAGCAACCACCATGAGCAACTTCTTTATCTTCTGCCTGGTGGAGTAGGTTATCGTTTCCTCCACGGCGGGGATGTCGCTGTCGATGACCAGTTGGATAACCTCTCCAATACGCATCAGGTAGTCTCTTCCAGCCTCTTTGTAATAGGGATAGTATCCTTCATTGAGGTATTGCTCAAAATGTTTGAGTACTTTTATTCCGGCAGAAGTGACATCCATTGCGTAGCAGATATGATTCTTGAGCATCTCTTCGAGCGTCATGGACGGTAAGAAGATAATCCCCTCGTATTCCAGATATTCTCTGAACGAAAGGCCATGCAGGGTGTACAGGGACTGGCGGCGTGAAAGATCGCTCTTGGAGTTGTCGATAGCCAGCATCGCCGAGCCTGTGTAGACTATGTTGAGGTCGGGATAGTTGTCATACAGATTTTTGAGGAGCACTGTCCAGTTCCGGTATTTATGGACTTCGTCGAGGTAGATGCGGGTGACGCCACGGGTATATAAAAATTCTACCAGATCCTCTGCGCTGTGGGTCTGAAACCACATGTTGTCCAGGGATGCATAGAACACCTCGTCCAGATTATTGCCGGCAGTCTCCTTGATGCGCTGCAGCAGCATGGTCGTTTTGCCGGTACCGCGCGCCCCTTTGATACCCAACATCCGGGTATCCCAGTTTATTTGCCCGTGGAGATACCTTTTGAATCTTAGATCCGTAGCGGCCAGTTTTCTGTGGAAGGTGTTCAGGAGTGGTTGAATGTCTGTATAGTCCATGGGGTTATTATTTTACTTTATGTGCAGCAAATATACGAAACACTTTTGTAAAAGCGAAATTTTACTCAAAAAACGCTTTTGTAAAAGCGTTGGGGCGGCGGGCAATGTGACGTCGCACGTTACTCCGCGGCCTTGAAGTTGAATACGGGCTTGATGATGTCGAGGATATCCACTGTATCGGCGATGTTGGCGATGATTTCGGCCATGGGCTTGTAGACCATGGGGGACTCGTCGCGGGTCTGTTCTGAGACCGTCTCGCTGTAGATGCCCTTCATGGACTCGGCGAAAGCTTCCAGGCTGACTTGCTCGAAGGCCTTGGCGCGGCTCATGATGCGGCCGGCACCGTGAGGGGCGGAGAAGTTCCAGTCGGGATTGCCCTTGCCGGAGCATATCAGGGAACCGTCCCGCATGTTCATGGGGATGATGCACTTCTGTCCCTCGCGGGCGGAGATGGCACCCTTACGGATGATATTGTCGTCACCGATGTAGTTGTGGACGCTCTCGAAGCGTTCGGGGAGCAGAGTCTCCGGAGTGGCGGTGATATTGCCCTGAGTCCACAGATGGCCGGTCAGCAGGTCTATGATGATGCTGCGGTTGATCCGGGCCCATTCCTGACACAGGCGCATGTCGTGCAGATAGTCTTCCCTGGGCTGACCTTCGAGCCAGCACAGCTCGTCTGGAACCGGCGGCCTTGTACAGCCGCTTGCAGTCCTTCAGGTCGCGGAAGCAGCGCAGGGCCTTGATCAGTTCCCTGGCTTCCCCGTACCTTTCCATATAAGGCTGGGGCAGCACCTGTTCCGCCTTGTCCCGGATGCCCCTGCCTGAAGGAATATTGTTCAGAATGAATTCGTTCAGGGCGTGAAAGTCAATTTCTCCGCTGCCGTCGAACGGCTGGACGAGCATGCCGCAGCCGATATCCACCCCGACGATATTCGGAATGACCTTGTCGCCAAGGTCGCCGGTGAAGCCTATGACACAGCCGGCCCCTGCGTGTACATCCGGCATGATGCGGACCTTGCATCCGCTGAACGTGCCGATGGACATCAGCCTGCCGATCTGCTCCAGGGCTGTGTTCTCGATGTTGTCAGTGAAGATTTTCACGTCGTGTCCTTCTATCGTTTTCATAATTATTGCATTTTATGGGTGCAAATATAGTGCGTACATGTGCCGTAATGCAGCGCATGCCGAGCAGATATTTGCAGTGCTGAAATAGAGAAATTATGGAAAAAGAAATGATTGACGGAACGGATATGACTGTGCTCGACGCCATGGAGCACATTATGGAACTTTCTGAGAACTCCGGCCTTAGCGAGGATTTTTTCAGAAAGGCGGAACCTTATATAAAGGTAGTCTCCGGGAAGCTCTCGCTTACTCCGGTGCAGAGCGTGCTGCTGTCTGCGTTTGTCAACGGGTCGGCGGACACTGTCTACGTAAGCAGTTTCGCCTCCCACTTCGGTTGCAGTACGCTGCGCATTATCAGGTATATGAAGGATATTGACGAGCTTGAGGAGAGAAAATACGTCCGGTGTTCCAGTACTAAGGAGCGTCGTGCATACCGTGTGCCGTTTGAGGTCGTGGATGCCCTGAAGGAGGACCGTCCCTATGAACCGGAGAACCGCAGGGGGCTCAGCATCGGTCAGCTGTTCGCAGTGCTGGACGAGCTTTTTGAGAGTCTGAATGACGACGAGCTCAAATATGAGGCTTTCGTACGGGAGGCGCGTGCTCTTCTGGAGGACAACCGGCAGCTGGAGTTTGTCCGCGGCGTCCGCCAGTATGACATCGACAGCGATGACCTGGTCATGTTGCTGTTCATGTGCCATAAGGCTGTGAATGAGGATGACCTGAGCATCTCGTGGTACGACTACAGGAATATCTTCAAGGATAAGTTTACGGCGAGGTTCATGAAGGACTCGCTTCAGAGGGGGGACAATGACCTTTTCGGAAACGGACTGATCGAGCACTGTACGGAGGACGGTGTGGTGGACAACACGTGCGTAACCCTGACGGACAAGGCTATGAGGACATTGCTCGGAGACATGGCCCCGTCAGCAGCCAGAAGTCATTCCGGTAGGAATCTTATCAAGTGCGGAAGCATAGTGGAAAAGGCCCTTTTCTATCCCGAGGCCGTAGCGCGTCAGGTCAAGGAGCTTTCTGGCCTGCTGCAGCCGGAGTCATTCTCCAGAATCTGTGAGAGGCTGGCCTCCAAGGGCATGCGGAAGGGTTTTACCTGCCTGTTCTACGGCACTCCGGGTACCGGCAAGACTGAGACAGTACTCCAGATCGCGCGTGCGACAGGCCGTGACATCTTCATGGTAGATGTATCGCAGCTCCGCAGCAAGTGGGTGGGAGAGAGTGAGAAGAACGTCAAGGGACTCTTCGACGAATACCGCTCAAAGGTGATGCAGGGCAAGACGGCGCCCATACTGCTGTTCAACGAGGCCGACGCCATCCTGAACAGGCGCAAGCATGGAGCCGAGGGCGGCGTGGATAAGATGGAAAATGCGATGCAGAACATTATCCTGCAGGAGATGGAGTCCCTGGAGGGCATTATGATCGCCACGACCAACCTCTCCGGCAATATGGACAGCGCATTCGAGCGCCGTTTCCTCTACAAGGTGGAGTTTACCAGGCCTGATACAGCGGTACGTGCCAGGATATGGCAGGCGATGCTTCCGTCGTTGAGCGGGGACACAGTGTCATACATGGCGGAGCGCTACAGTCTCAGTGGAGGACAGATCGAGAATATCGCCCGTAAGTACTCGGTCGCGGAGGTCCTTTACGGCGGGGTGTCGGAGGAGCGCCTCAGGGAATTGTGCGGGCAGGAGATGCTGAACTCCGGGGAAGGAGACGGAGGCAAGCGGAAAATAGGCTGTAAGCGACCGGTGAAGTGCGTATAGCGAATTTATTCCAGGCGAGGTATCTTCGCGCAAAAAAAAGATGCTTACACG
>CALUSM010000052.1 GCA_944323445.1 uncultured Bacteroidales bacterium
ATTGACATAAGTATCATGAATTTTGTCGACTAGGGAATATTTACTCATGATTCATCATGAATTTTGTCGACTAGACCTAAATAATTGAAATACAATAAAATAAAAATACAACGAGTGCTTTTAGGAGATTTCAGGATAACCTAAAGATACTCGTTGTATTTGTAAGGGTTTGTATATGAGTAATTTATAGCAAGGCGGTGTTCCCGTACTTACGGTTAGTAAGCGAAAGACGGTATGAACGGGTCGTCTGGCGGCTGTGAACTGTTAATGACAGCCGCGAAGTCATGCCTGTGGCCGCGAGCTGTTCATGACAGCAGTTGAAGCGATGTCGGAGGGTCGTGTGCTGGCATGTCGCTGTCTACCCGCGGTCGTAGTGGGGCATCTCTTCGGGGATGACGATGGACAGCTCGATGATGCCGGCTATTGTCCTGCCGGAGGGGCCGTCCTGTGCATCGCGGGCGGTGTCGCCGGTCTCTTTGTACCACGGTGTCTGGTGGATGAGCTTGCGCTGGCCTTTCTTGCTGATGGTGTAGGAGTTCGTGGCGCCCTCGGAGAGGATGCGGGCGATGATGCCCCGCGAGCGGTCATTGTGGCAGCCGAGCATGCACTTGCCCCGCATGTCCCCGTTCACCGCCACCGACCTCTCATTCTGGTATACGATCACGCACTCCGTATCGCAGACCGTCACCGCACATTCTACATATTTGAAAAAATCTTCCATATCTTTTTGATTGAATAACTTATTGCTTCATTGCTTGTAAGTGATTTTCACGTTGCTTTTTAGTTGTGGCGTATCAGTATGACTGTCAGGGGGAAGCGGTTTTGAGGCATAATTACATGGGGCAAAAAATTCGTGTTTTGCAGCGAATCCCATGCACTTAAAAAGTTTCCGTTTAGCTAAATCTCTGACAGCGAGTTGGTTGACATATAACTAAAAAGCAACGTGGAAACAGGGTAGTTTTGGTTGCAGGTGCTCTCCTGGAACTTGAAATAGGGGCGTTTTGGTTACAGGTGCTCTTCCCAGAACTTGAACATGGACTGATACAGGTGATAAGTCGTATTCTCCCGTTCCGAGATGCCGTGGGTGCGCATCGGATAGGAAAGCTGGTAGAACATCTTGTTCTGCCGGATGAGCTCGTTGACCAGCATCTCGCAGCACTGGTAGTGGACGTTGTCGTCGCCGGTGCCGTGGATGAGCAGCAGGTCGCCCTCGAGACCGCCGGCGAAGTTGATGGCCGATCCGTCATGGTAGCTTTGGGGATTGAGCGAGGGTATTCCGGAGTACCTTTCCTGGTAGATGGTGTCGTACAGATAGAGGGAATACACTCCTGCCACTGCGATACCTGTGGAGTAGATGTCGGGATACTTGAACATCAGGTGGGCCGTGGACGAGCCGCCGCCGCTCCAGCCCCAGATGCCGATACGGGCGGGGTCCATGAAGCTGTAGGTCTGCAGGAGCCTGGTGACTGCCGCAGCGTGGTCGGCGATGGGCAGGATGCCGATCTTGCCGTGTACGCATTTGCGCCACTCATGTCCTCTCGGGGTAGCCGTGCCGCGGGGATCGACGCTCATCACGACATATCCCTGCTGGGCGAGGAACCGGCTCCAGAGGTCGCCTCCGCCCCAGGAGTTCTGCACGGTGGACTGCCAGGGCTCTCCGTAGATGTAGAAGATGACCGGATATTTCTGAGAGGGGTCGAAGCCGGCGGGCTTGATCATCCAGCCGTCGAGCACCACCTCGCCGATATCCACGCGGAAGAATTCCTTGGGGTTGAGCTCCAGGGCGGCAAACTTCTCGGCCAGCTCATGGTTGTCCTCGAGTACGCGGACAGTCTTGTGCCTGGGCAGGGTGACTATCTCGTAGACGGTAGGGGTCTCGCTGTTGCTGAATGTGTGCATGGCGTATTTGGCGTCCGGCGAGATGTTGTAGTAGTGGTGTCCGGCGGGGGCGTCTGCGGGGGTCAGGCGCTCGGGCTCACCCTTGCCGTCCAGGCGGCTGCGGTAGAGGTAGCGGTCTATGGGACTGTCGGGGGTACCGATGTAGTAGACCCAGCCGCCCTCGGTGTCTATGCGTACGATGCTCTCGTAGTCGAAGTTCCCGTTGGTGATCAGGGTCATCCCGCTGCCGTCGCGGGATACGCGGTAGAGATGTCTCCAGCCGTCCCTCTCGCTGGTCCAGGTGAAATACTTGCCGTCCTCGAGCCATACGATGTCGTCATGCACGTCGAGGAAGGCTTCGTCGGTCTCGGTGAGCACGGGGGTGAGTTCCATCGTGCGGATATTGCCGTAGAATACCCAGTCCGTATTCTGGGCGCGGTTGAGCCTCTGAATCATCACCTCGTCCGAGCCGGGTACGAACTCCATGCGGGCCAGGTAGTGCTCTCTCGGGTCGCCCTCGAACTCGAACCAGCGGGTTGCGGGCTCCGCTGCATCCACATCCACTACACCGATGCGGGCGGCTGAGTTGGTGGTGCCGGCCTTGGGATAGGGCAGGGGGATGACGGTGGAGTATATCGAGTCGATGTTGTCTATCATGTAGAAGGTGCCGGTGCCGCGGGTGTCGAACTGCCAGTAGGCGATGCTCCGGCTGTCAGGGCTCCAGCGCCAGCCGTCCTGCTGGTGCAGTTCCTCCTCGTAGACCCAGTCGAACTGGCCGTTGATGATCTCGTCGTTGCCGTCGGAGGTCAGCTGGCGGACGGTGCCGTCGGCGAGGCTCTCTACGTAGAGGTTGTTCTTATACACGTAGGCGATCTTCGTTCCGTCGGGAGAGAACTTGGCGAACTGCATCCAGCAGGGCTCGAAGCCCGGGAGGCCGAGCTGGCGGAGCTCACCAGAAGCGGGGGTGTAGAGCCAGTAATTGCCTCTCTTGGCCGTCCTCCATACGCGCTGCGCGTCAGTGTAGATCATCAGCTGCGAGCCGTCGGGCGACCAGGTGTAGCCGTTGACGGTCAGGGGACGGTCCCATCCTTCGGGGATGAGGTCCGACGCTGCTACTGTGATTTTCTTTTCCCCGGTCCTGATGTCATTGAGGACTATGTTCTGTCCTCCGGTGGCCTCATCCCTCTCGATGGTGAGGAAGGAATGGCCGTCTTCAGCCCAGCGGAAGGCGCTGACACCCTTTGCGGAGTATTCGTAATTCTTGTATATGTCCTCTAGGGTCAGCTTCGTGTTCTGGGCTGACGAGGGAAGAGAGACTGCGGCGGTCATGAAGAGGGCCGCGGCAGTGGAAAGGATGGTGGAATGTCTCATTTCGGGAAAATATTAAATATTACTGTTTTTCAATCATCCTGTCGGAGATGCCGTAGGCCTCGACGATCCTGCCGGAGCCTTTCTCCTTGTACAGGTATCCGCGGTACATGCCGCTGCAGTTGAAGGGCATGGCGATGTTGCCGTGACGGTCTACGGCGATGAGGCCTCCGTTGCCTTCCTCACGGTTCAGCTCATTGAAAATGATGTGGTGGGCGGCCTCCTCTAGGCTCTCGCCCAGGAACTTGCAGCGGGCGTTGAGGTTGAATGCGACTGAGTGGCGGATAAAGTACTCGCCGTGTCCGGTGCAGGAGACGGCCACTCCCTCATTGTCCGCATAGGTGCCTGCTCCGATGACGGGAGCATCCCCGATGCGGTCCCATTTCTTGCCGAACATGCCGCCGGTGCTGGTGCCTGCGGTCAGATTGCCCTCGGAGTCGAGGACCACGCAGCCCACCGTGCCGTTCTTCCTGGACTTGGCCTGGAACTCCTTGACCCATTTCATGGTCTTCGGGGTGGCAAAGTAGGAGTTGTCCTCCACCGTCTCGAGGCCCTGCTCCTGGGCGAAGCGGTCCGCGCCGGTGCCGCTGAGCATCACATGGGGGGAGGCGGTCTTTACGGCGTATGCGGCGTCAATGGGGTGCTTAACGTGGCGCACTCCCGCCACCGCTCCGGCACTGAGGTCCCTGCCTTCCATAATGGCGGCGTCCAGCTCGAAGTAGCCCTCTGCGGAGATGGTCGCTCCGACTCCGGCATTGAACAGAGGATTGCTCTCGAAGTAGCGGATGACAGCCCTTACCGCTTCTGTGCCGTCGCCTCCGCCGTCAAGTACCTCCCTGCCTATGTTGAGGGCTGTGTCGAGGGCTGCATAGTAGCGTCCGGCGATGTCGGGGTCATCGGCCTGCTCACCCATCTCGCCGGCGCCGCCGTGGACTACAATGACGTATTCTCTTTCAGGCTCAGGCGCCGTGATGCTTCCGCATCCTGTCGCCAGAAACGTTGCGGCGGAGAACAGAATGAGTAAGAAAAATTTTTTCATGGTATTGTTCTAAATATGCTGTATGACTGCAAAAGTAGATAAAATTTTGTATCTTTACCACCCGATACAACCTATAAAACCTAATGCCATGTTTTCAAGAGAGACCTATATCGAGCGGAGGGCCCGCCTGGTTGCTGACATGAAGTACCACGGTGAGAAAGGCCTTCTCCTGTTCCTGGGCAACGACGAGTCCGGGATGAACTACAAGGACAACACCTATCCTTTCCGTCAGGACTCGACATTCCTGTACTTCTTCGGCCTGGACTTTCCCGGATTGGGAGCCCTGCTGGACATAGATGAGGGTATCTCCACTGTTTTCGGCGACGAGCTGACCATAGACGACATCGTGTGGATGGGCAGTCAGCCCACCCTGAGGGAGCGGTGTGACAATGCCGGAGTCGACAGGACCGAGCCGGCGGCCAGGCTCAAGGACCAGGTACAGAGAGCGATGAACCGCGGACGTATGGTGCATTTCCTTCCTGCATACAGACCAGAGCATACTCTGAGGATATTTGACCTCACGGGACTGCCCGGACCGGCTCAGACCGAACAGGCGTCGATACCGTTCGTCAAGTCGGTGGTCAACATGAGAAACCACAAGAGCCCCGCGGAGATCGACCAGATAGAAGAGGCCGTGGATATTTCAGTGGAGATGCACCAGACCATGATGCGGATGGTGCGTCCCGGCATATCGGAGGCGGAGGTGGCCTCGGCCGTGACTGAAATAGCCCTGCGCAAGGGAGCGGGCCTCTCATTCCCGGTCATCGCCACCGTCAACGGACAGACCCTGCACAACCACTATCACGGCAATATCCTTCAGGAGGGAGACCTCTTCCTGCTCGATGCCGGTGCCGAGAGTTCCCTGCACTATGCCGGCGACCTCTCCTCTACGGCTCCTGTCAGCAAGCGTTTCACTGAGCAGCAGAAGATGATATACGATATGGCCCTGCACGCTCATACCGTTGCGGTGGATGCCCTCAGGCCCGGCATCGCTTTCCGGGAGATTCACCTCAAGGTGGCGGAGACCATCGCAGCCGACCTCAAGAGCATCGGTCTTGTGACCGGAGATCCTGCCGAGGTGGCCGGCGAGGGTGCTTACGCCATGTTCTTCCCCTGCGGCCTGGGCCACATGCTGGGCCTGGACGTACACGACATGGAGAACCTGGGCGAGGTGTGGGTCGGCTACGACGGTCATCCCAAGAGCGCTACCTTCGGTTTCAAGTCCCTGCGTCTGGCACGTCCCCTGGAACCCGGTTTCGTGCTTACCATCGAGCCAGGTATCTACTTCATTCCCGAGCTGATAGACCTGTGGAGGAGCCAGGGCAAGTTCAAGGACTTCCTCAACTATGACGAGATAGAGAAGTTCAAGGGCTTCGGCGGCCTGCGCAACGAGGAGGACTACCTCATCACTCCCGACGGCAA
>CALUSM010000053.1 GCA_944323445.1 uncultured Bacteroidales bacterium
TGCCACTGGCAGTACTACGAGGGCAGTTTCCTGCGCATCAACTACATGACCTCCGACGGCAGCCGCCGCACCGAATCAACCCTCGGCTGCTGGAACTGGAGCATCTCCGGAGGCCAGACCTTCAATGAGGGGACCGATATCCGGTATCCGGAACTGCGTGGCCACAAGGCCATACTCATTGGGGCCTCCTATCAGTGGACGGACTACCGGCACCAGGCCGATGTGATGGACCTGTACCGGATACTCCTTGACATGGGCTACACGGACAAGGACATCACCCTCGTCCTCGAGAACAATCTGGCATACCACAGCGAGAACATCTTTCCCGGCAATGTCCGCACCTCTGTCGACGGGCCTAACCTATACGGAAAGGATATCGGGGTGGACTACAGCCTCTCCTCACTGACACCGGACAGACTGCTGGAGATCCTCACCCGGGAGCTGGACTCGGACTCCACGGACAACGTGCTGCTGTACTGGTGCGGACACGGCAGCCCAGGCTATCTGATATACGGAGACCACTGGCAGGATCCGGCGTGGTTCCGGGCAGTGGTAGAGGGCATGCACTCAGGCGGGAAATACCGCAAGCTGCTGTGCCTGATAGAAGCTTGCTTCGCCGGCAGCGTGGCCGAAGCCTGCGGGGGCATCCCCGGAGCCCTGCTCTACACCGCCGCCAACCCCAACGAGACATCCAAGGCCGAGAACTTCGACCCCGACCTGAACGTCTACCTCTCCGACCGCTTCTCCGCCGCCTTCCGCCAGGCTGTCTCCGATCGCACCGACTGGACCATGGCCGACCTCTACTACCAGCTCTACAACCACACCCCCGGCTCCCACGTCACCGTCTACAACTCCGACAGCTACGGCAACCTCTACACCTCCACCCTCTCCGAATTCTTCCCGGAATAATGCAGCGTGATTAAGGCAACCTGATTAATCGACCTCTTGGCAGACACCGCGCATCAGACCGGAATCCGTCAACCCTCACCTCGCAGTCTGTTCCGCCTAATTTTGCATATCCTACTATCTCACAGCAGTTTACGCAAGGTGTGCGACTTACAGACTGTGGATATTTTCCACATGTATGTAATTCTAAATTTCGCATATCTCGCTATCCTGCAGCACTATACACAGATTATCCGATTACAGACTCCCCTTAGGAGAAAATGTGCTGACCGCAGACACCCCCTGCCACAGCACTTCCTGACGCATTTCATATTTAAAAATACGCCCCTGTGTACTGTTCACACCCCCTGCTTACTACTCAGTCTGTTTTCTTCATATTTCTATAATCGTCTGTCATCTAACGACATATCCCAAACGGTCAATTACAGACTACAGAAGGTAATGAAAGATGCAACAACTGATGCATACCGTTCTTGAAAGATATGAAAGATATGGAGCACCTGCCGGACTCAGCAGCAGGTCTTCAGCCAGTCTCTTTCTCAACGAAATAATATCGGGTTAACAGACAGACAAGCAAATCACTAAGTATCTGTATATTGCGATTATGCCGACCCTCTGCAAGGCGTTTCAAACGGCTTACGGCAGAGTGCGCAAAATCTATCATCTCTGTTCTATTGCCGTCTCCACGCACCTTCCGAAGGTGGGGCGAAAACACGGGAATTCTGCACACCTTCCGAAGGTGGGACGATTTCGCAGGAAAACTGCACACCTTCGGAAAGTGAGGCAAGGAAAATGTGGAATGACGGGAAGGGGCCTAACGCGATTACGCAACGGAACCGAATCGCGGGTTTTGCTGCCGTTGTGGAAGAGGGACGGAGGGAGCATGTCGTAACTAATTTGTTGCTGTATTTGAATTTAAGCATAACATCAAGCACTATGAAGAAAATGATTCTGACGGCAGCGGTCATAGCAGCGGCTGCGATGACCGTCTCCTGCAACAAAGACATTGATAACACAGGCCTGGGTGTGGATGTCGAGGTCATCAACTACCCTCTTGACGGAGTTACCTACGACATCCACCTGACAGCCGAAACTCCTTGGGAAGCGAGTCACTTTCCCAAATGGGTCACAGTAACTCCCGAATCAGGATCCGGTAATGCAAGTATCACCATTGGCGTAGATGCATGGGACAACGAAGATAACGAAGCGGGATGCACTGCATACCTCGTCATCACAGACAGGACAGACACTGCTGTTGTCGTCATAGACCAGATAAATGACGACAACAAAGAAAGAGGGCCGGTTGAATCAGGTCACGACTTCTCCCGTGATGAATATATACCGAATTACTTGACAGTCAACAATACCGAGATCAATCTTCCGCCACAGGATGCTTCTACCAGTTTCAACATAGACGCAGACTGCTCCTGGTGGACAGAATGCGATGCTGAGTGGATTACCGTATCACCTGCTTCAGGACGTGGATGGAAGGCAGTAACAGTTTCCGCACATGATTGGACAGATCCTGAAAATGAAAGCCGCACTGCAACCCCAAAGGTATGCTACAATACGTACATCGACAAACCCGGCACATCCTCCATAACCATAACAGTAACACAATCAGCCGAAAATTAAACAAGCCCCGCCACCGCGCAGCCGGACTGTCAGGCGTAATGAATCTCGACGACCTTACCGATAGCCTTGAGGTTGGCGGCAAGGCGTTCTATTAATTTGAGTTTCAGTGTGGTGTCTATGGGCAGACCCTCGTGGGCCTTGTTGACGCCCTGGCCTACGAAGAAGGTGATGTGGGTGGCTTTCTCCAGCAGCATCTCGGCCAGGAGCGAGGCTCCGTCCTGCTTGGTGAACATCTTTGGAGTGAGGTCATTGGGCGAAATATACTTCTCGGTCAGCTCGAGGAGGCGGCGCAGGGTAATCACGCCCTCGGTCGTCAGGTCGATGCCGTCGATGTGCCCGATGGGCGGAATGTCCTTATCCGGGAAGTCCAGACTCGTAGTAACCTTCTTGCCCAGGTAGCGGGCCACTATCTGGGAGCTGGTACCTCCGCAGACCACTTTCTTGCTGTCCCCTTCCATGAACTTGCCCACGTAGTAATCGTCGTTCTCCTTATTGACCGGAGGGCCCACCATCAGGTTGACATGCAGGGCCTCGCGCATCTTCAGCGCAGCCACGGTGGTATCGTCCCCGGGCTTGTCCATGTACAGGTCGTTGCAGGCGGCGGCCAGGAGCCAGGCCACGCAGCGGGCCGACATCTCCGGCTGGATATTGCGGTCCATATGCTCCATGATCTCGCGGCGGTCCCAGCCGAAATTGAGCACCCGTCCGATACCGGCATGGATGGTGCCGTCGGACATGACCATCACCACATCCCCGTCACACAGCGACAGTTCCGAGTGGTAGACCTTCTTACCCAGCACCTCGAGGGGCTTGCGGTCGAAGTCGATGCAGCGGCCGTCGTGATAATATATCGCCTGAGGATTGTCAAACTCGAAAAGATATCCCCTGCCGAAAGCATCCACGTGTATGACCGAGAAGGTGGAATATGCCACCCCGCGGACCTTGCACACCGGCAGGGTCTGGATCATGGTCTCGATGCAGTCCTCAATGGGAATGTTGTTGGACACCATCGTACAGAGAATCTTCGAGGAGAGAGTGGAGAGGATGTTGGCCTTCACCCCGCTGCCCAGTCCGTCGGCCAGCACGAGGGTGGTGTAGCCGTCTACCGTCACCCACTCGACATTGTCCCCGCAGAGCTCTTCCCCGTACTTGTTCAGGGAGACGTACCCGTATTCTATGAACAGTTCCTTCATAAGCGTCCCTCCTGAACATTAGGCTTTTTCCTCGGACTTTCCCCTCTCCTCCTCTTCCTGCATGAGGGTCTTCTTGAGTTTCAACAAGGCTACCTTGGTCTCGGCCGTGGTCTCACCCAGCAGCGAGGCGATCTCCTGGGCCACGCGCATCTGCTTCTTGATCACATCGTCGGTGGTGGCCAGAGTCTCCATGCGCATCTTGCCCAGTTTCTCGCTGTACTGCACCTCGTCGGTGATGTCCTTGAGGATGCCGAAGAGGGCGTGGTTGCTCTTGAGGATGCTGATGGACAGGTCGATGTGCCTCCGGGTCTCGGAGACGTACATCTTCTTGCGCACGTACTGCTTCCCGGAGTTCTGGGCGATGAGGAACTCGGTGGGATTGAAGAAGTCGACGGCCGGCAGACCCTTGACATTGACGGTGGTAATGCCCAGGAGCTCGCGGGCCTTGGCATTGATGTCCACGACGTTCATGTCGCTGTCCAGGACTACGATGCCCTCTGGACTGTTGTGAATGATCTCGTAGGACATGGACTCGGCCCTCTCGCGCATATAGGGCAGGCAGATGTCTATGTCGGCATAGCCGTTGAATACAGCCCAGGCCTTCTCGCGGCAGGTAGGGTAACCGCAGGAGCCGCAGTTGAGCTCGTCCTCGGGCTTGAACTTGCCGGTACGGCGGAGTATCTCCTCTATCTGCTCCGGGGTAGGTATCAGGCTCCTGTTCTCTATCTTAGGATATGCCGCGGAAATATCCACAGTGTACTCGCGGTCGCCTTCCTTCTCGGGAGGCAGGGCCTCGCACTCCCGACGCACATAACGTTTTACATCGACCGTAGCCCGCACGCCCTCTCCGTCGCCTACCAGGCTGCACGGGCCGCTGACACAGGCATTCTCGCACATATTCATCTCGAAGAACACCCCGCTTACCTTATCGATGTTCTCCAGGGTATTGACGCAGTTCAGCGGACCGTCCACCGCCACATAGTCGTATCCCTGTGGACGGGCCTCAAACGCATGGATGATACCCCTGCGGATGGGATAGGACTTGCTGCGGTTGGCCGGATTCTCCCCCGGTATGCCGGTACAGCCGTATTTCTCCCCCTCCAGGGCTACCGCATCAGGCAGAGGGAAGGTCAGCCCCCTCTCGACCATCAGCCGGCGCAGGTCCTCGAAGGTCAGCACTCCGGCTATCAGTCCGCTCTCGCGGGCCTCCCGCTTCTTGGCAATGCAGGGTCCTATGAAAATGACCTTGCAGCCGGGAAACCTCTGTCTCAGCATCTTGGCATGGGCAATCATCGGAGAATCCACCGGCGCGAGGTACTTCAAGGCATCGGGATGGTACTCCTGGATGAGGCGGCAGAGGGCCGGACAGGCGGAGGTGATGAAATTCTTATACTGTCCTGTGGCAATGCATTTGGCGTACTCCTTTGTAACGGCATTGGCTCCGACGGCGGTCTCTTCTGCAAAGGCGAAGCCGAGCTTGAGCAGCACGGCCTCCATCTGGGCGAAGCTCTGAAGACGGAAGGAGGATATGAAGGACGGGGCAATGCTCGCCACCACATTGTCCCC
>CALUSM010000054.1 GCA_944323445.1 uncultured Bacteroidales bacterium
ATGGGCGTGCAGTCCTTCAGCGACCGCAGCCTGCGGTGGATGGCCCGGCGGCACAGTCCGGAGGGGGCGGTGGAGGCATTCCGGGTGTTGCGCTCCGCCGGGTTCGACAATATCTCGCTGGACTTGATTTTCGGGTATGATCCGGTGGCGTGGGGGAGCGGCTCTTCTTCGGATGAGGAGCTGATGCAGTTGTGGAGTGATGATCTGGACGCGGTGCTGCGGCTGCGGCCGGAGCATATTTCCGCCTACCAGATGGGCATCGAGGAGGGCAGCATCCTCGGAGAGATGGCCGTCGCCGGCCGCTACCGGGAGCCCTCCGACGAGATGTGCGCAGCTCAGTACGCCCTCCTGCAGCAGCGCCTCGCTGCCGCCGGCTACCTTCAGTACGAGGTCTCCAATTTCTCCCTCCCCGGCCGCCGCGCCCTGCACAACAGCGGCTACTGGGACCGCAGTTCCTACATTGGCCTCGGGCCAGGTGCCCACTCCTTCGACGGGGACCGCCACCGCTGGTGGAATGCTCCGGACCTTGACCGGTATATTGCTGCGATCGGTGGGAGGGGCGCTTCGGGCGGTTTTTCTGCTTCCGGCGCTGTTCCCATTACTGGTGATTTTCCTACTCCCGGTCACTGTGATTGTGCTGTGTCATCCGTGGTGTCAGAAGAGACCCTTACCGACGAGGACGTCCTTACCGAGACCATTATGCTCGGTCTGCGCACCGTGGACGGCCTGCCCTTGGATGTCCTGGTTGCCATGAGCCGACCGTCTTTTACCGTGTCCGATAGTTGTTCCGAATCCGCAGAAAACTTGTGTCATTCCCTTCTTTCTCAACTTCCACGCCCTTTGCGGACCTCTATCGACCGCCTTCTGGCCACCGGCTCCCTCATCCTCCGCGACGGCCGCCTGTCCATTCCCTCCTCCCGCCTCTTCATCAGCGACTCCATCATCCGCGAGCTGCTGTAGCGCCGACCTGCACCTCTCCTGACAGCCGCTTCTTATCAGCGAACTGCTGTGGTGCCGTCCCGCACTTCCCATGACAGCCGCTTTTTCTTAACCCCCTTCGGAAGGTGAGACGAAAATGTGGGGAAACTGCTCACCTTCGGAAGGTGGGCATGGTGTGATGGAAGGGGAAACGCGGCTACAGGCGGTTCTCGTGGCGGTGGTGCTTCTGCGCACCTTCGGAAGGTGGGACGAAAATGCGTGGAAATGACTCACCTTCGGAAGGTGGGTAGAAGGGAAAGTGTACGGTGCGGATGAAAGTGTCCGCCCGGGGGTGTCCGAAAACGGACAGGTGTCCGAAAACGGACACTTTTGAAAAAGTGCAAGATGCACGTTGTAAGGGTGTTGTGTTTTTGGCACAGCGGTTGTGACGGGCTGTCCGGGGCGAGAAGTGTCCGCTGAATGGAGAGTGGTCATGAAAGTGCATGGGAACGGACGATGATAGAAGGCAGCGCAGATGGGAACGGACGACGTGAGCGGGCAACCCCGTGCGAAGATTAACGGAAACAGAAAACACAACCGATATGAAATTAGGATTATACTTCAGACAGGCGTGGTACAACCTCAGGGAGAACCGGGTGTACAGCGCGGTGTTCATCGCCGGAACGGCCCTTTCGCTAGCGCTGGTGATGGCGTTTCTGACGGTGCTGTCGGCCAGGGTGGTGAATACAGTGCCGGAGACTCACAGAGACAGAATGATGGTTCTCAAATCAGTGGCGGAGATGGACAAGAATAAGTCGTATTATCAAAGCGGGGTCACTTCGAAATTCGCCGAGCTGTTCATGCAGGATGTGCCCGGAGTGGTGGCCTGGTCTCTGACAAATAACGCTGTCGGAGGTTTTGTCGTACTGGAGAGTGAGGATGAGGAGATGACAAAGGTGTTCGGCAAATGTGTGGACATGGACTTCTGGAAGATGTTCGACTATGACTTCATTGAGGGACGGGCGATATCTAGGAACGGTATGGTGCCCAATACTGCTGAGGCTGTGTTGTCTGAATCCACAGCGATGAGTCTCTTCGGCCGGACGGATGCGGTGGGCGAGACTGTTTATTACGGCGGATACACTCTGACAGTCTGCGGTGTTGTACGGGACGTGCCGATGAGCGCGGCTATGGCATACGCCGGAGTATGGATGCCTTCGAGCCTGAATACCAGTGAAGGTTTCTCGCCGAGCGGATTACTGGGAATGGGCACGGTGCTGATTCTGGCGGAGGACAAATCGGATTTCAGCAGAATCAAGGAAGAGATTACATCCAGGGTGAGCAGGTATGCCGAGGCCAATGATATGACGCTGGAGCTCAAGTCTTTTGACTCCTACCGCGAGTCGCTGTTCACCTGGAGCGAACTGAGTTCGGCGGCATATACGTGGCTGGGTATCGGAGTAGTGCTGATTATTCTCATAGTACCGCTGATGAACCTCTCCGGTATGGTCTCCTCCCGCATGGATGCCCGTATGACCGAGTTCGGCACCCGCAAGTCCTTCGGCGCCGGACCCCGTTCGATAGTGGCCCAGATAACGGGTGAGAATCTGCTGATGACCCTGATTGGCGGAGTCGTGGGCCTGGTGGCCGCATGGCTGATAATAGTCCTTTTCTCACGTCAGCTGAATATGCTCGTTCCGGGCAGTTTCCTGGACAATGTCTCGGATGTCGGCCTGATTCCCGAAACAGGATTCTTTGACTTCAGGGATTTCTTCAAGCTGTGGCTGTATGCGGCACTCCTGGGAATTATACTGGTTCTCAACCTGATATCGGCTCTCATCCCTGCCGCCAAGGTCATCCGCCGACCTATCACCGAATCGTTGAATTATAAAAAATGACAGATATGCTTAGACAGATATTCAAACAGCTGTGGTTCTACCGCAGGAGCAATTCCTGGCTGTTCATCGAGCTGGTGATCATAATCGCCGTCTCCTGGTTCCTCGTCCACCAGACATGGACTCCCCGCTACCGCATCAACAACGTGTCGGACGGGATAAAGTCCGAGGGCGTGTACATCGTATCGTTCGACCTGCTTCAGCCCGGTCACAAGGATTACGACCCGCAGGCTGACGGCGAGGAGGCATGGTCCAGGGACTTCGGCCGTATAATGGACCGGATCCGCAGCATGCCGGAGGTGCAGTGCGCGGTGCCCACAACGGATTTCTTCCCTGGGTTAGGACCTGTTTCCGCAGGAGGCCTTCAGCTTGACAGTCTGACGTACATCTCCCTGTTGTCCATTGACAGAGCTATGGGCGAGAATGATTTTGAGGTATTCGGATACGAGGTCGTGTGGCCGAAGGACGGCAGGATAGACGATTCGCAGCCCATGTCGATGATTATCACCGAGGACCTTGCCGAATATGTTTTCCCGGGTGAGAATCCTATAGGAAAGAATCTGGAGTCAGCATGCGCGGAACCGGATATGGAATACGGCTGGACAACTCCGATAGTGGGAGTAATCCGCAGCATCAGGCAGTCGGGCAGCTCGGACAATATTCCCGCAGTATTCATGAGCGTCCCTGATTTCGCCGCATACGCCATGGGTGAGATATGCTGCGCTTTCCGCCTCAATCCTGACGTGGATGCGGATAAGTTCCTGGCGGATGCCTCCCGGGAGTGGAGAAAAGCCCTTCGTTTCGGCAACTACCGGATCGAAGACTTGTTCAGCTATCAGGAACGTATCGACGGCAATGTGCGGATGGATGTGCTGGACCGCAATTTTATTTGGAGCGCGGTATTTATTTTCTTGATACTCAATGCTCTGCTGGCGGTGGCCTCGACCGGCTGGCTCCGGATGGAGGAGAGGCGCGGCGAGATAGGAGTACGCAGGGCAATGGGAGGCTCTCCCTCAGGTATTCTCCTATACTACATAGGCGAGGTGTGGATCCTCTTCGCGGCAGCGGCTGTCCTCGGAATCCTGATAACGGTCAATGTCCTGCTCATAGGCAAGATTGACATTACCTTACCTCAGAGTTTTACGGGCCGCCTGCCCCTCAACGCCGCTGACTTCCCCCTGCTCTTCGACCCTGTGGCGCACTTCCTCGCGGTGGAGGGCATTGTCCTCGGCCTCCTGCTCCTGGCAGTGACCGCGGCCATCCTCATCCCCGCCGCCGGAGCGCTCCGCCGTCCCCCCGTCGAGGCCCTAAGGGATGAGTAATGGTAACAGAAGGAAAATAAGACGTGAAAGAAGAAGTAAGTAGGGAAGCGAATGAGAAAGTGAAAGAAGAAATGAAAGAGAGAAAGAAAAAGAAAAAGAAAAGGAAAAAGTAAGGCAGATCGAAATACTAATAAAGGCTAAGAATAAGAAACAATTTCAGATAAGATTCAGAGAAGATTTTCATGCAGATTTTAGGAGGGGTGGTCGAAAGCATGGATTTTTCTTCTCGAAAAGGGAAAATGCCGAAAAAAGAGATAAATCAAATATTATGGATAGAGAACTTACTACAAAGGAAAAATGGCAGGACCGCCGCAAAATCATTCTCCGCTGGAGCCTAGGAGGCGCCGTCGCAGTAGTGGCGGTGGTGCTCCTGGCAGTGCTGATCCAGCCCTCGGTGCGGGAGAGCAGCCTGCGGCTGGCTACGGTGGATACCGGCTCGATAGAGTTTGCGGTGTCGGCTACCGGCAAGGTGGTGCCGGGCTACGAGGAGATCATCAATTCCCCGATTACCTCCCGCGTGATGGAGGTCTACAAGCGGGCCGGCGAGGTGGTGCAGGCGGGCGAGCCGCTGCTGCG
>CALUSM010000055.1 GCA_944323445.1 uncultured Bacteroidales bacterium
CGGCATCTTCCCTCCGCCTCCCCTTTCCACAACGGCAGCAAAACCCACGATTCGGTGCCGTTGCGGAGGCCGCTTTCCCCATGCACCCTCTCTACAGCCCCTGTACGGCATCTTCCCTCCGTCCCCCTTTCCACAACGGCAGCAAAACCCGCGATTCGGTGCCGTTGCGGAAGCCGCTTTCCTCATGCACCCTCTCTACTGCCCCTGTACGGCATCTTCCCTCCGTCTCCCCTTTCCACAACGGCAGCAAAATCCGCGTTTCGGTGCCGTTGCGGAAGCCGCTTTCCCCATGTACCCTCTCCACATACCCCTGTGCGGCATCTTCCCTCCGCCTCCCCTTTCCACAACGGCAGTAAAATCCGCGTTTCGGTGCCGTTGCGGAAGCCACCGTCAGTCTGTTAGTCTGTTATGAGTTAATCTGTAATGGGTGTTATTTCGCTAAACAGCAGAAATTAAGAGCATTATGCAGCTTGCGGGAATTACAGATAGAGGGGGTAGAGGGGGGTACACGTCATTGTCTGTTTTGTCGTGATGGGCGTATGTGTCTGCTATATCGGCATTTATGTGCATCGTTACAAAACAGACTCAGTAGAGAAAATTCAAGATGGATTATATACCCCGTCCTGCAGCATACTCAGAAGCGGATTCCGAGAAACAGTTTCATTCCTATCTCTTCAGTCTGTAATTGTTAATATTAGGACAAATTGCTATAATTCAGCGAGTTGTATATAGTGCTGAAATTACAGACACTGATGGCTTTGTATGTTGATGTTGGAAGCCAGACGTTGCGTATCAGTAGTTAGTAGTTGAGGCCGAACCACCAGAGCGGAAGGATGTTGCCGGAGGAGAACTCGATGCCGTCCTTGACGATGTAGCCTTCTTCGGCGGAGGCGAGCTGTCTGCGGCCTTTGGACTTGCCGCCGGTTTCGAAGGTGCGGTCGCCTATCCGGAAGTCGGAGATGGCGGAGGATGTGACCTGGTTGCGGACCCGGGTCTGATTCAGGAAGAATGTCTCGCGGAGGCTGCCGGTGTCTGATTCGCTTTCCGTGAGCGCGTAAATAAGGTTGGGATTGTCCAGATAGACCTTCTCGACTTTGCCCAGTCCGCGGATGCCGCCGGTGTCGTCCCGGAGCTGCGCAATCATCCCGGCATCCTCAATATATTGAAGGTAGTCCGGCATCTGGTTGCGCCCGGCTCCTATGAGGTCTGCGAGTTTACTCATGTTGGGCTTGAAGGGGACACTCTTGGCTATGATGGCAAGCAGTTTCTTGAACTTGCGTCCCATGGAGGCCGGCAGGTCGGCGAAGACGGGAATGTCGTTTTCCAATGTGATATTGATAATCTGCCGGAGTTTTTCTTCGAAGCCCGGGTCTCTGGAGAAAGGGTAGTAGCCCCGTTTCAGATAGTCCTCGAACAGCAGCAGGGGCGTCTTTATGTTAAAGGTCTCGGGTTTGCCGGCAATGATGTCGTCAAGAGTGAGGACGGGTACCCGTACATCGTGGTAGAGATGCAGGTATTCTCTGAATGACAGTCCGTAGAGATGGTAGAGAATGGCCCTGCGGCTGAGGTCCGACGTGCCTTTTGTCAAGTTCAGGACGGAGGAGCCGGAGAATACCACGTTCAGTTCGCTGTAGTAGTCGTAGATGAGTTTCAGTTCCCTCGACCACTCCTTGTATTTATGGATCTCGTCGATGTAGAAATAATGTATGCCGCGCTGGACCAGAAGCCCGGCGAGGTCGAGCAGGCGGTGGCTGCTGAAATAGATGTCGTCTGCATTGACATACAGCACGTCGTCCGGGTTCATCTCCTGTTTGATGTGCTGCAGCATCAGCGTGGTTTTCCCTACGCCTCTCGGCCCTTTGATGCCGATTATGCGGTTGCTCCAGTTGATATCGGAGTAGAGGTATCTGTTGAAGCCTGTGCCGGTTTCGCGCAGCAGTTTCTTGTAGAAGGCTGTTAAAGTTTCCATGCTGTAATTTTTTTGCAAATATAGTAAAATTGCACTTGCAAAGTGCAAAAATGTGAAAAATTTGCACTTCGCAAGTGCAAATTAGAGGTTTCTCCTACGGCCGAGGAAGTAGTAGAGGGCGATGGCGGCGGTGGTGAGGGCTTCGGAGACGGCCATGGCGAGCCAGATACCGGCGTCGCCGAGCAGACGGGGCATGATGATGAAGCTCGGGACGATGAAGACGAGGCCGCGCAGGCAGGCGAAGAGCATGGCGGGCTTCATCTTCTCGAGGCTCTGGAGGAGGCCGATGGAGGCTACGTTGGTGACGTAGAAGATGTAGCCGAGGGCGAAGAGGGGCAGGCCGTCGATGGCGATGCGGGCGGCGTTGCCCTCCTGGCCGATGAACAGGCCTACGAGGGGGCCGGGCAGGAGCACGAAGAGCATCATGCCGACGAAGCCGCAGATGACGGCGGTGATTATCGACAGGCGGCTGACGGACAGGACGCGGTCCATCTTGCCGGCTCCGTAGTTGAAGCTGACTATCGGCTGGGCGGACTGGGCCACGGCGTTGCCGAACATGAAGACGAAGGGGGTGTAGTAGCAGGCCACACCGAAGGCGCCCACGCCGTCGTCTCCGAGGTAGCGCATGAAGACCTGGTTGCCCATGAACATGAGGACGGCGATGGTGGCCTCACCGAGCAGGGCCGGGGAGCCTATCTTGCACTGGTAGCCGATGTTGCGCATGCTCAGGCGCATGCTCTTGCGGCTCATTTTCAACTTGATCAGGCGCACCACCCTGGCCCGCAGCAGCAGGTAGCCGATACCCATGCAGCCGCCCACGACGATGCTGATGCCGGTGGCTATGGCCGCGCCCTTGACGCCCATATCGAGGGGAAAGATGAAGAGCCAGTCGAGGACGGTGTTGATGATGGCGGTGATGACCGAGCACCACATGGCGTACTGCGGCGCACCGTCCAGGCGGATGATGAAGAGCGATACCGAGAGCCACATCTGGAAGGGCAGGGCCGGGACTATCCACAGCAGGTAGTCCAGCACGAGTGGCATCAGGTGCTCCGAGGAGCCGAGCATCCGGGCCGTGGTCTCGGGGAAGGTCATGATGAGACCTGCGACCAGCGCGGCTATGATGGTCACGAATAGGATGGCCTGGGTGACATTGAGCCGGGCGGCCTTGATCTTGCCGCGGGCCAGGTGTATCGAGGCCACTACGGAACTGCCGGCTCCGGCCATCAGACCGAGCCCGGTGAATATCATCCACACGGGCACGCAGATATTGACGGCGGCGATGCCGTCGCTGCCTACTCCGTGGCCTATGAAGATGCCGTCGATGGCCGTGACCGCCGACATGCTCACCATCCCGAGCAGTGTGGTTACAAAATACTTACCGAACAGGGACGGGATATTTACTGTTCCGAAATCAATAGCATCGCGCTGCATAAATCAGATATTTTATCCATTTAGCAGCGCGAATTTGGGCCAAATATTCCGAATTACCAAATCGGCTGGACTGCATCGATCTTGTGCTCCTGGATGCCGGTCCATCTGAGTATGTCTTTTTCGGCGACACCATCGGCTTTCATCAGGCCGGCACTCCTGCGCTGTTGCTGTTGTATTCCTGCGATAATGCCGGTGTTCACTCCTTCCTTGTACCAGCGGCTGAAACCTTCCTCGAATCCCTTTTTACAGCCACGCCCATAGCTTTCGTCGATGACTCCGTGTATCGCGGTTTTGAGTGCTCGGGAGTAATGTATGAATGCAGTGTAGTTCCGCAGCTCTTCGTCAGTGTACAGTGAGCTGTCCAGCAGGCGGACAGCTTTCCCTATCTCAGGGTGCGAGAGCAGTTCCGGCGCCACTCCGGCAGCACTTCCGTCAATTTCTTTCAGAAAACGCAGCCATAGTCCGGCTGTCTTGTCCAGGGAGGATGCCGCTGTCCTGAAATGGGGAATCTCTATGGTAATCAGGTGCAGTCCTTCTGTCAGACCGTAGCCGCAAGATCTGTTTCCGGATACAATCCCGATGTCATGATAATATTCCCTGCAGTCAGGGATACTGTCGTTCAGGATATTCAGCGAATACACGGGCTGCAGTGAATCAAGTCCGTCTCCGGTAAGCTCTGTCAGTACCTGCTTCCGGCTCGTCCAGGTGTAAATCAGGCGCGTCTCAACGACAGCAGTACGACCTCTGCCGTTTCTGCATTGCGTGCAGACAGTGGTGCTGAATGGAGACCGGCGGATTTCAGGTGACGGTTCCTTGAGGATTTCTACGATGCGGTCTTCCTCCTGTCCGGCGGGGAGCATCGAGTTCAGTAGACTGGTCAGTAAGTCAGGATTCTTCCCGAAAACCTTTATAAATGTGATATGTGTTTTCGGGTCAAGATACTTTACATGGTTCATAGTTTTGGTTTTAGTAAATAACTAACAATAATGTTGCAAAGATATGCAAATTTTGCAAAAGTGAAAAAAGAAGAGGCCGACCCAAAAGAGAATTTTTGAGGTCGGCTTCTTTTGCATAAAGCAGAAAGATATTCGGTTGCAATATTT
>CALUSM010000056.1 GCA_944323445.1 uncultured Bacteroidales bacterium
TCAGTCACCTTCGACTCCTTCTCCTCCACGTGGAAGGCCTTGGTGAAGAGCGATGTGCTCTTGTCCAGAATCCACACGAAGGGGGTGGCGATCCAGGAGAGGACCAGCATCGGGCCGGACACGACCTTGGCGATGTTCTCGGGAGAGCCCATGCCCAGACGCTTGGGCACCAGCTCGCCGAGGACTATGGTCAAGTAGGTCACGATGATGACTATGGTCACCTGAGCCACAGGCTGGGCCACGCTCTCGACCAGTCCCCAGCCCTCGAGGATGTCCGAGAACTTGTAGGCTATCGAATCTCCGGAATAGAGACCGGTCAGGATACCGATGAGGGTGATGCCTATCTGGACGGTGGAGAGGAACTTGTTGGGTCTCTCCGTCAGGCTGAGCACGTTCTTGGCTGTCCGGCTGCCCTTCTTGGCATCTGCGGTAAGACTTGATTTTCTAGCGCTTATGAGAGCGACCTCGCTCATGGAGAAGAGGCCGTTGAGTAGAATAAGTAGAAGTATTATAAATATTTCCATTCAAATGTATGAGTAGTCACGGATGCAAAAATAATGAAAATTCGGAATTAAAACAGAGTTAGTCTGAATTCTCCATGCATTTATTGAAACAATGGCGGCACAGAGGCTCGTAGATATCCTTCTCTCCGAGCTCCACCAGCCGGTCGCTGGCGCTCAGGCGGTGGGAGTGCAGGGCGGGGTCTCCGCAGCGCACGCAGATGGCATGCACCTTGTCCACATACTCGGCCACAGCCATCAGAGCGGGCATCGGGCCGAACGGCTTGCCAAGATAGTCCATGTCCAGTCCGGCGGCTATCACCCTGATACCGGACGAGGCCAGCTGCCGGCACACGTCCACGATCCCGTCGTCGAAGAACTGGGCCTCGTCTATGCCCACCACGTCCACGTCTCCCGACAGCAGGAGGATGCTGGCCGAGGACTCGACCGGAGTCGACATGATGGCGGTGGCGTCGTGCGAGACCACCTCCTCCGCGGAGTAGCGTGTATCTATTCCGGGCTTGAATATCTCCACCCGCTGGTTGGCGAACTTGGCCCGCTTGAGCCTGCGGATCAGTTCCTCGGTCTTGCCCGAGAACATCGAGCCGCAGATGACTTCAATCCAGCCCGGTTTTTTTGCGTATTCTGAAAACATTTTCTTACTTTTGTCTTTTGAGAGGATGCTCCCGTCCCGGCATCCGGACTGCAAAATTAACATTTTATCCTTACTTACTACCATGGCAGGCAAGCTTTACATCGTGCCCACCCCCGTGGGCAATCTCGAGGACATGACTTTCAGGGCTGTAGAGGTTCTCAAGCAGGTCGACCTGATCCTGGCCGAGGACACCCGCACCACCTCGGTGCTGCTCAAGCACTACGGCATCACCAAGCCGACCGAGGCCCACCACAAGTTCAACGAGCACGCACGGATACGTCCCGTCTGCGAGAAAATACTCTCCGGGATGAACATCGCGCTGGTCTCGGACGCAGGTACGCCGGGCATATCCGACCCCGGATTCATGCTCGCCCGGGAATGCGCCGAGGAAGGCATCGAGGTCATCACCCTGCCCGGGGCCACGGCCTTCGTACCCGCCCTGGTCGACTCGGGCCTGCCGCTGGACCGGTTCGCCTTCGAGGGCTTCCTGCCTGTCAAGAAAGGCCGACAGACCCGGCTGACCCAGCTCGCTTCCGAGGGCCGTACGATGGTCTTCTACGAGTCCCCCTACCGCCTGGCCAAGACACTTACACAGATGTGCGAATACTTCGGGGCGGAGCGGAAAGCCTCCGTCTCACGCGAGATCAGCAAGATACACGAGGAGACCCGCCGCGGTACCCTCCCGGAGCTGGCCTCGTGGTACACCGACAACCCGCCCAAGGGCGAGATAGTGCTGATCGTGGAAGGGAAGGACTATGTGGGAAGACATGGACAGCAGGAAGAAGAGTAAGGGCCAGAGGCTGTTCTCCAACGGGGTCGTCGTGCTGGTCTGCCTGATACTGGCGGCGCAGACGGTATTTTTCGGCAAATATCTGATAGACAGCCGCAGGGCAATGCGGAAGGAGCAGCGGCAGGAAGAGCTGCAGGCCTCTCAGGACAATATCCAGGACAATACTCCGGGTCAGGAAGGTCTTTCCATCACCGGACAAGGCGGATCATCCTCCCGCCGGACGGGCCGCACGTCATACGATGGCCAGCCCGGGCGCACATCCTCCTTCACTGCTGCTACCCGCTCGGGCAGCACCTCAGACAATCATCCGTCAGAACGGACATTCTCCCCCGGGTCAGCCTCCACCCCGGCATCCGCCGCCGGCAGCTCCCCGCACACCGACAGCATCCGGGGCAGCGACAGCGCCCGGAACACCGACAGCTCCCGGAACAGCAGGAACGGCTACAGTCCCATCCGCTCATATTCCCACGACGGCTGGAGCTGGGACCTCGTCGAACTCAACTCCGCCGACAGCGCCGCCCTGGACGCCCTCCCCGGCATCGGCCCTTACTACGCCCGCCAGATCCTGGCCTACCGCGAGCGCCTGGGCTTCTACGCCGACATCTCCCAGCTCCTGGACATCCGCGGCATGGACACCGCCCGCCTCCGGAGACTGGCCGACCGGCTCTACATCGCCCCGGAGTCCCTCCGTCCCCTCGACCTCTACTCCATGCCCCTGGACTCCCTCGCCGCCCATCCCTACATCGGCCCCTACGCCGCCAAGGGCATCGACCGCCTCCGCCGCACCCTTCCTGAAGCGGAATTCACCTTCCAGGCCATCCTCGACAGCCGCATCCTCCCGCCGGCACAGGCCCGCCGCCTCGCCCTGTATTTTCCCGAGACAGAGGAACCGTAAGCAGGGACGCACTACATTTTGCAACTATCTGACAATCAAAGCCAAGCTTACACACCGAGTTCTTTTAGTCCCTTCCGTCATGGCCGCGAAGAACGCCTGCTTTTGCTAAATAACTGATCAGTGAGCGTTTACAGAATGTACCCGCTTCAGCACTTACCGTTACCGCCTTTTCATGAATTTTCTTATTTTTGCATTCAGAAATGCGCTCAATCAATACATAATCCAGGCCATCCTGCTGACCATCCTGACCGGCTGCACCAAGACCGGACCGGACAATCCTGTGCGGGACGATGTCACGGTGCACTGGGCCATCTCTCCCGGGGGCTTGGGGGACATGGGGTACAATGACATCATCTTCGGCGGCATATCAGCGGCGGCCAGCCGGTACGACTTCGGACTGTACTACTACCGCCCTGAGAGCGCGGAGGAGATGGTGCCAGTCGTGGAGCAATGGGCCTCTGAACCTCAGGCAGAAGGCACCCGCAGCCTTTTCGTACTCGGTGCTTCGGATTACGAGGTGACTGTACGGGCCCTGATGGACAAGGGGGTATTCCCTCTGCCCGAGGGCAAGGACATCATGATGCTGGAATATTTCGCCGACGACCTGCCTGTACATACCATAGGTATAGTAGCCATGTCCGCCGCCTATCTGGCCGGATGCGTAGCCGACTCCCTGGACCGCACGCCGGCCGTCATCGCCGCCACCCTCTCCGACCCGCAGTCTCTGGCAGCGGCTGAGGCATTCTGCCTGGGTGCCGACCCGGAACATCCGGACAGCGTGACCGTCATAGAGCTCTCGGACGGATACAGCGGATTCTACATGGCCGACAGCCTGTACAGGATGTGCCCGGACCTGACCGCCCGCTACGACTTCTTCTTCCCCTACGCCGGAGGCACTGCCTTAGGGATGTACAGGTACATGCGCGACTACAGCGGTCCGTGGATGGTAGTGGGCATGGACATGGACCAGTCCGACCTGGCCCCCGACAATATGTGCTGCTCGATGATCAAACGCATCGACCGCGCCGTTGTCCGTGGATGGACAGCTACATCCGGGGGGAAGAGATTCCGCTGCGCACCATACACGGTATGGAAAGCGGACTGATAAGCCTCTCCCCCAGCGAAGGTTATGAGACATTGATCGAGGACGTAACCGCAAGACACCGGAACCGCGCCCTGGAGATCGAACAGATATACACCGAAAT
>CALUSM010000057.1 GCA_944323445.1 uncultured Bacteroidales bacterium
CGACTTTGCATTCTTGGGTGTAAAACTGGGTGTTTGTTTTGCAATTTGCTGATTTTCAGCGTTTGTTGCGGAGAGAGAGGGATTCGAACCCCCGGAACCCACAAGGAGTTCAACAGTTTTCGAGACTGCCCCGTTCGACCACTCCGGCATCTCTCCGAATCGGGAGTGCAAATATAAGCGCATTTTTCCAATTACGTAAAAAACTTTTACACATTATTTTGAGAAATCAAAATAATGTCTCATCTTTGTTCTCATGAGTTGCAGCCGTACGTCCCGCGGCTACAGAACAAGACACTTAATTTCTTGCATTATGATACAGATAGATGGACTTAGGTTCAGCTACAGGGGACGCCGTGTATATGACGGTCTGAGCATGGAGCTGAAAAACGGAGCCGTTTACGGGCTCCTGGGAAGAAACGGAGCAGGCAAAACCACGCTTATGCGGTTGATTGCCGGACTTCTAAGATGCGCGGACGGACGGATAGAGGCGGATGGCATGATACCGTCCGACCGGAATCCTGAATTTCTGGACAGCATCTATTTCGTACCGGAGAGCTTCAACGCCCCGGACCTGCCGGTGATAGAATACGCCGGAAATTACGGAATGTTCTACTCCAACTACGACGGGGACGCCCTCGTCGATTACCTCAGGATATTCGATGTCGAGCCGGACGCAGTCTTCCGAAGGCTTTCTTCAGGACAGAAGAGAAAGGCCATGATAGCCTTCGCGCTTTCCCTCAACACCAGGCTGCTTCTGCTGGACGAGCCCGGCAACGGTCTGGACATACCGTCCAAGCTGATCCTGAGACGGCTGCTGGCCGAGCACATGCAGCCGGACAGAACAGTAATACTGTCTACCCACCAGGTCCGGGAAGTGGAAGACATCGTGGATCATGTGGCGGTCATAGACTCCGGGAGACTGCTGCTCAACTCATCCCTGGATGACCTCGCAGGAAAGATATGCTTCAGGATCGGCAACGAGGTTATTCCGCATGCCCTCTTCAGCGAGCGCACGGCCGCAGGTGTGGTCAACATCCTGCCCCGCCTGACCCGCTCCGGTATCGTCAGCGGGTACGCGGGACAGAACCTGTGTTCCGGCACAGACACAGATACACCTTCGAAAAACCTGCATGCAAAGACAGAGATCGACATAGAAGTGCTCTTCGACGCCTGTATCTCAGGAGGAGGCACTCTGGTAGAGTATCTCAGGTCCCTGGACAACAGAAATACTGAAAAGGGGGTGGATCATGCGTGCTGTTAGGACTCCCCACTGCGCCTCGGAAAGACTTATCCGCGCAGGAATGCTCACGGTCTCGGACCTGAAATCCGGAATAAGGAGAATCTGGCCGGCCGCAGCAGTAATGGCCTGTCTGTACCTGGCCTACTGGCTGGTCATGCTGCTGGCTGAGAATACAGTGACTCCCGGGGACAGGCTTCCGGTACTGTATCTGACAGCCCTGTTCCTGGCATTCTGCGTTCCTGCATCTGTCTACGGCTACGTCAACGACCCTTCGGACGGAATCGGATATGCCATGCTGCCTCTCCCCGTTCCCATCAAGTTCGGAGTGATGATGCTGGTATCCGCCGTCCTGATTCCGTTCGGATTCTACGCAGTCATGCACATGCTGGACTGCGCTCTGGCGCTGGCCGGAGGCGGAAGGGGATTCCAGGGCATGATCTGGGAACCCGGCGGGACGGATTTCTGCACGTTCTGGTCCGACTTCGGCAAGATCTGCCTGTACCAGTCGGTATTCATTCTGGGCAATATCGCCCTGCGGAAGCACAAGACAGCCATGACCGTACTCGTCATGCTCGCAATTCACGGCGTGTTCATCGGGATGTTCCAGGTCGATGAGCTGAGCAGCGGCATCCTATACATTCTCTACTCATTCGTCGCCCCCGCATGCATCTGGGCCGCCTCCTACCTGCTGTTCAAGAGGCTGCAGTTCTGCTGATCAACTGGTTTCTATCTCATCCAGTTCTAGCCAGCGGAGCTCCTTTTCGTCAAGCAGACGGGTCACCTCCCCGATACGGATCGAATCGGCGGTCAGCTCTTCTGGAGACAGTGTACCGGAGCAGAGCCTGGCCTCCAGGGCCTTTTTCTCCTCTTCGAGAGCTGCCAGGTCCGCCTCCAGCTGAGCCTTCTCCTGCTTCTCCTTATAGGTCAGACGGCGCTTGCGTTCCCCTCCGCGGTCCGCTGCAGAGGCCGGAGTCTCAGGCGCTGCTGCCTTACGGGCCTCCTTGGACGCAGCCCTGCGTTCCTCCTCCCTGTCCCTGAGGTACTGCCGGTAGCCTGAGTAACTGCCCACAAAGTCCTTGACCCGGCCTCCGCCCTCGAAGATGAAGAGATGGTCTGCCAGCTTGTCCACGAAAAAGCGGTCATGGGAAACTATAAGAAGCGAGCCCGCGAATCCGGACAGATACTCCTCCAGCACATTGAGGGTCATCAGGTCCAGGTCATTGGTAGGCTCGTCCAGTATCAGGAAGTTGGGACTGCGCATCAGCACGGTCAGCAGATAAAGCCGGCGCCGCTCACCTCCGCTGAGCAGAGCGACCTTATTGCGGTGCATCGAGGGCGGAAAAAGAAAATAGTTGAGAAAGGTCATCGCGGAGACGGTCTCCCCCTTGCCTATGGACACTACGTCTGCTATCTCCGAGACGGTCTCAAAGACAGTCTTGTCGCCGTCCAGACGGATGCCCTCCTGCCGGTAATACCCTATGCGGAGGGTCTCCCCGCGGTCTATCTCTCCCGAAGAAGGTTCCAGGACACCGGCCAGCAGGTCGAGGAAGGTGCTCTTCCCTACTCCGTTGGGACCTACCACCGCTATTTTCTCTCCCGGAGCGAAGTTGTAGGTAAAATCCTCGAGTACAGGGAAGTCACCCCAGCGATAGCTCACTCCGCGGCAGTTGATTATCTTTCGGCCTAGGCGAGCCATCCCGGCCCGTATCTCCACCTGACGTTCCTCTATCCTCTGCCCCGCCCTGTCCTTGAGTTCATGGAATGCGTCGATACGGTACTTGGCCTTGGTGCCGCGGGCACAGGGCATACGGCGCATCCAGTCCAACTCGGTACGCAGCAGGTTGCGGGCGCGGTCAGTAGCCGCATTGAAATTGGCTATGCGCTCCTGCCTCTTCTCCAGGAAATAGGAATAGTTGCCCTGGTAGCGGTAGAGTTTTCCGCCGTCCAGTTCCAGAATCTGGTTGCACACCCTGTCCAGGAAATAGCGGTCGTGGGTGACCATCAGCAGGGTACAGCGCGAGCGGGTGAGGTAGTCCTCCAGAAACTCGATGCTGTCCACGTCCAGATGGTTGGTAGGCTCGTCCAGCACAAGGAAATCCGGCTTCCGGACCAGGACTGCCGCAATGGCAACCCGCTTGGCCTCCCCTCCGCTGAGAGTTCCGGCCCTGCGCGAGAAATCGTCCAGACGCAGACGGGAGAGGATCGACGCAACCTCATGCTCCGGCACCTCATGTTCCAGACCGGACGTACCGTCCATCACAATATCGTACACGGTGCGGTCAGGCTCATAATGCTGTTCCTGTTCCAGAAAAGCGACAGTGATATTCCTGAGAAAATGCACGGTACCATCCCCGTCCGACGAATCCTTGCCTGCGATGATGCTCAGGAGGGATGTCTTGCCCGTACCGTTCGGAGCCACAAGAGCTATCTTGTTCCCCTCATCGATATGGAAAGATATACGGTCAAACAGCACCCTCGTACCGTACGATTTGGACACGTCATTGACTTCCAGATAACTGCTCATAGCTGCAAATGATGACGTTTGCCGTACATATCCTCGTAGTACTTCTCATACTCCCCGGAGGTGATGCTGTCCATCCACGCCTGGTTCTCAAGGTACCAGCGTACCGTCCGGTCGATGCCCTCCTCGAACTG
>CALUSM010000058.1 GCA_944323445.1 uncultured Bacteroidales bacterium
ACCAGGAATACCCGCAGGAAGGCACTGGAAAGGGGCTGACTCAAAAGGCACGGCGAGAAGGTGACGGAGAAAGACCGCTTCGGTCGGCACCTTCTGGAAAGGGAAACGGAGCAGGGCCACCGGGAAGCACCTCTGACGCAGGAGCAGCTGGCCGCGGAAAAAACGGAATCTGTCATTTGAGATTATCTGAAAAAAATTGAATCAGGGGTTCCAGGTCCTTTACATTCAAGTCCCAGTAATCCTCCTCTTCAAACAGCCAGTCACCTGATCCGATCTTCTGCCTCTGTCTGCTGCTCAATTTTTGTGCTGTGATGTAGGTATGCAGCTTGCCTTTAAGGTTTGGAACCTGATATGATGCTGATACACACCTCTCGTAATCATTAAAGCAGTCGAAGAAAATCTTGTGCTTGTCATAACGGGCAGCTGCAAGCATCAGTGTCTCGACATCTCCGTCTCCACCGTTATCAGGATAGATAAAATAGGGAAATTGGACACCGCTTTTAGACATGCCATTCTCTATCTCAGTCTTACGTTTTTTATACCCATTTCCTTTATCAACAGTATCCGCATCGACAAGCACCAGCACAGGCTCACCAGCCACCCCCGCCTGAAGCATCTGAATACGTATCGGTTCACTGAACAGATTACCTACTCCGTCCATAAAAATAAAATTAGTTTCGCAGGTAGGGAAAAACTTAGCCAATATCGCTTTCAGGAATCGGTACTCGGGAGTGTTCTTATTCTTCGCCTCAATTAATATCTTATTCATCACCTAATCTCAATTTCCTGATTTATAGAATAATCCAAACTTTCCAAAGAATAGTGGAATGCCTTGAGTTCATCATCAACCGTCCTAAGAAGCTTAAATGCCGCAATCGAATTGTCTGACCGGCATGCAGTCGCATCCCTGAGTCCCTTAATCGAATCTATGTCGTGCGTTGTTACAAACAACTGCGTATTATTTCTCATTGCTGCATCTATAAGCACTCTCCACAAATCACGCATCACGGAATAGTGGAAGCCATTACTTATTTCATCAATGAGCAGAATACCATCCTTACAATCGTATACAGCAGTGAGCAAAGAGACTATCTTACGTGCTCCGTCTCCCATCATATTGACAGGTATTCGATTTCTCAGCCCGATATCTACGAGCATTTCGTTATCCGTAAATACAAAATTGTTGACTTTCGGCTCAATTATTCTCAACCCCTCTATAATGAAATTCTCATCCTTATTCTGGATGACCTTCTTCAATCCACGGATTGATGTGTTGAAATCGTATTTCGGACTAAGGTACGTGCATCGCAATGACTCTTCGTAATTTTCAGCGACCTCACGTGACGCATTATCCGGCTTGGAAGAATCAAACTTCAATTGAGACAGGTAAGCTACATCATTGATTTTAAAGTCAAACCTCAGTCCATATTTGTTTTCTTCGACATTTGAAAGAATATCCGCACCATCCTTTACTAATGAGACGCTGCTCGGCTGCTGTTCAAAAAGACTGATATTGAGATCCCGCACCTCGCCGTCCATAGTTTTGATATGAATCGGCCCGGCAGCATCCAGATTGTAGAAATCATATTTCAAGTCATCCGGACGGACTTTCTGATATCCACGCATGAGGTTGACATTAACAGGAAGTAGCGGATTGGAAATCCCGCTGGCTAAGAACAAGGATTCCAATAAAGACGATTTCCCGCAGTTATTCTTTCCGAAAAAAAGGTTTACACGTTCAAATCCTTCTATATGAGCATACCGTATACTTCGGAACCGCTCTATCTCTACTTCCTTAAACATTGCTGCTGTCTGTTATATTTGTTCTACATTCTTTGCAAATGTAAGAAATTTTTCCTGCCCCCCTACTGCAGCGTCCCCGCAAATCTCTCTATCCGCTCGCGGGCATAGTCAGCCGTGATCCTGAAGGTCTTGCGGCCGCTGCCGGGGAGGTCGTACATCGGGTCCATCATGATGGCCTCGCAGATGGAGCGGAGGCCGCGGGCGCCCAGCTTGTACTTGAGGGCGGTATCCACTATCATGTCCAGGACGGCAGGCTCGATGGTAAGCTTGACTCCGTCGAGCTCGAAGAGGTGGACGTACTGGCGCACCAGGGCGTTCTTGGGTTCGGTGAGGATACGGCGCAGGGCATCGCGGTCCAGCGGGTTGAGATATGTGACGATGGGCAGACGGCCCACGATCTCGGGTATCAGGCCGTAGGCGCGGAGGTCCTGGGGGGCGATGTAGCGCAGAAGGTTGTCGCGGTCAATATGGCTCTTCTTCTCCTGAGCGCCGTAGCCGACGACGCGGGTATTGAGCCTCTGGGCGATCTTCTTCTCGATACCCTCGAAGGCGCCTCCGCAGATGAAGAGGATGTTGGTCGTGTTGACCGGTATCATCTTCTGCTCCGGGTGTTTGCGGCCGCCGGCGGGGGGAACGTTGACGATGCTGCCCTCGAGGAGTTTCAGCATGGCCTGCTGTACTCCCTCTCCGGAGACATCGCGGGTGATGGAGGGATTGTCGCTCTTGCGGGCAATCTTGTCGATCTCGTCGATGAAGACGATGCCTCTCTCGGCCCGGGCCACGTCGTAGTCTGCGGCCTGAAGCAGACGGGAGAGGATGCTCTCCACGTCCTCGCCCACATATCCGGCCTCGGTCAGCACGGTAGCGTCGACGATGGCGAAGGGAACGTTGAGCATGCGGGCGATGGTCCTGGCCAGAAGAGTCTTGCCGGTACCGGTGGGGCCGACAAGCAGGATGTTGGACTTCTCCAGTTCCAGACTCTCGAGGGCCGATTTCTCGGCATCCAGGACTTTATCGGCCTCGCTCTTGCCGCGCCCCTTGGACGAGGCATCGGCCGCTTTCCGGGCAAATGCCTCATTGATCCTCTTGTAGTGGTTGTACACTGCCACGGCCAGGGACTTCTTGGCATCCCCCTGCCCTATCACGTACTGGTCCAGGAAAGCGGTTATCTGCTTCGGTGTCACCTCCAGGGCCTCGCACGAAGGTGCCTTGCCGGCCTCATGCAGAGCCGAACCAGAAGCTGCATCAGCAAATATGTCGTCTCCGAAAATCGAATGTACATACTCCGACACCCGGATGGCGCAGTCCACACAGATAGAGCTGCCGCCCCCCTGGAGCAGCATCTCCACCTCATTGGAGGTACGGCCGCAGAAGGCGCACCTGTCTACTTTCTTCTTATCACTCATTTATCGATCTATTTTGCGGGACGGGAGAGAATATTGTCGGCCATGCCGTAGGCCACTGCCTCGGAAGCGGTCATCCAGTAGTCACGGTCGGCGTCCTTGGCTATCTTCTCCAGGCTCTGGCCGGAATGTTTGGCGATGATGTCGTAGAGCTCGCCCTTGAGTTTCTTGATCTCAGCGGCAGCTATCTCGATGTCGGAGGCCTGTCCCTCGGCTCCGCCCATGGGCTGGTGAATCAGCACGCGGGAGTGTGGCAGCACCGAGCGCTTGCCGTGAGCGCCGGCGGTCAGCAGCACGGCGGCCATAGAGGCGGCCATGCCGGTACAGATGGTGGCCACGTCGGGACCGACCAGCTGCATGGTGTCGTAGATGCCCAGACCGGCGTAGACCATGCCTCCGGGAGAGTTGATGTAGATCTGGATGTCGGCCGAAGAGTCGGTGGACTCCAGGAACAG
>CALUSM010000059.1 GCA_944323445.1 uncultured Bacteroidales bacterium
GACATCGACCACACCTTCTACGGCAGCAAGAACTTCACCGAGCTCTTCTACCAGCTCTCCGACCAGATCGTCTTCCACCGGGCCGGCATCCCCGCCCTGGTCTTCACTTCCGGCTTCCACCGCCACACCTACAAGACCACCGACGACCCGGACATCATCTCCTACCCGGTGATGAAAAAGCGCACCCTCCTCATCTTCTATCTCACCATGATGCTGTAGAGCCAGTCGCCTACGCACTATTGCATATCACCGGCACTGTCCTGAAACTGTTGAAGATAGAGAAATCTACAGCAGCGGAACCATATAAAGCGGAATATAGACAACACCTCCATTCTCTTTCAAATCACCCGTATGCGCCACATACGGCACAGACAGGTATTGCCCGTACTTATTGATGCATTTCATCAGGGAGGTAAGAGTATAACGGATTGAGGATTTAACCTCTATCGGAGAAATGTTGTGCCTGGATGTTACGGTGTTCTTCGTTATCAGAAAATCCAGTTCCATCCGTTCTCCTGCATGAGACTTATCGTACTTTGAGAAAAAATACAATTTATGCCCTGACGTACGCAGCATCTGGGCCACCACATTCTCAATCATCATACCTCCATTGAATTCCAACTTGTCAGTCAGTATCTTATTGTACAATCCCTCCGACACGATATCCCTGTCACTGAAAGCATGACTGAGCAATAAACCGGTATCAGCCATATAGCACTTGAGGGTAGAGTTTTCCTCGTTTATCCCCAACCCCACATCCGGAGACGTGGTATTGTAAGCCATATTTACAATCATTGCATCCGCCAGCCAGAAAAAGGAAGTCTCATAATCCCTCATACGCGCCTTCTCGCTGAGAGCTTTCAAAAGGAATTTCTTTTCATGTTTCTGAAGCTGGGACGGAATCGTGTCGAAGACTTTTGTAACCTTGGCCTCATAACCTTTAGCATATTTATGAATATCGTTGCGATATAATCTGAGTATCTGCCGCTTGACACGGTCCACACGACTAAAATCCCGGCTTTCCACATATTCCGCCACAGCCTGGGGCATGCCTCCGACGATAAGATACTGCCTGAAATAATCCATCGCCTTGCGGTGCACTGCCTGCCCCATTGCGCGACATTTTTCGAAATTATCCCGGATAAGCGGCATAAGCGTTTCATTGCCCATAGCCCACAGGAATTCTTCGAAATCCATAGGATGCAGCAGCAGTTCTTCTTCTTCTGAAGGAATCACTATATCTTCCACATTTTTTTTGATGGAAATCAAAGACCCGGTCTCTATTATATCGCAACGTCCGTCTTCCACCAGATATTTGACAGCAGCCCTGGCTCTTGGATAAAGCTGCACCTCATCCAATACCAGAACAGAGTCCCCGGGATAAATCCTGGTATTGGTGTATGTGCTCAGATATGTGTAGAACGTGTCTATATCATCGAGATAATTGTCAAAAAGTTCCTTGACAGATTTTCCTGCCTTATTGAAGTCTATAAAAATACTGCTCCGATACTCATTATCGGCAAACTGCCTGACAATATAACTTTTACCTACACGCCTGGCTCCATTTACCAGCACAGCCGTCTTTCCATTCCGGTCCAGCTTCCATTTAAGGAGCCTGTCATATATCTTCCGTTTCATATTACACCTTTCCGTGATTATTTTAAAACAAATTTTTCACCTATCCGCAATTATCATCAACGCAAATTTACACCTATCCGCGGTTTATACAAAATATTTTGATAAATTCTCGCCGGAAGTTAGTATATTCGCATACTAATTTTCAGTCCATGCCGTTCAAAATTCAGTCCCCATACCGCCCCACAGGCGACCAGCCGGAGGCCATCAAGGAGATCTGCGAGGCAGTCAATGCCGGTGCGGACGCCGTGACCCTGCTCGGAGTCACCGGCTCGGGCAAGACGTTCACGATGGCCAACGTCATTGAGCGGCTGCAGAGGCCGGCCCTGATACTCAGCCACAACAAGACCCTGGCAGCCCAGCTCTACGGCGAATTCAAGTCATTCTTCCCGGACAACGCCGTGGAGTATTTCGTCTCCTACTACGACTACTACCAGCCCGAAGCCTACCTGCCGGTGACCGACACCTACATAGAGAAGGACCTGAGCATCAACGACGAGATCGAAAAGCTGCGCCTCTCCGCCTCCTCAGCCCTGCTCTCAGGCCGCCGCGACGTGATAGTGATATCCTCCGTATCCTGCCTCTACGGCATCGGCAACCCGCAGGACTTCCATGACAATACCATAGCCCTCCATACCGGCCAGCGCATCAGCCGCAACAAGCTCCTCTACCGCCTCGTCGATGCCCTCTACAACCGCAGCGACGCCGACTTCAAGCGCGGCACCTTCCGCGTGAAGGGCGACACGATAGACATCTACCTGGCCTACGTGGACAGCGGCTGCCGCATCGTATTTTTCGGAGACACGATTGAGGAGATAGAGATCATCGACCCGGTCAGCGGCATGAGCCTCGAGAGCCTCGACGAGATATCGATATACCCCGCCAACATCTTCGTCACCACCAAGGAGCGCACCGCCCACGCCATACGCATGATCCAGGACGACATGATGCAGCAGTGCGAATATTTCAGTTCCATAGGGAAGCAGCACGAGGCCAACCGCCTCAAGAAGAGGGTCGAATACGACATGGAGATGATCAAGGAGCTGGGCTACTGCCCGGGCATCGAGAATTATTCCCGGTACTTCGACGGGCGGAGCGCCGGACAGCGGCCCTTCTGCCTCATAGACTATTTTCCCAAGGACTTCATCACCTTCATCGACGAGAGCCACGTCACCCTGCCGCAGGTGAGGGCCATGTACGGAGGCGACCGCTCCAGAAAAGAAGTGCTGATCGAATACGGTTTCCGCCTCCCCGCCGCTGCGGACAACCGGCCCCTGAAATTCGACGAGTTCGAGAATATCCTCGGACAGAGGGTATTCGTCAGCGCGACCCCGGGCGACTATGAGCTGGAGAAGAGCGAGGGCCTGATTGTCGAGCAGGTGGTCCGTCCCACCGGTCTGCTGGACCCTCCGATAGACGTGCGCCCGTCCAAGAACCAGATAGACGACCTGATGGAGGAAATAGAGCTGCGCACCGAGAAGGACGAGCGCGTGCTGGTCACCACCCTCACCAAGAGGATGGCAGAGGAACTGGAGAAATTCTTGACAAAACGGCAGGTGCGCTGCCGCTACATCCACTCGGACGTGGACACTCTGGAAAGGGTGGAGATTATCGAGGATTTCAAGGCCGGACGGTTCGACGTACTGGTGGGTGTCAATCTGTTGCGCGAGGGACTGGACCTGCCGGATGTATCGCTCGTGGCTATTATAGACGCGGACAAGGAAGGATTCCTGCGTTCCGACCGGGCCCTGACCCAGATTGCGGGACGTGCGGCACGAAATCTGAATGGTCTTGTGATAATGTACGCGGACACCATCACCGGTTCCATGCAGAAAACGATTGACGAGACCAACCGCCGCCGCGCCAAACAGGCGGAATACAACGAGAAGCACCACATCACCCCCACCCAGGTGCGCAATGACAAGAAGAACTCCCTGGCCGCCATAAGCGGGGCCTACAAGGAGCC